>JBFWXS010000037.1:0-39823 GCA_050187175.1 Burkholderiaceae bacterium
CAATGCCGACCGTTCGTCGCCGCAGCGCGCTGATTCCGGCGGCCGCCGGCTAGCATTGATCACCTCCAGATAGAAGGTGAAGTCGTGCCTGCTCGCGTGATGCGCCCCGCCGCCCGATCTCCATGGATACTGCCGATGCTGCTGCTGATAGGCGGCGCGCTGAACGCCTGCGGTGGCGGCGGCGACGGACCGGAGAGCGCGGCACCGGCCCCCTCGCCTGCCCCCTCGCCTGCTCCTGCTCCTTCGCCGGCTCCGCCCCCGGTGCCGGCATCCACCTCCAGTCTGGTCCCCGATCTGGCTCCGTGCGCCCCCTCAGGCATTCCCGGCGCCACCGACTACCAGGCCGGCCCCGGCAAGCCGTACGCCGAACTGAACCAGATCCCCTGGACGGCGCTGCAGCCAGGCGACACCGTCCGCATCTTCCATCGCGAGCTTCCGTACAAGACGAAGTTCCTGATCGCGGCGCAGGGCACCGCCGACAAGCCGGTACGGATCTGCGGCGTACGCGGACCGGATGGCCAGCGGCCGGTCATCGATGGCAAGGATGCGACGACGCCGGCCACGCTGTCGGCCAACGGCGACTACGGCACGGCGGCGAACGACATCCACCAGACGCGTTCGATCATCGTCATCAAGGCGCTGGCGTCGCAGGGGTGGACGGCCTATCCGCGCCACATCCAGATCGACGGCCTGGCGATTCGCGGTGCGCATCCGGACTATCGCTTCAGCGACGCGCGCGGCGCGATGCGCGCGTATGAGCGATTCGGCGCGTGCATCTGGCTCGATCGCGGTCATGACGTCACGATCGCCGACAACCAGATCAGCGATTGCCAGATGGCGATCTTCAGCCGCTCGACCGATGACGGCGACTTCGCGGTCACGAGGAATCTGCGCGTGGCCGGCAATCGCTTCGACGGCAACGGCATCGTCGACGACTGGTTCGAGCACACGACCTATCTGCAGAGCGTGAACCTGCTGCTCGAGTTCAATCACTACGGTCCGATGCGACGCGGCGCCACCGGCAACCAGCACAAGGATCGATCGGTGGGCAGCGTGATCCGCTATAACTACATCGACGGCGGTGCGCACAATCTCGATCTGGTCGAGGCCGAAGACTACCCGGCTACGGCGCTGGCGGATCCGGCCTATCGCCGCACTCTGGTCTACGGCAACATCCTGAAGACCTCGAACGCGGCGCGCGCCGTCGTGCACTACGGCGGCGATCACTTCGGCAGCACGCCGGGCGGCAATTGGGGCGAGCCTCTGTTCCGCAAGGGCACGCTTCATTTCTTTCACAATACCGTGTACGGCACGAGCGGCGGCAGCGTGTTCCGCATCTCGACGACCGAGGAAACGGTCGAGGCCTGGAACAATGTGTTCCATTTCGAGGGCACGCCGCGGCTGCGCACGGCGGAGAACGACGGCGTGGGCAGCGCATGGGTGCCCGACGGCGTGCTGAATCTGGGCCGCAACTGGATCAATACCGGCTGGCAGCCGCAGAGTCCTTATCAGACGCTGCGCGGCAGCGTCGACGGCACGGCGAATCTGCTCACCGGCAGTGCGGCGCCAGTCGATACGGCCAGCTTCGCGCCGCTGGCAGGCAGCGTGATCATCGACGCGGCGCTGGCTGGGCCGGGCGCGGCGGAGGCTCATCGGCCGCTGTATCAATTCGACGCCACTGCGGATGCGATCGCGCCGCGCGATGCGGCGACGACGCTAGGCGCGCGACAGTGAGCCGCCGGTTTGCGGCGGGCACGCCGGTGCTTGGGCCGTAGGCCCGGGCACGCCATTTGCCGGATCTGCCGAACGAGGCACCCCGCCTCGACGCCGGCCGCGCGGCCGGCTCTGTCCCCCGCATCGGCTCACGACAGCGAGATCCGGAATGCCAGCGTTGCGCTTTTCTTCGATCGTCGCCCGCCGGCTGCGGCCGTGGCTGGCGGTGCCGATGTTCGCTCTGACCCTCAGTGCGTGCGCGACGCTGCCGCCGCCGCCGGAAAGGCCGGATACGCACGCGATCGAGAACGCGCAGGCGACGCCGCTGGGCCGCTGGGCGACGCAGTCTTCGCCGCGCGGATCGCTGTCGGGCTTCAAGCTGCTGATCGCGGGCGAGGATGCGTTCGATGCGCTCAATGCGCTGGCCGATGCGGCGGTGCGGACGCTGGACCTGCAGTACTACATCGTCGAGAACGACCGGTCCACGGCGGCGATCCTGGAGCGCGTGCATGCGGCGGCGGAACGAGGCGTTCGCGTGCGCATGCTGGTGGATGACCTGAACACGGCCGGCAAGGATCAGGCATTCCTGAGGCTGACGTCGCATCCGAACATCGAGGTGCGGCTGTTCAACCCGTTTCCGGCGGGACGGCTGTCGACGATCAGCCGCATCATGGCCTCGCTGACCGACCTGTCGCGCATCAACCGGCGCATGCACAGCAAGATGTTCGTGGCCGACAACTCGATGGCGGTGACCGGGGGGCGCAATCTCGGCGAAGCGTATTTCGTGCACAGCGACACGAGCAACTTCCTCGATCTGGACGTGCTGGCGGTCGGGCCGGTCGTGCGCAAGCTGTCGGCGTCGTTCGATGCGTTCTGGAACAGTCCGCTCGCCTACCCGGCGCAGATGCTGATCGGCTCAGCGGAGCCGGACAGCAGTGCGCTCGCCGAGGTCGGCACGGGTACGCCGGCACCCGCTTCGCCGCGCGACGCGATGGCCCGGGTGCGGGAACTGCTGGCCGGGCGGCTGAGGCCGGTCTGGGTACCGGCGGTCGTCGTCGCTGACACGCCGGCCAAGATCGAGCGCGAAGACGAGCCGGACGTCGAGGACACGCTGGCGCAGAACATCGTCGGTCTGGTGCAGTCGGCCAGGCAGGAAGTGATTCTCATCTCGCCCTACTTCGTGCCGGGCGAAGGCGGCGTTGCGCTGGCGGAGGCGATGCGACAACGCGGCGTCAAGCTGCGGGTGCTGACGAACTCGCTGGCGGCCACCGATGCGCCGGTGGTGCACGTCGGTTATTCGCGCTACCGCGTGCCGCTGCTGCGCGCCGGTGTCGAGCTGCATGAGCTGCGCCGCGAGATCGGCACGCCGCGCAGCCGGCTCGGGGCCTTCGGCTCGTCGCAGGCGAGCCTGCACGTGAAGGCGATGGTGATCGACCGCAGCACCATCCTGGTGGGCTCGATGAACATGGATCCCCGCTCAGCGCTGCTCAATTCCGAGCTGGGGCTGATCATCCGCAGCCGGACGCTGGCGAAGCAGCTGGTCGATCTGTACGAGGATGTCAGCGCGAGCAGCAGCTACCGGCTGTCGCTGGACGATGACCAGCGGCTGATCTGGACGGCTCGCGCAGCCAGCGGCGCGCCGGCGGGGACCGGGGGCGGGGGGACCTTGAGGGCGAGAGTTGCGGAGACTTCGGCGGCCGGGGTGGCCGCCGCAGCGCCGACCGCCGCAGCGCCGCCCGCCGAAACGACGAGCACCGACGACGAACCCGACGCGAGCCTGCTGCTGCGCTTTCTGCTGACGCTGGTGGGCCCCTTCGCGCCGGAAGAGATGCTGTAGCGCGCTCATGCCGGGGCGCGCTCATGCCGGGGCGCGCTGCGCGCCGGAAACGCTGCCGCCGCGCGTCGCGCGCCCACCCCCGCCGGGGCATGCGACAATTCGTTGATGCATACCATCGTCGTCAACGGGGAGCCGCGGCCGCTGCCGTCGCCGGCCACCGTGTCGGCCTTGCTGGCCGAACTCGAGCTCGCCGGCCGCCGGATCGCGGTCGAGCGCAACGGCACCATCGTGCCGCGCAGCCGCCATCCGCTGGAACCGGTCGAACCCGGTGACCGGCTCGAGATCGTCGTCGCCGTCGGCGGCGGCTGACCGCCCACACCGGGCGCCCTGCTCCTTCCAGATCATGTCTCAGAACCCTGACACGCTGACCATCGGCCGCCGCCAGTTCTCGTCCCGCCTGCTGATCGGCACCGGCAAGTACCGCGACTTCGAAGAAACCAGAGCCGCGGTGGAAGCCAGCGGCGCCGAGATCGTCACGGTCGCGATACGCCGCACCAATATCGGCCAGAACGCCGGCGAGCCGAACCTGCTGGATTTCCTGTCGCCCGAGCGTTTCACGATCCTGCCGAACACGGCGGGCTGCTACAGCGCCGATGACGCGGTGCGCACGCTGCGGCTGGCGCGCGAGCTGCTCGACGACCATACGCTGGTCAAGCTCGAGGTGCTAGGCGATCCGCATACGCTGTACCCGAACATGCCGGAGACGCTGAAGGCGGCCGAAACCCTGGTCCGCGAGGGCTTCGAGGTGATGGTCTACTGCAGCGACGATCCGCTGCAGGCGAAGCGGCTGGAGGAAATGGGCTGTGTCGCCGTGATGCCGCTGGCTTCGCTGATCGGCTCCGGCATGGGCATTCTGAACCCGTGGAATCTGCAGCTGATCCTGGAGAAGGCGCAGGTACCGATCATCGTCGACGCCGGCGTGGGAACCGCGTCCGATGCCGCGATCGCCATGGAGCTGGGCTGCGCCGGCGTGCTGATGAACACCGCCGTGGCGGCTGCGCGCGAACCGGTGCGGATGGCGCGTGCGATGCGGCTGGCGGTTCAGGGCGGACGCGAAGCCTATCTGGCCGGGCGCATGCCGAGGAAGCTGTACAGCGCCACGCCGTCGTCGCCGACCACCGGATTGATCGCCGCGCATCGGCCGGCATGAACGGAGTGCAGGGGCAGCAGTTGCCGCCGTCGTCGCAGCAAGGCAGTCAGCCCGGGGAGCCGGGGGCAGGACCGCATCCGCATATCCGCAGCTTCTCCGGTCGCCGCGGCCACTTCACGACCGGCCAGCGGCAGGCCTATGAGACGCTGCGCGAACGCTGGTCCGTGCCTTACCAACCCGCGCCGATCGATGCGGCGCAGCTGTTCGGCCGCAGCGCTCCGCTGATCGTCGAGATCGGTTTCGGCATGGGCGAAACGACGGCACGCATCGCGGCCGCGCATCCGGACAGCGATTTCATAGGCATCGAGGTCTATCCTGCCGGCGTCGGCGCGCTGCTGGCGCGCATCGAGCAGCAGGAGCTGGGCAACCTGAGGCTGATCCAGCATGACGCCGTCGAGGTCCTGCGCGACATGATCGCGCCGGGGACGCTGGCCGGCGTCCACGTCTATTTCGCCGATCCGTGGCCCAAGAAACGGCACCACAAGCGCCGCCTGATCCAGCCGCCGTTCGTGGCGCTGCTGGCGAGCCGGCTGGCGCCCGGCGGCTATGTACATTGCGCCACGGATTGGGAACACTATGCGTTGCAGATGCTCGACGTGCTGTCGCGCGAGCCGCGGCTCGAAAACACGGCCGGGCCGGTGGTGGTCGGCGAATCGGCCGATGCATCGAGCGGCTTCGCGCCGCGCCCCGACTGGCGGCCGGTGACGAAGTTCGAGCAGCGCGGTGTCCGCCTCGGGCACGGCGTGTGGGATCTGCTGTTTCGCGCCCGCGCCGCCGCGCCGGACGCCTGAGCCTGGCAGCGCGGCGAGGGACAGGGGAGAGCCGGAGATGGATCCTAGCCACGAGTCGGAACGGATCAGGCTGGCCGATCATCTGCGCGACCGCCGCGAAGCGCTGTTGGCGCGCTGGCGCATCGCGATCCGGCGCGATCCGCGATTGACGACCGGCGATGCGCTGCCGCGCACGCAGTTGAACGATCACATTCCGGCCGTGCTGGCGGCATTCGAGGAGCGTCTGCGCGCGGCCCCGGTGCCGCGCGAAGTAGCGGTCGCAGGTAACGTCGCGACAGCCCATGGACTGCAGCGCTGGCAGCAAGGCTATGACCTGCATGAAGTAGTGCGCGAGCTGGGCCTGCTCAACGAAGTAATGGTGGCGGAACTCGATGCGTATGCGCACGACCGGCCTGCCGTCGCGCCGGAAGTCATGCGCATGGCGCGTGCCGCCTGGGCCACGACCTATACGCACGACGTGGAGCAGAGCTCGTCCGAGTACTTCCGGCTGCAGCGCGTCGAGGCTGCCGGCCACGTCCGCGATCTGGAACAGGCGCTGCGCGATCTGAACGAGATGGACCTGCAGCGCACGGAACTGTGGCGGCAGATGGCGCATGACCTGCGCAGCAACGTCGGCGTCGTGGCCAGTGCCACCTACGGCCTGCAGCGCAGCGATGCCTGCGACGAAGTACGCGACAGGTTTCTGCGCATGCTCGATCGCAATGTCCGCTGGCTGCGCCATCTGCTCGACGACGTGACCGACCTGGCCAAGCTGCACGCAGGCAGCGAGCGGCGGCAGCTGGCGGAGTTCGACGTCGCAGCGGTACTGACGGAACTATGCGACGGCATGCAGGCTTTCGCCCAGGAGCGGGGGCTGTATCTGCGTCTGGAGGGGCCGCCGACACTGCAGGTCGAAGGCGATTCGTCCAAGGTGCGCCGCATCGCTCAGAATCTGGTGCTCAACGCGCTGAAGTACACGCAGCACGGCGGCGTTTCGGTCCGCTGGGAGCCCGGCGAGGATACCGACGGCAAGCGCTGGAAGCTGTCGGTAGCGGATACGGGGCCGGGTTTCCGGCTCGGCGGCGCACCGATGACCGAGGCGCTGAAGGACGCGACGGAACGGTCGCAGTCGTCGGAGGAAACGGCTGCGGCTGCGGCGCATGAGGCGTCGCGCACGGCTACGGCGGATGCGGATGCGGCTGCGGCTGCGGCGCCTACCCCCTCTTCGGCCTCAGCCTCAGCCTCGGCCTCGGCTTCGACACCGGCATCCGCTTCGACGTCCGGCGCCAGCGACAGCGCCAGCCGCGATGCCCACCTGATCGCAGCGGCGGCGGGGCAGAAGTCCGGTGAGGGAATCGGCCTGTCCATCGTCAAGCGCCTGACCGAGCTGCTCGATGCCACCGTCGAGGTCGAATCGAGAGACAGCGGCGGCACGACGTTCCGGGTGCTGTTTCCGTTGCGCTATTCGCCTTAGCACCATTCGCCCTAGCGCCATTCGCCTCAGGCCACCCAGTCGACCCAGCCGGCCCAGGCCGTCAGCAGCACCAGCAGCCCGAACGCGATCCGGTACCACGCGAACGGCACGAAGTCGTGCGACGCGACGTAGCGGATCAGCCAGTGCACGCAGGCCAGCGCGCTGAAGAACGCGAACAGCAGGCCTACGCCGAACAGCGGCAGATCGGCAGCCGTCAGCAGGTGGCGGTATTTCCACGAGTCGTAGATGCCGGCGCCGATCAGCGTCGGAATCGCCAGGAAGAACGAGAACTCGGTGGCCACCTTGCGCGACAGTCCGAACAGCATGCCGCCGATGATCGTGGCGCCGGAACGGCTGGTGCCGGGGATCAGTGCGAACGCCTGCGCGATGCCCAGCTTGACCGCGTCGGAAGCCTTGAGCGCATCGATGTCGGTGATGCGCGGTGCGGCGCGGCCCTGCCGCTGGCGGCGCTCGACCCACAGGATGACGAACGCGCCGATGATGAACGCGAGCGCCACCGGCACCGGCTTGAACAGATAGGCCTTGATGTACTTGCCGAATAGCACGCCGAGCACGGCCGCGGGGAGGAACGCGATGATCACGTTCATTGCGAAGCGCTGCGCGCGCGGGTCGTGCGTCAGGCCGGTGACGGTGTCGGCGATGCGGCGGCGGTAGTACCAGATGACGGAGAACATCGCGCCGGTCTGGATCGCCACCGAGAACATCTTCTCCTTCTCGCCGGCGAAACCGAGCAGGCTGCTGGCCAGGATCAGATGTCCGGTACTGGAGATCGGCAGGAATTCAGTCAGGCCCTCGACGATTCCCAGAATCGCTGCCTTCACGAGCAAGGGCAGCGCATAGAGCAATTCGAACATGCGGACTCCCGGACAAGCCGCGATCATACGGCGTGCGGCCGCCGCTACGGCGGTACTCCATCACTGAACTGGGACTCGAGGGTGGCGGATCGCGTCGCGAGGACGGCTTCGCGAGAGCTGCGGCCCGCGCGCCCCGGGCGCGGCGCCTGACACTTCAACGCTGCGTCGCGCGCGGCCACCAGCCGTGAAAGTGATGCACTGGCCCGTGACCGGAACCGGCCTGCAGCTCGCCTGAGCGGCGGATCGCTTCGGTCAGATAGGCCTTGGCCAGCCGCACGGCTTCTTCGGCCGGCCGGCCATGGGCCAGCAGCGCGGCGATGGCGGCCGACAGCGTGCAGCCGGTGCCGTGCGTGTTGCGCGTCTCGATGCGCGGCCCCGCCAGTTCGATCATGCGATCGCCGTCATGCAGCAGATCGATGGGGTCGCCGCTCAGATGTCCGCCCTTGAGCAGGACCCAGCACTGGCCGCTGTCGGGCAGCAGGCGGCGCAGCCGTTCGGCGGTGCGCTGCATCTCGCGTGGCGAGTCGGGGGCGCGCGCATCGAGCAGCACGCCGGCTTCGGGCAGGTTGGGCGTGATCATGGTGGCCAGCGGCAGGATGGCCTCGATCAGCGTGGCGATCGCTTCGCGGCCGAGCAGCGTGTCGCCGCTCTTGGCGACCATCACCGGGTCGACCACGCGGTGCGGCAAGCGGCCGGCGGCGATCGGCTTGGACAAACCTTCGGCGACCGCGACGGCGATCTCGGCAGTGCCCAGCATGCCGATCTTGGCGGCATCGATGCGCAGGTCGGCGAACAGCGTGTCGAGCTGCAGACGCACGAAGGCCGGCGGCACGCCATGAACGCCGGTGACGCCCTGCGTGTTCTGCGCCGTCAGCGCTGCCACCACGCCGGCACCGTAGGCGCCGAGCGCGGAGAATGCCTTCAGGTCGGCATAGATGCCGGCGCCGCCCGACGGGTCTATGCCGGCGATGGTCAGGGCATTGGGGATCGAAGGGCGGGAAGCAGTGCTCACGGCGATTGCGAATCGAAGAGGCGGACGGACAGAACCGCGACGCCGGGGCGACGCGGGCTTGCCGCGATGTTACCGCGCGTAGGCGTCACGGCGCGTGAACGGGCTATGATCGGCGGCATGCACTGCCGACCCGGATGCGGCGCCTGCTGTACTGCGCCCTCGATTTCCAGCGCCATTCCCGGCATGCCGCAGGGCAAGCCGGCCGGTGTGCGCTGCATTCAGCTGGACGAGCAGCAGCGCTGCAAGCTGTTCGGCCGCCCCGAGCGCCCCGGCGTGTGCCGGTCGCTGGCGCCCGAGCCGGGCATGTGCGGCGACTCGCGCGCCCACGCAATGCGCTGGCTGACTCGGCTGGAGAGTGAAACGCGACCCTGCTGACGGCGGCGGCTCCCGGCCGCGCGCTCAAGCCAGCGGACGCCCGCGGTAAGCCGCCATCAAGGGCACGCGCATTTCGTCGTCGCTGGGTCCGCCGTGCATGCCTATCATCGACAGCGGCTTTTCGCCTTCGACCTGATCGATCAGCACGGCGTTTCCGCGCGGGATCAGCAGATGCGTGCCGAGGCGATCGCCCAGGATGCCGGCAGCGGCGGACGAAGCAGCGCTCGCCGCTGAAGCAGAAACAGAAGCCGATGCCGATGCCGATGCCGAAGCCGAATCGGAAGCCGAAGCAGGCGGCGTAGAAGGCCCGAACCATCCCGCGGCGAGCAGTTCCCCGCTCGGATAGACGTCGAAGGCATCCGCGAATGCCTGCCGGACGCCGTCGGCGAATTCATCCTCGCGCCCCGGCAGCACGTCGCAGAACGGGACACGGGGTTCGCCGGCGAGAGGCCGCCCGAGGCAGGCGGCCAACGACGGATGATCCGCCAGATGATGCTGATCCTGCGGCGCGATGTCGATGAAACCGTGATCGGCGGTCGCCAGCAGCAGTACGTCGAAGGCGCGCAGGCGGTCGGCCAGCGCCTCGAACCAGCGATCGAAGCCGCTCGCCACGTTCGCCGCACGCGGACTGCGGCAACCGAACACGTGGCTGATCGCGTCGAACTGCGGCAGATAGACCTGCGCGAACAGTCCGCCGGGCGTCGCGCGCAGCGCATCGGCCAGCGCATCGATGATCTGCTGCGGATCCTCGTAGCCGATCCGCGTCGAGCCGGCATACGCATACTGCGAATAGCGTGATTCGGCGATGTCGGCCGGCAGCCAGGCCAGGCACGGCGAGCGGCTGGCCGCGGGCCATGGCTGCCACGACCACAGGCTGGCGGCCGCCACCGGCGTGCGAGGGTCGCCGCGCACGTCCAGCGGCAGGCTGCGCACCATGCAATGCTGGGCCGACGACCAGACGAACCAGCCCGGATTGCCGTGCATGGCCGGCGGCAGCGCGGTGGCGAACGAGGTCATGGCCGGCGCGGTCGACGAGGGGAAGACCGAACTCAGCGTGCTGAGGCGGCAGTCGGCCAGCGCACCGGAGCTGACGTGATCGTCCAGCTGACGCACGCCGAAGCCATCGAAGACGACCAGGACCACCGAGCGGGCGGATGCGAGCGCGGCACGCAGCCGCGGCTCGGCGAGCGGCGAGGCGCCGGCCGGTGCGCCGAAGCGGGCGGCCAGCGCCGCGGCCAGGTTCAGGATGCTGGCGGCGGCGCCGATCGCATGGGGTGGTTCAGGAAGCGGCGGCGGGCTCAACGGCGATAACGGTCTTGGGAATAACGGTCGTGACGGTCGTGGCGATCGTCGCGGCCGCCATGTCCCCAGCGGCCGCGAGGCTCGTCCCGGACATGGTAAACCGGTCCGCGCGGCGGCGCGACCCGCACCGGCTGGTAGACCACCCGCGGCGGCGCGCGATACACCGCCGGGGGCGGCGAATAAACGACCGGCGGGGGCGAGTACACCACGGGAGGCGGCGAGTACACGACCGGCGGACGCGGATAGACCACCGGGGGGCTCGGATAGACGACGGTTTCCGGGTACACGCTCACGGCGCCGTAGGCGGGCCGAGCGTGCTGGGTGGCCGCCGCGCCGACGACGGCGCCGATCACGCCACCGATCACCGCGCCGTCGCGGCCGCCCACGGCCTGGCCGATCAGCGCGCCGGTGCCGCCGCCGACGGCGGCGCCCAGCACGGGGCTGGCTGCCTGCGCCTGAGCGGCGAACAAACCGGCTGTGAGCGCAGCGGCCGCGATGGCGATGCGGGAGACGGAAGTGCGAGGAATCATGATCAGCTCCTTGGTTCAGGGTCAGGCACGATTCGATCGTAGAGGCGGCCGCGGCGCCTGCACAGCCTGCAAACTGCAACAGTGGTAACAGGCTGTAATCTCGGGCGGCGCGGGTAGCACCGCGAATGCCAGATAATGGCGCTCCCTGGTTTCACCCGCCCGCCGCGCGCCGCCCGCGCGCCTCTGAATGCGTCCGCGCCCCGCCCTGATCGCTGCCATCGCCGCCGTCGCCGTCATCGTGCTCGTCGGGCTGGGGCTGATCGCGTCGTTCGACGTCGAGCGCTACAAGACGCGGCTGACGGAGGCCGTTGCAGCGCATACCGGCCGCGTGCTGACCATTGACGGTCCGCTGTCTCCGACACTGCTGCCGCGGCCGGGACTGTCGGTGGAGCGCGCGCGCTTGTCGGGGCCCGGCGGCGACGGCGATTTCGCCAGCATCGAAGCGGCGCACGTGCGCATCGCCGTGTGGCCCCTGCTGTCCGGACGCATCGTCGTCGAACGCATCGTGCTCGACCAGCTGCGGATCGACGCGCGGTGCTTCGCGGACGGGCGGACCAATTTCGATGATCTGCTGGGCCCGGGACCGGACGTCGAGGCGGCCCGCGCCGGTTCGGCGGGCTCGGGGGCCGCCGGCTCCGGTGCGCCCGCCCGCCGCGACGGCGGGACTCCGCCGGTGCCGGCGCTGATCGGTGCCGCCGGCGTGGAGCTGCATTCGGCAGCGCTGCACTGGCACGACGAAAGCTCCGGCCTGCGCTGGCGGGCCGAGAGCGTCGAGCTGGCGCTCGACCGGCTGGCGTCGCGGCAGCCGGGGGCGCTGCGGCTGTCGGGGCGGCTGCGCAACGATGGAGGCACGCTGGATCTGCAGATCCAGGCGGCCAGCCGCTATACGGTGGACCTCGACAATGCGGCGATCCGGCTGTCGGCACTCGACGTTCAGGCGCGCGGCAAAGCGCCAGCGGCGCCGTCGCTGGATGCGCGCGTATCGGCGGCGGCCTTCGCCGTCGATCCGCCAGGACGCCGCTTCGAGCTGGCCGGCGTGGCGCTGCAATTGCGCTCGGGCGACGGCCTGTCGGCCAGCTTCGATGCGCCGGCGCTCGGCCTGGCGCCCGACGAGGCACGCGGACAGCCGATCAAGGCGCGGCTGACCATAGACCGCCCGGCGCAGCGCTCCGATGCACGCCTGGAGATCGCCGCACCGCGCCTGGACGGCGGCCGGATCGTCTTCTCGGACATCGTTGGCGACGTCGAGCTGAATCATGAGGCCCTGCGCGGCCGCGGTCACGTCGTCGGCTCGATGTCGCTCGACTCCAGCCTGCAGCGGATCCAGTGGCCGCGCTGGAACGGCAGCTTCGAGCTGCACGGATCCGCCCTGCCCGCCGACGGCATGAGGCTGTCGCTGCAGGCCGACGGCCTGATCGACCGCGGCCGCCAGCTCGGCGAGCTGTCGCTGCAAGGCAGCCTGGACGATGCGCCGCTGCAACTGCGCGCCGCCACGGCACGCTGGTCGCCGCTGGCGATCCGCTATGAGCTGCATGCGGCGCGCGTCGATCTGGACCGCTACGGCATCAGCCGCGATCCGGATGTGGCGCGTCCGGCTCAGCAGCCGCCAGCTGCAGCCGGCACGCAAGGGGCGAGCAACGCGAAGCAGTCTGCGGCGTCGAGCGCATCGTCGCAGCGGGCATTGCCTGGGTCATCGCAGGCATCGTCGAACGCCGCGCCGGTGACGAAACCCGCGACCCCGTCCGGGGCGCCGTCTGCGGCCCCCTCTGCGGCCCCGTCTGCGACCCCGTCGGCTGCCTCACCTGCTACCTCACCTGCTGCGCCGTCGGCTGCCCCGTCCACCGCTCCATCCACGGCCCCGTCCGCAGCCAAGCCCGCGGCCGGCGCCGCATCGACAGCGCCCAGCGCTCCGATCGGCGCCGCAGCGGCGATCCAGTGGGCAGCGAACATCGACAGCCACGGCACGCTTCACGTCGATTCGCTGAAGATCGCCGGCATCGAGGCGTCCGGGTTCGCTGCCGCCGTGCGCTCGGGAGGTGCACGCATCGAACTGCCGGAGTTCGGCGCGGCCGTCTATCAGGGTCGGCTGGCCGGCAATGCGGTGGTGACCGCGCAGGGGCGGCACGGCTTGCGGCTGCGGCTGTCCGACGTGGACGCGGGAGCCGCGCTGCGCGGGCTGGCGCGACGCGATCTGCTGGAGGGACGCGGCGATCTCGAGCTACAGCTCAACGCCGGCGGCTTCTCCACGGAGGCGATCGAACGTTCACTCGACGGCCATGCGCGCATCGCCTTGCGCGACGGCGCGCTCAAAGGCGTGGACATGGCGCAGCTGCTGCGCCGGCTGCAGTCCTTGATCGGCCAGAGTGCGCGGCTGGAGGCGCCGGCCGACGGCGGGCAGCGGACCGAGTTCGCGTCGCTGCGCATCAGCTTCGATCTGAAGGACGGCATCGCCCGCAGCCACGATCTCGACCTGCGCTCACCGCTGCTGCGGATCGGCGGCGCCGGCAGCGCGGACCTGCCGAACGAGCATCTCGATTATCTGGCTCAGGTCTCGGTGGTCGGCACGCTCGCCGGCCAGGGCGGCGCCGACCGTTCGCGCCTGCGCGGCCTGACCATTCCGGTGCAGATCAGCGGGCCGTTCGATGCGCTGACGTATCGCGTCGATGCCGCCGGGCTAGCCGCCGGTGCGCTGAAGAACGAACTGGCACGCCGGCTGCGTCTGCCGGAGGGCGCGGCAGCGCAGCGCGACGATCAGCCGGCGCCGCCCGAGCGCGGCCGGCGCGGTGCGGCGGAGCTGCTGCGCGGCCTGCTGGGACGCTGACCGGCGGCGGTGCGCGGCGCAGGCGCAGGGGCTGCCTGCTTCGCTCCAGCTCCCAGGACGAAGCGCTCCAGCCCGGCCCGCAATACGCCAAGGTTGGGCTCGCCTATCACGCGTCCCAGCTCGGCTTCGGACTCGGCGCTTAGCCGCACCAGCGTATCGAGCAGCTTGTTGCCGCGGCGGCTGAGCTTGACCAGCCGCGCGCGGCCATCGCTGGGATCGGGCACCAGTTCCGCGTAGCCGTGCGCCACCAGATGGTCGACCAGATAACCCATGCTCTGCTTGGCCATGCCGGCACGTTCAGCCAGATCGGTGACGCGCGAACCGCCGGGCCGGATATGGCGGAACACCGATGAATGCGAAACGCGCACTTCGGGAAAACCGGCGCCGCTGAGCTGGCCATAGACATGATCGGCGAGCCGCTCGTAGGCTGCGCGCAGCAGGAAGCCCAGCGTGCGGCCGGCGCGCGGGGCGTCGAGATCGCGGCTTGAACCTCGGCCGGGATCTTGGCCCGGGCTTGCGCCCGCAGCGAAGTCGGGGTCAGGATCGCGTTCGGAGGCAGGGCTGGCATCGGGACGGGCATCGAGGCGGGGATCGAGCGGGGCGCCTGCGCCGCGGCCGCCGCGGCGGCGATGAATTCGTTGCTGCATGCCGACATGTTGCCATATAGACAGAATATATGTCTATAATAATCAGACTGTCTGTCTATTTGTTCCTGAAGCGTTCCCGAAGCCTGTCCCTGAAGCCCTCACTCAACGTGGAGAACTGAAATGAACCATGATGTGATCGCGCAGAACCTGCTAGTCGTCGAGGAGCACATGCGCAACGAGGCGGTCGACCCCGATCTGGTGATGAGCCTGTACACCGACGACGTGGTGCTCGAAGTGCCCGGCCGCGGCCTGCATCTGGACACGCATGAAGCGATCCGCCGCAACTACATCGAAATGTTCGCGTCGCTGGCCGACGTCGAGATCATCCCGAACGATCGCTTCGCCACCGCCGAGCGCGTGTTCGACGATACGACGGTGCGCTTCCGCCTGGTCGGCGACGGCATGCTGAACGCGCCCGTCGCCAAGGGCACGCGGGTCGAGCTGCGCCTGCTGCACGTGTTCCAGATGCGCTGTGGACGCATCGCGCGCGAGCAGGTGTTCGAGACCTGGAAGGCGCTCGACTGAGGCGCTCGACTGAGGCGCTCGCCTGACGCGCTCAGCGCGGGCCGTAGAGTTCGGCCCCCCGCTTCACGAACTCGACGGCCTTCTGCTGCATGCCCTGCTGCAGCGCGTGCCGCTCGCTGAGCCCATGACGATCGGCATAGTCGCGCACTTCCTGCGTGATCTTCATCGAGCAGAAGTGCGGGCCGCACATCGAGCAGAAGTGGGCGGTCTTCATCGATTCCTTGGGCAGCGTCTCGTCGTGGAAGTCCTTGGCGGTGTCGGGGTCCAGGCCGAGATTGAAATGGTCGGCCCAGCGGAACTCGAACCTCGCCTTGGACAGCGCGTTGTCGCGGATCTGCGCACCTGGATGCCCCTTGGCGAGGTCCGCGGCGTGGGCGGCGATCTTGTAGGCGATGATGCCGTCCTTCACGTCCTTCTTGTTCGGCAAGCCCAGGTGCTCCTTGGGCGTCACGTAGCACAGCATGGCGGTGCCGTACCAGCCGATCTGCGCCGCGCCGATCGCGCTGGTGATGTGATCGTAGCCGGGTGCGATGTCGGTGGTCAGCGGTCCCAGCGTGTAGAACGGCGCCTCGTGGCAGGCGTGCAGCTGCAGCCTCATGTTCTCGCGGATCAGCTGCATGGGCACGTGGCCGGGCCCCTCTATCATCACCTGCACGTCGTGCCGCCATGCGATCTGCGTGAGCTCGCCCAGCGTGCGCAGCTCGGCCAGCTGCGCCTCGTCATTGGCGTCGTGGATGGCGCCGGGCCGCAGGCCGTCGCCGAGCGAAATGGCAACGTCATAGGCCTTCAGGATCTCGCAGATCTCCTCGAAGCGCTCGTACAGGAAGCTCTCGCGATGATGCGCCAGGCACCACTTGGCCATGATCGAACCGCCGCGCGAGACGATACCGGTCATGCGCCGCGCAGTCAGCGGAATGAACGGCAAGCGCACGCCGGCGTGAATGGTGAAGTAGTCGACGCCCTGCTCCGCCTGCTCGATCAGCGTGTCGCGAAAGATCTCCCAGCTCAGGTCCTGCGCGCGGCCGTCGACCCGCTCCAGCGCCTGGTAGATCGGCACCGTGCCGATCGGCACCGGCGAGTTGCGCAGGATCCATTCGCGCGTCTCGTGAATGTGCTTGCCGGTGGACAGGTCCATGACGGTGTCCGCGCCCCAGCGGATCGCCCAGGTCATCTTCTCGACCTCCTCGCCGATCGACGAGGACACGGCCGAGTTGCCGATGTTCGCGTTGACCTTCACCAGGAAGTTGCGGCCGATGATCATCGGCTCGCTCTCCGGATGATTGACGTTAGCCGGAATGATCGCGCGGCCGCGCGCCACCTCGTCGCGCACGAACTCGGGCGTGATCTCGGCCGGTATCGCCGCACCGAAGGCCTGTCCCGGATGCTGATGCAGCAGCAGTTCCGCCATGCGCGCGCCGAGCGGGCCGGCGGCGCGCAGCGAGTCGACGTAGTCGCGCCGCCGCAGGTTCTCGCGGATCGCGACGAACTCCATCTCGGGCGTCACGATGCCGCGTCGCGCGTAGTGCATCTGCGTCACGTTGCCGCCGGCGCGGGCACGACGCGGCGAGCGCGTCAGCTCGAAGCGCAGCTCGGCGAGCTCGCCTTGTCCGAATACCGAGCTCGGTCCGTCGAGGACTTCGGTATCGGAGCGCTCGTCGATCCAGCCGGCGCGCAACGCGGGCAGGCCGCGGCGGATGTCGATGCGGGCTTCGGGGTCGGTATACGGGCCGCTGGTGTCGTAGACGAAGACCGGCGGGTTCGGCTCCGCGGAGCCGGCGACGTGAAGCGGCGTATCGCTCTGGCGGATCTCGCGCATCGGCACGCGCAGATCGGGACGCGAGCCGGCAACGTGGATCTTGCGTGAATTCGGCAGCGGCTGGACCGCCGCGTCGTCGACGCTTGCGGTGGCGGCACGGAATGGGACGGCGGACTGGGCGCTCATGCGGATCTCCTGACGTTGCAGTGGACGCCAGGACGACTCCGCCGACAGCCGGTCGGCTGTCGCGCCGGCCGGTGTCGCCCGCGAGATGCGCAGTGGAGCGCAGCCCGCGGCACGAGGCCGATGCTTCCCTTCGGCGGCATTATCCGCATCAGGTTCGGAGGGTCTTTCTCACCCGGCTTGGTCGGTGATGATCACCGCCGCGGCCAGGACCCCTAGCGTGGAGCGTGAACGGTAGGCGAAAGCAGCCGGAAAGGCAAGCGCCGAGTTGACAGGCAATCGCTGAGTTGTCAGCGCGCCATCACGGAGATCACCAGCGCATTGATCAGATCGACGAAGAAGCCGCAGACCAGCGGCACGACGATGAACGCGCGGTGTGCCGCTCCGTACTGCTGCGTGACGGCCGTCATGTTCGCCACGGCGGTGGCCGTCGAACCCAGCGCGATGCCGCCGAAGCCTGCCGCGACCACGACCGCCTGGTAGTCGCGTCCCATCGCGAAGAAGACGACCCAGCGCGCATAGGCCACCGCCAGCGCGATCTGAAGCACGAGCGCGGTCAGCACGAAGCCGAGCGCTCCGGTCAGCGCCCAGATCTGCAGTCCCATCAGGGCCATGGTGAGGAACATGCCCAGGCAGATGTCGGAGATCAGTGCCACGCCGTGCTTGATGCCGGCCCAGGAGCCGAACCACCGCGGCCCCGGCAGGCCCGGCACGATGTTGCGGATCAGCATGCCCGCCACCAGGCAGCCGACGAAAGCCGGCAGATTGAGGCCTATCCGCGCCGCTCCCAGCGACACGACATGGCCGAGCATCAATGCCAGGTTCAGCCACAGCCACGCGCGCAGCACGCCGTAGTAGTCGAGCTGGACGTGCGCGTCGTCACGCGGCACGCCGATGTCCAGCCGCGAGTCGCCCGAAGGCGGAATGCGATAGCGGCGGATCAGATGGCCGGCGATCGGTCCGCCGACCACGCAAGCGGCGAGCAGCCCGACCATGTTGCTGGCCAGACCCAGTTCCAGCGCATTGACGATGCCCAGCCGCTGCGTGAAGTCGTCGGCCCAGGCCAGCGTGGTGCCGACCCCGCCAGTGAGCGCGATCGATCCGGTCATCAGGCCGGCGCGCGGATCCAGGCCGAAGCCGCCCGCCACCGCCATGCCCAGCAGGTTCTGCAGCACGATGAACGCACCGGCGATCACGGCCAGGATCAGCAGCGGGCGGCCGCCTTCGCGCAAGGTGCGCACGTCGGACTTCAGGCCGATCCCGGCGAAGAAGTACAGCATCAGCGTCGAGCGCACTTCGAGGTCGAACTCGATCCGCAGGCCGCTGGCCAGATAAACCGCGGCAACCACGGCGGCGCACAGCATGCCGCCGGTCACGGCCTCCGGAATCGCGTAGCGGCGCAGCGGCTCGAAGCGCTGCGTCAGCGCCTTGCCGGCGAACAGCAGCGCGATGGCCAGTGTGAAGCTGGGGAAGGCGTCGAGGGACAGCGAGGCAGGCATCCGGGGTAGTGGTGGAAGGATGGCGACAAATGGTAGTGCAGAGGGTAGTGCAGCGGTCGCGCGCGGGTAACGCAAACGGGGGAGCCGGCAGAGGACCTTTGACGGACAGGCCGATCGCGCCTAGAATTGTTACTGACTCTCTGGTCATTAACCGCCGGCTTCTGCGCCGCCCCTCCCCGGTCCGCCGCGTCCTCCGATGCCTCGTTCGCCGTCGATTGCCGCCGAGCCGCCCCGCGCTCCGCGCTGGGAGCGCCGCAAGCAGGCGCGTCCCGGCGAGCTGCTCGACGCGGCGCTGCAGCTGTTCGTCGAGAAAGGCTACGCGGCCACGCGGCTCGATGACGTGGCCGCGCGCGCCGGCGTCAGCAAGGGCACGCTGTACCTGTACTTCCCGAGCAAGGAAGACCTGTTCAAGGCGGTGGTCCGCGAGAACATCGTGCCGCTGATCGAGGATTTCCAGCGGGACGTGGCGGCGTCCAGCGCCGACAGCGCCGCGCTGCTCGGCAGGTTCTTCAACGAATGGTGGTCGCATTTCGGCGCGACGCCGCTGGCCGGCATCGTCAAGCTGGTGGTCGGCGAGGCCGGCAACTTTCCGGAGATCGCGCGCTTCTTCCAGGAAGAGGTGGTGCTGCCGAACATGGCGCTGCTCGGCTCCATCATCCAGCGCGGCATTCGCGAAGGCGAGTTCCGGCAGGTCGATCTCGAGGCCAGCATCCATCTGTGGATGTCGCCGCTGGTGCTACGAGCCATCTGGAAGCATTCGATCGAACCCTGCTGTCCGCCGCAATACGACGTCGCCATCGAACGCTTCCTGGCCCTGCATCTGGACAACATCCTGGCCACGCTGCGCGCGTCCCCCGATCTTCCTGAAAGCTCTCATTCGTGATCCGCCGATCAGTCATCGCAGCCGTCGTGATCGTCGCGCTGCTGGCCGGGTTCTTCGCGCTGCGGGCGGCCGGCGTCTGGCCGCGGGCGCCGGCCATCGCGGGCGACGGGCGGGCCCCGGACACCGGGCAAGCTGCGGGCAACGGACAGGCCGCGGGCGCCGCGCGGACCTCGGGCGCGGCGCAGACCTCGGGCGCCGTGCAGGCCCCGCGCGCCGGACAAACCGCGCGTAAGGCCGGGCCGCCGGCCGCGGACGAACAGGCAGCCGCGGCTCGCGCGCTGGACTTCGCCGCGGGCGATCTGTACCGCGTCGGACAGGGCTCGATCGCGCGCACGATTCCGATCACGGGTACGCTGGCGGCCGTCGACCGCACCACGGTCAAGTCGCGCGTGGCAGGCGACATCGTCGAGATCGCCGTGCGCGAAGGCAGCGAGGTAAAGGCCGGCCAGTTGGTGGCGCGGCTCGATCCGACCGACTTCGAGCTGCGCGTGCGCGAACGCGAGGCGCAGCTGCGATCGGCCGAGGCGCAGCTGACGCAGGCCCGCCGCACGCTGGAAAACAACCGGCAGCTGCTCGAGCGCCAGTTCATTTCGCAGAACGCGTTCGACAATGCCGCGTCGACCGTGGAGATGGCGAACGCGGCGCGCGATGCGGCCGCCGCGCAGCTGAGCCAGGCCCGCAAGGCACTGGCCGACACGCGGATGACGGCGCCCATGAGCGGCGTGGTCGCCGAGCGGCTGGCCCAGGTCGGCGAGAAGGTGCCTGCCGATACGCGCATCCTCACGCTGATCGACCTCAGCCGCATGGAGATCGAAGCGCCGGTGCCGGCCCGCGAGGTCGCCGCCGTGCGGGTGGGCCAGCGCGTCGAGCTGACCATCGAGGGCGTGGACGGCGCGCGCACCGGCCGCGTGGTACGCATCAATCCCGGCACGCAGAGCGGCACGCGCTCGGTGCCCGTCTACATTGCGCTGGAGAACCGCGACGCCCGCGTGCGCGCCGGCATGTTCGCGCAGGGCTCGCTGCAGCTGGAGCAGCGCAATGAGGTGCTGCTGATCCCGCTGGCCGCCGTGCGCGACGCGGGCGGCCGGCAGTTCGTCTATCTGATCGACGACGGCAGGCTGGTCGAACGCGACGTGCGCATCGGCCTGCGCGACGAATCGGCGCGGCTGCCGGGCGGCGGTGTCGGAGCAGCGGAAGTGCTCGACGGTTTGCGCGACGGCGAGCAGATCGTCGGCGTCAACCTGGGCACGCTGCGGACCGGCAGCGCGGTACGCACCGGCAGCGCGGTACGCGCCGGCAATCCGGCGCGCTGACCCCGAGCCCCGCCGATGTGGTTCACGCGCATCTCGATCGCCCATCCGGTCTTCGCGACCATGATGATGGCGGCCTTCCTGGTCCTGGGCATCTTCTCGTACCACCGGCTGCCGGTCGAGCAGTTTCCGAACGTCGAGTTTCCGGTGGTCGTGGTGACCACGCAGTATCCGGGCGCAGCGCCCGAGGTCGTCGAATCCGACGTGACGCGGCGGATCGAGGAGCAGGTGAACACGATCAGCGGCGTCTATGAGCTGAGCTCGCGCTCATACGAGGGCAGCTCGGTGGTCATCGTGCGCTTCGATCTGACGGTGGACCCGGCGCAGGCGGTGCAGGACGTACGCGAGAAGGTGGCGCTGGTGCGACCGCTGCTGCGCGACGAGGTGAAGGAGTCGCTGATCACGCGCTTCAACCCCGACGACCTGCCGGTGATCTCGCTGGCCGTGCGCTCGCCGACGCGCGACGCGCGCGAGCTGACCACGCTGGCCGACCAGCTGATCAAGCGGCGCATCGAGAACGTGCGCGGCGTCGGCCGCGTCACGCTCGCCGGCGGCGTCAAGCGCGAAGTGCAGATCCGGCTGCGGCCGGCGGAGATGGAGGCGCTGAAGGTCGGCGTCGATCAGATCATGCAGGCGCTGCGCAGCGAGAACCAGGAGCTGCCGGCGGGCGCCCTGACCTCGCGCGATCGCGAGCAGGTGGTGCAGATCCGCGGCCGGCTGCGCAGCGTGGCCGATTTCGAGCGCATCATCGTGGCGCGCCGCGGCGGCCAGCCGGTCTATCTCGGCCAGGTGGCCGCGGCGGTCGACAGCGAGGAAGAGGCTGAAAGCGCCGCGCTGCTCGACGGCCAGCGGGCGATCGCGCTCGACGTGGTCAAGGCGCAGGGCGCGAACACGATCGCGATGGTCGACGCGGTGCGGCGCGTGGTCGCCGAGCTGGGCGCGCAGCTGCCGCCCGACGTGTCGATCGCGGTGGTGCGCGACGCCTCGACCTCGATCCGCAACTCGGTGAAGAGCGTTCAGCGCAACATCATCGAGGGCGCGATCCTAACCGTCCTCATCGTGTTCCTGTTCCTGTCGTCGTGGCGCTCGACCGTCATCACCGGGCTGACGCTGCCGATCTCGCTGATCGGCACTTTCCTGATCATGTTCGCGATGGGCTTCTCGATCAACCTGATCACGCTGCTGGCGCTGTCCATCTGCGTCGGGCTGCTGATAGACGACGCCATCGTCGTGCGCGAGAACATCGTCCGCCATCAGGCGATGAACAAGCCGCACAAGCAGGCTGCCTATGACGGCACGCAGGAGATCGGCCTGGCGGTAGCCGCGACGACCTTCACCATCGTCGCGGTGTTCCTGCCGATCGGCTTCATGGGCGGCATCATCGGCCGCTTCTTCAAGCAGTTCGGCGTCACCGTCGCGTTCGCGGTGCTGCTGTCGATGCTGGTGGCGTTCACGCTCGACCCGATGCTGTCGTCGGTGTGGCGCGACCCCGACGCGCACGGCCCGCGCGGCAAGGGCCCGGTGGCGCGGCTGCTGCGCGTCTTCCAGGCCGCGATGCTGAAGCTCGAAGGCGCCTACGTCGCGCTGCTGCGCTGGGGGCTGCGGCACCGGCTGATCACGCTGGCCGCGGCGCTGGCGGTATTCATGTCGGCGTTTCCGTTGATGAAATGGATAGGCGTCGAGTTCGTCCCGGAGGCCGACAATAACGAGGTCTACGTCCAGTTCTACACGCCGGTGGGCTCGTCGCTGCAGTTCACCGAGGACAAGCTGCGGCAGGTGCAGGCCGCGCTGGCCGAGTTCGACGAAGTGCGCATGACCTACGGATCGGTGAACACCGGCGTGGTTCAGGGCAAGAACTACGCCAGCGCGTTCGCGCTGCTGGTCGACCGCGGCCAGCGCACGCGCTCGGTGAGCCAGCTGCGCTGGCCGCTGCGCGAGCGGCTGATGCGCATTCCCGGCATCACGCTGACCGACCTGGGCAATCTGAACGCGGTCAGCTCGGGCAAGGCGATCCAGATCAGCGTGCAGGGGCAGGACATCGCCGAACTCGAACGGCTGGCCGGCGAGGTGCGGCACGCGATCGACGCGGTGAACGCCGGCTTCGCACGGCCGGTGATCGTGGAGGTCGACAGCAGCTCCAAGCCGGCCAAGCCGACGCTGGCGGTGCAGATCAACCGCCCGCTGGCATCGGATCTGGGCGTCGGCATCGCTCAGGTGAGTGCCGTGCTGCGTCCGCTGCTGGCCGGCGAATCGGCCAGCTCGTGGCGCGCTCCGGACGATGAGAACTACGACGTCAAGGTGCGGCTGCCGCGCGACTCGCGCGGCGCGATCGGCGATCTGGAGCGGCTGGCGCTGAGCTCGAACCGCAGTGATGCCGACGGCAGCCCGCGCATGGTGCCGCTGCGGCAGATCGCGAGCTTCGAGCCCGGCGTCGGCCCGACCCAGATCAACCGCAAGAACCTGACCCGCGAAGTGCTGATCTCGGCCAATGCCGACGGCATCGCGCCGGGCAGCGCGGGCGCGCTGCTGTCGCAGCGGCTGGCCGGCATCGACGTGCAGCCGGGCTACCAGCTGGTCAGCGGCGGCTCGAACCGCGACATGATCGAGAGCTTCGGCTATGCGGTGCAGGCGCTGATCCTGGCCGTGCTGTTCATCTACATGATCCTGGCTTCGCAGTTCGGCAGCTTCCTGCAGCCGGTGGCGATCATGGCCTCGCTGCCGCTGTCGCTGATCGGCGTCGTACTGGCGCTGCTGGCCTGGCGTTCGACGCTGAACATGTTCTCCATCATCGGCTTCATCATGCTGATGGGGCTGGTCACGAAGAACGCGATCCTGCTGGTCGACTTCGCCAATCAGGCGCGGGCGCGCGGCGTCGAGCGCGCCCAGGCGCTGCTGCAGGCGGCCGAGATCCGGCTGCGGCCCATCCTGATGACCACGCTGGCCATGGTGTTCGGCATGCTGCCGCTGGCGATCGGCGCCGGCGAAGGCGCCGAGCAGCGCGCGCCGCTGGCGCACGCGGTGATCGGCGGCGTGCTGGCGTCGACGCTGCTGACGCTGCTGGTCGTGCCGCTGCTCTACACGTATCTGGACGATCTCGGGCGGCTGCCCGGGCGGCGGCGGCGCGGCAGCAGCGGCGCGCCGGCCGCCGGCAGTTGAGTCGGTATTGCTAAAATGTTGAGTTTTAAGAGATTTCTGGAAGATTCCATGGACTTCGAACGTGCCCGCTTCAACATGGTCGAGCAGCAGATCCGCCCCTGGGAGGTGCTGGACCAGGATGTGCTCGACCTGCTGTTCGTCGTCAAGCGCGAGAACTTCGTGCCGCCGGCCTACCAGCGGATGGCGTTCACCGACATGGAGATCCCGCTGACGCTGGACGGCAAGGCCACCGGCGAGGTCATGCTCGCGCCCAAGGTGGAGGCGCGGATGCTGCAATCGCTGGCGCTGCGCAAGCACGAGTCGGCGCTCGAGATCGGCGCCGGCTCGGGATACATGGCGGCGCTGCTGGCGCATCGCGCGCGACGCGTGGTCAGCCGGGAGATCCGCGCCGATCTGGCGCAGTTCGCCGCTGCCAACCTGAAGCGCGCCGGCATCGGCAACGCCGTCGTCGAGCATGGCCACGGCTTGCAGCTGCCGGACAACGAGCTGTTCGACGTGATCGTGCTGTCGGGCTCGGTGCCGCTGGTGCCGCAGGCCCTGCTGCAGCGCCTGAATGCGGGCGGACGGCTGGTGGCCATCGTCGGCGAGCTGCCGGTGATGACCGCGCAGCTGATCACGCGCGGCAGCGGCGACCAGTTCGACACGCAGATCCTGTTCGACACGGTGACGCAGCCGCTGGTCGATTTCCCGCACAAGCCGCAGTTCAGCTTCTGAGCGCCGGGCGCGCGCCGATGTCAGGCGCGAGGCACCGGCATGACCGAACCAAGTCCCTCCTACCGACTGGAGCCTCCTCGATGACAGCGATCTCGACGGTCAAGGCGCTCGCCGCCGCCCTATGCCTGGCAAGCGCCGCGCCGTCCTTCGCGCTCGATCTGCTGCAGGCCTATCGCAGTGCGCTGCAGAACGACGCGCAGCTGGCCGCGGTGCGCGCGCAGCTGCAGGGCATCCGCGAGCGGGTGCCGCAGGCGCGCGCCGGGCTGCTGCCGGCGGTGAACGCCGGCGCTACGGTACTGCGGCAGAACACCGACACCAATATCGCAGCGGCGCGGCGCTTCACGTCACAGAACTATTCGGTCACGCTCAGCTATCCGCTGTACCGGCTGCAGAACGTCGAGCTGTACGAGCAGACGAAGCTGCAGGTAGGCGTCGGCGAAGCGCAGCTGGCGCAGGCCACGCAGGACCTGATCCTGCGCGTGGCGCAGGCCTACTTCGATCTGCTGGCCGCACAGGACAACGTCGACACGCTGGCATCGCAGAAGCGCGCGATCACCGAGCAGCTGGCTGCCGCGCGCCGCAACTTCGAGGTCGGAACGGCGACGATCACCGATCAGCAGGAGGCGCAGGCGCGCTTCGATCTGGCCTCGGCGCAGGAGATCGCCGCGCGCAACGATCTCGAGGTCAAGCGCGCGGCACTGGCCCAGCTGATCGGCCAGCCGGTCGGCGACATCAACGTGCTGCGCCCGGGCGTGCGCCTGAGCGGCCCCGAGCCGGCACGCGAGTCCGACTGGGTGAACAATGCGCGCGACAGCAACTTCATCGTGCTGCAGCAGCAGATCGCGTCCGAGATCGCGCGCCGCGAGATCGACCGCCAGCGCTATGCACGCTATCCGGTGGTCGACGTGGTCGGCACGCTGTCGCATGCGCAGAACTCGGCCGTGAACTTCATCGGCGTGCGCAGCACCAATGCCGCCGTGGGCGTGCAGTTGTCCGTGCCGATCTACAACGGCGGACTGATAGACGCGCGCGTGCGCGAGGCCACCGCCTCGCTCGACCAGTCGCTGTCGACGCTGGAGAATCTGCGCCGGCAGGCCGAGCAGTCGGCGCGGCAATCGTACCTGGGCCTGAGCAGCGGGCTGGCGCAGATCAGCGCGCTCGAAGCCGCCGAGCGTTCGAGCCGGCTGGCGCTCGATTCCAACCTGCTCGGCTACCAGGTCGGCGTGCGCATCAACATCGACGTGCTGAACGCGCAGCAGCAGCTGTTCCAGACACGCCGCGATCTGGCGCGCGCGCGCTACGACACGCTGCTCAACGGGCTGCGGCTGCAGGCCACCGGCGGCGCGCTGAGCGAGGAGGACGTGCAAGCCGTCAACGCGCTGCTGACGCCGCCCGGCGCCCGTCCCGACGAAGAACCGAGCACGCTGTCGACGCCGCAGCCGCCGCTGCAGATGACGCCTGTCCCGCCGGCCCCCGCACCGGGCGTGCCGCCGGCGGCGCCCGGCCTCGCGCCCGGCCTCGCGCCCGGCATTCCGCCTGGCGTCGTGCCGGCGCCGGCTCCGGCTCCCGTCCTGCCGCCGCCGGTCGTGCCCGGCCCCGCGCGCTGATACCGGGGGCCGCTGTCCAGGCCCCAGGGCCGACCCGACGTCACGGGCCCGAGCGCGGCCCCGGCGCGCCGTATAGTGACGGCTGCAAAGGGGAGAATGCGATGACGATACCGGAGGACATCTTCACCGAGCCGGACGACGTGGACGCCGACACGCTGGCCAACCTCGGGCCGCTGCGGCGGCTCGCCGGCATCTGGGAGGGACAGCGCGGCGTCGACGTCAATCCGAAGGCCGACGGGCCGGAACGCAAGCCGTTTTCGGAGCGGATCGAGATGCAGCCGATCGATCCGCAGACCAATGGCCCTCAGCTGTTCTACGGGCTGCGCTACCACACGCACATCAATACGCCCGAAGAGGACACGACCTTCCACGATCAGGTCGGCTACTGGTTGTGGGAGCCCGCCACTGGCCTCATCCTGCAGACGCTGGCGATTCCGCGCGGCCAGGTCGCGATCGCATCGGGTCATGCGACGCCCGATGCGCGCCGGCTGACGCTGTCCGCCCAGCGCGGGCAGACCGACTACGGCATCTGTTCGACCACCTTCCTGGAGCTGGCGTTCCGCACGGACTCCTACCGCATCGACGTCGAGTTCCATGACGACGGCAGCTGGAGCTACGTGTCCGACACCATGCTGATGGTCAAGGGCCGCGAACAGCCGTTCGTGCATCGCGACCGCAATACCTTGAAGAAGGTCGGCGAGCCCGACCTCAACCCGTGGCTGCGCATCGTCCGGCAGAAGCAGGCCGCCGAGCAGGCCGCCGGCCAGCCGCCGGCCGCCCGGTGACGAGGGGGCGCGGCGAATGACCGACGAAGCGGCTCATGCGATCACCACGCCCGAGGCGCTGGCCGGCCTGTACGGGCCGGTCGCCGAAGCATCGCTTCTGAAGGAAACCGACCACATCCACCCGCTGTACCGGCCGTTCATCGAAGCCGCGCCGTTCGCGGTGCTCGCGACGGCCGGGGCATCGGGGCTGGACGCCTCGCCGCGGGGTGATCCCGCCGGCTTCGTTCACGTCGAAGATGAACGCACGCTGCTGCTGCCTGACCGGCGCGGCAACAACCGCATCGACAGCCTGAGGAACATCCTGGAGGACCCGCGCGTCGCGCTGCTGTTCCTGGTGCCCGGCATCGGCGAGACGCTGCGCGTGAACGGCAGTGCCGAGATCAGCGTGGCACCCGATCTGCTGAAGCGATTCACGCTGGCCGACCGGCCGCCGACCTGCGTGCTGCGCATCCGCGTGAGCACCGTGTTCTTCCAGTGCAGCCGCGCGATCCTGCGGTCGGAGCTGTGGAATGCCGCCAGGCATCTCGAACGGAATCGGCTGCCGAGTCCCGGCGCGATCCTGCAGGCGGTCTCGCGTTCGGGATTCCACGGCGAGGCCTATGACCAGGCGCTGCCGGCGCGTTTGAAGAGCTCGCTGTACTGAGGCGTATCGAGGGCCGGCCCGGCAGCCGCGGAGCCGGAGCTTGTCGGAAAATCTTCCACTAGGCCACCGCGCCCGCCGCGTGCATCCTTTCCGTGAACCGGCGGCGCAGCGCAAGTGCATGATTCTTCGAAGGAAGGCCGTGCAGCGCCCGGCAATGGCGTGGAATATGCTTCGCTCGCGGCTGCTTGCTTCGCCCGCTGCTGCCTGCTTCGATCGCCGCTGGACGGCCGGCATGGCAGCCATGCATCTCCACCGAAGGAGAAGTCATGAAATTCCGCCTTCCCCTGCTGGCCGCGTGCGCGGCCGCCCTGCTGACGGCAGTGTCCGTTCAGGCTGCGGTCATCCGCTATGAAGCTTCACTGACTCCCGAGGTCTCCGGCGCCACCGGCTCGGGCTTCGTTACCGTGGACTACGACACGCTGGCGAAGGCGCTGCTGATTTCGGCCGACTGGAGCGGGCTGTCGGGCACGACGACGGTCGCGCACATTCACTGCTGCACGGCCACACCGGGTACAGGCACGGCCGGCGTGGCAGTCACGCCGGGCACACTGCCGAACTTCCCCACAGGGCTGAGCACGGGCAGCTACGACATAGCGATCGACCTGGGGTCGGCGGCCGCCTATACGCCCGGCTTCATCACCAACTTCGCGGGCGGCGATCTGGACAATGCGGACGACGCGCTGATCGCTGCCTTCGACGCTGGAACGGCCTATTTCAACATACACACGAACCTCTTCCCGGCGGGCGAGATCCGCGGTTTCCTGCAGAGGCAGGCGCAAGCGGTACCGGAACCGGCTTCGTGGATGCTGCTGGCACCGGCGCTAGCGCTGCTAGTGAGAGCCGGCGGCCGCCGGCGACGCGGAGGAGTCGCCGCATAGGCGTCATCCGGGCCGTCGCCGATATTGCGCAGTTCATCCACATAAGCGGCGGCCCTGCCGGGAGATGCGGCCTGCTAGGGGCGTCAATAGCCGCAAGCGCATCGACACAGGTCTCAGGCCACTTCACGGGCAGGTCGGAGACGCCTTCAAGCTTTCCCTCCCATCGGCCACGACGCAGGCTTGCCAGAATCTCCGGCCGATCTCGCGATCGACCGTCGCCGCATCCAGGCCGATATCGTCGAGCAGATGCAGCGAAGTATCGCGCAGCCGGAGCAGCTCGCGGCGCAGATGCAATCGATGGCGCCATGCGACGAGGCCGGCACCGAGGCGGCTAGCGAATGCAGGGACGCCCGGTTGCAAAGCGAACGGCCCCGCCGCCCCCAGGCCGCGGGACGCCACGTCAGGCCTCCCGACCGAATCCGGGCGCTGCGCGATCCGCCTGCCGCGCACCGCGCCGAGCTCTCGTGTTCGGCAGCAGAAAGGCGAACGCACGACGCAGCAAGGCCGCAAGCGCAGCGGCGCGCCGCTCGCGCAACACCAGTTCCACGCCGGCGGCGTCGCCGGCCCCGAAGACCCGAAGCAGCCTGGCGCGCCGCCGTCCGCATGCGCTCTTCGATTCCATGGGTGTCTCCTCGTGGCTCGTTGAGGAGGACCATTCTCGACGCGGGCCAGACGGCGATTTCCGGCAAAGCGTTCGTTTTTGTCCGGACTTGCTGTCCGGCTATGGCAGTCTTTGCAGGACTTGCTGAGTCGGAGAGACGATCGATGGACGCAAGGATTCTGCAGGCCCTGCAGCTGATGGAATCGCGTATGGACAGGGAGCTGAACGTCGATGCGCTGGCCGCCGAGGTCGGACTGTCGCTGTTTCATTTCCATCGGCTGTTCGCGCGGTCCGTCGGCCAGACGCCCGCGGAGTACTTGCGCCGCATCCGGCTCGACGGAGCAGCACTGCGGCTACGCTGGACCCGCGAACCCGTCGGCACCGTCGCCGGCGCACTGGGCTACTCGAGCCAGGCGGCGTTCACGCGTGCGTTTCGCGAGCGCTACGGCGTGTCGCCGCTGCAGTTCAGAAAGGACTCGCGGGTCTGGCCGCCGCTACCGGTGGACGGCCGGGTGCATCACGCCGCCACCGAGCGAAACGCGCCTTCGCATCGATGCATCGCGCGGCGCTTCTTCGGATCGCTGAAGCTCGTGCCGCAACGCTGGCGCACCTTCGTCGACGAGCTGCCCGAGTTCATCCGCCCGCTGGCTGCGGGACCGTACATCGGCCTCGTCTACGACGACCCGCGCTTCACGCCGCCGGAGCAGATCCGCTACGACTGCTGCATCGTCATCACCGACGAAGAGCTCGCGGCCGACGCCGCGCGACTTGCGCGCAAGGATCTGCGGGAGTTCCGGACCCGGCCGGGGCGCTATGTCTGTCAGCCGCACCACGGCGGCTACATCGACGTCGGCAAGAGCTATAGCCGCCTGCTCGATCACTGGATCGCAACGAGCAGCTACTCGCTGACCGAGGATCCTGCGATCGAGTGGTACGAGGCGCCGCCGCTGAAGGGGGCTGAGGAGGCGCTCGACATTCTGTTGATGCTGCCGGTGCGCTAGGGCGCCGGCGCAAGCACCCGCGCCAGCCGCGCCCACGCCTCGATCACGCCGTCGACCGACTGCAGCGCCTGCGCATCCTTGAGCTCGCCGGCCTCGTCGAAGGCCTGGTCGGCGCGGCCGAGCGCGAACTGCTGCGGAACCACGAGCATGGCGAACGCCATCTGCAAGTACTGGCGCACGAAGTTCATCGAGCGCAGGCCGCCGAGCGGGCCCGTCGAAGCCGACATCAGCGCCACCGGACGATTCGCCGTGACGGCGCGCCCCGCCGGACGATCGCCCTGCGGCTGGATGCGCGACAGCCAGTCGAACGCATTGATCAGCAGCGGCGTCGGAAAACCATTGTATTCGGGCGTGACGATCAGCAGGCCGTCGGCCGAGCGTATCGCCTGCTGCAAGGTCACTGCGCCGGCCGGCACGCCCGAGGCGGCTTCCAGGTCGCCGTCGTAGATGGGCAGGTCGAGCGCACGCAGATCGATGTCCGTCGCCTGCACGCCCTTGGCCTCGGCCTGTCGCGCGGCGATGGCCGCCAGCTTGCGGTTGAGCGAGTCGCGGCGCGCGCTGGCGGCGATGATCAGCAATCGGGGCGTCGACATGCGTGCTCCTGGCGGAATGGAAGGTCTGGTGGTGACTCGCGAGGTGACTCGCGATGCTAACCGGATCGAGGGGCGAACGCCGAGCGGCGTTCGATCAGCGGAGCCAGCGCCTCGACCGTGCGGGCCGTGGCGCCGCGATGGCGTTCGGCGAAGTCCGCCGCGCGCTCGCCCATCGATTGCCGCCGCTCGACGTCCATGGCGAGGGCCAGCGCGGCGGAGACGGCCTGCTCGGCATCGACGACGCGCTGCGCGGCATCGGCATCGATTGCCTGCGCGGCAGCCTCGGCGAAGTTGTAGGTATGCGGACCCATTATCACCGGAACGCTGGCCGCGCAGGCTTCGATCAGGTTCTGGCCCCCAAAGGGCAGCAGCGAACCGCCGAGGATGGCGACGTCGGCGGCCGCATAGTAGGCCGCCATCTCGCCCATCGAATCGCCGAGCACGACGTCGCAGTCCGCCGGCAGCTCGACGTCGAGCGCGCTGCGACGCACGTAGCGCAGCCCGTGCCGCGCGATCAGCTCGGCGACCTCGTCGAAACGCTGCGGATGCCGCGGGACCACGATCAGCAGCGGCGCGCCGCCGGACTGCCGCCCCAGCTGGCGCACCCAGGCGTCGAGCAGCGGCGCCTCTTCGCCGTCGCGGGTGCTGGCGGCAAGCACGCAGGCGCGCGGCAGGCCGCCCGCTCCGCGCCCGGACAGCCAGACCAGCCGCCAGCGATGGCCGAGCGCCTCGAGCGCGGGCGCCGGGGTCACGTCGAACTTCATGTTGCCGACCACCTGAGCGTCATCGCGGCCGAGCGCCGCCAGACGTTGCGCATCGGCGCGTGTCTGCGCGAGCACCAGATCGACGCCGGCCACCGCGGGGCGGATCAGGCTGCTCCAGCGCAGCCCCTTGCGCAAGGAGCGCGGCGACAGCCGCACGTTGACGAAGGCCAGCGGCACGCGCTCGGCGCGCGCCACCGCCACCAGGTTCGGCCACAGCTCGGTCTCCATCACGATGCCGATCGCCGGGCGCCAGGCGCGCAGGAAGCGCCGCAAGGCCCAGGGCTGGTCATACGGCAGATAGGCCTGATGCACGCGCGGCCCGGCGAACAGCTCCGCGCCGGTCTCGCGGCCGGTGGGCGTCATGTGCGTGAGCAGCAGCTCGTGTCGCGGATAGCGTTCGAGCAGCGCGCGCAGCAGCGGCTGCGCGGCGCGCGTCTCGCCCACCGAGACGGCGTGCAGCCACAGCAGCGGACGGTCGTCGCGGCGCCGCCGGAACAGACCGAAGCGCTCGCCCAGATGCTGGCGATAGCCGGGCTGCCGGCGCGAGCGCCACATCAGATAGACCAGCGCCAGCGGCGTCGCCAGCAGCCATCCTATCGAATAGAACCAGCGCGCCATCCGCGATCCTCAGGCGATGCCGGCGGCCGTCTGCGGCGCGCGTCGCAGGCCGCCGAGCCGCAGCGCGGTCTCGAACACCTCGTCAGGGCCAGGCCAGCGGCCCTGCTCGCCTAGGCTGACGCTGCGTTCGCTCCAGTACGGACCGAATCGCCATGCGGGCGTGGCGGCGAACAGCGCCACGCACGGCACGTCCAGCGCAGCGGCCAGATGCGTGAGCCCGGTATCGACGCCGACGACGAAACGTGCGCGGTCGATCGCCGCGGCGCACTGCCGCAGATTCAACCGAGGCAGCACGCAGACACCGGCGTGCGGCGCAGCGAGCCGTTCGGCACGCTCGCGCTCGGCCGGACTTCCCCAGGGCAGCGCCACGCGCAGGCCGCCGGCGACGATGCGGCCGATCAGTTCGCACCAGGCTTCATCGGGCCATTGTTTCTCGGCGCGCGACGTGGCGTGCAGCAGCAGCGCGAAATCGCCGGCAGGCAGGCCCGGCACATCGTCGTGCGGCGCCTGCAGACCGAACACCGGCGCGCCGCTCACCTGATAGCCGAAGGCCTGCGCGGCGAGCGAACGCAGCCGCTCGATCGCATGCAGCCGCGGATCGACGTCGAAGCGATCGCGATAGCACCACGCGGCCAGCGGCTCACGCACGCTGCCGCGCGCGAAGCCCGCCACCGGTGCCCGCGTCATGCGCGCGACCCACGCGCTCTTGAGCAGTCCCTGCAGATCGAGCGCATGGTCATAGTGCGCCGCGCGCAGTCGCTGCGACACGGCCCGCACTTCGGCACGCGTGCTGCGCGCCAGCGGCGCGCGCCGCCAGCGGCGCACGGCCACCGGCACGACCTCGGCCACCTGAGGCTGCAGCGCCGGCAACTCGGCGAAGGCTTCCTCGACGATCCAGTCGATGCGCGCCGCGGGCAGCGCACGCATCAGGTCGCTGACGACGGGCATCGCGTGGATCACGTCGCCCATCGAACTGGTCTTGATCAGCGCGATCCTCAAGCCGCCGCACCCGTGCAGATGTCAGGAAGGAACAGGTATTTTGGCATGTCCTACGGGCGCAGTTTCGACGCCACGTGGCCGAACAGCGCCGTGTCGTCGCGCATCAGCTGATCGACGATCGTGAAGTGGTTCAGCCCCGGCAGCACCCATTCGGCGACACCGGACCACTGCTGCCCGATCAGCGCGTTCTGGCGCAGGAACTCGGGCAGCTCGGCACCTCCGACCGCCGCAGTGAACTCGCAGTCCACGCGGCGCTCGCGATAAGCAGGACTCGCCTTCAGCGCGTCGGCGCGCGTCAGGCGCAGTGCATCGTTGAGATAGATCGGCACCAGCGGCTCGACGTCGAACAGGCCGCTGATCGCCGTCGCACTGGCGAACGGCGCGGCCGGCAGGCCAAGGCTCGGCCAGTCCTCGGTCATGCACCACGCGGTCAGGTGTCCGCCGGCGGAGTGGCCAGCCAGCGACAGCCGCTCGCGGTCCACGCCGAGTTCGGCCGCGTGCTGCCACAGATGATTGACCGCGGCGACGATCTCGTCGGCGATGCCGCGCACGGTGTTTTCCGGGCACAGCGTATAGCCGACGATGACGGCGGCCATGCCGTGATTCACGAACGGCGCGGCGATCGCGCTCCAATCGTCCTTGGACAGTTGCTGCCAATAACCGCCGTGGATGAAGACGAAGGTGGGCCGGCCCGCCAGGGGAGCAGCGCCGCGCGGCGTGAACAGATCGTAGCGGTTGCGCGGCCGGGGTCCGTAGACGACGTCGCGCCGGCCGCCTGCGTCGCGGCGCACGGCCTCGCCGTCGCGCTGCCAGCGCGGCAGCAGCGTCTCGCGCCAGTCCGGCACCGCTTCGCCGTTGTTATAGCGGCGTGCCAGCTCGGCCGGAGGGAGATCGGGAATCATCGAGACGGCTCCTGCGAATGCGGTCGGTGCGAATGATACGCACGGGGGCGGCAGTCGCTGCGACTGCGAGGACCACGGAGACCACGGAGACCACGGAGACCACGGGGACCACGGGGACCGCGGGGACCTCCCCGGCCTTTGGGCGATAATAGGCCGTGATGCACCGTCTGCGCAGCTCTTCCCACTTGGCCCGTCTCGTCCTGGCATGGTTCGCCTTGACGCTGGCCGCGGCCGCCCTGTCGCCGGTCGTGCATCCGAAGGCGATGCAACCCGTGTGTTCGGCCGACGGCCTGAAGCTGATCGCGGTCGATGCCGACGGCGGCGCGGCCCCGGCGGGCCCTCACACGCTGGAGTGCGCGCTGTGCCTGCCCTTGCCGCTGCTGCCGCAGGAGCTCGATACCGTGCCGGCGGACGCGGCCGCGACGGCATACGCCGCCGTGCCGCCCAGCGCGGACGCTCCTCGATCTCCGGCCGGCGCACCGCCGCCGGCGCGCGGACCACCCCGCATCAGCTGACATCTGCGCTGCGCGCAGGCGCGGCACCGGCGACATCGAACGGTACGGCGGCTTGATCCGCAGCCGGCACTTCGCCCCACGTTTCGTCCGATATCGTCGCTGCCTTCGGCACTGGCCTGCGCCTCGTGCCTGCATATGCCTGTTGCGCACGGCGCTTCCTGCCTGCGCATCCCTCTTGCCAGCGCCGCCTGCGGCGGCCCCAACCTCTGCAATGGACTCAACGATGAATGCATCGATTCCCGATCCCCGGCGGCGCCGGCTGCTGCTTGCCACGGCCGCCGTGCTGCCGCTGGCGGCCTGTGACAAGGCGCCGGCCTCGTTCACCGGCATCGACCTGACCGGCGCCAACTACGGCCGCGAATTCAGTCTGAAGGACGCCGACGGCCAGACCCGCTCGCTGGCCGAGTTCAAGGGCAAGGCCGTCCTGATCTTCTTCGGCTTCACGCAGTGCCCCGACGTGTGCCCGACCTCCCTGACGCGCGCCGCCGAGATCAAGCGGCTGCTGGGCGCGGACGCTGAACGGCTGCAGGTGATCTTCATCACCGTCGACCCCGAGCGCGACACGCCGGAAGTGCTGAAGGCCTACGCGGCGGCCTTCGACGCCGGCGTGATCGGCCTGTACGGCGATGCAGCGCAGACGCAGGCCGCCGCCCGGGAATTCAAGGTGTACTACGCCAAGGTTCCGACGGGGTCGTCGTACACGATGGACCATACCGCGCTCAGCTACGTCATCGATCCGGCCGGTCAGCTGCGGCTCGCGCTGCGCCATGAATCGTCGGCACAGGAGTGCGCCGCCGACATTCGCCGTCTGCTCTCGACCTGATGACCGCCTTCAACTTCATTTCAAGCCACGCTCCAATGAACACTCTCATCCGCTTTTCGCTCACCGCCGCGTCGCTGCTGCTGACCGCCGCCGGTGCCCACGCGCAGGTCGTCGTCAAGGACGCCTGGGTCCGCGCCACCGTCGCGCAGCAGACGGCCGCCGGTGCCTTCATGCAGCTGAGCTCGCCGAAGGATGTGCGGCTGGTCGGCGCACGTTCGCCGCTGACGGCCACGGTCGAGGTCCACGAGATGAAGATGGAGAACAACGTGATGCGGATGCGCCAGGTGCAGGCGCTCGAGCTGCCGGCCGGCAAGCCGCTCGAGCTGAAACCGGGCGGCTACCACGTCATGCTGATGGACCTGAAGCAGCCGCTGAAGGCGGGTGAGACCGTCGCGCTGACGCTCATCTTCGAGGGCCGCGACGGCAAGCGCGAGACCGTCGACGTGCAGGCGCCGGTGCGCGCATTGGCCGGGACGCCGGCGCGGACGGGCGCGCACTCGGGGCACTCGGGGCACTCGGGGCACTCGGGGCACTCGGGGCACACCGGGCATGAGGCGCATGGCAAGCCGTGAGACGCACGGCGAGCCGTGAGGCACACGGCTGAAAAGACAAGGGGCCGGCTTGCGCCGGCCCCTGCCCTGTCTGCTTCACCGGGCCGCTGAGCCCGGTGACGCGGGCCCGTGCATGGCGGGCGCCGCGACTCCTCTCACCTCGTCCTGTGTTCAGGCTGCCTTCTTCGATCCGTCCTTGCCGTCGAAGAACTGCGCATCTTCGGTCGAGCCTTTCAGCGCGGCCGTGGAGGCCTCGCGTTCCACTGTGGTGGTCACGGCATCGAAGTAGCCGGTACCGACTTCGCGCTGGTGCTTGACCGCGGTGAAGCCGCGCTCGGCCGCTGCGAACTCGGCTTCCTGCAGTTCGACGAAGGCGCTCATCTGGTTGCGCGCATAGCCGTAGGCCAGGTTGAACATGCCGTAGTTCAGCGCGTGGAAACCGGCCAGCGTGATGAACTGGTACTTGTAGCCCATCGCGCCCAGCTCGCGCTGGAACTTGGCGATCGTCGCCTCGTCGAGGTTCTTCTTCCAGTTGAACGACGGCGAGCAGTTGTAGGCCAGCATCTTGCCGGGGAACTGCTTGTGGATCGCTTCGGCGTAGTCGCGGGCGAACTTCAGGTCGGGCGTGCCGGTCTCGCACCAGATCAGGTCGGCATACGGCGCGTAGGCCAGGCCGCGCGAAACCGCTTGATCGAAGCCGTTGCGGGTGCGGTGGAAGCCCTCGACGGTGCGCTCGCCGGTCAGGAACGGACGATCGTTCTCATCGACGTCGGAAGTCACCAGGTCGGCCGCCTCGGCATCGGTGCGCGCCAGCAGCAGCGTGGGAACGCCCAGCACGTCGGCCGCGAGACGCGCGGCGACCAGCTTCGAGACGGCTTCGCGCGTCGGCACCAGCACCTTGCCGCCCATGTGGCCGCACTTCTTGACCGATGCCAGCTGATCCTCGAAGTGGACGCCTGAAGCGCCGGCTTCGATCATCGACTTCATCAGCTCGAACGCATTCAGCACGCCGCCGAAGCCGGCCTCGGCGTCAGCCACGATGGGCGCGAAGTAGTCGACATAGCCGGCGTCGTTCGGGCCCTTGCCTTCCATCCACTGGATCTGGTCGGCGCGCGTCAGCGTGTTGTTGATGCGGCGGACGACTGCCGGCACCGAGTTGGCCGGATACAGCGACTGGTCGGGGTACATTTCGCCGGCCAGGTTGGCGTCGCCGGCGACCTGCCAGCCCGACAGGTAGATGGCCTTGAGGCCGGCCTTGACCTGCTGCATGGCCTGATTGCCGGTCAGCGCGCCGAGCGAGTTCACGAACGGCTCTTCGTTGATCAGCTTCCACAGTTTCTCGGAGCCGCGGCGCGCCAGCGTGTGCTCGACCTGCACCGAACCGCGCAGGCGGATCACGTCCTCGGCCGTATAGCCGCGCTTGATGCCGCGCCAGCGCGGGCTTTCCGACCATTCCTTCTGCAGTTTCTGCGCTTCGAGTTCACGTGACGACATGACGGGCTCCTTGAGCATCGGTAGGTGGGGAGGTAAAAGCGCCGGTTCCGCCGTCGGGGAGGCCCGGCGGAGCCGGCGCGATGGACTCAAGAATACGGGGGGATGACGCGTCGCAGCAGGTAAATGTCACGATTTTGAAATGTAAATTTATTGTTTATTTTCAATATCTTGACATCAAAAAACCGCAATATGAAAAATTGTTTGCCACGATGAAAAATAGGAGTGGTGCGGCGCACCGGCTATTTTTCTCATTGTGAAATGTATTTTTCAGCGATAAAAAATCGGCCTAGGCCTGAGGTCTTCGGACAGAGAGAACAGAGGATCGGACGGAGAGATCAGCCCGAGGTCGGCGGTTCGTCGTCCAGCAGCCGCGCAGTCGCCGGCTCCGGCAGCGATTCGACGCCGCGCAGCTTGCGTTCGATGGCGCGCGTGCGCACCTCCGCCGAGCCCAGCGTGCTGCTGGCGCGGTCCAGCTGTTCCTTGGTGCGGGCCAGCACATCGCCGAACTTGCCGAATTCGGTCTTGACCGCGCCCAGCAGCTGCCAGACCTCGCTGGAACGCTTCTCCACCGCCAGCGTCCTGAAGCCCATCTGCAGGCTCGACAGGATGGCCGCCAGCGTGCTCGGCCCGGCGACGACCACGCGGAACAGGCGCTGCAGATCGTCGGACAGGCCGGGCCGGCGCACGGCTTCGGCGTACAACCCCTCGGTGGGCAGGAACAGCAGCGCGAAATCGGTGGTGGCCGGCGGCGCGAGGTACTTGTCGCGGATCGTCCTGGCCTCCAGGCGCAGCCGCTGTTCCAGCTGGCGTGCCGCCGCTTCGGCTGCCGCCGGATCGGCGCGCTCCTGCGCCTGCGCGAGCCGCTCGTAGTCCTCGCGCGGGAACTTGGCGTCGATCGGCAGCCAGACCGGCGCATCGCCGCCGCCTGGCAGCCGGATCGCGAACTCGACGCGCTCCGCCGAGCCGGGTACGGTCACGACATTGGCGGCGTACTGCTCCGGAATCAGCAGCTGTTCGAGCAGCGCGGCCAGCTGCACCTCGCCCCAGGTGCCGCGCGTCTTGACGTTGCTGAGGACGCGCTTGAGGTCGCCCACGTCGGAGGCCAGCGCCTGCATCTCGCCCAGCCCCTTGTGGACCTGCTCCAGCCGCTCCGACACCAGGCGGAACGACGCGTTCAAGCGGGCTTCCAGCGTGGCATGCAGCTTTTCGTCGACGGTGCGGCGCATCTCGTCGAGCTTGGCCGAGTTGTCGCGCTGCAGTTCGCGCAAGCCGCGCTCCAGCGTATCGCGCACCGCCTGCAGCCGTATCTCGGTGCTCTCGCGCAGCGCCTCCAGCCGCACCTCGCTGTCGCGGCCCAGCTCCAGCAGCGCAGCCGACTGCTCGAGCCGATGGTCGCGCGCCTGCACGCCGAGCTCGGTGCGCAGCTCGCGCTGCTGCTGCAGCTGCATCCGGTGCAGCACCGACAGTTCGTCGAGCGCAGCGCTCGGGTCGGGCGCACGGCGCAGCAGCAGCGCCAGCAGCAGGATCAGGATCAGCGCCAGCAGAACCACGGCGGCGATCATCAGGGATTCGGTGAGTGCTAGCACGATTCGTTTAGACTGGACGGACTCGAACTTCCGCCGCCGGCCGTCAGCATAGCGGCGAGCGGAAGATTACGTCAGGAGGCCGATATGAGCGTCCACAGCCAGGTTCCCAGTTTCCTTGCCGCCCTCTGCGCCGTCGGCGCGCTGGCGTTTTCGCCCGTCGCCCTGGCCGCGGCCAGCGCCGGCGACAAGCCCGCGACCGCGAGCGGCACCACGGTGTTCCGCTGCGCCGCCGGCGGCGCAGCGCCGATATTCTCCGACGCGCCGTGCCCCGGCGCCGCCGGCGCGCAGCCGTGGCGGCCGCCGACGATGGCGCAGGGCATCGTCCGCAGCAGCGGTCCCGCCGGCCTGCCGTCGTCGCGCACGGCGAACCCGGGTCCGGCGGCCCGCGACGACCCGTTCGTGGACTGCCGCCGGCGCGGCGGCCGCCTCGACGTCGCCAGCCGCATCTGCCATCTGCCCGACGACGCTGCGCGGGCGATGTTCAGGCACTACTGAGGCCGCGCTACTCCGCCCGGTTGCGCATCCAGTCGGCAGTCTTGTCGAACGCGGCTTCGAGCCGCTCACGCAGCCAGGGTTCGACGCCCTGGTCTATCATCGCCTGGCGCATGCAGGCCAGCCATTGGTCGCGTTCGACGACGCCGATCGAGTACGGCAGATGCCGCGCGCGCAGCCGCGGGTGGCCGAAGCGCTCGATGTACAGGTTGGGCCCGCCGAGCCAGCCGCTCAGATACCAGAACAGCTTGTCGCGCGATCCGTCCAGCAGGGCCGGGTGCAGGCTGCGCAGTTGCGCGTAAGCCGGTTCGAGCGCCATCAGGTCGTAGAAGCGGTCGACCAGGCAGCGTACGCCGGCTTCGCCGCCGAGCAGCGCATAGACGGAGCTGCCCCCGGAGCCGTCCTGGGAGCTGCCCTCGGAGCCGCCCGAAGCGCTGCT
>JBFWXS010000037.1:39923-51089 GCA_050187175.1 Burkholderiaceae bacterium
CCCGAAGCGCTGCTTTCGGGCCTACGCTCGGCGCCGCTGTCAGGCATTGCGCAAGGTCGCCAGCGGCGGCACGCGCAGCACGCTGCGCAGGCTGAGCCAGCCGGCCAGCAGCGCGAGCAGCGCGCCGGCCGCGGCGCCACCGGCCAGCGTCCACCAGCGCGGCTCGAACGGGAAGCGGAACACCTGCTCGGCGAGCACCCAGCCGACGGCGGTGGCGCCGACCGCTGCCAGCAGGCCGGCCAGCGCGCCGCTGGCCGCCAGCTCGATCAGCTGCGCGGCGGCCAGCTGGCGGCCCGAGGCGCCCAGGGCACGCATCAGGCCGGCCTCGCGTACGCGCTCGTCGCGCGAGCTGGCCAGCGCCCCCCACAGCACGGCGACGCCGGCGGCCAGCGTCAGCAGGAACAGGAACTGCACCGCGCGGATCACCTGATCGAGCATGGTCTGCACCTGCCGCACGATGTTGCCGGTGTCGAACACCGTCAGGTTGGGGAAGCGCTGCACCAGCCGCCGGTCGACCGGGTCGGGGCCGGCGTTCTGGCGGAACGACGTGATCAGCGTCTGCGGCTGCTGCGCCAGCGCCTGCGGCGACAGGATCATGAAGAAGTTCACCTTCATCGAATCCCAGGCCAGCTTGCGCACGCTGGTGACGCGCGCGTTCACGACTTCGCCGGCGATGTCGAAGCCCAGCTCGTCGCCCATGGTCAGCCCGAGCGTCTCCAGAATCCCCTGCTCGACCGATACCTCGCGGCCGCCATTGAACCAGCGCCCGGCCACCAGCCGGTTGTGTCCGGGCAGCTGATCCGCGTACGACAGGTTGAATTCGCGGTCGACCAGCCGCTGAGCGCGCGGGTTCTCGTAGGCGTCGGGGCGCACCGGCTGGCCGTTGATCGAGACCAGCCGGCCGCGGATCATCGGATACAGCTCGGTGCCGCGCACGCCGGCATCGGTGAGCGCGGCCTGGACCGTCGCGGCCTGGTCGGGCTGGATGTTGATGACGAAGCGGTTCGGCGCGTCGGGCGGGCTGGCGCTGCGCCAGCCGGCGATCAGATCGGTCCGGGTGACGGTCAGCAGCAGCAGGGCCATCAGGCCGACCGACAGTGCGACGGTCTGCGCCACGGTGGCCGCGCGCCGCCGCGACCACGACGCGAACGCCAGCCGCAGCGACGGATTGCCCGCCACCAGCGGCGTTCGCCGCAGCGGATCCAGCAGCCGCAGCACCAGCCAGGCAACGACGATGAACAGCAGCGCTCCCAGCGCGAAGCCGCCGATCGCGATCAGCGCCAGCTGGCGATCGCCGGCGAACCACAGCAGCAGCAGGCCGAAGGCCAGCGCCGACACCGCCGCCGAGGCCCAGGCCGAAGCCGGCGCGCCGCCGACTTCCCGGCGCAGCACGCGCAGCGGCGGGACGCCGGCCAGCCGCAGGAACGGCCAGGCGCCGAAACCCGCCATCAGCACCAGCGCCGCGCCCACCGCCTGCAGCGCCGGACGCAGGCCCGGCGGCGGCAGCGGCAGCTCGATGAGGGGTTGGATCGCCAGCACCAGCCCGAAATGCACGAGCCAGCCGACGGCCGCGCCGAGCAGCGCGCCGGCCAACGCCACCCACAGCAGTTCCAGGCCGAGCAGCCGCACCAGCCGCGGCTGCGGCAGGCCGATCGCCTTCATCACGGCGCAGCCGTCCAGATGGCGCTCGGCGAAGCGGCGCGCCGCCAGTCCGATGGCGACCGCGGCGATCAGCGCCGACAGCAGCGCCACCAGCGACAGGAACTGTTCGGCACGATCGAGCGTGACGCGCAGCTCGGGCCGCGCATTCTCGACCGACTCCATCCGCTGGCCGCGCTCCAGCCGCGGCTCGGCCCAGCGCGAAAAGGCGGCCACGGCTTCGGGCGAGCCCGCCACCAGCAGGCGCCAGGTGACGCGGCTGGCGGGCTGGATCAGGCCGGTGGCGGCCAGATCGTCGACCGACATCATCGCGCGCGGCGCGAAGTTGACGAAGTTGGTGCCGCGGTCGGGTTCGAGCGTGACGAGCCGGGTAACCCGCAGCGCCTTGTCGCCGAGCATCACGTCGGCTCCCGGAGCCAGCCTGAGCGCCTGCGCCAGCGAGGGATCGAGCCAGACCTCGCCGGCCGCCGGTGCGCGCTCGGCCGGCGCGTCCGGCGCCGTGGCCGACTCGGCCACGCGCACGCGGCCGCGCAGCGGATAGTTGCCGCTGACCGCCTTGATCGAGGCCAGCTGCGGCATGCCGCCGGCCAGCACCATGCTCGGGAAATTGACCGTGCTGCCGGTCTGCAGGCCGCGGCGGCGCGCTTCGCCGGCCAGCGCGTCATCGGGGGCCTGGTCGGACGCGATCACCAGGTCGGCGCCGATCAGCTGCGTGGCCTGCTGCGACAGGGCGCCGCGCATGCGGTCGACGAAGAAGCCGACGCTGGCGATCGCGGCTACCGCCACCACCAGCGCGGCGATCAGCAGACGCAGCTCGCCGGCGCGCCAGTCGCGCAGCGCGAACGACAAGGACAGTTTCCAATCGGACATCGGCGGGGTTTTCCTCGGATCGAGCGACCGCAACAAGTCGGCCGGCGGGCCGGCGGCCTTACGCGCCGGTCCGCCGGCCGCCTGGAATACCGGTCACCTCGCACTGTACTCGCAAGGCCGGCGCCGGCCCGGACGGCTCCAGGGTCGGCGGCTTGCGGGCCCGGCCCTGCTCAGACCGACAGCTTGAACGGATTGAAGTTCGTGCCGCGGTCGTACCAGTCCTCGCGCTCGGCGCGCTTGAGGAAGCCGATGACCTTGTAGGTGACCGGCGTCAGCGCCACCTCGACGGCGGTCTTGGCGATCCACTGCGACAGCATCAGCGTGGGGATCAGCTCGTTCGGGATGATGCCGCTGTTCCAGAACGCGAGCGGATAGAACAGCATCGAATCGACCCCTTCGCCGAAGATCGTCGAGCCGATCGTGCGCAGCCACAGATGGCGGCCCTGCGTCATGACCTTCAGCCGCGCCAGCACGAACGAATTGACGAACTCGCCGCAGAAGTACGCGATCAGCGATGCCAGCACCACCCGCCAGGCATTGCCGAAAGCGACCTCGTAGGCTGCCTGATGCGGCCAGTGGGCCGCCGGCGGTAGCTGGACGACGACCCAGGCCATGAACGCGGCAAAGGCCATCGCGGCGAAGCCGGTCCAGATGACGCGCCGCGCGCGCGCGTAGCCGTAGACCTCGGTGAGGATGTCGCCGAACACGTACGAGATAGGAAAGAACAGCACTCCGGCGCCGAACGTGACCAGGCCGAGCAGCGGCAGATCCATCTGGACAGCCTTGGCCGGTCCGATGAGGTTCGAGCAGATGTAGATGGTCACGAAGCCGGCCATTACGAGCTCGTAATAGCGATAGCTGCGGGGGGAGGAAGTGGCAGGGATCGCGCTCATGGCCGGCACTCCTGGGTGGAACGCCGGGCGAACGGCAGGCAGCCGGTCGCGGCACGAGGTTTTTTTGTCATGGTTGCGCCTCGAACATGATTGAACGAATGGGACAGGACGAAGCAGCGCGATCGATGCGCGCCGCGCAGCGGAATTGATGGGGGAGCGACTCCTTTCGACGGCGGCCGACGCTAGCGGCGGCCAGAGAGGTGAATGCGACTCAGCGACACTGCCGCATCAGGCGCGCGGCAGGATCACCACCTTGCCCTTCACGCGCCGCTCCATGACGTCGCGCAGCGCCTGCGCCGCCTCGGCCAGCGGATAGGTGCGGGTCACCGGCGGCTTGACCTTGCCGGAGCGGTACAGCTCGAACAGATCGGCCATGTGCCGGCGCGTGGTCTCGGGATCGCGCTGCAGGAAACCGCCCCAGAACACGCCGACCAGCGAGGCGCTCTTGAGCAGCGGCAGGTTCAGCGGCAGCTTGGGAATCTCGCCGGCGGCGAAGCCGACCACCAGATGGCGGCCTTCCCAGCCGATCGAACGGAATGCCGGCTCCGAATACGGGCCGCCGACCGGGTCGTAGATGACGTCGGGGCCCTTGCCGCCGGTCAATGCCTTGATCCGTTCGCGCAGATCCTCCTGCACGTAGTTGATCGTCGCGTCGGCGCCCTGCTCGCGGCACAGCGCCAGCTTGTCCTCGCTGGACGCAGCGGCGATCACGCGCGCGCCCATCGACTTGCCGATCTCGATCGCCGCGATGCCGACGCCGCCGGCGGCGCCGAGCACCAGCATGGTCTCGCCGGCGGCAAGGCGGGCGCGATCCTTCAGCGCATGCAGGCTGGTGCCGTACGCGAGCACGTAGGCTGACGCGACCTCGAAGCTCATGCCATCGGGAATCGGCACGATGCGCTCGGCGGCCACCACCAGCTCCTGCGCGAAACCGCCCCAGGTGGCGCTGCCGATGACGCGGTCGCCGGGCTTGCACGAGCTGACGCCCGCACCCACTGCCTTGACGACGCCCGCCACTTCGCCGCCCGGCGAGAACGGCAGCGGCGGCTGGAACTGGTACTTCTTCTGGATGATCAGCGTATCGGGGAAGTTGACGCCGGCGGCGTGCACCTCGATCAGGACTTCACCCGCGCCCGGCGCCGGCGACGGCACCTCCTCGATGACCAGCGTCTCGGGCAGGCCCCATTCCTTGCACAGCAATGCCTTCATTCGTCCCTCCTGGCGCGCCGCGGGCGCGCGGCGCCGATCAAAGATTGTCGAAGAACTCGACGACGCCGGTCTCGAGCGAATATTCGGCGCCGACCACGCACAGGCCGTTATCGCGGATCAGCTGTTCGAGCACGGCCGAGCCGTAGCGCAGATGGCTCACCGAGACGCTGACGTTGGTACGCACCGCGAGGCGGGCCAGCTGTTCGGTGTCATTGCGCAGCTCGGTGTTCAGCAGGGCCTCCACCGACGGACGCACGCGATCGACGATGGAGCGCAGATGGCGCGACTGGTTCTCCACCGGCTGCTGCAGCTGCTCGATGGTGGCGCGGATCGCGCCGCACTGCGAGTGGCCCAGCACCACCACCAGCCGCGTGCCGAAGCGCGAGGCAGCGAACTCGATGCTGCCGACCTGCGACGAGGCGACGATGTTGCCTGCCACGCGGATCACGAACAGATCGCCGAGCCCCTGCTCGAAGACGATCTCGGCCGGCACACGCGCATCGGAACAGCCCAGGATGATGGCGAACGGATTCTGCTGCGAAGTCAGTTCCAGGCGCGGCCCCGGCAGCGTGGTGTCGCCGCTGTTCAGACGGGCGACGAAACGCCGGTTGCCTTCCTTCAAGCGTTCGAGAGCTTCTTTTGCGGTGATCATGGTCGGAGTGCGGCGCACGCGCGGCACGCCGCTTTGGGTCGATGAGAAGCAGATTCGCGGACGGGCTGACGCTGGTGCGCCGCCGATGAGCTCAGGCGCTCGGTCCCGTAGCAGCCGGCAGCGATTGTAATGCGAGCCGGACCGCCGGCGCCAGCGCGAGGGCGGCCGTCAGCCCGGGCGATTCGATGCCGAACAGGTTGACGAGCCCGGGCACGCCATGCTGTGCCGGACCCTGTATCAGGAAATCGCCATCGTGCCCGGGGCCGGCGATCTTGGGCCGCACGCCGCTGTAGCTGGCCTGCAGCGCGTGGTCGGGCAGCGCCGGCCAGTAGCGCCGGATCGCCGCGTAGAAGCCGTCGGCGCGCGCCGGATCGACGTCGTAGCGGATGGCGGCGGGATCGTCGATCGACAGCCATTCGACGTCCGGACCGAAACGGGCCTGGCCGGCCAGATCGATCGTCAGATGGATGCCCAGCCCGCCGGGCTCCGGCACCGGATAGACCAGGCGCGAGAACGGCGAACGGCCGGCGAAGCTGTAGTAATTGCCCTTGGCGAAGTAGGGTCGCGGCACGCATGCCGGCGGGAATCCGGCGAACGCGGCGGCCAGCTTCGGCGCCGACAGCCCGGCGGCGTTGACCACGGTGTGCGCGAGGATGTGCAGCATCTCGCCGCTGTCGTCGTCGGCCACTTGCAGCGCGATGCCGTCGGCGCGGCAGTCGGCCGCGACGACACGGCTCTTCAGCGCGAGCACCGCGCCGTGCGCCTGCGCATCGCCCAGCAGGCTGTGCATCAGCGAGTGGCTGTCGACGATGCCGGTGGACGGAGACAGCAGCGCGCCCGTGCATTCGAGCGCCGGTTCGAGCTCGCGGGCCTGCGCTCGCGTCAGCGGCTGCAGATCGGTCACGCCGTTGGCCGCCGCCTTGGCGCGGATCGCGTCGAGCCGCGCGACCTGCTCGGGCGCCGTGGCCACGATCAGCTTGCCGCAGCGGGCGTGCGGCACGCCGCGCTCGGCGCAGTAGGCATAGAGCCGGTCGCGGCCCTCGACGCAGTAGCGCGCCTTCAGCGAACCGGCATCGTAGTAGATGCCGGCATGGATGACTTCGCTGTTGCGGGCGCTGGTGATCGAGCCGATCAGCGACTCGGCTTCGACGACCACGACCTCGGCGCCTGCCATGGCCAGCTCGCGCGCGACGGCCAGTCCGACGACGCCGGCGCCGATGACGATGCAGTCGACCTTGTCCATTCCCTGCCCTCGGATGGGGTTTGTCGCGGAGCGGCGCCGGGCGCCCCGTGCAAGCCGGCGCAGCGGCTGAGCGCCGCGGCCGGGCGCCGAATCTTACCCGCTCCGGCCGCTTGCCCCCACCGCCGTCATTGGTGCCGCCCGCCGGCCGCGGGGTGTCTGGCCCCGGCGGGTATCATCGACCATCCACATTGACCCGAAGGCCTGTCACGGGCTCTGCTGCGATGATCCCTGCTGCAATCATGGAAGACGGTCCGGATAAGGAAGCCGGTCCGGTTCACCCGCACTCGCCGAAGCGGCGCCGCCAGATGACGGCGCGAATGGCGGCGGCACGCGCGGTCGGCGTCGGCGCCGCCGCAGCCACCGCCACCGCCACCGCTGCGGCTACCGCCGCCGCTACCGTCGTCACCGCCGTCGCCCTGAGCCTGGCAGCCGCCGTGCTGGCCGCGCCGGCCGCGGCGCAGATGACCCAGCCGTCGTCCAAAGGCAGCGCCGCCCGGCAGCGCGTCTGCGCGGCCGGCGAGCCGAGCCTGTTCCGCGATCAGGCGCTGGCGATCAAGGTCGCGACCCGGCTGCAGTTCAACAAGTCGCTGCTGCGCGAGAAGGTCGACGTCCACGTCGCCGGCGGCGTGGCCACGCTGTCGGGCAACGTGACGGCGCGCGAGCACATCGCGCTGGCGGTCAAGCTCGCATCCGAGGTCGACGGCGTGCGCTGCGTCAACAACTTCCTGAAGATCGGCGCGCCCGAGCCCTCGGACCCGGGTCCGAGCAACCTGTAGCGCCGACACCTCGCGTCGGCGGCAGGTACCCGGCGTCGGCGGCAGGCGCCCGGCGGCGTCGGCGGCAGGCGCCCGGCGGCGTCGGCGAGCGCCGCCAGAGACGGCATTGCGCGGAAAACAACAAAATAACAACGGAATCTCACCGTTAACTTTCGCTCGCCTCACCTGCTCCTTGCGACTTTCTCTCCACTTGTAGTCGGGTGCCCAATTCCCGGGCACGGCCTTGCTATGGTGGCCCCGCCCCGGGGTCGATCGCGAGGCCGCCTCCAGAAATAGAAGTAGCGCGGCCAGCTCCACGCGATGCGTTGACCCCCTTCAACGGGGCCTTTCACAGGGAGAACGCATGGCAGAGGGCAAGGCACTGCGGCGGGACATCGTCCGCCCCGCGCAGCTTCGGGCAGGATCTCTACGACGCCGGCTGCGCTGGCTGGTCGCAGCCGTCGGGCTGGTCTCGGGCGCGGGACTGGTCTCCGGTGCGGCATTCGCGCAGTCCGCCGACCTGGTGGTCAATCATTCGGATTCGCCCGATCCCGGCCCCGCCGGTGGGATCTTCACTTACACGCTGAGGATCGACAACAACGGTCCGGGCCTGGCCACTGCGGTCACCCTGCAGGACACGCTGCCGCCGGGCTCGACCTTCGTCGACGTGGTGTCCACGGCCGGCAGCTGCAATCCGCCAGCAGGCGGCATCGTCAACTGTGCGCTGGGCAACATCCCGTTCAACACCAACCAGACGGTCACGATCCGGGTGCGCCTGCCGTCGGCGGGCGTCTAGACCAATACCGCGACGGCCGGCAGCGCCACGACAGACCCCAATCCCAGCAACAACGTCAACAGCATCCAGGACACGACTGCGACGCGCGCGTCCGATCTCGGCCTGGTCGCCACGCCTTCCGCGGCGACGGTCGTCGCCGGCCAGAGCTACAGCTACTCGCTGGTCGCCACCAATCAAGGACCGGATGACGCCGAAGGCAGCCAGCGGATCAGCTTCAGCGTTCCGGTGGGCGCCGCGATCACGGCTGCGCCAAGCGGCAGCGGATGGAGCTGCACGGCCTCCGGCAGCTATCCGTTGACCAGCGGCAGCATCGACTGCGTGCGGAGCGGAACGCTGGCCAACGGGGCGTCCGCCAACACATTGACGGTGCCTGCGGTGGCCAATATCACCGGCACGATAACGGCGGCCTTCGGGGTGGCGGGCACCAAGGTCGACGGCACCGAGATGCCGGACGGCGACTCGTCGAACAATACCGCGACCGCGGACGTGGACGTCACCAGCGGTTCGGACGTGTCGATCACCAAGTCGCCCAACGGCACCGTGGTCGAACAGGGCTCGACGGTGAGCTACACGCTGCAGCCGCGGCTCAACGGCGGCCAGCTGCTGATCGGCCAGCCGATCACCGTCACCGATACGCTGGGTGCGGGCCTGACGCTGGTTTCGGCAGGCGGCGACGGCTGGACGTGCGACAGCACCATCGAGTGCACGCGCCCCGGCTATGACGGCGGGAACTTCAGCAACATGCCGGCCATCACCGTGGTGGCAACCGCGACGCAGCTCGGCGCCCTGTCCAACTCGGCCGGCATCCAGACGGCTTTGACGGATCCGGACAACACGAACAACACCGCGCTGACGACCATCACATCGTCCAACGGTTCGGACCTGCGGCTGCTGAAGAGCGCGTCGCACAACCCCGTGGCCTCGGGCGTGCCCTATGTCTACACGCTGCAGGTGCGCAACCTGGGGCCGCTGGCCCTGCCGGCCGGCCAGCCGTACGAGGTGCGCGACGTCGTGCCGGTGGGCGTGACGCTGCAGAGCGGCGGACTGAACGCACCGGGCTGGACCTGCGATCCGCTGCCCTTCGTCGGTGACGGGACCACGAGCTGGGGATGCTCGCGATCGACGGCGCTTGCCGTCAACGCGGACGCCCCCGCCATTCAAGTGACGGCGGTCAGCAGCAGCGGCAGCACCACCAATGCCGCCTGCGTGGCGCTGGACGCCGGCCTGCGCGTGGACGAGGTCGCCGGCAACAATTGCGCCGGCGTCACCGTGCTGTCGACCACCGAGCACGCCGATCTGCGTGTGACGTCGAAAACGGCGACCCCGCAGACCGTGCTTGCCGGGCAGGACCTGACCTATGTCATCACGGTGGACAACCAGGGGCCGAATCCGGCCGGCAGCGTCATCGTCGAGGACACGCTCAGCAGCCTCGTCAACATCGGCGGCCTGCAATCGATCTCGGCCTCGCAAGGCAGTTGCACGCCGGCCGGACCGTATCCGCTGAACGGCACCAGCCATTCGCTGTCCTGCAACCTCGGCACGCTGGCAGTCGGCGGCTCGGCGACGGTCACGGTCGTCGTGCGGCCCAGCATCGCGGTCTCCGGCACGCGGCGCAATACCGCGACGGTGCGTTCGCTGGAAGTCGGCGATCCGGTCACGTCGAACAACAGCTTCTTCGTCGACAGCACGGTGACCGCTGTGGTTGATCTGGTCGCGGGCAAGATCGCCTCGCCGGTCAGCGCACGCGCCGGCACGCCGGTCACCTATGTGGCCAGCGTGACCAACCAGGGACCGTCGGCGGCGCAGGACGTGCAGCTGACGGACACGCTGCCGGCGAACGCTGCCTTCATCGGCCTGCAGGCCGTGTCCAACGGCGGTAGCTGCGCCCCGATCACGGCAGGTACGGTGGGCGGCACGCTCAGCTGCTCGTGGCCGGCGCAGGTCAACGCGGGAGCGCAGCGCACCGTCACCTACCGGCTGCGGCCGCTGAGCTCGGCAGTGGGCGGCGCGCTGGTCAACACGGTGGCCGTCAGCACCTCGACGGTGGAAAGCAACCTGACCAACAACTCGGCCACCACGAACACGCCGGTTACCGAGCCGCAGCTCGACATCCTGATCAACAAGGTGGACAGCGCCGACCCGGTGAACCTGGGTCAGAGCACCACGTACACGATCACGGTGAACAACAGCGGCCCCTCGTACGGCACCAACGTCGTGATGACCGACGTGTTCCCCGCCCCCGGCTCGACACCGACGGCGACCTTCAGCTATCAGGGCTCGCTGACGGTCGACGCCGACGGTTCCTGCGTCGAACCGGAGGCCGGCGCCACCACCGGCACGCTGACGTGCACCTTCCCCGGCCTGGCCAGCGGCCAGACGGCGACCATCACCTACGTGATGCGCGCCGAGGCGCTGACCGTCACCGGCGCGCTGACCGGCACGGCGTTCAACCGGGCCGACGTCCAGGTCGACGAGACCGAGACGACGCTGGCGAACAACGTGGTGACGCATGACACGACGGCTCGCCGCACGGCGGTCGCCACCGACATGCAGATCACCAAGTCCGGCCCGGCCGGCCCGCTGGCGCCGGGCGCCGAGGCGGTCTACACGCTGGTGGTGACCAACAACGGGCCTCTGGCCAGCGACGGTGCGCAGGTCGTCGACGTGCTGCCGAGCGGCCTGCTGTTCGTGTCCGCTGCCGACTGCGTGCACGTGTCCGGCACGGTCAGCTGCAACGTCGGCCCGCTGGCGGTCGGCAGCTCGCGGACGTTCACGGTGACCACCCGCATCGCCAACCCGTTCACGGGAAGCAGCCCGCTCAACAACACGGCCATCGTCGACGCGCCCGGGGGATACCAACCCGGACAACAACTCGTCCACGACCGGCACCAACGTGCGTGTCGGGCCGGCGAGCATCCCGACGCTGTCCCAATGGGGGCTGGTGCTGCTGTCGGTGCTGCTGGCGCTGGCGGCGGTGCGGTATGGCAGGCGGGGGGCTCGCCAGTAGCGGTCGGCTCGACCCGGCGTGATCGAGGCGTGCCTGGGTTGGGCCTGCCTCGGTAGGGGCAGGCAAAGGCGCGGGCCGGGGG
>JBFWXS010000038.1:0-45298 GCA_050187175.1 Burkholderiaceae bacterium
TGTATGCGCAGCCGAGAAGCGCAGGAAGCTTGGACCGCGCGCAAAGCGCGCCACCACTTCTGACTTACGGCGTCTGTCTGAGCGGAGCTCCCCAACGGGGAGCGCAGCGAGTTACGCCGTGGGCCAAGCTTCCGAGCATCGCAGGGAACCCCCTTTGCGAAGCAAAGGGGCAAGCATCCAGCGCCGCGCCCCCTGAGGCCACGCCCCCACCGCCCCGGCCCGACGCCCAGCCGCAGTCCCCGGCCCACGCCTTTGTCCGCACCATCGGCGAGGCACGCCCGCTACTTCGACAACTCCCGCATGGCCCTCTCGAGCCCCTGCAAAGTCACCGGATACATCCGATTATGCAGAATCTGCCGGATCACGCCGATCGACTGCCGGTACTCCCAGACGCCTTCCGGTTCAGGGTTGAGCCATGCGTACTTCGGAAAGCGCTCGAGCAGCCGGCGCAGCCAGACGGCGCCGGGTTCCTCGTTGTTGTATTCCACCGAGCCGCCGGGCTGCAGGATCTCGTAGGGGCTCATCGTCGCGTCGCCGACCAGGATCAGCCGGTAGTCGGGGTTGTACTTGCGCAGGATGTCCCAGGTCGGGAAGCGTTCGGCGTGGCGGCGGCGGTTGTTCTTCCAGACGAAGTCGTAGACGCAGTTGTGGAAGTAGTAGAACTCGAGGTGCTTGAATTCGGTCTTGGCGGCCGAGAACAGTTCCTCGGTCTGCTTGATGTGGTCATCCATCGTGCCGCCTACGTCGAGCAGCATCAGCACCTTGATGGTGTTGTGCCGTTCCGGGACCATGCGGATGTCCAGATAGCCGGCATTGCGCGCCGTCGACGCGATCGTGTCGTCGAGGTCCAGCTCTTCGGCGGCGCCTTCGCGGGCGAACTTGCGCAGCCGGCGCAGTGCCACCTTGATGTTGCGCGTGCCCAGCTCGAGCTGGTCGTCATAGTCGCGGTAGGCGCGCTGCTCCCACACCTTCACGCCGGTGCGGTTGCCGGCCGAGGGGCCGCCGATGCGGATGCCTTCCGGGTTGTAGCCGCCGTTGCCGAACGGCGAGGTGCCATTGGTGCCTATCCACTTGTTGCCGCCTTCGTGCCGCTCCTTCTGCTCCTCAAGCAGCTCGCGCAGCCGTTCCATCAGCTTGTCGAGGCCGCCCATGGCCTCGATCGCGGCTTTCTCCTCGGCCGTGAATTCGCGCTGCAGCTGACGCTTCAGCCATTCCAGCGGCAGGTCGATGTCGATGCCCTGGATCGCCTGCACGCCCTTGAAGTAGCCGGCGAAGGCCTTGTCGAACTTGTCGAAGTTGCGCTCGTCCTTGACCAGCGTGGCGCGCGACAGGTAGTAGAACTCGTCGATCGACGGGCCGATGACCTGCTCGCGCATCGCTTCGAGCAGCAGCAGGTACTCCTTGATCGAGACCGGCAGCTTCGAGTTGCGCAGGTGCAGGAAGAAGTCGATCAGCATGATGTTGCCTCGCGCGTTCAGTCGCCGGCGCCGCCGCGCGGCTGCTCCAGCTTCCATCGCAGGTTGGAGCGCACCGCCGGCCATTCGGCGGCTACGATGCTGTAGACGCAAGTGTCGCGCAGCGAGCCGTCGGGCGCGATCTGGTGCTGGCGCAGCACGCCGTCGAGCTTGGCGCCGAGCCGTTCGATCGCGCGCCGGCTGGCCTGGTTCATGAAGTGCGTGCGCAGCTCGACGGCGATGGCGTCCAGCGTCTCGAAGGCGTGGCCGAGCAGCAGCAGCTTGCACTCGGTGTTCAGCGCAGTGCGCTGGACCGTGGCCGAGTACCAGGTGTGGCCGATTTCGAGCCGACGATGCCGCGCTTCGACATTGAAGTAGCGCGTGCAGCCGACGATTTGGCCGTCGGCCACGCGGCGCACGACGAAGGGCAGGGCGCCTGCGTCGTCGCGCATGCGCAGCGCGTTGGCCACGTAATCGTCGATCTGGTCCGGATGCGGCGCGCTGGTGTACCACAGCCGCCATAGCTCGCCGTCGCGGGCCGCCGCGGCCAGCGCCGGTGCGTGCGAGGCCGCCAGCGGTTCGAGCCGGGCGTGCGCGCCGGTGAGCGTGACGGCTTGGATCCAGTCGGTCATCGTTCAGCGCAGCAGACGAAAGGCCTCGGCGCGTCTCAGCGGTTGTGGCGCGCCATGAAGATCAGCCGCTCGAACAGATGCACGTCCTGCTCGTTCTTCAGCAGCGCGCCGTGCAGCGGCGGGATGGCGGCCTTGCTGTCCTGCGAGCGCAGCGCTTCCGGCGGGATGTCCTCGGCCACCAGCAGCTTCAGCCAGTCGAGCAGCTCCGACGTCGACGGCTTCTTCTTCAGGCCCGGCAGCTCGCGGATCTGGAAGAAGGCTTCCAGCGCTTCCTTCAGCAGCTGCTTCTTCAGGTTCGGGAAATGGACGTTGACGATGGCCTGCATCGTCTCCTTGTCCGGGAACTTGATGTAGTGGAAGAAGCAGCGGCGCAGGAACGCGTCCGGCAGCTCCTTTTCGTTGTTCGACGTGATCATTACCACCGGCCGGTGGCGGGCGCGCACCAGCTGCCGCGTCTCGTAGACGTAGAACTCCATCCGGTCGAGCTCGCGCAGCAGGTCGTTGGGGAACTCAATGTCGGCCTTGTCGATCTCGTCGATCAGCAGCACGACCGGCCGCTCCGACTCGAAGGCCTGCCACAGCACACCCTTGATGATGTAGTTGTGAATGTCCTTCACCCGCTCCTCGCCGAGCTGCGAGTCGCGCAGCCGCGAGACGGCGTCGTATTCGTACAGGCCCTGCTGCGCCTTCGTGGTCGACTTAATGTGCCATTGCAGCAGCGGCATGTCGAGCGCGGCGGCGACTTCCTCGGCCAGCATCGTCTTGCCGGTGCCGGGCTCGCCCTTGATCAGCAGCGGGCGCTGCAACTGGATCGCGGCATTGACGGCGAGCTTCAGATCGTCGGTCGCGACGTAGGAATCGGTACCCTGGAATCGCATGATGTTGGTCTTGGTCGTAATCGGACGAGTATACGGGATGGAGGGCGAGCCAGCGCGCCTGGATCGGGGGTCGACTGGACGCGTATGCCCGGTCTCCGATAGAATCGAAGTTTTGTTTAGAAAACAAGCACTTGAGGGGCGCTGCTCAAGGGCCTCGGCTCGGGGTGTCGGATCGTCGGTGTGCCGCCGTTCGCCGGACGGCCGTCGTCCGCGCCGCTGCCGTCCGACGTTGCCGTCCGAGTTTCTGCTTTCGATTTCCATCACGTCAGAACGCCATGTCCAACAAACTGCTGTCCGCCATCGGTCTGGCTGTCGCGCTGCTTCCGCTGGCCGCCGCGGCCCAGGGCAACGCCGAAGCCGGCAAGACCAAGATCTCGATGTGCATCGGCTGTCATGCCATTCCCGGGTACAAGGCATCGTTCCCGAACGTCTATCAGGTGCCGATGATCGCCGGCCAGAGCGGGCCCTACATCGCGGCGGCGCTGCAGGCGTACAAGAAGGGCGACCGCAGCCATCCGACGATGCGTGCCATCGCCGGCAGCCTCAGCGACGAAGACATCGCCGATCTGGCGGCGTACTACGGAAGCAAGTGAAGATGCCGCTCGGATCGAAGATCATGAAAAAGTCCCGCAACTCCGTTGCTGCCGCCGTGCTGGGAACGCTGCTCGCCGCACCGCTGTTCGCGCACGCCGCAGACATCGAACAGGGCCGGCAGAAAGCCGACCAGGTCTGTGCCAGCTGCCACGGCAAGGACGGCAACACTCCGATCGACCCGTCGTATCCGCGGCTGGCCGGCCAACATGCCGACTACCTGCGGCGCGCGATGCTCGACTACCAGACCGATCAGCGCAAGAACGCGATCATGGGTGCGATGGCCAAGCAGCTGTCGCGGGCTGATGTCGAGAATCTCGCGGCGTTCTATGCGAGTTTGCCGGGGCCCTTGTCGCATCGTCGCTGATTCAGCGGGGAGCGGCAGGCGCGGGTCGGCGGGCGGGATGGATGCGGCGGTCGGCCCTTTGGGCCGACTGCCCTGCGCCATCCCGCCCGCCGACCCGCGCCTGCCGCTCCCTGCAACAGGGTGGCGTGCTGAAGAAAAGCTAGCGGCGCCTGCAGCCAGCTGTCTGGTCGTCACAGTCCAGGCGCGCTGCAGCCACAGTCCAGGCACGTCACAACTCGAGGCTCGCTGCCGCCACTGTATGGCTGCCCCCGCCGACCGTTGGACCGCTTTCTGACGACTTTCGTCGCCCGCCGCCTGCCTTCCGTCGTATCGCCTTTCCTGACTTCTGAAGCCGACCGATAGATTCGCATCTGAACGAAAGGATCGGTTCGATGCAATCAAGACAGGCGGGCTTCACGCTGATCGAGTTGATGATCGTGGTAGCGGTCATCGGCCTGCTCGCGGCCGTCGCTTACCCGAGCTATACCGTCTACGTGACGCGTTCGGCGCTCAATGACGGCCATGCCGCGCTCAGCGACTGGCGCATCCGGATGGAGCAGTTCTATTTCGACAACCGCTCGTACCGCAATGCGGGCGGCGCCTGCGGCATTGCCGCGCCGACGGCGACGCAGTACTTCAGCTTCACCTGCGCTTCGGCCAATGCCAACAGCTATACGCTGACGGCGACCGGCAATTCGGGCACAACCAACGGCTTCGTCTTCACGCTGAACCAGGCCAACGTGCGCGCCACGACCGCCACGCCGGCGGCAGCGCCGTGGAGCGGACGCACCAGCACCACGGCCTGGATTACGAAATAGGCGGCACGATGCTCAGCAAGGCGCGACAGCATGGGCTGACCCTGGTCGAGATGGCGATCACGATGCTGATCTTCGCCATCCTCGTCGCGGCGGCTGCGCCCAGCTTCAGCGGCTTTCTGGCGAACACGCAGATCCGGTCGGCCTCCGACAGCCTGCGCAACGGCCTGCGCGTGGCGCAGATGGAAGCCATGAAGCGCAACCGGCGCGTCGAGCTGGTGCTCACGGACAGCGCGCCGACCAGCGCCACCGTCACCGCGACGGCGGCGGGTCGCAACTGGGTGATCCGGGCCGAGCAGGCCGGCGGCGGCTTCGAGCTGCTGCAGGGATTCGCCGGACAGACGCAGACGCCGCAGGTCACGATCACGGCGGATCGCAGCATCTTTTCGTTCGACGCATTCGGCCGCCTCAGCGAGGACTCGGCCGGCAATGCCGCGCCGGCCGGTGACCTCGCGGTCGCCATCGCCGACAGCGGCAGCAAGGGCCGGCCGCTGCGGGTGCTGGTGCGGCCCGGCGGAGCCAGCGCGAGCTGCGATCCGGCCGCCACTTCGGGAAGCCCCTTCGCATGCAGCTGAACAATCTGCAATCGGACCGGTGCCAGCAAGGCTCGGCGCTGATCGAGGTATTGATCGCCGTCGTGCTGTTCGCGATCGGCGCGCTCGGCCTGCTGGCGCTGAACGCGTCCATGGTGACGCGCGGCAAGTCCTCGGTGGATCAGACGATTGCTGCGGCGCTGGCCAGTGAGTTCCTGTCGGCGGCCCGCGCCGACGGCGAGCGGCAGCTGGCGCTGGGCAGTCCCTTCGTGTTGAACGCGACCATGGTCAGCGAGCTGACGACGCAGGTGCAGGAGACTCTGCCCACCGGCACGGTCAACGTGACGGCGAATACCTTCACGGTTCAGCCGGGCGTCCTGGCCAACGTCGTCAACCTGACTATCGGCTGGCAGGGGCCCAACGACCCCGACGCGCGCGTCTACCGCAGTTCCACGGCGTTCCATCCATGAAGCCGGCACCTGCGTCCGCGGCCGGCTTCTCGCTGGTCGAGCTGCTGATCTCACTGGTGATAGGCACTATCGCGCTGCTCGCCATGGTGCAGACGCTGGGCTTGCAGGATGCCAATCGCCGCGCCGTGGTCGGCGGCAACGACACGGCGCAGGCGGGTGCCTACTCGCTGTACCTGTTCGACGATCTGGCGCGCAGCGCGTCGTCGAACGTGCAGCAGGGCGGCATGATAGAGACGATCACGACGGTCTCGGCCGGCACGCCCAGCTCGTACGGGTGCGCGCTGGGCGGTCAGCTGCCGTCGGGCCAGTCGCTCGGTGCGCTGGCCTTGCCGGCGCCGTTCGACTCGCTGCCGGTGGGCGGCACGATGCGCTTCGCGCCGGTGCTGATCCAGCAGGTTGCCGGCAGCGACTCGCATCGCATCGCCTTGCTGCGCGGCTCGGGCTCGGGGCTGGGCACCACCATCAAGGTCGATCAGGAATCGGCGCCCGGCCTGGTCGAGGTCCCCACCACCTTGAGCCTGCGCGCGCAGGAGTGGGTGATCGGCGTCGAGAGCACCGGGCTGTTCGGCCGGCCGTGCACGGTGGCGCAGATCGAAAGCGCGCCGGCGCGCACCATGGCCAATCCGGAAGGCTCGGTCCTGGTGACGCTGGCCAGCGGCGCTACGCTGGGCTGGACGCTGGATGAGCGGCCTGGCACGCTGTCCAGCCTGGGCATGGCGCCGCAGTTCGATCTGTACGCAGTCGACGACGGGACGCGGCGCCTGGTCGGCCTGGATCTGTTCCAGGGGACGATGACGCCGCGCGTGATTGCCGACAATGTCATCGTGCTGCGCGCGCTGTACGGCGTCGATGACGGCGGCGCCGGCGGTAGCGTGGATCCCGACGGCGTGGTCGACCGCTGGGTGACGCCGACCGGCGATTTCGCCTACGAAAGCCTGACTGCTGGCACGCCGCAGGCAGCCGAGCGCATGCGGCGCATCGCCGCGCTGCGCATCGGCCTGGTGGTGCGGCAGGTGATCCGGCAGGGGCAGGAGCCGGCGGCGACACCGACTGCCACACTGTTCGGCAGCGTGCCCGGCGCCACCGCCGAGGATTACACGGTCAGCGACACGCTGCATCGTGCGCGCGCGATCGAATACACGTTCAACCTGCGCAGCGCCGGCATGGCCGGTTCGGCGCTGCCGCTGATGAAGGCGATGCGCTGATGATGCCCGCCGGATCGAAACCGACCTGCAGACGTGCGCAGCGACCCTGCCGTCGGCGCGGCGCGCAGCGCGGCGCGACGATTCTGATTGCGCTGATCCTGCTGCTGGCGCTGGCCATCGCCGCAGTGGCGACCGTGCGTTCGTCGGACAGCTCGGTGCTGGTGGCCGGCAACGTGGCGGTGCGGATGGATGCGGTCAACCAGGCCGAGCTGGGCGTGGCCGCCGCGGTCCAGATGGCGCGCGAACGGCTGGCCACGGCCACGGCCAACAGCAACCAGCTGGCGCTGAACTACGTGGCCGCGCCGCTGGACGCCGACGACGGCGGCATCCCGAACGTGCTGGCGCGTGATCCGGACGACAACTCCGAGTTCAAGTCGGCCAAGTTCCGCGCGGTCTACCAGGCACCGGCCGTGCCTACGCAGAACGGCGTCGTCGTCAACTACCTGATCGAACGCATGTGCGATCCGCTGCTGGCCAATCAGGCGCCGCGGCGCGAGTTCTGCCACGTGGCGGTCGATCTGCATACGCCGTCCGGCTCGAGCAATGCCGACAGCAGCGGTGCGCGCTTCGACGAGGCAGTGGTGTTCCGCGTCACCGTGCGCGTCGACCAGCCGAATCAGGCGGCGCCTACGTTCGCCCAGGAATACTTTTCGGTCTATTGAAAGAGGGCGGGTAAAGCCATGAGTTCCGCTTCGAGTCGCACGGGACGCGCCGTCGCGCTTGTCACGGTGCTGGCCATGCAGGTGCAGATGCTGCCGCCGGTCAGGGCCGACGTCAGCGCATCGACGCCTACGCCGCTGGCCAACGCACCGCTGACCACCGAGAACAACTTTCCCGGCAATGTGCTGCTGACGCTGTCGGTCGAGTTTCCGACCGGCATCACGCATGCGTACAGCGACGAGGGCCCCTTCACCAGTGCGGCCGGCACCGGCTGCCCCGGCACGCTGTCGAGCCGCAGCGTCTGCTACTTCCATGCGCGCACGTACCAGGGCTATTTCGATCCTACGAAGTGCTACATCTACAGTCCCGGCGCTGACGGCGGCCGCGGCGCCTTCGTGCCGGCGCGGATTCCCAACGTCGGCCAGCCCGCCTCCTGCAACGGCGCCAATAGCGAGTGGAGCGGCAACTTCCTGAACTGGTCCACCGGCTCGGCGCTGGACAACTTCCGCAAGACGCTGACCGGCGGCACGCGCAGCCGCGACACCAGCAGCGAGACGATCCTGGTCAAGTCGAACAGTGATCGGGACTCGTACTTCCCGGTCAAGCGGATTTCGTCGAGCAACCTGACGGTGGGCGGCGTCACCATTCCGGCGAACACGCTGGCCAGCCTGGCGGGCACCGGTGCGATTCCGAAACCGAACAAGGTGTCGACCGGCAACCTGTATGTGAAGGTCGGCGGCGGCGGGCAGCGCGTGCAGTTCGCATTCGGCAACAACAACTTCGACGACAATTCGTTCGAGGGCGACTGGCAGACCGCCAACAGCACCAAGGTGCTGAACGTGCGCATGGCGGTCAAGGTCTGCGATCCGTCAGTCGGGCTGGAGGCCAACTGCAAGGCCTACGGCAGCGGCGTCGGCCGCACGTACAAGCCGATCGGACTGATCCAGGAGTACAGCGACCGGCTGCGCTTCGGCGTCGTGGCCTATGTCAACGACAGCGACAGCGACAAGCGCGACGGCGGCGTGCTGAGGTCGCGGATGAAGTCGGTCGGCCCGCAGATTCCGATCAACGGTTCGTCGGCGCTGAATACGGTGCCTATCGTCAATCCGAACACCGAATGGGATGCCGCCACCGGCGTCCAGGTCGGCAATCCCGATGCCACCGACGCGTCCGCATCGTCGGTCAGCCGCAGCGGCGTCATCAACTACCTGAACGAGTTCGGCAACAACGGACTGCGCGCCGACGGCACGTCCAGCGGTGCCGCGTACAAGACGCACGACTGGTTCTCGGAGATGTACTACGAGGGCCTGCGCTACCTGCGCGGCAAGCGGGCCCCGGTGGCCAACTACGTCGCCAACCTGACGGCGACGATGAAGGACGGCTTCCCGGTGATCACCGCCTGGGATGACCCGATCATCAACCGCTGCCAGAAGAACTTCACGATCAGCATCGGCGACTCGTCGACCTGGCGGGACAACAACCTGCCGGGCATGGGCGACGCCACCGGCAAGCCGGCGATGCCGGCCGAGGTGTCGGGCGACGCCGGCACCGTCAACGCGCAGACCTGGATCAACAAGATCCTCGGCCTGGAGCCGACCGTCACGCGGACCATGTCCAGCGCTTCGCAGCAGGGCAGCCTCGGCGTGGCGGGCCTGGCGTACTGGGCCAATACGACCGACATCCGCCCTGATCTGGGCGGCAAGCAGACGGTGCGCAGCTACTTCGTCGACGTGCGCGAGCCGGGCAGCTGGGACGGCAAGAACCAGTACTGGCTCGGCGGCAAGTACGGCGGCTTCGACGATGTCAACGAGAACGGCGTCCCGGCGAACAAGTTCGTCTGGGATGCTAACGACGACGGCGATCCGGACAACTACTTCCGCGGCAGCCGCCCCGACCTGATCGACAAGGGTCTGCGGCAGGCGTTCATCGACATCATCCGGCAGATCCAGTCGGGCAGCCGCGCGACCTTTACGTCGGCGACGATCAGCACCGACACGGCCGTGTTCCAGTCGCGCTTCAACTCGAACGACTGGAGTGGCAACATCGTCGTCTCGAAGTCGAACGTCGCCGCGGACGGCACGCTCACCTTCCTGCCGGTACCGAACTGGCTGGCGCTGGACACGCAGGCGGCGGGCAACGGCTGGGACAACGGACGCCGCATCTTCACCGGCATCCCCAGCGCCACCAGCGCGACGGCGGTCTCGGGCGTGCCCTTTCGGCTGAACCAGCTCAGCACCTATCAGCAGGAGACGCTGGGCAGCACCGCCACCGAGCGCAGCGATGCGCTGCGCTGGCTGCGCGGCGACCTGACGGTGGCCAATGCATCGCTGAACGTCAACGCGGCGCTGTATCGGCCGCGCACGACGCTGCTGGGCGACATCGTCAATGCCAGCGGCGTGCTGGCGACGCAGCGCAGCGTCGGGCTGGGCGACCGCTACAACCCCGGCTACAAGGCCTACGTGACGAGCAAGGCGAGCCGCAAGCAGATCCTGTACGTCGCCGCCAACGACGGCATGCTGCACGCCTTCGACGCCAGCTCGATCACCAGCGGCGGCGGCCGCGAGCTGTGGGCCTATGTTCCCAGCGCGCTGTTCGACGGCCCGTCGCAGCCTTCGACGCCGTCGAGCGATGGGCTGCGCGCGCTGGCGCTGGCCGGCTATGAGCACCGCTACTACGTCGATGCGACGCCCACGCTGTGGGACGTCGACTTCGCGCGCACCGGTGGTCCCACCAGTTCGGTCGACTCGGCGTCGTCGGACTGGCGCACCATCCTGGTCGGCGGGCTGGGCAAGGGTGGCCGCATGGTCTACGCGCTGGACGTCACGCGGGCCGACAGCATCAGCAGCGAGGCCGAGGCGGCGGGCCAGCTGCTGTGGGAGTTCACCGATCCCGACCTGGGCTTCGTCTACGGGCGGCCCATCGTCGCCAAGACGGCGAACCACGGCTGGGTCGTGATGGTGGCCTCCGGATACAACAACCTGCTGAATCCTACCGGCACCAACGAACGCGTCGGCGGCCGCGCGGTGGGGGCTGAAGGCAGCGGCGGCGGCTTCCTGTTCGTGCTCAACGCGCAGACCGGCGCCGTGCTCGAGAAGGTCGCACTGCCCGTCGGCAGCCGCACCGATCCGGCCGGCTTCGCGCACGTGCGCGGCTTCATTCCGGTGCAGGAGGACGGCACGGTCACCGAAGTTTACGGCGGCGACCTGAAGGGCAACGTCTGGCGCATAGATACCACCAACTCGAGCACTGCCTTCGCATCGCCGACCGCGGCCTTCGCGCAGCTTGCGGTCAGCGGAGTGCCGCAGCCGGTGACCAGCCGCCCGTACATCGTCACGGAGCCGCTGACCTCGAAGCGCTGGGTGTTCGTCGGCACGGGACGGCTGCTGCATTCGAGCGACAAGTCGAGCGCGCAGACGCAGACGCTGTACGCGATCCGCGATGGACGCGCCGCGCGCCGCTGGGATACGACGCCCGAAACCGGCATCTCCGAGTCCCTGCCCGCCAGCGGCTCGCTGCCGGTCGGGCGCGCGCAAATGCAGGCCGTCAGCAGCCTGCTCGCCGGGACGCGGATGTCCGATTCGACGCCGATGGGCTGGTACTTCGACCTGCCCGAGAACGGCGAGCGCGTGCTGAACGAGATCACCGGCGAACGCGACTTCGTCTCATGGACCGGCACCATGCCGGGCGTCAGCGGCTGCGAGAACGTGTTCGAGACGAACACCTATGCGGTGTCGGTGCGGCCGACCGGCCTGGTCGCCAAGACGATGATCGCCGATGCGTCCGGCAACGCCATCCAGTCGCATCGCAGCAGCACCACCGGCAGCCAGATCGTAGCGGTGCAGGGCAAGATGATGGTGCTGACCAGCGGCGCGAACGCGAACAGCGTCGGCGCTTCGGTCGGACAGATCAGCGGCCTGCCGCGCGGGTCGGTGGTCAGCCCGGGTCTGAACTGGCGGACGCTGTCGCAGCGCTGACGGGGAGGCGCTGCGCGAGCAGCGTACGGCGCTCCGGCAGCGCGCGCGCCATGCGCCGTTTGCTCAAATGAGGCCGTCGAAGGCGAGGCAGGCCACGGTCTCGCCGGCGGCAACCGCGCCGCGGTCGTGGCCCAGCACGACCAGGCAATTGGCTTCGGACATCGAGCGCAGCACGCCCGAGCCCTGGTGGCCGGTGAGCCGCACGCAGGCCTGGCCGGTGCCGTCGGTCTCCAGGCAGCCGCGCAGATATTCGGCGCGGCCCGGACGCTTGGCGATGGGGCCGGCGGCGCTTGCCGCGATCAAGGGCAGCGGCCGGGGCTCGGCACCCGCCAGATGCAGCAGCGCGTCGCGGACGACGACGTAGAACGTCACCATCACCGCCACCGGATTGCCGGGCAGGCCGAAGTAGCAGGCCTCGCCGATGCGGCCGAAGGCCATCGGCCGGCCGGGGCGCATGGCCAGCGACCAGAAGCGGACCTCGCCGAGCCGGGCCATGACCTGCCGCGTATAGTCGGCGTCGCCGACCGAGACGCCGCCGGACGAGATGATCGCGTCGGCGCAGCCGGCTGCCTCGCGCATCGCGCTTTCGAGGTCCGCCGGCGAATCCGCCACCACGCCGAGGTCGACGACGTCGACGCCCAGCCGCTGCAGCATGCTCCACAGCGTGTAGCGGTTGCTGTCATAGACCTGGCCGGGTGCCAGCGGCTCGCCGATCGAACGCAGCTCGTCGCCGGTCGAGAAGAAGGCGACGCGGACGCGGCGCCGCACCGGCACCTCTGCGACGCCCAGCGAGGCCAGCAGGCCCAGGTCCGCCGGGGTCAGCCGTCGTCCCGCGGGCAGGGCCTCGCTGCCGGCGCGCAGGTCTTCGCCGCGGCGGCGCAGATGCTGGCCCGTTCGCTGGCCGGGGGGCACGATGAGCCAGCCGGCGTCGGCGCGCACCAGTTCCTGCGGGACGATGGTGTCGGCGCCGACCGGCGGCATTGCGCCGGTCATGATGCGCACGGCCTGGCCGGCGGCGAGCGGAGCATCCAGCGGCGCACCGGCCAGCGCGGCGCCGGCGATGCGCAGCCGCGTCTCGCCGTCGGCCGCCAGATCGGCGGCCCGCAGCGCGTAGCCGTCCATGGCGGAATTGTCGTGCGACGGGACGTCGATCGGCGAGGTCAGTGCGCGGCCCAGCACGCGGCCCAGCGCGCTGCGCAGCGCGACGCGCTCGATGCCGCGAACCGGCGTGATGCAGCGGTTGATGGCGCTGCGCACCTGTCCGACCGACAGTGCGCCGCCGGTATCCGCCTGCGTCAGGCAACTGTCGAGATCGGCGAAGGACAGCGGGGCCGTCATGAGGAAGCGTTCTCCACGAGCTGTTGCGGGGTGTTCAGATTGACGAAGGCCTGCGGATCATCGAAATCCGCCGTTGCATGAGGCAACGAGCACAGCCATTGACCGGCACGCCGTCCGCCGTCGCGCAGATGAGCGGCCAGCGCATCGGCCAGACCGCGGTCCAGCAGCGCGAAAGCCGGCTGCAGCCGGCCTTGCACGCGCGCCACTGCCACGCGCACGCCGGCGCTGCGCCGCGCCGTGTCCAGCCGCATGACCAGATCGGCGGGCAGCAGCGGCGCATCGCAGGGGGCGGTGACGACGTATGGCGTCTGCGCAGCGAGCAGCCCGGCGTGCAGGCCGGCGAGCGGGCCTGCGAAACCCGGTATCGCATCCTCGACGACCGGCCAGCCGAAGCCGCGGTAGGCCGCCAGATCGCGATTCGCATTGATCAGCAGGCCCGCCACCTGCGGCGCCAGCCGCTCGATGACGTGGCTTGCCAGCGGCCGCCCGTGGAACGGCAGCAGACCCTTGTTGCGTGCGCCGCCATCCGGATTCATGCGCCGGCCTAGCCCGCCGGCCAGGATGACGCCGGTGATCTGCGTGCGAACGGATTCGGGCAGGACGTAGCGGGACGGAGCGGCGCTGAGTGGAGCAGTGCACGGCGGAGCAGCGTACGGCGGAGCAGCGCACGGCGGAGCAGCGCACGGCGGAGCAGCGCACGGCGGAGCGGCGCAGGCCGAAGGGGGCAAGGGGCGCGAGGGGGGCGACATGGCGTTCGGGCGCGCGGCCGGAGACGGCGGCAGCAGTTCAGCCGCCGATGTACGACATCTCGATCCGCCGCAGCTCGCGCGTGCCCGCCGAACGCAGCTCCGAATAGCGATCGGTGCGCGCCGACCACAGCGCGCCCAACGCCGCGGCGATCTGCTCGTCGCTGTAGCCGCCGCGCAGCAGCGCGCGCAGATCGTGGCCTTCGGTGGCGAACAGACAGGTGTACAGCTTGCCTTCGGTGGACAGCCGCGCGCGGGTACAGGTGCCGCAGAACGGCTGCGTGACCGATGAGATCAGGCCGATCTCACCGGCGCCGTCGCGGTAGCGCCAGCGCTCGGCCACTTCGCCCACGTAGTTCGCCTGCAGCGGTTCGATCGGGAAGGCGGCGTCGATCAGCTGCGCGACCGCGCGGCTGGGCAGCACGTCGTCGAGGCGCCAGTCATTGGAGCTGCCCACGTCCATGAACTCGATGAAGCGCAGGACGTGGCCGCTGCCGCGGAAGTGGCGCGCCATCGGCAGGATCTCGCCGTCGTTGACGCCCTTCTTGACCACCATGTTGATCTTCAGCGGCCGCAGTCCGGCCGCGTCGGCGGCGTCGATGCCGGCAAGCACGTCGGCGACGGGGAAGTCGACGTCGTTCATGCGGCGGAAAACGGCGTCATTCAGCGCATCGAGGCTGACCGTGACGCGCTTGAGGCCGGCGTCGCGCAGCGCGCGCGCCTTGCGCTTCAGCAGCGAGGCGTTGGTGGTCAGCGTCAACTCGACCGGCTGGCCCTGCGGTGTGCGCAGCTCGGCGAGCATGCCGATCAGCCGCTCGACGTTCTTGCGCAGCAGCGGCTCGCCGCCGGTCAGGCGCAGCTTCTCGACGCCGTGCGCGACGAACAGCCGTGCCAGCCGCGTGATCTCCTCGAAGCTGAGCAGCGCGGCATGCGGCAGGAATGCGTATTCCTTGTCGAACACCGACTTCGGCATGCAGTACGTGCAGCGGAAGTTGCAGCGATCGGTGACCGAGATGCGCAGATCATGCAGGCGGCGGCCACGCGTATCCGCCAGCCGGCCCGACGGGGGCGGGGCGTTGGATGGAATCGCCGGTACCGCCGCCTGGTAGCGGTGGTCGGCGAGGGGAATGATCCGTTCGGTCATTGCGGCGGTTTCGGCCAGAGCAGCGCGCTTCGGCGAGACCTCCATGGTAACGCCGGCGGCGCGCGCCACTTCGGCGTCACGGGTAAGCGCAGGCATTCCCGTGCCGCCGCGGCATCTCTTGCCGCCGCCGGGCGCGGGAACGCCAGGTTCCCGCGCGGACCTGCTCAGGCCTCGTCGCCGGGGCGCGTCTCGACCTGCTGCAGCGGCTCGGCAGCGGCCGCTGCGCGCGGCTTGCGCACGCGCGGCGGGCGGGGCGCGCGCACTACCGGCTCCGGTTCGGGCTCGAACGTCGACGCCTTGGTCTCGACCCATTGCAGCCCGGCGTCGGCAACGACCGCGTTTAGCTCGGCGGCGGTGGCGGCGGGAGCCGTGGGCGTGGCCGCCGTGGACGGTTCGCTCGCCGGGGACGGCTCGACAGCCGCGAGGGCCTCGGGCTGGGCGCTGGCCTGCACCGGTGCCGGCGCCGGGCCGGCCGCTGCCGTATGCGGCGGCGTATCCGGCGCGGCAGCAGCCGGGCGGGCCGCCGCATCGTCCGCATCCGCCGGAGCGGGGACGATCACCGCGCGCGGCGCGGCGGCAGGTTCGGCAGCCACGGGGACGGCGATCGATGCCGCGGGCTGGGCCGGCGCCGCGAACGGCAGGCTGGTCTGCAGCGCCTCGCGAGCAGGCGTTTCCGCGTCGGCGTCGTCGGCGGAAGCCGTCGAAGGCGCGAAGGCCGCGGAGGCCGCCGGGGCCACAGCCTCGGTCGTGGCCGGAGCCTCGACCGCGGCAGGACGAGCGGCGCTCGCCGGCCCGGTGCTGTCATCAGCCAGCGCCGCGATGCCCTGGCTGACGCCCGGCAAGGCGGTACCCACCGACGTCGCGCCGGCTGCCGAGGTGTCGCCATCCGGCGATTCGAGGGCTTCCCCTTCGCCGTCGCGGCTGCCTTCTCGGTCGCCGCGGCGACCGCGGCGGCGGCGGTTGCGGCTGCGGGGCCGCTCCTCGCCGTCGGCGGCACCCTCTGCGGGCAGCGCATCGGCCTCACCGGCATGAGTGACTTCGCCGGCTGCTTCTCCGGTCGCTTCACCGACTGGCGGACGAGCCGGCATGCCGGTTTCGCTCAGGCCCGGCGTGCCGGTATCGGCACTGCCGATGCCTGCGGCGGCCAGACTGCCGGCTGCTGCGATCGCGCCGGCAGCGGTCGTCTGCGGTGCCGTCGCGTCCGGCATGCCGGACGCGTCGGTCAGCGGGGTGACACCCTCGGCGCGCGCGGCATCGCCGCGACGCTCGCGGCCGCGCCGCGGCTCGCGTGGGCCGCCTTCGCGACTGCCTTCGCGGCCGACTTCACGCGCGCCTTCGCGCTGTCCGTCACGAGTCGCGCCCTGGGTTTCGCGCGACTGCCCGTCGCGATCGCCACGGCGGTCGCGTGCTTCGCGGCCGTCGCGGCCCTCGCGTCCGTCGCGCAGCTCGCGGCCCTCGCGACCCTCTCGGGATTCGCGGCCTTCACGCTCGCGACCCTCGCGCTCGCGACCCTCGCGCGGTTCACGCGGTTCGCGGCCTTCGCGCGGCTCGCGATTGTCCCGTGCTTCGCGCGGCTGGCCGTCGCGCGCTTCGCGCTCCCGGTTGTCGCGACGATCGCTGTTGCGTCCGCGTCCTTCGCGCGGTGCGCGCGCTTCGCGTTCGCCGCCTTCGGCGCGCGCTTCGCCGCGACTCTCACTCCGGCCCTCGCCACGGCTTTCGCCACGGCCCTCGCCGCGTCCGGCACCGCGCTGGCCGCGTCCGCCGTCGCGTGTGTCGCGCCGTTCACGGCCGTCGCGCGTGCGGCGGCCGCTCTCGGCGGCTTCACCGGCGGCAGCGGCTGCCGGCGCGGCGGCGCTGGCTTCGTTCGCCGGCTTGCTGCGGAACCAGCCCAGGATGCGGCCGAGCAGGCCTTGTTCGCTACTGGAGCCCGGCTCGACGCTCGCGGCACGGGCCGCGGCGGGCGCCGGCATCGGCGCGGGAACGGCGGCCGGCACCGGCACTGGCACCGGCGGCGGCTGATCGGGCGTGATGCCCTTGACCACGGCCTCCTGGCGCGGCTTGGGCGGCTGCAGCTTCTCGTCGAGGTAGGAACTGTCCTCGGGCGGCGTGTCGGCCAGCGCGTAGCTGGCGCGATAGTTGGCCAGCCGCTCGTCGTCGTGGCGCAGGCGTTCGGTCTTGTAGTGCGGCGTCTCGAGGTGCTTGTTGGGAATCAGCACGATCTCGATGCGCAGCCGCGCCTCGAGCTTGTTCAGCTCGCTGCGCTTCTCGTTGAGCAGATAGGTGGCGACGTCCACCGGCACCTGCGCATGCACGGCGGCGGTGTTCTCCTTCATCGCCTCTTCCTGGATCACGCGCAGGATGTGCAGCGCCGACGACTCGACGTCACGGATCACGCCGGTGCCGTTGCAGCGCGGGCAGGTGATGTGCGTGCCCTCGTTCAGCGCCGGGCGCAGCCGCTGGCGCGACAGTTCCATCAGCCCGAAGCGCGAGATCTTGCCGGTCTGGACGCGCGCGCGGTCGTAGTGCAGCGCGTCCTTCAGCCGCTGTTCGACTTCGCGCTGGTTCTTCGCGCTCTCCATGTCGATGAAGTCGATGACGATCAGGCCGCCCAGGTCGCGCAGGCGCATCTGGCGCGCGGCCTCGTCGGCCGCCTCGAGATTGGTGCGCAGCGCCGTTTCCTCGATGTCGGCGCCCTTGGTGGAGCGCGCCGAGTTGACGTCGATCGCGACCAGCGCTTCGGTGTGATCGATGACCACCGCGCCGCCCGACGGCAGCGGCACGACGCGCGAATACGCGGTCTCGATCTGGTGCTCGATCTGGAAGCGGGAGAACAGCGGCGTGTCGTCGCGATAGCGCTTGACGCGGTTGACCGTGTCAGGCATCACGTGGCTCATGAACTGCCGAGCCTGTTCGTAGATGTCGTCGGTATCGATCAGGATCTCGCCGACATCCGCGGTGAAGTAATCGCGGATTGCGCGGATCACCAGGCTCGACTCCTGATAGATCAGGAACGGCCCCGGCGCCGAGCCGGCGGCCGATTCGATGGCCTTCCAAAGCTGCAGCAGGTAGTTCAGATCCCACTGCAGCTCTTCCGCGGCGCGGCCGATGCCGGCCGTGCGCGCGATCAGGCTCATGCCCGACGGATAGTCGAGCTTGTCCATGGTTTCGCGCAGTTCCTGCCGGTCCTCGCCTTCGACGCGGCGCGAGACGCCGCCGCCGCGCGGATTGTTCGGCATCAGCACCAGATAGCGGCCGGCCAGCGAGATGAAGCTGGTCAGCGCGGCGCCCTTGTTGCCGCGTTCCTCCTTGTCGACCTGGACGATGACTTCCTGGCCTTCGCTGATCGCATCCTGGATGCGCGCGCGCGACACCTCGGTGCCGGGCTTGAAGTAGGCCTTGGAGATTTCCTTGAACGGCAGGAAGCCGTGGCGCTCCTCGCCGTAGTTGACGAAACACGCCTCCAGACTGGGTTCGACGCGGGTGACGACGCCCTTGTAGATGTTGCTCTTGCGGGACTCGCGGCCCGCGGATTCGATGTCGATGTCGATCAGCTTCTGGCCGTCGACGATGGCCACGCGCAGCTCTTCGGCATGCGTGGCATTGAACAGCATTCGCTTCATGCAAATGACTCCGTGACGCGCCTAAGGGCGTGGCGGCGCGCATCGGCCAGCGGGCCGAGGCGGAGCGTGCAGAGAAGAAGGAACGAAGCTTCGGGCGGAAAGCGGCGCTACGCGCGCCGCGCCGGAACCGGTGCAGGCGCGCGTCTCACCGCCGGCAAAGGGCCGGGCGCGGTGATGGCGGGGGGCGCAGACATGGGTTTCAGGGACCGCACTGACTCGATCGACCTGCCGTTCTTGGGGCAGATCGCATGCATTCTTCTCGGAAGATTCCGCTTCGTCCCGCGTTTCTCCCGTCGAACGGGAAGAAACCGCGGTTCATATGTTCTTTTTTGTCGTCACCGCAGTGCCGCGGACGCGAAGGCATCGATGAGGCGCCGTTTCCTCGTCACTGCGGCACGCCCGGTACAATCGGTTCTCGCGGCCGCGAAGCCCGCGCCGGGCCGTCGGAACAATCGACGACGGCAGCCAGGCGGCTCGCGTGCTTCGAGACGGCGCTCCGGGTGCGGGTGCGCCGATCCAGTCGGGCCGGGTTCGTGCACGACGCTGAAAGTATAGCAACTTGAACAGCTTAGGCACAAAACCTGAGACGGGCTCTGCCGGACGGACGGCCGGATCGATCGATACGGCGGTCGTCAGCCGGATGACCGTGGACGCCGACGACGCCGGCCGGCGGCTGGACAATTTCCTGCTGCGGCTGTGGCCGGGCGTGCCGAAAAGCCATTTGCACCGGCTGATCCGCAGCGGGCAGGTGCGGGTGAACGGCAAGCGGCAGCCGGCCGAGTACCGGCTGGCCGGCGGCGACGAGCTGCGGTTGCCGCCTGTGCGCGACGCCGTGGCAGCGACGGTGGGGGCGGCAGCGGCGGCGGGCGCCGCGGCGAGCGCGGGCGGGCGGGCGCGAGCTGATGCGGGTGCGCCGCGCCCGTCCGGTACGGCGGCCACAGCCGGGCCTGCCAGCGCAATCGCCCCGGACCCCGTGCAGCGCTCGCGCGCCGTTCTCGCCCAGCGGCTGACGATCCTGTATGAAGACGACTCGCTGCTGGCCATCGACAAGCCGGCCGGCGTGGCGGTGCACGGCGGCAGCGGCGTCTCCAGCGGCGTGATCGAGCAGCTGCGCGCGGCGCGGCCGCAGCAGCGCTTCCTGGAGCTGGTGCACCGGCTCGACCGCGAGACCTCCGGCGTGCTGCTGCTCGCCAAGAAGCGCCAGGCGCTGGTGGCGCTGCACCGCCAGCTGCGCGAGCGCGGCACCGACAAGCGCTACCTGACGATCGTCGCCGGCCGCTGGCCGCTGCGCACGCGCAACCTGAATTTCCCGCTGCATCGGCACGAGGCGCCCGATGGCGACCGGCGGGTCTCGGTGCAGGCGGGCGGGCAGGAAGCGCTGACGCGAGCCACCGGCCTGGTCCGCTTCGAGCTGCCCGGGCTGGGCGAATTCTCGCTGGTCCAGGCCTGCATCGAGACCGGCCGCACGCACCAGATCCGCGTCCATCTGTCGCACAGCGGCTGCCCGGTCGCCGGCGACGACAAGTACGGCCGCTTCGAGCTGAACCGGTCGCTGGTCCGCGCCGGACACCGGCGCATGTACCTGCACGCGGCATCGATCGGCATCCATCATCCGGAGCACGGCCGGCCGCTGACGGTCGAGGCGCCGCTGCCGGACGCGTTCACCGCTTTGCTGGCTGCCGGCGGCGCGACATGGCCGCTGCCGCCGCGGTCGGAGCCGCCCTCGTGAGCGCTTCATCTCGAGGCCGACCTGCCTCATGAACGATTCTTCAGCATGACCGAGCCTGCCACCATGCCCGACGCCCCGATCCGCCTGGTCGTTTTCGACTGGGACGGCACTCTGATCGATTCCACGGCCGCGATCACGCACGCCATCCGGATGGCTGCCGTCGACATCGGCCTGCCCATGCCCAGCGCCGAGCGTGCGTCGCACGTCATCGGCCTCGGCCTGATGGATGCGATCCGCTACGCAGTACCCGAGATCGGCCGCGAGCAGATTCCCGCCTACGTGGAGCGCTACCGCTATCACTTCCTGCTGCGCGACGCGAAGCTGGCGCCGTTCAGCGGCATCCCGGAGCTGCTCGACGAGATCGCGCAGCAGGGCGTCGGCCTGGCGGTTGCCACCGGCAAGTCGCGCGCCGGCCTCGATCGCGCGCTGCTGCAACTCGACTGGCGCGGCCGTTTCGCCGCCACGCGCTGTGCCGACGAAGGCATTCCCAAGCCCGATCCATGGATGCTGAACGACTTGTGCGAGGAGCTGGCGCTGGCGCCGGAACAGATTCTCATGATCGGCGACACGACGCACGATCTCGGCATGGCCCGCGCCGCCGGCGCACGCGCGATTGCCGTCACCTACGGCGCGCATCCGCGCGAGCAGCTCAGCACCGAGCCGGCCCTGGCGATGGCCGAGAGCGTCGCCGATCTGCGGCACGCGCTGCTGACGCGCTTGAGTGCGGGGTCGTGACCGGGACGGGGCCGTGATCGGCACGACGAGGAAGGGGCTGCGATGAACGGCACTGACGACGGTACCGACGATGGCGGCCGTCCGTGGCTCGAAGTCTGCGCATCGCAAGCGCTGGCCGACGGCGGCGACGGCGTGCGTTTCGAGTGGCCCGATCCGCGGCGCGGCGGCGCGCCGATGGCGGCCTTCGCCGTCCGTCATCGCGGCCGCGTCTATGCCTTCCTGAATCGCTGCGCGCACGTGCCGGTGGAGCTCGACTGGCAGCCCGGCAAGTTCTTCGATGACTCCGGCCTATACTTGATCTGCGCGACGCACGGGGCGGTGTACCAGCCCGCGAGCGGCCGCTGCATTGCCGGCCCGTGCCGCGGCGCGCACTTGTACGCGCTGAATTGCGACGAGCATGACGGCATGGTGCGTGTGCAGATCTGAACCTGGCAATCAGCCATCGAGTCCCGAGGCGTATCGATGAATCAGAACATCTTCCCGAGCGGTGAATCCCCTGGCCTTGCGTCCGACAAGGAGGCGGACGGCACGCGCTGGGAGCGCTCGACGATAGAGGCGCTGCTGTTCGAGTCGCTGAAGGAAAAGCGCCGCGCGCGCCGCTGGGGCATCCTGTTCAAGCTGCTGTTTCTCGGCTGGCTCGTCACGGCGCTGCTTGCCGCCACCGGCTGGCTGTCGCGCGACATGACGGCGTCGATCCTGCGGCACACCGCGCTGGTCGACCTGAAGGGCATCATCGCCGCCGACAGCGAAGCCTCGGCCGACCAGGTCATCAGCGCGCTGCGCAGCGCCTTCGAGGACACGAAGACGGCGGCAGTCGTGCTGCGTATCAACAGCCCCGGCGGCAGTCCCGTGCAGGCCGGCATCATCCACGACGAGATCCTGCGCCTGCGCGCCAAGTACCCGCAGACGCCGCTGTACGCGGTCATCGACGACATCTGCGCGTCAGGCGGCTACTACGTCGCCGCCGCTGCCGACCGCATCTTCGTCGACAAGGCGAGCCTGGTCGGATCGATAGGCGTCATCATGGAAGGTTTCGGCTTCGCCGGCGCCATGGAGAAGCTGGGCGTCGAGCGCCGGCTGCTCACCGCTGGCGAGAACAAGGGCTTCCTGGACAGCTTCTCGCCGCTGCCGGAAGCGCAGCGCCAGTACGCGCAGCAGCTGCTCGAGGACATCCACCGGCAGTTCATTGCTGCCGTCAAGAAGGGGCGCGGCGATCGGCTGAAGGAAGATCCGCAGCTGTTCTCCGGCCTGGTGTGGACCGGCGCGCGGAGCATAGAGCTGGGGCTGGCCGATGCGCTGGGTTCGCTCGACATGGTCGCGCGCGACGTCGTCAAGGTCGAGGACGTGGTCGACTTCACTCAGCAGCGCAATCTGGCCGAACGCCTGGCCAAGCGCTTCGGCGCCGCCACCGGAGAAACGCTCGGGCGCTCGGTGCGGGCGCTGGGCGAGGCGGTGAGTCTGCGCTGACGGAGCAGGGCCACCAGCAGGACTAGGCCGTCCCCGGAACTAGGATCGCCCGCGCGGGCCGGAACGGCGCGCCGGCCCGGGCACGCCGTCGGCAGCGGCGGGCGCCGCCGGGCGGCGCGCCGCCGATCCCCGCGCCTCGGCCCGCAGCCCGAAGACGATCGGCACCTTCGGCAGCGACGGCGGCGTGCGGCGCCATTGCGCCACCGTCTTCATTTCGATGCGTTCGTCCGGCAGCGTCAGCGAGGCGGCGATCAGCAATCGCGTGCCGGGAGCCAGCGCCTGCAGCGCGGCTTCGATCAATGCCTGGTTCCGATAGGGCGTTTCGATGAGCAGCACGGTTTCGTCATCGCGCGCCGAACGCTGTTCCAGCGCCCGCAGCGCCGCCAGCCGTTCGGCGGGCACCGTCGGCAGGTAGCCGCTGAACGAGAAGCGCTGGCCGCCGAGTCCGGAAGCCATCAGCGCCAGCAGGATAGAGCTGGGGCCGACCATCGGCTTGACCGCGATGCCGGCGGCGTGCGCCGCCGCCACCAGATCGGCGCCGGGATCGGCCACCGCCGGGCAACCGGCCTCGGACAGCAGGCCGACGTCGCGGCCCGCGGCGAGCGGTGCCAGCAGTTCGGGGATGCGGGCGGCCGGCGTGTGTTCGTTCAGTTCGTGCAGTTCCAGCGCCTGCAGCGGAGTGCTCACCCCGGCTGCCTTCAGAAAGGCGCGTGCCGTCTTGGCATGCTCGACGATGAAGCAGTCGAGCCGGCGCATCACCGCCAGCGTCTCGGCGGGCAGGATCTGCTGCGGATCGCTGTCGGCGCCCAGCGGCACCGGCAACAGCCAGAGGCGGCCGGGCATGCGTCTCAGCCTGACGCGCCGCCGGCGGGCCCAGGGCCGGCGGCGCCGTTCGCGCTGCCCGCCTCGTTCGCGCCGGTTGCGCCAGCCGCGCCGTCCCCCTCCGCCGCCAGCGGCGAGCAGCCGGCCTGGCGCAGCATGCGGCCCAGCGCGATCAGCGGCAGACCGATGATGGCAGTGGGATCGTCGCCGTCGATCGCTTCGAGCAGGGCGATGCCGAGGCCTTCGGCCTTGGCCGCGCCGGCGCAGTCGTAAGGCTGCTCGAGCCGCAGGTAGCGTTCGATCTCGGCCTCGTCGAGCCGGCGGAAGCGCACGCGCGTCTCGACCAGTTCCGTCGCCTCGAATCCGTCGTCTTGCCGCTGCAGCGACACCGCCGTGAAGAAGCGCAGCGTGCGTCCGGAGGCGGCGCGCAGCTGGGCCACCGCGTTCTCATGCGAACCGGGTTTGCCGATGGCCAGCCTGTCGTCGAGCGTCGCAGCCTGATCGGAGCCGATGACCAGTGCCGTCGGGTGGCGCTGCGCCACTGCGCGTGCCTTGGCGGCGGCCAGCCGCAGCGCCAGTTGCGACGGCGTTTCGCCGGGCAGGGCGGTCTCGTCGACCTGCGGCGATTCGACGCTGAACGGCAGCCGCAGCCGCTGCAGCAGCTCGCGCCGGTAGCGCGAGGTGGAGGCGAGGATCAGCCCTGAGCGGGCCGGGATCCGCTCGGCGGACGAAGACGCGGCGACGGACATCGAGGTGGCGGCAAAGAAGGTGAAGCGACGCAGACCCGGGACGCGCTGATGGGCGCGCGATGGGTACGCGCTGATCGGGACGCTATGATACGCAGGACATGACCCTGATCATCGACACTTTCGAGATGGCGCGCACCGGCGCCGCTCGCGACGGCGAACAGCCGGTCGCCGAGCTGCCGCGGCTCGCATCGCTGCTGCATGACACCGGCGGCCGGCTGAGCTGGGCGCTGCGCGCCTGGCGCGAGCCTCGCCCGGAGGGCAGCAGCGACGATTTCATGCAGCTGTCGCTCGAGGGCGCGCTGTCGGTGGCATGCGTGCGCTGCCTCGGCCCGCTGCCGGTGCCGCTGTCGATCGAACGCTCATACCGGCTGGTCGCCAGCGAAGCCGATGCCGAACGACTCGACCTCGATGATGCGCAGTTCGACGTCATCGCCGGCAGCCGCCGCTTCGACCTGGCCGAACTGATCGAAGACGAGGCGATCATGGCGCTGCCGCAGGTGCCGCGCCACGAATCCTGCGAGATGCCGCTCGGCGCGGCCGCGGACGATGCCGAGCCCGAGCCGCAGCGTCCGAATCCGTTCGCCGTGCTGCAGCGTTTGCGCGGCGAGGGCGGCGGCAAGCCGAACTGAGCGGCGGCGTGGCGCTCGACCACGCCGGCCCGCGGCGACCCGTCAGCAGCCGGCCGCCGCGATGAGCTGGACCCAGGAGATCCTGTCGCTCGCCGGCCTGGCTGGCGCCGGGCTGGTAGTGATGTTCGGCTACACCGTCGTCGGATTGACCGGCTTCGGCGCCTCGATGGTCGCAGTACCCATCCTGGTGCTGATGATGCCGCTGCATGTCGCGCTGCCGATGATGCTGGTGTTCGACCTAGTCAGCGGCCTGCTGTTCGGCGTGCGCCTGCGCCGGCGCGCCGACGGGCGCGAGCTGCTGCGGCTGCTGCCGTTCATGCTGGTCGGCGTGGTGCTTGGCGTGACCGTGCTGGTCAAGGCGCCGGAGCGGGTGCTGCTGTTGCTGCTTGGCGGCTCAGTCCTGGTGTTCGCGGGCTGGAGCCTGCTGAGACCGGGTACGGCTGGCTCGATCAGGCCGATGTGGGCCGTGCCGGCAGGGACGGTGGGCGGCATCTTCAGTGCGCTGTTCGGCACCGGCGGCCCGGTCTATACGATGTATCTGGCGCGCCGCCTCGGCGACAAGGCCACGCTGCGCGCCACGATCTCGCTGCTGCTGTTCCTCAGCGCGCTGGCCCGGCTGGCGTCCTTCCTGTTCGCCGGGCTGTTCACGCGGCCGGGGCTGCTGCCGCTGATCCTGCTGATGCTGCCGTGCGCGCTGCTCGGCATGTACCTGGGCGCGCGGCTGCATCATCGGCTGCCGGGGCAGCGCATCACGCAGCTGGTCTGGCTGGTATTGATCGCGGGGGCGTCCAGCCTCATCCTGCGGCATTGGTGACGCTTGCTGCCGGCCTCGCCGGCAGCTGGCGCCGCGCTCCCTCAGCAGAACGACGCAAAATACTGATATCATTCGAGATTAGCCTTTTTTTCCGGGGCCCTGCCATGGCTGTCCAGCAAAACAAGAAGTCGCCGTCGAAACGCGGCATGCATCGCGCTCACGATTTCCTGAGCAAGCCGCCGCTCGCCGTCGAGCCGACCACCGGCGAAGTCCATCTGCGCCACCACGTGAGCCCGAACGGCTTCTACCGCGGCAAGAAGGTCGTCAAGACCAAGGCCGACGAGTAAGCACCCGATGAGCGCTTCGGTGCGCGGATCGATCGGCGGCCTTCCGGCCGCCGCTTCGCATCGGCTTTCACCGAACCGCCGCACGCCGGCCTCGGCCGGCTGTGTTCCGGCGGCGCCGTCGCGGGCCGCGACGTTGCGGGCCGACCTGCGCGCCTGAACCCTCCAGGCGCTCCCGACCATGCGTGTTCGTTCGATCGGCGCAGGGCGGAGCGAACCCGCAAGCGGCTACACTGAGGCTGACGACGGCCCGCCGGGCCGTCCTTCGTCCTTGCCGTGGGAGAACCAGACACCGTGACCGTCCGCATCGCTATCGATTGCATGGGGGGCGACCACGGGCTGCCGGTGACGATACCGGCGGCGCTCGCGTTCCTGCAGCATGAACCGCAGGCGCGGCTGCTGCTGGTGGGGCCCAGCGAACAGATCGAGCCGGCACTGGCCAGGCATGCGGGCGCCGACCGCAGCCGCGTCGAGATCCGCCATGCGTCGGAGATCGTCGCCATGGACGATCCGCCGGCGTCCGCGCTGCGCAGCAAGCGCGATTCTTCGATGCGGGTGGCGGTGGACCTGGTCAAGAGGGGCGAGGCCGACGCCTGTGTCAGCGCGGGCAACACCGGCGCGCTGATGGCGATCTCGCGCTTCGTGCTGAAGATGCTGGCCGGCATCGACCGGCCGGCGATCGCGGCGCAGATGCCGAACCAGAAGGGCGGCGCGACGATGATGCTGGACCTGGGCGCCAACGTCGACTGCGAGGCCGAGCACTACCTGCAGTTCGGCATCATGGGCGCCGCGCTGGTCACCGCCCTCGACGGCAAGGAGCGGCCGCTAGTCGGCCTGCTGAACATCGGCGAGGAAGTCATCAAGGGCAATGACACGGTCAAGCGCGCTGCCGAGCTGCTGCGCGCCAGCGGCCTCAATTTCCACGGCAACGTCGAAGGCAACGACATCTACGAAGGCACGACCGACGTGGTGGTCTGCGACGGCTTCGTCGGCAACGTGGCGCTGAAGACGTCCGAAGGGCTGGCGCGCATGCTCGGCGGCTTCATCCGCGAGGAATACGAACGCCACGTCTTCACGCGGCTGATGGCGCTGCTCTCGTTCCCGGTGCTGCGCCGCTTCAAGCGGCGCGTCGATCATCGCCGCTACAACGGCGCCAGCCTGGTCGGCCTGCGCGGGGTCGTCATCAAGAGCCACGGCTCGGCGGACGCCTACGCGTTCGAGTTCGCGCTGCGCCGCGCCTGCGACGCCGTGCGCAACGGCCTGCTGCAGCGCATCGAGCAGACCTTGACGCAGCTCAGCGACGGCCTAGCGGTCGCCGAGCGCATCGACAGGGCGGAAACCCAGCCGCGGCAGCCCGCGGCGGCGCCCGTCGAGACGCCCGTCGAGGCGCCTACGGCGAAGACCTGACGGACTGCGCGACATGGTTCGCCCGCGGCACGCAGCCCGCTCCCCATGCTTCCCATCTTCCGGTTCCGTGCGCCGGCCCGGCTACCGCCCGGCTGCGGCCCGCGCCATGCCGCAGCCGCGCCACGTCGCGCCGGCGGCTCTCTCGAAGGCTAAGATCGTCCCATGACGCCACGTCATTCCCGCATCATCGGCACCGGCAGCTTCCTGCCGCCGCGCGCCGTCAGCAATGCCGAACTCGCCGCGGAGCTCGCCGGCCGCGGCGTCGAGACCTCCGATGACTGGATCGTCGAACGGACCGGCATCCGCCAGCGCCATCTGGCGGCCCCGGACGTCACCAGCAGCCAGCTGGCCACCGAAGCGGCGCGGCGCGCGCTGCAGGCCGCCGGGCTGGCGGCCACCGACGTCGACCTCATCATCGTCGCCACGTCGACGCCGGATTTCGTCTTTCCCAGCACCGCCTGCCTGGTGCAGAAGGCGCTGGGCACGCCGGGCGGGGCCGCGTTCGACGTGCAGGCGGTCTGCGCCGGCTTCGCCTACGCGCTGGCCGTTGCCGATTCGATGATCCGCGGCGGGCTGGCGCAGCGTGCGCTGGTGATCGGCGCCGAGGTCTTCTCGCGCATCCTCGACTGGAGCGACCGCGGCACCTGCGTACTGTTCGGCGACGGCGCCGGCGCAGTCGTGCTGGCTGCGTCCGAGCAGCCCGGCATCCTGGCGGCGCGCCTGCATGCCGACGGACGCCATGAAAGCATCCTCAGAACCGCCGGCAACGTCTGCAGCGGCGGCATCACCGGACACCCGTTCCTGACGATGGACGGCCAGGCGGTGTTCAAGCTGGCCGTGTCGGTGCTCGATTCGGTCGGCCGCGAGGTGGTCGAGGCCGCGGGGTTGACGCTGGCCGACGTCGACTGGCTGATTCCGCACCAGGCCAACGTGCGCATCCTGCAGGCGACTGCCCGCAAGCTCGGCCTGCCGGCCGACAAGGTGATCGTGACGGTCGATCAGCACGCCAATACCTCCGCCGCGTCGATTCCGCTGGCGCTGGATCTGGCGGTGCGCGATGGTCGCATCCGCCCCGGGCAGCGCGTACTGATGGAGGGCGTGGGCGGCGGATTCACCTGGGGCGCAGTGCTGGCGCAATTCTGAGCGCGGCGCCGGCCGCTGGGCGGGCACCGCAGTCCATGAGGTAGATGAGGCATTCGATGACTCTGGCATTCGTTTTTCCCGGGCAGGGCTCGCAGGCGGTGGGCATGCTCGACGCCTTCGCCGGCGTGCCGGCGGTGCGCACGCTGCTCGACCAGGCGGACGCGGCGCTCGGCGAACCGCTGTCGAAGCTGATCGCGCAGGGACCCGCCGACGCGCTGTCGCTGACCGTCAACACGCAGCCGGCAATGCTGGTCGCCGGCTACGGCTGCTGGCTGGCCTGGCGCGCAGCGGGCGGCCCCGCACCGGCCGCCGTCGCCGGCCACAGCCTGGGCGAATACACGGCGCTGGCCATGGCCGGCGCGCTCGATGTCGCCGCCGCGGTGCCGCTGGTGCGGCTGCGCGCGCAGGCCATGCAAGAGGCCGTGCCGGTCGGGCAGGGCGGCATGGCGGCGATCCTCGGGCTGTCCGACGACGCCGTCCGCCAGGCCTGCCGCGAGGCGTGCGAAGCGCAGCCCGGCGAAGTCGTAGAGGCGGTGAACTACAACGCACCGCTGCAGGTCGTGATCGCCGGCCACCGCGCCGCGGTCGAGCGCGCCTGCGAGCGGGCCAAGGCACTGGGCGCCAAGCGCGCGCTGCCGCTGCCGGTCTCGGCGCCGTTCCATTCGACGCTGCTGCGGCCGGCCGGCGAGCGGCTGGCTCAGGCGCTGGCGGCGATCGAGCTGCGCTCGCCGTCAGTGCCGCTGGTCAACAACGTCGACGTCGCCGTCGAGACGGACCCGGCGCGCATCAAGGACGCGCTGGTCCGCCAGGCCTACGGCCCGGTGCGCTGGGTCGAAGTGGTGCAGAAGCTGAAGAGCCTGGGCGTGACGCGAGTGATCGAGTTCGGCCCGGGCAAGGTGCTGGCCGGACTGGCATCGAGAATCGACAAGTCGCTGCAGGTGGCTTCGGTCTACGACGCGGCCTCACTGGAGTCGGCGCTGGCCGCCTCGCGGGACGCCTCGTGAGGCCGCCCCGCGGCCATTGCCCAGACCCGGAGCAGACAGCGTGCGTCCCCACAAGAACGAGGAAGGATCGATGAATCTCGCCAATCAGGTGGCGCTGGTCACCGGCGCGACCCGCGGCATAGGCCGTGCCATCGCGCTGGAGCTGGGGCGCCACGGCGCCACCGTGATCGGCACCGCCACCACCGACGCCGGTGCCCAGGCGATCACGGCGGCGTTCGCCGAAGCCGGCATCCAGGGGCGCGGCGAAGCCCTGGACGTGGTCGACGCGGCGCGCTGCGAGGCGCTGGTCGATGCCATCCAGAAGGAATACGGCGGGCTGGCGATACTCGTCAACAATGCCGGCATCACGCGCGACAACCTGGCCATGCGGATGAAGGACGACGACTGGAACGCCGTCGTCGACACGAACCTGAACGCGGTCTTCCGGATGTCGCGGCTGGCCATCCGCGGCATGATGAAGGCCAAATACGGCCGCATCGTCAACATCACGTCGGTAGTCGGCGCCAGCGGCAACGCGGGGCAGGCCAACTACGCCGCGGCCAAGGCCGGCGTCGCCGGCATGTCGCGGGCGCTGGCGCGCGAGATCGGCAGCCGCAACGTCACCGTCAACTGCGTTGCCCCCGGCTTCATCGATACCGACATGACCCGCTCGCTGACCGACGCGCAGACGGCGGCGCTGCTGCAGCAGATCCCGAGCGGCCGCTTCGGCCAGCCCGACGACGTCGCGGCCGCGGTGGCCTTCCTGGCCAGTCCCCAGGCGGGCTACATTACCGGCGTCACATTGCACGTAAACGGCGGGATGTATATGGAATAACGGCGAAAGCGCGGCGATCGGATGGTGAATCCGAGCGGATCCCGAATCCGCCCGGACTAGGCCGGACGACAGCCGCGAACGGGCAGCCGAACTGCTATACAATCCGCCCGCGCCGACACGTCGCTTCGTCGCCGGAGCGGCCACTTCAGTACAGGAGCCTTGAATGGAAAACATCGAGCAGCGCGTCAAAAAGATCGTGGCCGAGCAACTCGGCGTCAACGAAGCCGAGATCAAGATCGAATCGTCGTTCGTCGACGACCTGGGAGCCGACTCGCTGGACACGGTCGAGCTGGTGATGGCCCTCGAAGACGAATTCGAGACCGAGATTCCGGACGAAGACGCCGAGAAGATCACCACGGTCCAGCAGGCCATCGACTACATCAAGGCGCATTCGAAGTCCTGATCGATCGGGCGGATCGGGCAGCGGCACGGCCGCTGCCATGTCGGCGGCGCCCGCGGCGCTGCCGATGGCGATCTTCCGCCGCGGGCGGCGACCTCCGCTGCAGGCGTCAGCCGCCGGCAACGGCAACCGCAGCGGCAGCCTTTTGCAGCAAGGAGCATTGACGTGAGTCGGCGCCGAGTCGTGGTCACCGGCCTGGGCATCGTTAGCCCGGTCGGCAACGATATTCCCACCGCCTGGACCAATCTGCTGGCCGGGCGTTCGGGCATCTCGCGCATCACCCGCTTCGACGCGTCGGCGTTCCCGACGCAGATCGCCGGCGAGGTGCGCGACTTCGATGTGTCGTCGTACATGTCCGCCAAAGAGGCGCGGCACTTCGACACCTTCGTACACTACGGCATCGCGGCCGGCGTGCAGGCCCTGCGCTCCAGCGGGCTGGAGATCACGGACGCCAACGCCGACCGCGTCGGCGTCATCATCGGCTCGGGCATCGGCGGCCTGCCGCTGATCGAGGAAACGCACAGCGAGCTGGTCAACCGCGGCGTGCGCCGCGTCTCGCCGTTCTTCGTTCCCGGGTCGATCATCAACATGATCTCGGGCCAGATGTCGATCCTGTACGGCATGAAAGGCCCGAACTACGCGATCGTCAGCGCCTGCACCACGGGTCTGCACTGCATCGGCGACGCCGCGCGGCTGATCGAATACGGCGATGCCGACGCGATCCTGGCCGGCGGCGCCGAATCGACGGTGTCGCCGCTGGGGCTGGGCGGCTTCTGCGCTGCCCGAGCGCTGTCGGTGCGCAACGACGATCCCGAAACCGCCAGCCGGCCCTGGGACAAGGACCGCGACGGCTTCGTGCTCGGCGAAGGCGCCGGCGTGCTGATGCTCGAGGAATACGAGCACGCCAAGCGCCGCGGCGCCACCATCTACGGCGAGATCGCCGGCTTCGGCATGAGCGCCGATGCGCACCACATCACCGCGCCGAACATGGACGGGCCGCGCCGCTGCATGCAGGTGGCGCTGCGCAGCGCCGGCATCGCGGCGGACCAGGTCGACTACCTGAACGCGCACGGGACGTCGACGCCGCTGGGCGACAAGAACGAGACCGAAGCCATCAAGGCGGCGCTGGGCGAAGCCAATGCGCGCAAGGTCGTCGTCAACTCGACCAAGTCGATGACCGGCCATCTGCTGGGCGGCGCCGGCGGCATCGAGACGGTGTTCACCGTGCTGGCCGTGCACAATCAAGTGTCACCGCCGACGATCAACATCTTCAACCAGGATCCCGAATGCGATCTCGATTACTGCGCCAACACGGCGCGGGAAATGAAGATCGATATCGCATTGAAGAACTCGTTCGGCTTTGGCGGCACCAACGGCACGCTGGTGGTCCGCCGCGTCTGACCGAGGCCCCGGCTGACGCGCGGGTGCCGCGATGAGCCCCGCTTCGATGAGCCCCGCTTTCGAGCTGCAGATTCCTGAGCGCGCCACGGCCGCCGCGCGCTCGTGGCGGCGGGCATTCGTGCTGTTCGCCGGCGCCGGATGGCTGCTTGCCGCGCCGCCGTTCAGCGGAGCTTCGTGGCCGCTTTGGCTGGCGGCCGGAGTCGTATTGGCGGCCGGGGCGATGCTCGGGGCGGCATTTGGGGCAGCTTTTGGGGCGGCTGGGACTGCCGTTGCGTCCAGCGCCTGCGCATCCGGTGCCGCCGCGCCTTTCCGCCAGCCAGGGGCGTCCGCTCCATCCGCGGCCCTGGCCTTGAGCCGCCTTTCCGGCCATCTGCCCGGTCGCCGCCCGCCCACGGCCGGCGGCCGGCTGTTCGTCGACGAGCACGGCCTGGCCAGCTGGCGCCCGCCGGGCGGCCATCCGGGGCTGGTGAACGTGGAGCGCTGGTCGGCCGGCGAGCGCCTGGTCTGGCTGCGGCTGACCGGCCATCGCAGCGCCCCCCGCTTCGATCTGCTGCTGCCGCGCCGGGCATTCGACGACGACAGCTGGCGCCGGCTGCGGGCCTGGCTGCTGTGGTTGCAGCGCGGCGCCGGCGACCGATGAACCCGGCCGGTGTCCGGTTGAATTTGCGCCGCTGCGCTCCCATATGTTTTCCTTGCAATTTAGGCTGGTGGGCGCCGACCCATCGACCGCGGATAGAACCATGGGTGGACATTCGATGAAGAAACTTCTCGTAGCATGGGCCTTGGCCGTTTCGAGCGCCGCGGCGCTGGTTCCGGTGCAGTCGGCCAACGCGCAGGCGCGCGCTTCGGTGCCGCTGCCCGATTTCGCCGACCTGGTCGAGAAGGTCGGGCCGGCCGTCGTCAACATCCGCACCACCGAGCGCGCCCGCAGCGATCGGGCGCAGCAGCCGCAGATTCCGCTGCCTGAAGGGATGGACGAGAACGATCCGCTGTACGAGTTCTTCCGCCGCTTCTTCCCGCCGCGACAATCACCCGGCCCGCGGGGCCGCTCGCCGGGCGAGGAAGTGCCGCGCGGCGTCGGTTCCGGCTTCCTGATCTCCAGCGACGGCTATCTGCTGACCAACCATCACGTGGTCAACGGCGCCGACCAGATCTACGTCACGCTGACCGACAAGCGCGAGCTCAAGGGCCGGCTGATCGGCTCCGACCAGCGCACCGATGTCGCGCTGGTCAAGATCGAAGGCAACGGCTTCCCGCGGCTGGCGATCGGCGATTCGCAGAAGCTGCGCGTGGGCGAATGGGTGGTGGCCATCGGCTCGCCGTTCGGCCTGGACAGCACCGTCACGGCCGGCATCGTGTCGGCCAAGAGCCGCGACACGGGCGACTACCTGCCGTTCATCCAGACCGACGTCGCCGTCAACCCGGGCAACTCCGGCGGCCCGCTGCTGAACATGGCCGGCGAGGTCATAGGCATCAACTCGCAGATCTACAGCCGTACCGGCGGCTTCATGGGCATCTCGTTCGCGATCCCGATCGACGAAGCGATGCGCGTGGCCGACCAGCTGCGGACCACCGGGCGCGTGATCCGCGGCCGCATCGGCGTCGGCATCGCAGAGGTCACGCGTGACATCGCCGGGCCGCTGGGCCTGCCCAGCGCGTCGGGGGCTCTGGTGCGCAGCGTGGAAAGCGGCGGGCCGGCCGAGCGCGCCGGGCTGGAGGCGGGCGACATCATCCAGCGCTTCGACGGCCGTGCCATCGAGCGGGCCAGCGACCTGCCGCGCCTGGTGGGCGGCACCAAGCCCGGCTCCAGCGTGCCTATCCAGGTCTGGCGGCGCGGTGAGCGCAAGGATCTGACCATCACCGTCGCCGAGATGGAGCCCGAGCGCACGGCCTCGTCGTCGCGGCGCGGCGGCGGCGAGCCGGCGCCGGCCGCGCCGGCGGCCAGCAACCCGCTGGGGCTGGCCGTGGCCGACCTGACGGCCGAACGCCGCCAGCAGTTGCGGGTGCGCGGCGGCGTGCTGGTCGAGGCGGCGGAAGGGGCCGCTGCGCGGGCCGGCATCCGTACCGGCGACGTGATCCTGGTGCTGAACAACCAGGAAGTGACCAGCGCACGGCATTTCGCGGAGCTGAGCGGCAAGCTCGATCGCAGCCGCCCCGCCACGCTGCTGGTCAGGCGCGGCGACAACGCGCAGTTCGTGGTGGTCCGGCCCGACGCCCAGTAAGGGCGCCTCCCGGACGGACGGTCCCGCGCAGCCGGCAATCCCCGGCCGCGGGCCGCCCGGGACTGGTAAAATCCAGCCGCGCGTTGCCCCGGACACCTCCAGGGCAGGGTGCCGATGCGTGTCTGATGCACGTCTTCGCGCGTTTGATCACGCGCCGATGCGCGCCTGCCCGGCGCGCTTTTCGTTTTCCCGCCTCCTTCCGATGCAGCTGATCCGCAACTTTTCCATCATCGCGCACATCGATCACGGCAAGTCGACGCTGGCCGATCGCCTGATCCAGCGCTGCGGCGGCCTGTCCGACCGCGAAATGGAAGAGCAGGTGCTGGATTCGATGGCTCTGGAGCGCGAGCGCGGCATCACCATCAAGGCGCAGACGGCCGCGCTGCAGTACAAGGCGCAGGACGGCCACGTCTACCAGCTGAATCTGATCGACACGCCGGGGCACGTCGACTTCTCGTACGAGGTCAGCCGCTCGCTGTCCGCCTGCGAGGGCGCGCTGCTGGTGGTCGACGCGTCGCAGGGCGTCGAAGCGCAGACGGTCGCCAACTGCTATACGGCGATCGACCTGGGCGTCGAAGTGGTGCCGGTGCTGAACAAGATGGATCTGCCGCAGGCCGATCCCGACGCCGCCGCCGCCGAGATCGAGGACGTGATCGGCATCGACGCCACCGACGCGATCCGCGCCAGCGCCAAGACCGGCCTTGGCATAGACGAGATCCTCGAAGCGATCGTCGCGCGCATTCCGGCGCCCAAGGGCGATCCCGCCGCGCCGCTGCAGGCGCTGATCATCGATTCGTGGTTCGACAACTACGTGGGCGTGGTCATGCTGGTGCGCGTCGTCAACGGCACGCTGCGGCCGCGCGACCGCATCAAGCTGATGGCCACCGGCTCGACTCACAGCTGCGAGCAGGTCGGCGTCTTCACGCCGAAGTCGTCGGCGCGCGATTCGCTGTCGGCCGGCGCGGTCGGCTTCGTCATCGCCGGCATCAAGGAGCTGAAGGCGGCCAAGGTCGGCGACACGATCACGCTGGTCAATCCGGCTGCCAGCAAGCCGCTGCCCGGCTTCCGCGAGATCAAGCCGTCGGTGTTCGCGGGGCTGTACCCGGTCGAGGCCAACCAGTACGAGGCGATGCGCGAGGCGCTCGAGAAGCTGCAGCTGAACGACGCGGCGCTGCAGTTCGAGCCCGAGGTGTCGCAGGCGCTGGGCTTCGGCTTCCGCTGCGGTTTCCTCGGCCTGCTGCACATGGACATCGTGCAGGAGCGCCTGGAGCGCGAGTTCGACATGGATCTGATCACCACGGCGCCCACCGTGGTCTACGAGATCCTGATGCGCGACGGCACCGTGCTGCGCGTCGAGAACCCGTCGAAGATGCCCGACCCGTCGAAGATGGAAGAGATCCGCGAGCCGGTCGTCGAGGTCACCGTCTTCGTGCCGCAGGAGTACGTGGGCCCGGTCATCACGCTGTGCACGAACAAGCGCGGCGTGCAGAAGAACCTCGCCTATCACGGCCGTCAGGTGCATCTGACCTACGAGCTGCCGATGAACGAGATCGTGCTTGATTTCTTCGACAAGCTGAAGTCGGTGTCGCGCGGCTACGCGTCCATGGACTACGAGTTCCTCGAGTACCGCGCCTCCGACGTCGTCAAGATGGACATCCTGGTCAACGGCGAGAAGGTCGACGCGCTGTCCTTGATCGTCCACCGCACGGTCGCGCAGAGCCGCGGCCGCGACGTGGCGGCCAAGATGCGCGAGCTGATTCCGCGGCAGATGTACGACGTCGCGATCCAGGCCGCCATAGGCAGCAACATCATCGCGCGCGAGAACGTCAAGGCGATGCGCAAGAACGTGCTGGCCAAATGCTATGGCGGCGACATCACGCGCAAGAAGAAGCTGCTGGAGAAGCAGAAGGCCGGCAAGAAGCGGATGAAGCAGGTCGGCAGCGTCGAGATTCCGCAGGAAGCCTTCCTGGCCGTGCTGCAAGTCGATGATCGCTGACGCGGCCGCCCGCCCGTCGATAGGGAACTCTGACCCATGAACTTCGCGTTGATCCTGTTTCTGCTGCTGCTGCTGACCTGCGCGGCCTGGCTGCTCGATCGTCTGGTGCTGCGCGGGCGGCGTGTGCGCGCGGCCGACCAGGCCGTGGCCGACTATCAGCGTGACAATGCCGCGGCGCTGCGCCAGATCGAGGACAGCGGCGGCGAGAACGCGGTGCGCGCCGCGCTCGATACGGTCCGCGCCACGCGCGAACGCCAGCCGGTGTGGCTCGAATACACGGCCGGCCTGTTTCCCGTGATCGCCGTCGTGTTCCTGCTGCGCTCGTTCGTGGCCGAACCGTTCAAGATCCCGTCCGAATCGATGCTGCCCACGCTGGTGGTCGGCGACCTGATCCTGGTGAACAAGTTCTCGTACGGACTGCGGCTGCCGGTGGTGCACACCAAGGTCCTGGACGTCGGCCACCCGGCGCGCGGCGACGTCATGGTGTTCCGCTTCCCGCAGGATCCGTCGGTCGACTACATCAAACGGGTGATTGCCCTGCCCGGAGACGAAATTTCCTATCAAAACAAGCGCTTGGCGATCAATGGGCAGGAAATTCCACTGGCGCGCGACGGCGAATTCGAGGATCGGCGGCGGCTGGCGATCTATCCGCAGTATTCAGAAAAGATCGGAGAAAACGCCCATAAGATATTGACAGAATTGGAAAAACCGTCTGACATTCAACCTGTGCTGCGGTTTCCCCACTTCGATCAATGCCGCTATGACAACCGGGGAGTCCGCTGCAAGGTGCCGGCCGGTCACTACTTCGTGATGGGTGACAATCGCGAGAACAGTCTCGACAGCCGGTTCTGGGGATTTGTTCCGGAAGACAACATCGTGGGCAAGGCGTTCCTGATCTGGATGAACTTCGGCGACCTGTCGCGCATCGGGAAGTTCCAATGACGCGCCGCCGCCTCGCGCCTCAGCGGCCGATGCCGGGCGGTGCTACCGTCGCCCGCCAGCGCGGCTTGTCGCTGATCGGCCTGCTGGTCGTCGGCGCCATTGTCGTGTTCGGCGCGCTGCTGGTGATGAAGGTCGTGCCTTCGGTCATCGAGTACCGCGCGATCCGCGGCGCGGTCGCCAAGATCGGCACGTCCGGCGCGAACAATGCACGCGACGTCCAGTCGGCGTTCGACCGCTACGCGGCGATCGACGACATCACGTCGATCTCCGGCCGTGATCTGGTCATCCAGAAGGACAGCGACGGCGGCGTGCTGGTGTCGTTCGCGTACGAGAAGCGCATCCCGCTGTTCGGGCCGGCCTCGCTGGTGATCGACTACCGGGGCGACAGCAAAGGACGGTGATCGGCGCATGAGTCTCGACGACCTGCAACGGCAGCTCGGCCATCGGTTCTCCGATGCGGGCTTGCTGCGTCAGGCGCTGACCCATCGCAGCCATAGCCAGCCCAACAACGAGCGCCTCGAGTTTCTCGGCGATTCGGTACTGAACTGCGTCGTCGCCGCCATGCTGTATCAGCATTTCGGCAAGCTCGACGAAGGCGACCTGTCGCGAGTGCGCGCCAACCTGGTCAAGCAGCAATCGCTGTACGAGATCGCGCAGCGCATCGGCCTGAGCCAGCATCTGCTGCTGGGCGAAGGCGAGCTGAAGAGCGGCGGCTTCCGCCGGCCGTCCATTCTCGGCGATACGCTCGAGGCGCTGGTCGGCGCGGTCTTTCTCGACGCCGGTTTCGAGGCCGCGCGCACCGTCATCCGCGCGCTGTACGAGCCGGTGCTGAAGTCGGTCGATCCGAAGACGCTGGGCAAGGACGCGAAGACGCTGCTGCAGGAGTACCTGCAGGGCAAGAAGCTGCCGCTGCCGGTCTACTCGGTGGTAGCGACGCACGGCGCTGCGCACAGCCAGGTGTTCGAGGTGGAGTGCGCGATCCCCAAGCTGCAGATCCAGGTGCTGGGCAGCGGCGCCAGCCGCCGCGCCGCCGAACAAGCGGCGGCGCGCAGCGCGCTGGACGCGGCGCAGGCGCAGGTGCCGCCCGGCGGCCGGCGCACGCGCAGCCGCAGCGAGAAGCCGGCGGACAAGCCGGTCGATCGCGTGGCCGACAAGTCCGCGGAGCGGTCGCCCGAGAAGGTTGCCGAGCGACTGCCTGAGAAAGCTGCGGAGCGACCTCCCGAGAAAGCTGCAGAGCGACCGCCCGAGAAAGCTGCGGAGCGCTCCGCCGAGAAGGCCGCTGATCGCCCGGCGGAGAAAGCTGTCGACCGCCCGATGGAGAAGGCCGCCGACCGCCCGGCAGAGAAGCTTGCCGAGCGTGCTGCCGAGAAAGTCGCCGACCGTCCGGCCGACAAATCGACGGACAAATCGGCGGACAAATCGACCGACAAGGCGACCGACAAGGCGACCGACAATCCCGCCGACCGAGCCGCAGCCGAGAAATCCGCCGACGCGCCGGCCGACCGGCTCGCCGGCCCACTGTCCGACCCTCTCGATGCGGCAGCCGATTCGATCGATCCGGTCGCGGATCCGGAGGCGTCCATCGTCGTCGACAAGCCGCCCGAGAAGGCCGCCGACAAGACGCGCTCGATCCGCGTGGCCTGAGGCGCGCCCGCGTATCGGCTGCGGCCCCGGCGGCGCTCATCACTTCCTCAACGAGTTCTTCTTCGTGCATCGCTGCGGCTACATCGCAATCGTGGGCCGGCCCAACGTCGGCAAGTCGACCCTGCTCAACCGGCTGGTCGGCCAGAAACTGTCCATCACCTCCGACCGGCCGCAGACGACGCGGCACCGTATCGTCGGCGTCGTGACGCGGCCCGAGGCGCAGCTGCTGTTCCTCGACAGCCCCGGCTATCAGACGCGCAGCGGCGGCGCGCTGAACCGCGTGCTGAACCGTACGGCGCTGCAGGTTGCGGAGGATGCCGATGTGATCGTCCTGGTCTGCGACGCGCGCCGCTGGACGGCGGCCGACGAGCAGATCGCGCGGCTGCTGCCGGCCGATCGGCCGGTGCTGCTGGCGATCAACAAGGTCGACGCAGTAGCCGACAAGGCGGCGCTGCTGCCGCTGGTCGAGCGCGTCCGCCAGTGCCGCGACTTCGACGAGATCGTCCCGGTCAGCGCGCGAACCGGCCGGCAGCTCGAGCTGCTGGTCGATCTCTGTGCCGCGCGGCTGCCCGAGGGGCCGCCGCAGTTCGAGGCCGACGCGCTGACCGACCGCAGCGAACGCTTCCTCGCCGCCGAGCTGATCCGCGAGAAGCTGTTCCGCCAGCTCGGCGACGAGCTGCCGTACGCCAGCACCGTCGAGATCGAGGGCTTCGAGGAACTGCCGAAGCTGCGCCGCATCCAGGCGGCGATTCTCGTCGATCGCGACAGCCAGAAGCCTATCGTGCTGGGTGCCGGCGGCGAACGCATCAAGCGCATCGCCAGCGAGTCGCGCCGCGATCTCGAACAGCTGTTCGGCAGCAAGGTCTTCCTGGAGCTGTTCGTCAAGGTCAAGTCCGGCTGGGCCGGTTCCGAGCAGAGCCTGCGGGCCTATGGCTACGAATAAGTCGCTGGAGCCGGCGTTCCTCCTTCATTCCACGCCGTACCGCGAAACCAGTCTGATCGTCGAGCTGTTCACGCGCGGCCACGGTCGCGTGGCCGCGGTGGCCAAAGGGGCGAAGCGGCCGCGCTCGGCGCTGCGCGCGGTGCTGCTGCAGTTCCAGCCCTTGAACGTCACCTACGTCGGCCAGCGCGAGCTGCGCACGCTCACCGGCGCGGAATGGGTCGGCGGCACGCCGGCGCCGCTCGGCGACGCGCTGCTGTGCGCGTTCTACCTGAACGAGCTGCTGATGCGGCTGCTGCCGCGCGAGGATGCGCATCCGCTGCTGTTCGACGCCTATGCGCAGGCGCTGATCGGCTTGTCGGACGCGGTCAATCCGCTGGACGAGATCCTGCGGCGCTTCGAGTGGCAGCTGCTGCGCGAGACCGGCTATGCCCCGGACCTGGAACGGGACGCGGCCGACCGGCCGATCGACGTCGGCCTGCAATACAGCTGGCAGCCGGGCGACGGCTTCGTCGCCTGCGAGCCGGGCCGCGACGGCGCGGTCAGCGGCGCCATGCTTGCCGACCTGGCGGCCGGGCGTTTCGATACCGGCGCGGGCCGGCAGCAGGCGAAGTTCCTGACGCGCGCGATCCTGTCGCATCATCTGGACGGCGCCGTGCTCAATACGCGGCAGATCCTCATCGACCTGCAGAAGCTGTAGCGCGACGGGCTGCCGCCCGTGCCGGAGGCGGGCCGCTTCGCTAGCGAATGGGTTCCGACAGCGTAGGCATCATCGTCGACACGTCCGCGACTGCGTCCAGATCCATCAATGTCGTCCAGATCAGGTCGCGTGCAGGGCGTTCGACGGTCGACAGGCAGTCGTCGAACTTGCTCCTCAGTTCGTCGATACCCAGCGGCCGGGTGGGCGAGCCTCGCGCTGGCCCGATGTCGCGATCAGCGAAAGCCCGCCCGTCCTTCAGGACGAGCTCGAGCTCGTTCAGCGGCAGTCCGGCGTGCGTCGGGCTTCTCGCGTCCGACCCTTCGATCTGTATCCGTGGAATCAGGGCGTGGATATCCGCCGACCGTACGAACTCGTCACACAGTTCGGCAAGGCCGAGCCGCCGCCTGTGCAGAACGCAAGCGAGCGCGAAGGGAAGGCTGAACTTCGCTTCCAGCGCGTTCTGCGGCCTGTCGTAGCGCAGCAGCCCGCGCTGCACCGTGCTGACCGTGACCCGCATTACCTCGACGTCGCCGGGCGCAATATCGTGAGCCGCGATCAGCGCCAGCGCCGCGTCCAGCACGCGATGCACGGCATTGCAGACCGGATACTGCTTGACGCTCAGTTCGATCGCCTCGGTGGCGCCGTGCAGGCGCCGCAGCTCACCGGCCGACAGATCGACCTTGCCGCGCGGCGAGACGACGGCCAGCAGGCCGCTTCGATGTTCGAGGGCGTCCTCGGCCGAGGTCAATCCGCAGGCAGCCAGCTCCGAGGCTTCGATGCCGTGCGCTGCCGCCAGGCCGGCATGAAGCGGCTTCGTCATGCTGCCGAAGTTGGCCATCACGCCTCCCGACAGACTTGCAGCGATGCCGAGCGCATGGCGTGTCTCCACGGCGGACGCTCGGCGCAGGGCGCAGACCGCAGCGGCACTCGCGACGCTGCCGAACACGCTGGTCGGATGCCAGCCGCTCATGTGATGCGGATCCGCATCGCGGCTGATCAGTTCTGCCCAGACGCCATAGCCGACGACGTAGGCGTTCACCAGTTCCGTTCCGCGGACGTGCAAGCGTTCTCCCTCCGCCAGAAGGGCCGGTACCAGAACCGCGCTGGGATGACTCTGCAGCGCCACGTCGTCGAAATCGAGCACATGCGCCGCCGTCGCATTGATCAAGGCGGCGATGCGCGAAGCCGTCTTCTCGGGGCCGAGCAGAACGCTGGCCTCTGAAGGCCCGGAAGTGCTCGCGAGATAGTGACGCCGCACGGCGCGCACGGCGTCGGTACTCCGGCCGGCGAGCATGACCGCTACGGTGTCCGTGAAGGCGCGGCTGACCGCGTGCCGCACGTGCGGGCCTGGCGTGCCGGCCATGCCGCGGGAGGCGGCCTCTGCGATCCGATTCGTCAGGCCTTCCGCTCGAAAACCGATGTCCATTGCCGGCTCACCATCCTGCCGACTGCCAGTCCTGGAAGGCGAAGCGAGGCCCCGCGGGTGGCTGCACGCCGCCGCGTATCGAGCCGGCTGCGGTGTCTCCCCAGTATTCCTGCCGTTCGGCCGGTAGTGGGCGGCTCTCGGGTGTCGCCAGCCACATCCGCAGCAGGAAGCGTTTCTTCTCGAACGTCTCGTGGTCCTGGTAGTTGGTGCGAGAGTGATACATCAAGTGGTTGTTCAGCAGCTGGATGTCGCCGGGCTGCATGCGGAAGCTGAGGCAGAGCTCCTCCGCCACGCTCGCGACGAAGCGAATGGCTTCCTCCTGCTGCGCCGTGAGCCGCGGTACTTCCGGATAGCGCTGGGCGGACTCGATGTACGTCAACGAGAACTGGCTGGTGAACCTGCCGTCTTCCACGGCGAAGATGCAACCCGGAAACCACGGCTTCTCGCCGTCGACCTGTTCCGATTGCCGGCTGAAGAAGTAGGGCTGGTAGAGCGTCTGCATCAGCTCGGGACGTCGCCGCAGGACTTCGTTGTGAACGGCCGCCGAGCTCACCGCCTTGCTCAAGCCGCCGCTGAGGGCATCCCGCACGCAGAGCAGCCCCAGCACGTCGCAGCGGTCCATGTGGAATCTCAGCTCCCCGCCGGTACGGTAGGCGCGCGAATCGGCGAGGCCCTTCTTGGCGCCGGTATCCCGCACCTCGCCGATGAATTCGCCGTTCTTGCTCTGGGACAGTGGAATGCCGATGTGTGTACAGAAGCCCCAATAAAGCGTACGTATATCGTCCTCGGACAGCTCGTCGACCGGTGTGCCGCGCAGCAGGACGAAACCGCGTCCCGATTCGAGCTCGTAGCGGATCTGCTTGAACAGCGATTCGCACTTCGGCAACGCGAAGTCGGAGCGCGTGATCCGGCTGCGTTCGATCCCCTTGGCCTTGACGCGCTCCAAGGCCGTCAGCATCTCGTCGGTGAGCTCGGTCGGAATCGGCTCCACCAGTCGATCGACGTCGGACACTGTTCGCTTGTCCCAAACGAAAGGACCTTCCATGAAGCGGATTTCGTTCACGTCCAACTCCTGTTCCAGAGTTTTAGCATCCCAAATTGGTATACCAATTATGGGAGAGCCGGCGGCCGCATGTCAATGCCGCCGGTGCCTCGTTCGAAGAGCGCTGTTCGAGCCCCGCCGAGGGCCGCTGCTGTACGGCGGCGGTGAGTGAGGATCACGGCAAGAGTTGACATCGCCGAAATCGGTTTCCTATAATGGCATACCAATTTGGGATATTAAATTGGTGCGCTGATGTAGTACTCCCGCGAAGCGAAGCGGCATCCCTGGTCCCGCTGCCTGCCCCCGTGTTGAAACCGGAGTGACTTCAAATGCGATATCACCTGCCGATGACGGGCGCCGCCCTGAGCGTCGCTTTCTGTTCCATGCTTTTGTCGGCGAGCCCCCATGCGTCGGCGCAGCCGTATCCCAATCGACCCATTACCCTCGTGGTGCCGTTTTCCGCGGGTGGATCACTGGATCTTCTCTGTCGCTTGATCGGGCTGCGAATACAGGAGTCGACGGGGCAGCCGGTGCTGGTCGACAACCGTCCGGGCGCGGGTGGGACGATTGGCACGACCCTGGTGGCCAAGTCCAAGCCCGACGGCTATACGCTGCTGGCGCAGACTCGCATCATCAACCTCACGCCGGCCTTGGGTGCGAAGGTTTCGTACGACTGGAAGAACGATTTCCAGCCGATCATTCTGCTCGGTGCGATCCCGCAGGCGCTCGCCGTTCCCAGCACCTCGCTGGCGCGCAGCGTCCAGGAGTTCGTGGCGCTCGCGAAAAAGGACCCCGGCAAGACCATGTACGGCACGCTCGGCGAGGGCAGCGGCGGCCATCTGACGGGGCGGATGTTCGAGATGGTCGCGAAGATACAGATGACGCCGGTCCCGTACAAAGGTTCTTCGCAGACGATGACAGCTCTGGCGAGCGGGCAGATCGACATGACGATCGGCAACTTGCCCGAAGTCCTGCAGTACGAAAAAATGGGACGCGTTCGCCCGCTGGCGCTGGCGGCGCACGCGCGTTCCGAGCTCGCTCCGCAGCTGCCGACGCTGGCCGAGGTCGGCTTCCCCGGCGTCGTGTCCGCGCCCTGGTACGGAATCCTCGCGCCGGCCGGGACGCCGGAAGCCGTGATCGACAAGATTCACAAGGAGATCGCCATGGCGCTGAAGCATCCCGAGGTCATCGCAAAGTTCAACGAACTTGGCATAGCCATCCAGGCGATCGGCCCGGAGCCGTTCCGCAGGCAGATGCAGGAAGAGTTCACCGAATACGAACGCTTCGGCAGGGAGGCGGGAATCAAGCTGCAGTAGCCGTCGACCATGGTGAAGCTGAACTTTCATCCTTCCGGGCGGCACAGCCTGCAGATCCCGGGCCCCAGCCCGGTCCCTGATCGCGTCCTGGCGGCGATCGGCCAGCCGACGATCGATCATCGCGGTCCCGAGTTCGGCGCGCTGGGCCTGCGCGTGCTCGCCGGCTTGCAGCGTGTTTTCCAGACCCGGCATCCGGTGATCGTCTATCCGGCCTCCGGGACCGGCGCCTGGGAAGCCGCGCTGGTCAACACCTTGAGCAGCGGCGATCGCGTTCTGATGTACGAGACCGGCCATTTCGCTGCGCTGTGGCGTGCGATGGCGCTGCGGCTTGGCCTGCAGCCCGAGTCCGTCTGCGAGCCGGGCGACGACGCCGCGACCGGGCTGCCTGGTGCCTGGCGGCGCGGCGTTTCGGCCGAGCTCATCGCGGCGCGTCTGCGCGCCGATCGCGAGCGCGCGATCAAGGCAGTCTGCGTGGTGCACAACGAGACCTCGACCGGCGCTACCTCCGACATCGCTGCCGTGCGCCGCGCCATCGACGACTGCGGCCATCCCGCGCTGCTCATGGTCGACACCATATCGGGGCTGGCGGCTGCCGACTACCGGCACGACGAATGGGGCGCCGACGTGTCGATCAGCGGCTCGCAGAAGGGTCTGATGCTGCCGCCCGGCATCAGTTTCAATGCGCTGTCGCCGAAGGCGATCGAGGCCAGCCGCAGCGCGGGTCTGCCGAAGTCGTTCTGGGCGTGGGACGAAATCATCCGGATGAACCGCGACGGCTTCTGGCCCTCGACGCCGAGCACCAATCTGCTGTATGGCCTGGCCGAGGCGATCGACCTGCTCGAAGCCGAAGGGCTGTCGCAGGTGTTTGCGCGCCATCGGCGGCTGGCTGCAGCCTGCCGCGCTGCCGTGTGCGGCTGGGGGCTGCCGGTCCAGTGCGCCGATCCGGCGGCGTACTCGCCGGTGCTGACCGGCGTGGTTATGCCGGCCGGGGTCGATGCCGACCGCGTGCGCCAACTGATCTATGAGCGCTTCGATATGTCCCTGGGCGCCGGCCTGGGCAGGCTGAAGGGACGTATGTTCCGCATCGGCCACCTGGGCGACTGCAACGACCTGGCGCTGATCGGTGCCCTGTGCGGCTGTGAGATGGGCTTGCGGCTGGCGGGTGTGCCGCTGCGCGGCAGCGGCGTCGCTGAGGCGATGGCCGTGCTTCAAGCCGGCGAGACTCGGGAAGCCGCGGCGGCAGCTGCGGCCGGCGAGGCCGGTGAG
>JBFWXS010000038.1:45398-50630 GCA_050187175.1 Burkholderiaceae bacterium
GAGCCCGGCGAGATCGGCGAGATCGGCGAGATCGGCGAGGCCGGCGAGATCGGGATGACGTCGCCGACCTAGGCGTGATCGGCGCCCCCGCGTCGGGGGCGGTGGGGCTTGGCCGGCGGCGGATGCCGGTAGAATTTTGAGCTTTCCACCGCCATGCCGCCGGGAGCCGCTGAATGCTCGAGCTCGGGGTCAATATCGACCATGTCGCCACCGTCAGGCAGGCGCGTCGTACCTATGAACCCGACCCGGTCTGGGCCGCCGTGGAAGCGCATCTGGGCGGCGCCGACGGCATCACCGTGCATCTGCGCGAAGACCGCCGCCACATCCAGGACGACGACGTGCGCCGCCTGCGCGCGCTTACGCAGATCAAGCTGAACCTGGAGATGGCCGCCACCGACGAGATGCTGGCCATTGCGCGGCAGCTGCGTCCCGAGATGGCCATGCTGGTGCCCGAAGGGCGCCACGAGATCACCACGGAAGGCGGGCTCGACATCGCCGCCCAGCAGAGCCGGCTGGCCGATGTGGTGGCGGCGCTGCACGAGGCCGGCATCGTCAGCAGCGTGTTCATCGATGCCGACCCGCGGCAGATCGAGGCCGCCGCGCGCGTAGGCGCGCGTGTCTGCGAGATTCACACCGGCCCTTACGCGCATGCCTTTCACGCGCACGGCCGCGACGCCGACAGTCCGGCGGTGGTCGACGAGCTGCGCCGCATGCGCGAGGCCGGCGCGGCGGTGCTGGCGCATGGCATGCGCTTCAATGCCGGCCATGCGCTGAACTACTACAACCTGCCGCCGATCGCCGCGCTGCCCGGCATCCGCGAGCTGCACATCGGACACGCGATCGTGTCTAGGGCACTGTTCGTCGGACTGCGCGAGGCCGTGCGCGAGATGAAGCGATTGATGACGACTGCCGCCTCGCAGGCGGTCACCCCGGCGCCGCACGCGATCACCGGCGCGCCGCTTACCGCCGTACCGCTTACCGCCGCACCGCGTGCCGCGGCGCCGCGCACCGAGGACGGCCGCGGATGATCTACGGTATCGGTACCGATATCGTCAGGCTCGATCGCATCGAACGGTTGCTCGAGCGTTACGGCGAGCGCTTCGCGCGCCGCGTGCTGGGCCCCGACGAGCTGGCCGAGTACCGGCGCCGCCTGGGCAAGCGCGGCCACGGCGACGGCTATTCGGCGCGCTATCTGGCCAAGCGCTTCGCCGCCAAGGAGGCCTTCGGCAAGGCGCTGGGGCTGGGGCTGCGGGCGCCGATGACGCTGCTGTCGCTGCAAGTGCTCAACGATGCGCGCGGCCGGCCGGTGGCGATGGCCCGCAACGAGCTCGAACCGTATCTGCGCGAACGCGGCCTGTCGGCGCAGGTGTCGCTGTCCGACGAGGTCGATGCCGCGTTGGCATTCGTGATTCTGGAACGCAGGGAGAACTGATTCTATGGCGACTCGCAAACAGGACGAACGCAGCCTGCTGCCGCGCGGCCCGGTCATCGTCGACGTGCAGGGCAAGTCGCTGACGCAGGCCGAGCGCGAGCGCCTGCTGCATCCGCTGGTCGGCGGCGTGATCCTGTTCACGCGCAACTTCGCGTCGGCGGCGCAGCTGCGCCGCCTGTGCGATGAGATCCGCGCGCTGCGCAAGCCGCGCCTGCTGATCTGCGTCGATCACGAAGGCGGCCGCGTGCAGCGCTTCCAGCGCGGCTTCACGCGCATCCCGCCGATGCGCGAGCTGGGCCGCCTGTGGGACAGCGACGTGCTCGCCGCCTGCCGGCGCGCCACCGAGATAGGTCGCACCATCGGCCGCGAGCTGCGCGCGGTGGGCATAGACCTGAGCTTCACGCCGGTGCTCGACCTGGACTGGGGCAACTCGGGTGTGATCGGCGATCGCGCCTTCCACGCCGACCCCCGCGTCGTGGCGATGCTGGCGCGCTGCCTCAACCACGGCCTGCTGCTGGCCGGCATGGCCAACTGCGGCAAGCACTTTCCCGGCCACGGATTCGCGCAGGCCGATTCGCACGTCGCGCTGCCCACCGACGATCGCGACATGGAAACGATCCTGGCCAACGACGTCGCGCCCTACGACTGGCTGGGCGAGACGCTGCTGTCGGTGATGCCGGCGCACGTGGTCTATCCGAAGATCGACGCGCAGCCGGCCGGCTTCTCGCGGCGCTGGCTGCAGGATGTGCTGCGCGGCAAGCTGGGCTTCCAGGGACTGGTGTTCAGCGACGATCTGACGATGGAAGGTGCAGCGGTGGCCGGCGACATCGTGGCGCGCGCCGATGCGGCGCTGGCGGCCGGCTGCGACATGGTGCTGGTGTGCAACCGCCCCGATCTGGCCGACCAGCTTCTGGGCGCGCTGCGCTGGACGCCCGGGCCGCAGTTCGAGACGCGGCTGAAGTCGCTGTTCCGCGATCGGGTCAGGGTGTGAGCGAAGAGGTGGACGAAGACGGAACGCCGCCGCCGGAGGCCGGCGCGCCCGAGTTCGATCTGCGCGGTTTCTTGGCGCGATTGCCGAACATGCCGGGCGTCTACCAGATGATCGGCGACGATGAATTGCTGCTGTACGTCGGCAAGGCGCGCGACCTGAAGAAGCGGGTCTCGTCGTATTTCAACAAGGGGCAGCCGAGTCCGCGCATCGCGCACATGCTCGAACGCGTGCGGCGCATCGAGACCACGACGACGCGCTCCGAGGCCGAAGCGCTGCTGCTCGAGAACAATCTGATCAAGACGGCCGCGCCGCGATACAACATCCTGTTCCGCGATGACAAGTCGTATCCGTATCTGAAGATCACCGGCCACGCCTTTCCGCGCGTGGCCTACTATCGCGGCGCCATCGACCGGCGCAACCGCTATTTCGGGCCGTTTCCGAACGCCTGGGCGGTGAAGGAGAGCATCCAGGTCCTGCAGAAGGCGTTCCAGCTGCGCGTCTGCGAGGATTCGGTGTTCGCCAACCGCTCGCGCCCCTGTCTGCTGCACCAGATCGGGCGCTGCACCGCTCCTTGCGTGGGCGCGATCAGCGCCGATGACTACGCAGCCGACGTCGACGCCGCGGCGCGCTTCCTGCAGGGCGGCCATCGCGAAGTGCTGGCCGACCTCGAAGGCAGGATGCATGCGGCCGCCGCCGAGCTGCGCTTCGAGGACGCCGCGGTGATACGCAACCGCATGACCGCGCTGTCCCGCGTGCTGCATCAGCAAGCGATGGAAACCGGCACCGACATAGACGTCGACATCATCACCGCGCAGAGCGGCGGCGGCCGCGTCTGCGTCAATCTGGCCATGGTGCGCGGCGGCCGCCACCTCGGCGACAAGGCCTACTTTCCGATCCATGCCGCGGGCGAGGGCGAGAGCGCGGCGGAGATCGTCGAAGCCTTCGTGGCGCAGCACTACGACGGCATGTTCGTGCCGCCCATCCTGATCGTCGACGGCGTGCCCGCCGACGAGGCCGTGCTCGACTGGCTGCAGCAGCAGGCGGGTCGGCCGGTGCAGTGGATCCGCCAGCCGCAGGGGCAGCGCCGCAAGTGGCTGGAACTGGCGCGACAGAACGCGCAGCTGGCGCTGGCGCGGCTGCTGTCCGAGGAAGGCTCGCAGAAGGCGCGCACGCGCGCGCTGGCGCAGATGCTGGGCCTGGACGACGACGGCGATCTCGACGATCTGCGGATCGAGTGCTTCGACATCAGCCACACGATGGGCGAGGCCACGCAGGCGTCCTGCGTCGTCTACCATCATCACGCGATGCAGCGCGGCGAATACAGGCGCTTCAATATCGATGACGTCATCGCCGGCGACGACTATGCAGCGATGCGGCAGGTGCTCGAACGGCGCTACGGCGCGCTGGCCGAAGCAGTCGCCGAAGGCGAGACCGCGCTGACCGAAGCCGAAGCGGCGCTGGCTCAGGCCGGCATCGCAGCGGCCGAGCCGGAAACAGCTTTGCCCGAGGCCGGCAGCAGGCCGCCGCCGCAAGGCGAGGGGCTGCCGGTAAGCGCTGCGGTACGGACGATGAAGCCCGCGTCGATCGATACGCAGCCCACCGCAGCGCTCGCCGCGGCAAAGCCGCCCCGGCGCGGCAGCGGCGGCAAAGCCGTCCGTCTTCCCGACGTGGTGCTGATCGACGGCGGCAAGGGGCAGGTGGAGGTCGCGCGCCAGGTCTTCACCGCGCTGGGGCTGGACACGAGCGTGCTGGTCGGTGTGGCCAAAGGGGAAGGGCGGCGCGTCGGTCTCGAGACGCTGGTGTTCGCCGATGAGCGTCCGTCCGTGGAGCCCGGACGCGGCTCAGCGGCCTTGATGCTGGTCGCGCAGATCCGCGACGAGGCCCACCGCTTCGCCATTACCGGCATGCGCGCGCGCCGCGCCAAGACACGGCAGACCTCACGGCTCGAAGAGATAGACGGAGTGGGCGCCAAACGCCGCCAGCGGCTGCTCGCGCGCTTCGGCGGCTTGCGCGGCATCATGGCTGCCAGCGTCGAGGACCTGGCGTCGGTTGAAGGGATCTCGCGGCCGTTGGCCGAGGAGATCTATCGGCGGCTGCACTGACCGTCGATGCCGTGCCCATCCATCCGAACCGATCTGTCGGATGCGAACGCGAACGCCGTCCCGTCATCAAGCGCCTTGCGCGAGCGCGCCCAACTGGACGCTGCTGCGATGGCCGACCTGCGCGGCGTCTTCGCGCAGCCAGGTCTGCAAAGCGGCCCGGCCCGCATCGCGCAGATGCAGCAGGAACGGCCCGTGGGCGATGAGCCGCGTTTCCGCGCGCAGGGCCGCCAGCACAGGAGCTCCGTCGATCAGATGCCAGCGCGCCTGGGCGATACGCCGGTCGATGCCGGTGCGCGGCAGCCAGCGGCGGCCGGTCGACGACTTCAGCTCGTCGAGGATCTGCAGCTCGCGCAGGAAGGGCGCCTGGAATGCGATGTCCATCGCGCGCTCGCCGATCTGCGCCGCGCTGCGCGGCGTATGCGCATACCGGCGCGGCGCCAGCAGCACCAGCAGCGTGTCGGCGGCGCAGCGGCGATCAGCCAGTAGCGGCATCAAGGCCGGATTGGCGCTGTAGCCGCCGTCCCAGTAGGGCTCGCCATCGATGACGACGGCATGGTGCAGCGTTGGGAGACAAGCGGACGCGAGAAGCACCTCGACATTCAGCGATTCGCTGCCGAATACCTTCAGCCGCCCGCTGTTGACGTGCGTGGCCGCGATTGCCAGGCGCGGGCCGCCGCCGGCGCGCAGCGCATCGAAATCGATCTGCT
>JBFWXS010000039.1:0-1225 GCA_050187175.1 Burkholderiaceae bacterium
TTCGCCCCCTTGCGCCCGCCGGCGGCGTGCAGCGCATGCGCGAAGCGGTTGGCGATGCAATCGAGCTCGCCATAGGCCAGGCGCCGATCCTCGCAGATGATCGCCGCCTTGTGCGGGAAGCGCTCGGCCGAGCGCCGCAGCATGTCTCCGGTCAACACCTTGTCCGCGTCTCCATGTCCATGGGCTTCCGGCTCCGTGGAGTTTTCTGCATTATGTAATTTGTTTTCGTTTATCGTAATTAGCTTCGACGAGCGATGTCAACCTGGGGACATCGCTAGACCCGGGGCCTTGCTACGATTGGCCGCCCTGCTCCACTCGGTCTTGATCCCGATCAGATTCGGATGAACAAGCGCAGCCCTTCCAAACGTGCCGCCGGCGTGCAGTCGGTCGAGATAGGCATCGAACTGCTGTCGGTGCTCGCCCATCAGCGCCGGCCCATCAAAATCTCCGACCTGGCCGCCCGGGCCGGCATGGCGCCTGCCAAGGCGCACCGTTATCTGACCAGCCTGGTCCGCTCGGGCTATGCGGCGCAGGATTCGGAGACCGGTCTGTACAGCACGGGGCCCAGGGCGCTGGATTTCAGCCTGTCCTGCCTGTCGACGATCGAACCGATCGCGGTGGCCACGCGCGAGGCGACGGCGCTGTGCCGCCAGACCGACCACACCGTGGCCCTGTCGGTCTGGGGCAGCTTCGGACCGACGGTGGTCTGCTGGGAGCAGCCGGCGCGTCCGGTCATGGTCAATATCGGTCTGGGGTCGGTATTCCCGCTGTTGCGCTCGGCCACCGGCCGCGTCTTCGCGGCCTTCTTCGATCCTGCCGAGATCGAGCGCACGAAGGCGGAGCTGCCGGCCTCGGCCGCGACGCCGTCGCAGCCGGCGCCGGCCGAATCGATCGAGCAGGTACGCCGCCGCGGCATGGCACGCGCGCGCGACGACTTCATGGCCGGCCTCAGCGCCTTCGCGGCACCGGTCTTCGATCACCGCGGCCGCATGGTGCTGGCAATGACCGTGCTCGACTACAGCGGCCGCTGGGACCAGCGCTGGGACGGGACGGTCGCGCAGGCGCTGCGCGATGCGACGGCGCGCGTGTCGACGGCGCTGGGGCACGGCGGACACGCCGCCGGGGGCGACGCGGCCGAGAGGCCAGGGCGGCCGGCCCGGCCGAGCGGCTGCCGCGGCTGAGCGTCCTTCATCGCTGAGCGTCCTTCATCGCTGAGCGTCCTTCA
>JBFWXS010000039.1:1325-4051 GCA_050187175.1 Burkholderiaceae bacterium
GCTGAGCGTCCTTCATCGCTGAGCGTCCTTCATCGCTGAGCGTCCTTCACCGCTGAGCGTCCTTCATTGCTGACCGGCCTTCGCGGCTAAACGGGCTTGGCCGCTAAACGGGCTGGCGGCTAGACGGCCGCTCGGCTCGACAGCGCCCTGCGCGCCGTCAGCTCAGCGCCTCGGTTCGCTCGCCGCGCATCGCCTCCGCGACCGGCATCAGCGCGGCGCGGGCGTCACCGTCGGCGCGCGCGATGATCCGGTTCAGCGCACCCAGCACCGCGAGAATCGACGCCGTGGTCAGATTCTCATGGATGCCGACGCCGAAGCGGCTGCCTGCCACACCCGGCGCCGACAGCTCGACGAAGGCGCAGGCCTTGGCGTCGGCGCCCTGCCCGAGCGCGCGCTCCTCGTAGTGCAGCACCGTGACCGGCACTGCCAGGGCATGCGCCAGCGCGTCGATCGGCCCGTTGCCGGCGCCGTCGAACACCATGTCGTCGCCGGCGACGCGCAGCTGCAGCCGGATCTTCTGGCGGCCGTCGTTCTCGGACAGCGAATGGCGCAGGTAGTGCACCGGATGCGCCGCCTCCAGGTACTCGTCGCGGAACAGCGTCCACAGCTGCTCGGCGCTCACTTCCTGGCCGGTCTCGTCGGTGATCTGCTGCACGGCGCTGCTGAACTCGACCTGCAGCCGGCGCGGCATCACCAGTCCGTAGCCGGTCTCGAGCAGGTACGAGATGCCGCCCTTGCCCGACTGGCTGTTGACGCGGATGATCGAGTCATAGGTGCGCCCCACGTCGGCCGGATCGATCGGCAGATAGGGAACCTCCCAGGCCGCGTCGGCGCGCTGCGCGGCGAAGCCCTTCTTGATCGCGTCCTGGTGCGAACCCGAGAAGGCCGTGAACACCAGATCACCCACGTACGGGTGACGCGGATGGATGGGCAGCTGCGTGCAGTCCTCGACCGTGCGGGCGATCTCGTTGATGCGCGAGAAGTCCAGCCCGGGATCCACGCCCTGGCTGTAGAAGTTCAGCGCCAGCGTCACCAGGTCGACGTTGCCGGTGCGCTCGCCGTGTCCGAACAGGCAGCCCTCGACGCGATCGGCGCCGGCCATCACGCCGAGCTCGGCCGCCGCGACCGCGGTGCCGCGATCATTGTGCGGATGCAGGCTCAGCACGATGCTGTCGCGGCGGGCGAGATTGCGATGCATCCACTCGATCTGGTCGGCGTAGTGGTTGGGCGTCGCGACCTCGACGGTGGCCGGCAGATTGATGATCATCTTGCGTTCCGGCGTCGGCCCCCAGGTCTCGATGACGGCGTTGCAGACGTCGCGCGCCACTTCGAGCTCGGTCGAGGTGAACACCTCGGGGCTGTACTGGAACACGAACTCGGTGCCCGGCTGCTCGGCGACCAGCTGCTTGATCAAGCGTGCGCTGTCGACGGCGATCTTCTGCACGCCGGCCGCATCGGTATCGAACACGATGCGGCGGAACGCGGGCGCCACCGCGTTGTACAGATGCACGATCGCGCGACGCGCGCCGCGCACCGACTCGAGCGTGCGCCGGATCAGATCCTCGCGGGCCTGCGTCAGCACTTCGATGGTGACGTCCGGCGGAATGTGCCCGCCTTCGATCAGCTCGCGAACGAAATCGAAGTCGGTCTGCGAAGCCGCGGGAAACGCGACCTCGATCTCCTTGAAGCCGATGGCGACCAGCATCTTGAACATCCGCATCTTGCGATCGGCGTTCATCGGCTCGAACAGCGACTGATTGCCGTCGCGCAGATCGGTGCTCATCCAGATCGGCGGTCGCGTGAGGCGGCGAGACGGCCATTGTCGGTCGGGCAAGTCGACCGACTGGAAGGGGCGGTATTTGGTCGAAGGGTCTTTCAGCATCATGGTCTGCACCTGGATTCGGATCGTCGGAAAACGCGCGTGGCCGACGGGCTGCCAGACTGCCACCAGCTCGAGGCCTGGCAACCGCGGCCTAGTCGCGATAGCGCGCGCAGCTCCATGGAGGTCGGCGGCAAGGCGGTGCGGATCGAGGCGGTCATGTCGAGCTTCCTTCGGAAGGCGGTCAAACGCAATCGGGCTGTCCTTCTGGGACAGCCGCTCTGCTACAAACGACGGAAAGGGGGGTGGGGTTTTATGCGCGCGAGACGCGCAGTAGCAGACCCGCGCTGCGTAGTAGCGCGAGCGACAGGAGAATGAGGGTCTGCTGGGAATGCATCGGGGTATGATCGGCCAATAGCGGTTTGCTTGTCAACCTGCTTTGTCGTCAAGCCGCTTTGCCCGTCAATCCGCCCCTCGGGGCCCCTGCCCGCTGCCTCGCGATCCGGCCATGCTGCAATTCGCCCATATCGATCATGTCGTGCTGCGCGTGAGCAATCTGCGCGCCATGCTCGATTTCTACGTCGGCGTGCTCGGCTGTACGCCCGAGCGCGACCGGCCGGACCTTGGGCTGTACCAGCTGCGCGCCGGCGCGTCGCTGATCGACCTGGTGCCGGTCGATGAACCGCTGGGGCAGAAAGGCGGCGCCGCTCCCGGGCGCGAGGGCCGCAACCTCGATCATTTCTGTCTGCAGCTGCTCAGCTTCGACGCCGATGCGATCGTCGGCTGGCTGAGGGAGCGCGGCGTGAAGATCATCGGCGAAGTGAAGAACCGGTACGGCGCGCAGGGAGACGGCCCATCGCTGTACATCGAGGACCCCGAAGGCAACGTCGTCGAGCTGAAGGCGCCG
>JBFWXS010000039.1:4151-37703 GCA_050187175.1 Burkholderiaceae bacterium
CGCTGAGAGCGCTGAGAGCGCTGAGAGCGCCGACCGCACCGCCCGTGCCGGCGCGGGCAGCGGCGCCTCCAAACCCGCCTGACGCACCGATGCAGGCTCCAAGCATCGCCGTCGTCGGCGGCGGGCCGGCCGGCCTGATGGCCGCGGAAGTCCTGGCCCAGCGCGGGCTGCGCGTCGACGTCTTCGATGCCATGCCGTCGGTGGGCCGCAAGTTCCTGCTCGCCGGCAAGGGCGGCCTCAACCTCACGCATGCCGAGCCGATCGAAGCCTTCGCGTCGCGCTACGGCAGCCGGCGCGCCGAGATCGAACCGCTGCTCGCGGCCTTCGGCCCCGCGGCGCTGCGCGACTGGGCACATGGGCTCGGCATCAGCACCTTCGTCGGCAGCTCGCAGCGCATCTTCCCCGCGGAAATGAAGGCAGCGCCGCTGCTGCGCCGCTGGCTGCAGCGGCTGCGCGACGGCGGCGTGCGCTTCCACATGCGGCACCGCTGGATCGGCTGGCTGGCAGGCCCCGGCGGCCTCGCGGACCTCTCGCTGCGCTTCGCCGCCCCCGACGGCGAACGCACGGTGACGGCGCAGGCGGTCGTGCTCGCGCTCGGCGGCGCGAGCTGGTCGCGGCTGGGCTCCGACGGCGCATGGACGGCATGGCTGAGCGAGCGCGGCATCGAACTGGCGCCGCTGCGGCCGGCCAATTGCGGCTTCGATGCCGGCCCGCTGCCGGGTCGGACCGAGCTGGGATGGAGCGAGCATTTCCGGCAGCGCTTCGCCGGCCAGCCGCTTAAATCGATACGCGCCTGGACCGACGGTCCGCAGCATACGCAGGGCACGCACGGCACGCACGGCACGCAGCATACTCAGGACACACAGCGAACCGGCGATGACCAGCCGCGCCGCGGCGAATGCGTGGTCACCGAAACCGGCCTCGAAGGCAGCCTGGTCTATGCGTTCTCAGCGGCGCTGCGAGACAAGATCGCCGCACACGGGCAGGCGACGCTGTGGCTCGATCTGTCGCCGGACCGCAGCGAACAGCAGCTGGCGGCAGCGCTGGAGCGGCCGCGCGGCGCCAAGTCGATGGCCAACCATCTGCGCGCGCAGGCCCGCATCGACGGGGTCAAGGCCGGTCTGCTGCGCGAGCTGCTGCCTGCGGCGGCGCTCGCCGATCCGCGGCGGCTGGCGGCCGCGATCAAGGCCTTGCCGCTGCCGCTGGCCGCGCCGCGCCCCATCGACGAAGCGATCAGCAGCGCAGGCGGCGTCAGCTTCGAGTCGCTCGACGCGCGGCTGATGCTGCGTGCCATGCCGGGCGTCTTCTGCGCCGGCGAGATGCTCGACTGGGAGGCCCCGACCGGCGGCTATCTGCTCACAGCCTGCATGGCCAGCGGCCGCGCGGCAGGCCTGGGCGTCGCATCGTGGCTGGACGGCGGCCAGGCATCGAGCCCGGCGCCGAGCCCGGCGCACGCAACCCGGCCGGCCGAGGCGCCGCTCCGCAGCGGCGAACCAGCCGCCCCGGCTCAGGCCGGAGTGCCGGCGTCCGGCGCCTGAAAGCCGTCGCGGCGGTAGGTCAGCACCAGCGTATCGCGGTGCGCGTCGTCGCCGTCTGGCTGGATCGGCGTCGCTTCATGGATCATCCGCTGATCGTCGAGCAGCACCGCGCTCCACGGTTCGCTCATCACGAAGCGTATGCCTTGCGGCCCATCGGCCTGGAACACACGCGTCTCGCCGCCGCGCAGATGATGGCGCGACACCAGCACGACCGCGACGAAATCCACGCCGTCGCGATGCGCGCCTTCGGGCGTCGGACGACCGACTCCGTCGGTGGTGTCGATGCGGAACTGATGCGCTTCGATGAACCAGCGATCGGTCGGCGCTACGTCGGCGAACAGCCGGCCGAGCGCGGCCAGCAGACCTGCCCAAGCAGGATTCGCGACTACGCCCGGCTCGATCGGCTCGAACATGCGTTCGATGCCGCCGTGCAGCGCGTTGTAATCGAGCGGTTGCCAGTGAGCTCGATGCGGCGCCTGCACGAACCGGCCGCTGGCCGGCTCGTGGACGAAGCAGCTGTGGCGACGGCTGCGGTAGCGGCCGCCGTCCTTCAGATAGCCGTCGGGCAGCAGCCGGTCCCAGCTGGGACGCAGCGCTTCGAGCGCGTCGGACTCGATGCCCGCCAGCGCGCGCAGCTGCGCCGGCTTCAGATGGACGAAGCCTTGTCGCGCGATCGTCGCGGCCGGCGCATCACCGGCCAGGGTCCAGGGTTCCTTGACGATCATCGCTGCAATCCGTTCGCCCGCAGGCTCAAAGCGATGATCGTAGCACCGGCGGCGGACGCCACCGGGACGCCGGCGCGCCCCGGCCGAGCCACGGCCGGCTCAGGGCCGGCGCAGAGCGGGCTCAGGGCCGATGCCGCGCGTTCCCCTTGCTCGAACCGGCGTTGCCGCGGGCCGGACCGCTGCGGGCGCCGAAGCCTCGTGCAGCACCACCGGCCGGTGCCGGCCCCGCGCCGCCGTGCCGGCGCCCTTCGGACGAATACCCCGTGCGACCGCGCGGCCCCGGCTTGCCCGCCGGACGCGGCGGCCGCGGCCTGAGCCGCGGCTCCAGACCGGCGATCACGTCGATGCGGATCGGCTGGCCGGTATAGCGCTCGATATCGCGCGCACGGTGCCGCTCATGATGGCCCAGCAGCATCACCGCGGTGCCGCGCCGTCCGGCGCGGCCGGTGCGGCCGATGCGGTGCACGTAGTCCTCGGCCGCGCGCGGCGCGTCGAAGTTGATCACATGGCTGATGCCGGCGACGTCGATTCCGCGCGCCGCCACGTCGGTGGCGATCAGCACCTGCGTCTGGCCGTCGCGCAGCCGCTGCAGCGTGCGCGTGCGCTGTCCCTGCTGCATGTCGCCATGCAGCGCGGCGACGCGAAAGCCGCTGTCGGCCAGCGCGTCGCACAGTTCCTCGGTGGCCCGCTTGGTCGCTGCGAACACCACGCACTGGTTCATCGCCACGTCGCGCAGCAAGGCATCGAGCAGCTGCATCTTGTGCGCCAGATCGTCGGCGAACAGCAGCGTCTGGTCGATGTCGGCCTTGCGCGCCGGCGTGGCGGCGATGTCGATGCGCTGCGGCTGGCGCGTGAGCTTGCGCGCCAGATCACCGACCACGCCATCGAGCGTGGCCGAGAACATCAGCGTCTGCCGATCGGCCGGCGTGGCCGCGACCACCGTTTCGATGTCCGGCAGAAAACCCATGTCGAGCATGCGATCGGCCTCGTCGAGCACCAGCATCTCCAGCCGCGAGAAGTCGATCTTGCCGCGCTGCATGTGGTCCAGCAGCCGCCCCGGCGTGGCGACGATGACGTCGACCGGACGATCGAGCATGCGCAGTTGCTGGCCGTACGGCGTGCCGCCGACCAGCGTCAGCGTGCGCAGCCGCTTCAGTTCGCGACCGTAGCCGAGCGCGGCCTTGTTCACTTGCATCGCCAGCTCGCGCGTGGGCGCGAGCACGAGCACGCGCGGCCCCTTGCCCAGTGTTTTCGGGCGCTGCGCCAGCCGGTGCAGCGCGGGCAGCATGAAGGCGGCGGTCTTGCCGCTGCCGGTATGCGACGACACTAGCAGATCGGTGCCGGCCAGGGCGGCCGGAATCGCTGCCTGCTGCACGGCAGTGGGCTGTGTGTAGCCGGCTTCGGTCAACGCCGCGAGCAGCGTATCGGCCAGGCCGAGATCCTTGAATTCCATACGTGATCCTTGCGGGCGTCGCGCGCCAAGCACGAACGCCCATGGGTGGCAGCCCGGCGGACAAGCGTCGGGCAGCCCGCCGACGGCACGGGCAAAAACGATCGCGGCGCGCGAATCAAGGCTCGGGCGGGCGATCGGCGTCAAACATCGACGCCAACCGGAATGCACAAGCCGAAGGTGCCGGCAGCCAAGGAGCGGACGGCGGAGGCCGAGGGGTCGGGGACGATGACAGTGGCCGCTTCGTCGCTCCGCTTGAAAAGCGGATGCTGCGGCGCACCAGCCGACACTATACGCGCGATTGCGAATCAGCGCTTGCCGATGCGATCAAGCGCGTGCCGGTGCGGCCGGCGGCCCGGCGAACTCGGCCGCCGCCCGCGGGCACTCGGCCGCTGTCGCTTCGTGCAGGATCTGCGCCAGCCGCAGCGTACCGGGGCCGGCGGCATCGGCGTCCGCCACCACCAAATAGACCGGCACGTGGCGAACGCCGCCGCCGCGCAGCGACAGCGTCTTCAGGCGCCCGTCGCGCAGCTCGGCGCGTATCAGCTCTTCCGGCAGCCACGCGAAGCCGTAGCCCATGGTCAGCGCCTGCACGGAGGTCGCCAGATGCGAAACCGTCCAGCGCCGCGCGGTCTCGACCGAGGTCGGCGTGTCGCGCCGCGACCCGGTCTCGCGGACCACCAGGTGCCGGTGCGTGCGCAGATCGCGCATCGTCAGCGGCCGGCCGAGCTGGTGCAGCGGATGCTGCGGATGAGCCACCAGCGCGAAGCGGATCTGCATCAGCGGTTCGCCGACGAAGCCCGGCGGCATGAGGCCCGAGATCACCAGATCCACCCGCTTGTCGCGCAGCGCCTCCGTGGTCCCGCCCAGCACCGATTCGATCAGCTCGATCCGGGTATGAGGACTTTCGAGGCCGAAGCGGTCCAGGCACTGCAGCAGCAGCCAGCTCGGAAAGATCAGATCGACTGCGAGCCGGATCTCGGCCTCCCAACCGGCCGACAGACGCCGCGCAGCCGCTTCCAGTCCGCCGGCTTCGTCCAGCAGATAGCGGGCGCGCCGGTACAGCAGCTGGCCGGTCGGCGTAAGCACCGCCTTGCGGCCGTGGATCTCGAAGGCCTTCACCGACAGCACCGACTGCAGCTTCTGCACCGCATAGGTGACGGACGACTGTGTCTTGTGCAGCAGCCGGGCGGCACCGGCATAGCCGCCGGCTTCGACGACGGCTGTCAGCGCCCGCCATTGATCCAGCGTGATGTGCGGGGCGGGCAGCGGGGAATCAGAGTTTTTCATCGAATAATTCGATCCTTTAGCGCGTAATTTTGAACTTTTTGTTCTGATCTGTGAATGTTTCAATGCATCACCTGATTCGCTCCACCTTCAAAAACGAGGTTTCGTGATGCCCACCCTCCTCCAGATCGATTCCAGCCTGTTTTCCGCAAACGGCCAGTCGAGCCGGCTGGCCGCCCAGTTCGTCGCCGGCTGGCAGCGGCGGCTGCCGCACGGCCGCGTCGTGCGCCGCGACCTGGCGGCCGACCCGCTGCCGCACCTGAGCGCCGACCGCTTCCAGGCCTTCATCACCCCCGCCGAGCAGCGGGACGCTGCGCAGCGCGAGGCCGTTGCGGTCTCCGACACGCTGATCGGCGAACTGCGCGCAGCCGACGTCCTGGTCATCGGGCTGCCGATGTACAACTTCGGCCTGCCGTCGACGCTGAAGGCATGGTTCGACCACATCGCCCGTGCGGGCATCACGTTCAAGTACACCGAAAACGGTTCGGTGGGACTGCTCACCGGCAAGCAGGCCTACGTCTTCGCTGCACGCGGCGGCCTGTATGCCGGCACACCGGCCGACACACAGACCGCATACGTCCGCGACTTCCTGCGCTTCCTGGGAATCACCGACGTGGAATTCGTCTATGCAGAAGGCCTGGCCACCGGTGAAGCTGCGCGCGATGCGGCGCTGTCCGCGGCACGCGAGCGGATCGGGGCGCTGACCGCCGAAACGCTGGCAGCCGCCTGAACAGGACGCCGATCGGGAGAATTCGGACGAAAGGCTTGCGCTCGCGCGCCGGATCGACTATTGCTACGGACACGGCCGCAATTCGACCGGCCGAGCAGGAGGCCGCCCGATGCCCGCGTACCCGAGCCCGCAGCTCCGTACCCTCGCCTTGCTCGGCCATGCCGGCGTCGGCAAGACTACGCTGATCGAGGCCCTGCTCGCTGCCGGCGGTGCGATCACCGCCGCGGGCGCCATAGAACGCGGCAACACCGTCTGCGATTACGACCTGCTCGAGAAGGAGCACGGCCATTCGCTGAAGCTGGCCTGCGCGCACTTCGAGCGCGACGACGTGCGCGTGCATCTGCTCGATACGCCCGGTTATCCGGACTTCGTCGGCCAGGCGCTGGCGGCGCTCGATGCCGTGGACACGGCCGCGATCGTCGTCAACGCGCAGCACGGCGTGGAACTGACCGCTGCGCGGCTGGGGCTGTGGGCTCAGACGCGCGGCCTGTGCCGCATCGTGATCATCAATCGCATCGATGCCGAGCGGGCCGACCTGCCGGGCAGCCTGGAGGCGGTGCAGACGGCGTTCGGCCGCGAATGCCTGCCGGTCAACCTGCCGGTGCGCGGCGGCGCCGACGTCGCCGACTGCTTCTTCGCACCGTCCGGGGAAACCACCGACTTCGGCAGTGTCGCCGACGCGCACCAGGCGCTGGTCGAACAGATCGTCGAGGTCGACGACGAGCTGACCGAACGCTATCTCGCCGGAGAAGCAATCGAAGCGCAGGCGATGCACGATGCCTTCGAGCGCGCGCTGCGCGAAGGCCACATCGTGCCGGTGCTGTTCACGTCGGCGCGCACCGGCGCCGGCATCGAGGCGCTGATCGACTTCATCGTGAGGCTGGCGCCGAATCCGCTCGAAGGCAATCCACCGCTGTTCGAACGCTGGCCGGGCGGCGACCGCGACCGCGCCGAGTCGATCACTGCCAGCCGTGCCGCCGACGATCATGTGCTGGCTCACGTGTTCCGCGTCGAGAACGATCCGTACATCGGCCGCATCGGCCTGCTGCGCGTGCATCAAGGCACGATCACGCCGGAGACCGTGCTGTTCGCCGGCGAAGGCCGCCGCGCGTTCCGCGCGGGCACGCCGATGCTGGTGCAAGGCAAGGAACACGCGCCGGTGGCGGCGGTCGGCCCCGGCGAGATCTGCGCATTGGCCAAGATCGACGATCTGGCCTTCGACGTCGTGCTGCACGATGCGCCCGAGGACGCCGCGATCCACTTCCGGCCGCTGCCGATCCCCCATGCCGTCTATGGCCTGGCGATCCGCGTGAAGCGCCGCGGCGACGAACAGAAGCTGGCCGACGTGCTGCAGCGGCTGACGTCCGAAGACCCCAGCCTGAGCGTCGAGCACGACCCGACCACGCACGAGGCCGTGGTGCGCGGGCTGGGCGAGCTGCAGATCACGCGCCTGCTCGAGCGGATGCGCGCGCAGTATCGGCTGGAACTCGATGCGCATCCGCCTAACATCGCCTATCGCGAGACCATCGCGGCTCCGGCCGACGGACACCATCGGCACCGCAAGCAGAGCGGTGGCGCCGGCCAGTTCGGCGAAGTGTATCTGCGCGTCGCGCCGCTGCCGCGCGGCGACGGCTTTCGCTTCGTCGACGAGGTCAAGGGCGGTGCGATTCCGAACGTCTTCATCCCCGCCGTGGAAAAGGGCGTGCGCCAGGGCCTGGCCGTCGGCGCGATCGCCGGCTTCCCGGTGCATGACCTGGAAGTCACCGTCTACGACGGCAAGACGCACACGGTCGACGGCAAGGAGATCGCGTTCGTTACCGCAGGACGCAAGGCCGTGCTCGATGCCGTGCTCAAGGCCCGGCCCACGGTGCTGGAACCGATCGTCGCGATCGAGCTGACGGTGCCGGACACCGCCATCGGCGCCGTCGCCGGCGAGCTGTCGGCGCGCCGCGGCCAGTTGTCGGGAACTCGCAGCGGCCGCGCCGGCATGGCCCAGCTCAGCGCGCGTGCGCCGCTCGCCGAGCTCGACGACTTCCATGGCCGATTGAAGTCATTGACCGGCGGCCAGGGCAGCTACTCGTTGGAGCTGATCGGCTACGAGGAGGCGCCACCCAATCTGCAGGCGCGCCTGCGCGCGGCGTTCAGGCCGCAGGATGAAGCCGGCTGATCATTCGACGCGGATATTGGCGTCCTTGATGATCTTGTCCCAGCGAGCCGTCTCGCTCTTGATGTAGCCGCGAAACTGTTCGGGCGTGCTGCCCACCGGCACCATTCCCTCGCTCAGCATCTTGTCGCGCATCTCCGGCGAGTTGACCGCCTTGCTCACTTCGTTCTGCAGTCGCAGCAGGATGTCGTCAGGCGTGCCCTTGGGCGCGACGAAGCCGTACCAGTTGGTCACCTCGAAGCCCGGCAGCGACTCGGCGACGGTCGGGACATCGGGCAGAATGGCCAGCCGCTCGCGCCCCGTCGTCGCGATCGCGCGCAACTGTCCGTTCCTGACGTACGGCATGCCGATGGCCACCGCATCGAACATGAACTGCACCTGCCCCGCCAGCAGATCGGTGAACGCCTGCCCGCTGCCCTTGTACGGCACATGGATGGCCTTGATGCCGGCCGCCGAGTTGAACATCTCCGCCGCCAGGTTCGGCGAACTGCCGTTGCCCGCCGACGCGTAGTTCGACCTGCCGGGCTGAGCCCTGACGAACTGCACCAGTTCGTTGACGGACTTCACCGGCAGCGAAGGATGGCTGACCAGCAGCAGCGAAATCGAGTTGACCTGCGTGATCGGGGCGAAGTCCCGCTCGGCGTCGTAAGGCAGGTTGCGATAGAAGATCTGATTCAGGCTCAGGTTGCCCAGGGTGCCCAGGAACAGGGTATAGCCGTCAGGGGCGGCCTTGGCCACCTGCTCCATCGCGACGATGCCGTTCGCGCCCGGTCGGTTGTCGATGATCACAGGTTGACCCAGCGAGGCCGAGAGCCTCGGCGCGAGCAGGCGGGCGAATCCGTCTATGACGCCGCCGGCCGAAAAGCCGATGACGATGCGAAGCGGTTTGGACGGATACGGCTGCGCCGACGCGACGAGCGGCGTACAGAGCAGCGATGCCAGCAGCAGCAACTTGGAGCAGACTTTCATGGGGCACCTTTCAAGTCGGTTGATTCGAAACGTTCCTGCCACCCCCGGATCGCGGCTTCACGCCGTCTTCGCTTCTTGCCGGTACCACGCGTTGATCTGGTCGCCCTGCCAGAACACGACCCCTTCGCGCTCGCTCATGTACTTAAGCATCTGGTCCAGGAACCTGATGCGATGAGCAGCGCCGGAGATGTACGGATGAACGCCGAAGGCCATGACGCGCGCGCTGTGCGCCGACTCCGAGTAGAGCTGATCGAAGGCATCGCAGACGCGCTTGCACATGGCATCCGACTCGTGCTGGCCGTTCAGCATGATGGTGATGTCGTTGAGCTCGACCGAATACGGAATGGACACGATAGGCCCATGCGTCGTTCTGACGTATAGGGGCTGATCGTCGAGCACCCAGTCGCCGAACCATTGAAACCCGGCCTCGGCGACGTAATCCAGCGTGGCGGGCGTCTGCCCCCGGCCGGGCCCCAGCCATCCGCCCGACAGCCGGCCGGGAGAGGCCTTGAGAACCTGCAGGCTCTGCCTGATCATCGCGCGCTGGTCTTCGATCTTGTGGATCGGCATCTGCACATAGCAGTGCGCCATGAACTCCCAACCGGCCGCTGCCGCGGCCTCCGCGATGCGAGGACGCGTTTCGCACACCTTCGCATTGATCGACAGGGTCGGCTTGATGGCGTGCTTCTCGAAGACGTCCATCAGGCGCCAGATGCCCACCCGCATTCCATACTCGTGCCAGGTCCAGTTCTGAGTGTCCGGCACCATGGCAACGCCGCCCGGCGGATTGGAATACTGCCGCGGCATCGGCCGACTCAGCTCCCATTCCTCGACATTGACGACCGGCCATACGACCAGTCGGGCGGAACCGGGAAGACGCAGCGGCGGGCGGTCGACGATGGCGGAATAGTCGATCCGCCGGTCTATGCTCATCGCTCGTTCGTCGTCCTTGCCTGCTTGGCTGGGCACGTTTTCGCTGGGGTCCATAAACCATCCTTTCTCGTCAAGGCTCGCAATCCGGCGGAAAGCGCTGATGCCACGGCGTCGCGGCTTCATACGCAGACGCGACCCGATACACCTGCGCCTCCTCGAACCGGCGGCCCGCGATCTGCAGTCCGACAGGCAGCCCCGTCGCGCTGAATCCCATGGGAAGCGTCAGCGCCGGCAGGCCCGAGAGGTTGTACGCGCGGTTCGTCAGGCCGCGGCGGGCGGGATTGGCCAGCAGCTGCTGCATCGTGTCTGCCGGCGTCTCGCGGCCGGGGCTGAGCAAGGCAGCCACGCCCGCGGCAAACACCTGGTCGTAGTCACGACACAGCTCGCGTCCCGTGGCCAGGTCGGCTTCGTACGTCTCGCGGCTGATCGTGCGCCCTTTCTCGACGCGCTCCCTGAACGTCGCGCCAAAGCGCTCCGGATGCGAGCTCAGATTCGATCCGTGGTATCGCCACGACTCGTAGGACTGGATGCGAGTCGCCACGTCGTTGGCAAGTTGCAGATCCGGCACCTCCACATCGACGAGCCGCGCGCCGGCGTCCTTCAGTACCTCCAGAGCCTCGGCGAAGGCTGCCAGCACTTCGTCGTCGTGAGGAATGCCGGCTATGAAACGGCGCGGCACGCCCAGGCTCAATCCCTGGACGCCGTCTGCAAGGCCGCTCGAGAAATCCGGAACCGGCCGGTCCGACGAGCAGCGATCGAGCGGATCGTGACCGGCCATCCACTGCAGCATGAGCGCGCTGTCGGCTACCGTTCGCGTCAGCGGCCCCACGTGATCCAGGCTGGGCGCGAGCGGAATGACGCCATGGGTGCTGACCCGTCCGAACGTGGGCTTCATGCCGACGATGCCGCATACCGAGGCGGGATGCCGCAGCGAACCCCCCGTATCGGTTCCGGTGGCGGCCAGACACATGCCGGCCGCGACCGCCACGGCGGAACCGCTGCTCGAACTGCCGGGCGCGTAGTCAATGTTCCACGGATGCCTCGCCGCGGGAAAGGCCTCGTCGGGGCCCGGCGAACCGACGCCGAATTCATGCAGCGAGGTCTTGCCGATGCATATCGCGCCGGCGCTGCGCAAGCGCGCATGCACGGTCGCATCCTCATCGGGGATGCATTGCTCCAGGAAGCGCGAATGAGCCGTGGTCCGTACGCCTTTCGTCCGGATCAGGTCCTTGTGCGCGATCGGGATGCCGTGCAGCGGGCCGCGCCATTGGCCGCGTGCAATCTCCTGCTCGGCAACGCGCGCCGCGCAGAGTGCCGTCTCAGCCATCAGCGTGATGAACGCGTGCAGGCGTCCGTCGAGCCGCTCGACCTGACGCAGACAGGCTTCAGTCAACTCCACCGGCGAGAGTGCGCGCCGCCGGATGAGCCCGGAGGCCTCTCGAATCGTCAGCCGGTGAAGTGCGCTCGCTACGCTTCGATGCGCGGTCATGGGAGCAGCGGCCTCGGGGTCGAATGCGGAGTGCGCTGGCGGGAACTCGCGGGCGACTCGGACTCAGTGACTCGGGCTCAGTGTAGGGAGAGGTGGCTTCCCTGTACACTTAATTTAGTGGAACGATTATTCAGTTCTGCTTCACGTCAGCTCGCATCCGGAGCAGGAAGCTGGCCACCCCCGCCTCCAACGTGTGCGGGCGATAGCCGAGATCGCGTACAGCGGCCTCATAGTCGAGCAAGGGACCGGACGTGGGCTGCTGAGCCTCGGGCTCGAACTCGAAGCCTGCTTCGGGAAGCAAGCCGCGCACGAGCGCCGCGACCTCCCGGTTGGAGTAGTGGCCCGGTCCGGACAGGTTGTAAACGATACGAGGAAGTTGCGGCAGGTCGAGGGCACGAATGATCGCCCCGACGACGTCGTCGACGTAGACGTACTGGAACCGCCGGCCACCGTCGGAAGGCACGCGAAACGTCCGTCCGCTCAGGCCCGCTTCCAGCAGGTCTCGTACGACGGACGCCGTCCGGCGGCCCGGACCGTATACCCTGCCGATACGCAGGGAGATGCCATCCAGCCCATGCTGCAGCCGATAGGCACGCAGCAGCGCGTCGCAGGCGGCCTTCGTGGCCCCGTAGACGGACACCGGCTGCAGCAGTGCCGTCTCATCGACGGCGACGCCACCGGTTTCGCCGTATGCGCCGGTCGACGAGCAGTACACGAAGCGTTTCACGCCGTGGATGCGCGACGCCTCCAGCATATGCACCGTGCCGAAGACATTGGTCTCGCAGTGCAGGTAGGGTTCCGTCGGCGCGATGGCAGCGCTCGATATCCCGCCGCAATGCACGACGCGCTCGATGCGGTGCTGCGTGAAGATTCGATGGATGAGATGGACATCGCAGAGGCTGCCGACGACCGCGGCAAACGGCGGCGGCTCGGCGGGCGCGACCAGATCGAGGCCGACGACCGCCCGCCCCTGCGAGGCCAGTCTGCGCGCTACCGCTGCCCCTATGCAGCCGCTGGAACCGGTGACGAGCGTGGCCGCCCAGTGAGAGCTCGAATCGGCGGTATCGACAGGATCAGGCATGATGGAGGCCGCGTCAGGGCGCCCGAGGCTAAGACTATCGACCGCGCCCTAGGCGCGCCAGAAGCTCATGAAGTCGCGCACGTCGGGCCGCGGCTGCGATGGAGCGGCGCCCGGTAGCGGCGTGCCCATGTAGATGAAGCCGACGATGGCGTCCGTGGCCTCCAGACCGAGAACGGCCTTCATGTCCGCGTCATACGCCAGATTGCCGGTCCGCCACATCGCGCCGTAGTTGAGCGCATGAGCCGCCAGCAGGATGTTCTGCGCGGCCGCCGCCGCCGACATCATCTGCTCGATCTCCGGGATCTTCCCATCCGGCACGACCCTCGCGACAACCACCACGATCACCGGCGCGCGCATCAGCTTGGCCGTCTCGCGCTCGAGCGCGTCCGGCGCCATGGCCGGCCGTGTCTGCCGCCATCGTGCTGCGAGGCGGCCGGCCAGCGTTTCCCTGACATCCTTGGCAATAACGATGAAACGCCACGGGCGCAGCCGCCCGTGGTCCGGGGCGCCGAGCGCGCTTTCCACCATCAGGCCGAGCTCCTCGGGGCTGGGGCCGGGATCCTGTACGCGGGCCGCGGAGCGGCGCGTCAGCAACAGTTGGACTCCATCCATGGTCGTCCTCTCGCGGTCGTTCGCAGCAGGCGCTTGCGCTAGGCGCGCTCGTGGGCAGCCGCTACTGCAGCTCGAATCCGTACAAGCGGGCCGCATTGCCGCCCGCGATCTTCTGCTTCTCGTCGTCCGTCAGGCCGCGGAGCGTCTCGTCGACGATTCTTCTCGAGTGCGGAAAGGTCGACTCCGCATGCGGATAATCGGACCCCCAGACCAGATTGTCCACCCCGATCAGATCGCGCAGCTGGATGCCGAGCTGGTCCTCCTGGAACGAAATGAACACGCTCTGCCTGAAATGGTCGCTGGGCAAGGCGCCGTTCTTGAACCGTGCGTACTTGACGCCGACCGCGCGCTCCTTATACGTATTGTCCAGCCGCTCGATGAAGTATGGCGCCCATGCGATCTCGAATTCGAGCGCACCGACCCTCACCCCGGGGAAGCGCTCGAAGACGCCGCCGAACACCATGGCCGTCAAGGCACGGCGTACCTCGACCTCCTTGGTCGTGATCTCGACCACATCCTGCAGCGGGCTCTCGAACGGTCGCCCCGGAGCCCAGCGATGCGTACCGGTGTGCATGTTGAGCGGCATCCCGAGTTCCTGCGCGGCTTCCCACAGCGGATCGTAGGCCGGGTCGTCATAGCGCAGTGTCATCGTGCGCATCGGGATCAAGGCCCCAGCCAGCCCCAGCCCATGCGCGCGCCGCAGTTCGCTCACCGCATCATGCGGATCATCGACATTGAGCATTGCCAGGCCCTTGAGCCGCGTCGGATGCGGACGCGCGAACTCGGCGATCCAGTCGTTGTAGGCTCGAAAGATCGCCGACAGCAGCTCGCTGTCCGGAACGGTGCGGTACAGATGCAGTCCCTGCGAAGGAAACAGCACCCCGCCCGCGACGCCGTCCTTGTCCATGTCCTTCACGTGCTCGTGCGGGTCGATGCCGCCGAGAGGGGCGCTGTCCATGCGCCCCACCGTCTTCAGCTTCTCGGGAGCCTCGAAGCGAAGACCCGCCTGCTGGTTGGTCCCTATGCTTCCGAACGGGACGCCCTCGACGTACCACTGGTCCACTTCGCCCTCGCTCACCAGACGGGGAGCGCGCGACCGATATTTGCTTTCGATATGCCGCTCCCATAGATCGGCGGGTTCGATGACGTGCGAGTCGGACGATATCAAGGTGTACATGTCATCGAACTCCTAATGTGAAGCCGCGACCGGACCGCCCAGCGGCCGCAGGCCGGCGGCAACGAACGCCGGGTTGAAGATGCTGTCTGCCAGAACTTGGCAGCGCTTGATCAATCGATGCTCGTCCGGCCCGTAGTCCGGCCTCGCGTAGTGCCAGGTCCCGAGGTGGTCCCACATCAGCACGTCGCCGCGCGTCCAGTCGTGGACATGGCGGTAGCGCGGCTGAAGCACGTGCTCGAACAGATACGCGAGAATCCCTTCGCTCTCCTTCGCCGGGAGCCCGTCGATGTGCGAAGTGAAGCCGGGGTTCGCGTAGATGACCTTGCGTCCGGTGATGGGATGCGTGAGAAACAGCGGATGCGACACGGGTGGGCGCTCCCGCTTCTGCTCCTCGCTGAGCGGCATTCGCTTGCTGCCGCGGTTCCGCCGCATATGCTCGTGGAACTGATTGAAATCGTGCGTGGCCGTAGCCTGCGCGAAGCGCTGTTTGAAGTCTTCCGGCAGGTCTTCGTATGCGAGCTGCGTGTTCGCGAACTCCGTCGCACCCAGCGCATGTCCGTCACGCATCGGCACTTCGAGCGCATACAGAACATTGACGAATCCGACCGTCCGGTTGTACGTCATGTCCGTGTGCCAGTCCTGTCCCGCATCAGGGATGCCGATCGGCGCGCCGTCGCGGACGATGTTCGACAGAATCGACACCTCCGGCATGCCGGGCTCGCCGCGCCCGTTCGCCGACAGCACCTCGAGACCACCGAAGCGGGCCGAGAAGCGGCGCAGATCCGCAGCCTGAAGATCCTGTGCCGGAAACCTGAGCACGCCGAACTGTCCCAGAGCCTGCAGCAGACAGGCAAAGTCGGAATCCGACACGGGCTTGCGAAGGTCCGCTCCTCCGACTGTGGCGCCTAGAGGTCCAGTGCCAGGTTGGATCGCCAGCATGGATGTGTTCCTTCCGTCCTTTCACAGATGCTCGATTCAGTTTACGGAGCGGTGACCTGCATGTACACTTAATTTAGTGGAATGATTATTCAGCTCTGCTTCATGACTGCTTCATGAGATTCTCCGGCCGACTCCTCGAAGCGTTCCTCGCCCTGGAAGAGACCCGGCGCTTCGTGGTTGCCGCCAGCCGATGCCACGTCTCGCCGTCGGGCTTCAGCCAGATGATCGGCAAGCTCGAGGAGCAAGTGGGAACCAAGCTCTTCGATCGAAGCACGCGTACGGTGACGCTCACACCGGAGGGAGAGGCGTTTGCGGTATCGGCGCGCCGCATTGCCGCCGAGATCGAGGCCTCGCTCGACGAGCTGAAGGCCCGCTCGGCGCTGAAAAGCGGCTCCGTCACGATCGCAGGCCCGCCATCGCTGTGCGCTTCCTGGCTGCCGCACCTGCTGGCCCGGTTCAGGGCCGAGCACCCCGGCATCACCCTCAAGCTGCGGGATGTCGTTTCGGACAAGTGCCTCGAAGTCGTGTTGCGAGGCGAGGCCGATTTCGGCGTGGACTCGCGCCATGGCAACGAGCTCGAGTTCGAGACCATGCTGCAGACGAACGAGCGCTTCTATCTCATCTGCCGCCTGGATGACCCGCTTGCCTCGCTGTCGTCGGTCTCGCTGCGGCGCCTGCGCGGCCGCAACTTCATCCACGTCGTGCGGACCGGCACCATGTGGCAGCAGATCCAGGAAGATCTTCAGCGCGCCGGCGTGAAGGACGTCGGCCTCGCGGTCGATCAGTTCAGCACGGTCGCCGGGCTCGTGGACGCCGGCTTCGGAATCAGTGTGATCCCGCAGTTCGCACTGCCGCTCTGCCACCGGACGCAGCTGACCGCCGTGCCGGTGACGAACAAGAAATTCGTGCGCCCGCTGTTCCTCGTCAAGCGACGGGGGCGCACGCTGTCGCTGGCCAGCGAGGCCCTCTGGCGCTTCATGGTGGAACAAACTTCGGCGACGAACAAGCGCGAGCCCGCACGGGCGATGCGGCTGGTCGATCACTACTAGCAGCGCGCTTCGCCAGGCTCGCAACGAGCCCGGTCCGATCAGCGGACGGATCAGAGATCGAGAAAGCCCGTCAGCGCCAATTCGAACGCCTCGGGGCGCTCCCAGTGCGCGCCGTGCGCGCAATGCGGCAGCACGCACAGGCCGGCATCCGGCAGCGCCGCGGCGAGCCGTACCGCATCGTCGACCTGGAAGGTCCGGTCGCGATCGCCCAGCATGACCAGTACCGGATTCGCAACGGCTGCGAGGCGCCCGCTGAAGTCCACCGTTTCGCAGGCTTCGAGCGCCGCGATGCCGGCATCGACGTCCATCGCCGCGCCCTGCTCGACGCAGAACTCGTACGGCGCGGCCTGCTGCTGCTCGACGAACCACGTCGCGCAGACGCCGCGCGCGGTGGCCGCCGAGCCGTCGCGACGCAGGCGCTCGATGGTCGCGGACAGCGACTCGAAGCGGCCGCCGTGCCGCACCGACAGGCCCGCACCGTAGAGCACGGCCTTGTCGACGCGATCGCCGTGCTGCAGCAGCAGCTGCTGCACGACGAAGCCGCTCATCGAGTGGCCGAGCACATGGAAGCGCGCCAAGCCGAGCGCGTCGGCCAATGCAATGAGCTCGCCCGCCATCGCTTCGATCGACCGGCACGGCGTGCACCGGACGCTGGCGCCGAAGCCGGGCCAATCGGGCGCGATCACGTCGAAGCGCGCGGACAAGCGCTGCGCCAGGCCGGCCCAGCCGGCCGCCGATCCGCAGAAGCCGTGCAGCAGCAGCAGCGGAGCGCCGGCGCCGCGCCGCACGACGTTCATCGGTAGCGCTTCAGTCGTCATGGCGCGTCACGACATGGTGATGCCGAGCCGCTTGATCAGCGCACCGACGTGCGCATACTCGGGACGCACCAGCGCCGCGACGGTCTCCTCGTCGCCGTTGATCTGGTCCAGGCCCAGCGGCTGCAGTTTCCTGACGGTGTCGGGCTGCGCCAATGCGCTGCGGACTTCACGCGCGACGCGCGCGCGGATGGGGTCCGGCGTGCCCTTGGGCGCGACGAGCGCACACCAGGCGCCGAGTCCGGCTTCGGGAACGAACTCGGCGATGGCCGGCGTATCGGGCAGGATGGACAGCCGCTTGCTGCCGGCCGCCGCCAGCGTCGCCAATCGGCCCTGCTGCAGGAAGCCTGCCACTACCGAGTAGGCAACGATACCGACCGAGACCTGGCCCGCCAGCACGTCGCTGATCATCGGCATGCCGCCCTTGTACGGCAGATGCATCATATCGACGCCGGCGCGGTCCTTCAGCAGCTCGCCGATCAGATGCATCGGCGAGCCCACGCCCGGCGTTCCGTACGAAAGCTTGCCGGGCTGCTTGCGAGCGTCATTCATCAGCTCGGCGATCGTCTTCCACGGACTGTCGGGGCGCACCACGAACACCATGCCTATGTTGACCATGGGCAGCACGAAGCTCAGGTCCTTGAACGGGTCGACCCGCGCAGTCGTGAACAGATGCGGATTGGCCGTGAGCATCGTATTGGTGGCCATCAGGAAGGTGTAGCCGTCCGGCGGCGCCGCCATGCAGGCTTGCGCGGCGATGTTGCCGCTCGCCCCTGGCCGGTTCTCGACCACCACCGGCTGGCCGAGCGCCGCCTGCAAGGGCGGCGCCACCAGCCGCAGCACCGTATCGCTGGCGCTGCCTACCGCGTAGGCATCGACCAGCCGCAGCGGACGCGCCGGCCAGCTCTGCGCACGAAGAGCCGGCGCAGCCGCCAGACACGCGCCGGCCAGACCACCCTTGATGACGTTTCTCCGATTCATCGCTCACCTCATCGAACGTGCCTTCACGGCACGCGGTTGTTCGCGGCACGCGCAGCGGCCGCGAAGTCCTGGACACTGCGGCGGATGCCGCGCTCAAGCCATCAGATAGTTGTCGGCCGCGCCGGCGCGACCGGGCGCCCGGGTCGGGCCGGGGTTGCCGCGCCGCCACGCCGCTTCCCGGCCGCCGAACCGCGCGACCAGATCACGCTGGCGGCGCTTCGCAAGCCGATCGACCGCCTCCGGGTCGAGCATGCTGCGCAGACGCTGCTCGAAGTCACGACAGACGGCCGCATACCGGCCGTCGACGGCCAGATCCCGCGTCTCCTCCGGGTCGTCGGCAAGATCGAACAGCTCGGGGGCATAGCCGACGTAGTGGTGATACTTGAAGCGGCCGTCGCACAGCATGAAGGCGGCACTGTCCGCGCCGACCGCGTGATACTCGGAGAAGCCGAGCCGCTGCGACGGCTGCCCGGCGCAGGCCAGCTCGATCAGCGAGCGTCCCGGCAGATCGCGTTCGTCGGACAGCAGCGGCAGTCCACAGCCGTGCAGCGCAGTCGGATAGACATCGACCAGGCTGACATTGGTCGGACAGACGCGCCCGCTCGGAATGCCGGGACCGGCCACGATCATAGGCACGCCCACCGATTCGCGATACAGCGTGGACTTGTTCCACAGGCCGCGCGTGCCCAGATTGTCGCCGTGGTCCGAGGTATAGATGACGGTGGTCGATGCCTGCTGGCCGGTCTGCGCCAGCGCGTGCAGCACGCGGCCGATCTGTTCGTCGAGATAGTCGATCAGACCGAAGTAACAGGCGCGTGCCAGCCGGCGCCGGTCGTCGCTGCCGAGTTCGGCATCGTGGTCCCAGAACTCGGCCATGCGCTGGACCCATGGATGGCGGCGATGACCGTCGCGCGGCAGCAGCTTGGGAAGCTCGGTGATCGACCGGTACGGCGCGAGGTGACGCTCAGGAACGACCAGCGGCATGTGCGGCGCGACGAAGCCCACGAACAGCGCCCACGGCTGCCCATCGTGCTGCTCGGCGCGTTCGCGCAGCCATTGCTCGGCGTTCGCGGCGATGCGGTCGTCGTAGCGGTTGTAGCTCGACGTGCCGGCGCCCAGTTCGTCGAAGATCGGCGAGCGGCCCCGCGTCGCCGGCAGCGGATCGCGCAGCGCGCCCCAGACCAGCCCGATGCCGTCCTGGATGTGCATGGCCTCATGCTGGGCGGCGAAGCCGGCCGGATCCGCTGCCGAGCGGAAGTGCAGCTTGCCGATGGACTCGGTGCGCACGCCGGCGGCATTGAGCCGGTGATGCCAGCTCGTCCACTGCCCTTCGTAGGCGAGCGCATTGTCCCAATAGCCGCATTCGTGCACGTGGCGGCCGGTGGCCAGCGCGGCGCGCGCCGGCACGCAGATCGGGCTCGGCGTCCAGGCGCGGTCGAAGCGCGTGCCGCGCGCGGCGAGCGCATCCAGGTTCGGCGTCCTCAGCCAGCCGGCACCGGCGGCGCCGAGATAGCGCGGATCATGTTCGTCGGAGACGATGACCAGCAGGTTGCGCCGGCTGCAGTCAGCGGCTCGAGGTTCGGCGGGGACATTCATCGTTACGGCTTCGCTGGGACTTCGCAGGTACTTCGGTGGCGGCTTCAGTGGTTTCGTCGACGATCTTTTATGATCGTTGTCAAAACAATATTGTCATAGCAACGAAAAGTCAAGCAGATGGCCAAGTATCTGGATCGAGCGCTTGAGTCACGTGCATGGGTACCGCTCCGGCAGCAGGCGCCGGCGCCGGACTGCCGCTCAATCGAGAAGAACGATGCGGCGCAGCCGCGGATCGAGACGGACGCGGGCGCCGCTTGCGAGGCGCGGCAGATCCCGCGCCTCATAGCCGGCGAGCAGCGTGATGCCCGCCAGCGCGGCGCCCTGCACCACCACCGGGTTGACCTGCTGACAGACCAGCCCCAGCGGCGCGAGCCCGCGCTGCGCCAGCGAATCGAGCGCCCAAGAGGTCGCTATACCACCCTTCGGGCCTGTGAAGACGAGAATCCGGCCCGCCGGGCTGAGCCCGTACAGGTCGTGCTGCGGCCGGCTGAAGACGCCGCTGTTCAGGTCGAGGTCGTATCTCGCATTGAAGCCGTGCCGCGATACCAGCAGCTCGCCGTCGCAGACGCGGCCGAGCCCTGCCGTGCATTCGATGAACGAGGTCTGTTCGATCGCGCTCGACATCTTGCGCCGCTCCTGTTCGCCGTTCAGCGCAGCACGCCCGAGACGGCGGCATCGATGCAGGCTTCAACGGAACGCAGCGCCGGCCGGTAGCCCGCGCCGCCGAGGATGTTGACCAGCTTGCAAGACGGCGTCACGAGCCGGTGGAAGCCGAAGTGCTGCCGCACGAGTGCCGGCGCCATCACGTAGAAGCAGGTGCCGGCGAGAAGCTCGCCGCCCGCCTCGACGAGCCGATCCGCATGCCCGAGCCGCTGCAGCTCCGCCTGCACCTGATGGTTGACGGTGATGATCAGGCGCGTGCCGGCGGCGACGCGACGGCCGTCCAGTCGCTCGACCACGCTCACGGCCTCCGGCAGCGATAGCTGGGGCGCGCTGAACACCACCAGATCGACCTTGCCGGTCTCGCCGTGGAAACCGCGATAGACGCCGTCGAGCTCGGCGCGCCCGATCTGCCGCGGCGCCGGCAGCGGCCGGTCGACGAATGCCGCCTCTACCGTGCCGGCTTCGGGCGTAGCGCCGATCAGATGCATCATCGCAAGCGAGCCGAAGCTGGCCGCCGCCGCCAGGCAATGCTTGAGCTCATCGACGCTGGGAGCGGCATCGTACAGCAGTACGGCGGGAACGCTCCAGTAGTTCGCCAGCTCGGCGCCGAGCCAGGCGCCGAGCGCGCTCCAGTCGCTGGTACCGCGCAAGGGCACGGTCAGCTCGAACAGCTCGCCGGCGCGCCGGTTCTCCGGCAGATGAAAACCATACTCGGGCACCAGCCCGGTCAATGCCGCGGCGATGGACGCCGGTCCGCCTTCGTAGTTCGAGCGCGCGCCGGCAGCGGAGTTGGCGAAGGCGACCGCTCCTGTATCGCCCCAGCCCAGGTGCTCGCGGAAGCGCGGCGGGCTGATCGACTGATAGTTCACGCAGGTCGACGTGTCGATGAAGCCCATTCGCCGCAAGACATCGTGCAGCTTTCGTTCGCCCGCGTACTGCGCCAGCGGCAGGCCGAACTCGGCCCAGCGATCGAAATCGAGGCTGCAGGCAGCGGTGAACGACGGCACGCGCACGCGCGCGCCGTCGTCGGCCAGCGCTTCGAGCCGGGCCAGCCCCGCGGCACCGGTGATGCCGATCTCGGCGCCCGCCAGCACGGAGCCGACCGGGATCAGGCGCCGCGCGCCGAAGAAGCGGCCGACCTCGATCTGCTGCCCGATCGCCCACTGCAGCGCGGCGCCGTGCACACCGCGCTGCATCGCCTGCTGCGCCTCGTCCAGCTTCACGGCTGGGCCTTGCCCGGTTTCACTGCTGTGCCTCGTCCGGTTTTCACTGCCGCGCCTCGTCGCGCTTCACCTGGCCGCGCCGCCGTCGGAATTGCTCTCCATCCGTTCGGCGCAGGCCTGCAGCGCCTCGAGCGCGGCGTTCAGCGCTGCCAGCGCGTCCTTGGACAGCGCCGACTCCAGCTGCTTCTGCCGGCGGATCGAGACCGCCGAGCCGCGCAGATGCAGGTCGCCGCCGGCGCGCGTCAACGCGAGCACGAACAGCCTGTCGTCCTGCGGATCCGGCGAACGCGACACCAGCCCACGCGCTTCCAGCCGCGCCACCACCCGGCTGATCCAGCCTTTGTCGACCGCCAGCACCCGAGTCAGGCCGGCCAGCGACATCTCGCCGCGGCTGCCCAGCGTGGCCAGCACCCGCCATTCCGGTACCGTCAGATCGACGGCGGCGGCGAAGTCGCGCGCCGCCGAGCGGCTCAGCGAGTTGGTCAGCGCCACCAGCTTGTAGGTCAGATGACGGGTGACATCGACGCCTGTGATCGGCTTGCGCGAGCTCTTCTCGGGCGAAGCGGCGCTGCGTTTGCGCACTGCGGTCATTTCGTTTGCTCCAGTTTCAGGTTCGACGCGGCGATGAGGGGCTCGGCCGCGGCGGGCTCGGCAGATGCAGCGGGTGCCCTGCGCTCGCCGCGCCCACCACGCTCGACGCGCTCGACGCGCCCGCCGCGCTCGAGCACCAGCCGGACCACGTCCGGCCGCGCCGAATGACCGACACCGTCGTAGCCGCGCTTGGCCGCCGCCAGCGATGCGGCGTCGACGTCGCAATACAGCAGGCCCTCTTCGTCCGGCGCCAGCGCCTCGCACAGCGCCTCGCCGTGCGGACCGAAGGCCATGGCATGAGCGCCGCCTGGCGCCAGCAGCGCTGCCTTCTCGTCGGTATCGCAGACGCGGGCTCGCATCGCCGCGGTGACGGGCGCGCTGGGCGCCAGCACATAGCAGCCGGCTTCGGCGGCATAGACGCGGCTGATCGCCAGATTGACCTCGGCGCTCTGCCCCGGCGAGAACGGCTGGTAGATCGAGAAGCTTGGCCAGGCCGCGATGTGGATCTGCTCGTGCTGCATCTGCAGCGCGTACTTGAACAGCGGATGGCGATGCTCGGCGCAGCACAGCGCGCCGATGCGGCCGATCGGAGTCGCGTCGACGCGCAGGTCGCTGCCGTCGCCTTCACCGAACATCAGACGCTCGGCGGCGCCCGGCTTCAGCTTCCGGCGCCGCGCCAGCGTGCGGCCGTCGTCGCCGATCAGCCACTGGGCGATGTACAGGCTGCCGTGCTCGCGCTCGGACAGGCCCATCGACACGAAGATCCGATGGCGCCGCGCGGCAGCAGCCAGCCGGGCAGCCTGCGCCGAGTCGTAGCGCAGCGACTGCTCGACATACTCGGCGGCGATTCCCGAGGCACTGGCCCAGACCGGCGGCGCCAGCCAAAGCCACCACGGATAGCCGGGCAGCCAGAGCTCGGGGAATGCCACTAGCCGCGCACCGCTGCGCGCCGCCGTCTCGATCAGCGCGATCGCCTTGTCCACCGAACGCGGCAGATCCAGATACTCGGGCGCCGCTTGCACGACGGCGGCACGACAGGGTTCGAGATCGGACATCGGCGCCGCTCGCTTGATCGTTGTGATGACAACATCATATACTGCCTGCATCATTCCCTCAACCCGGCAGCGGCGCTGCCCCCACCGACGAGCGAAGACCATGACCCGAGACCACGAGCCCGTGCTGCGCGAACTGCGCGGCGTCCTGGACGACAAGGGACTCATCGTCGGCGCCGACGTCGACGCCCGCTATCGTCATGACTGGATGCTCGAAGGCGCAGCCGATACGCTGGTCGCGGTTGCGCGGCCGAGCGACACCGAGCAGGTCTCGCGCGTACTGGCGGTCTGTCATGCGCATTCGATGCCGGTGGTGCCGCAAGGCGGCCGGACGGGACTCGCCGGCGGTGCCACGCCGGTGCGGTCATGCGTGGCGCTGTCGCTGGAACGGCTCAGCGGCATCATCGAAGTCGATACCGCATCGGCCACGCTGACCGCCTGGGCCGGCACGACGCTGGAGGCCATCCAGGAAGCGGCGCAGGCGGCCGGCCTGTTCTTCCCGCTGGACATCGGCGGCCGCGGCTCATGCCAGATCGGCGGCAACGTGTCGACCAATGCCGGCGGCAATCGCGTCCTGCGCTGGGGCATGGCGCGCGAGCAGGTGCTCGGCATCGAGGCCGTCCTGCCGGACGGCACGGTGCTCAGCCAGCTGAACAAGATGCTGAAGAACAATGCCGGCTACGATCTGAAGCAGCTGTTCATCGGCAGCGAAGGAACGCTCGGCGTCATCACGCGGCTGGTCCTGCGGCTGTATCCGCGTCCGACTACCGTCTCGACGGCGCTTTGCGCGATGGCCGGTTACCCGCAAGTGCTGCGGCTGCTGCAGGAGGCGCGCGCCGGCCTCGGCGACGCGCTGTCGGCATTCGAGCTGATGTGGCCGGATTTCTACGAACTGGTCACGCGGCGCGTCGACGGCCTCGGATGTCCGCTGCCGCCGGGCGCCGCCGGATACGTGCTGATCGAATCGATGGGCTTCGACGCACAACGCGACGCCGAAGTGTTCGAGGCCCTGCTGGCGCGCGCGCTTGAGCAGCAGATCGTCAGCGATGCGATCATCGCCCAGTCGGAGTCGCAACGCGATGCCATCTGGCGCGTGCGCGACGCCTCGGGCGAGCTGCGCCGCCTGCTGCCCGCGCATGCCGGCTTCGACGTCAGCATTGCCACCGGCCAGCTCGGCGAATTCGTCGCCGCGCTCATCGACGGCGTCGAGCAGCGGTGGCCCGGCGCGCAGACGGTACATTTCGGCCACGTCGCCGACGCGAACGTGCATGTCGCCGTCAAGACCGGCCGCTCGCCCGAACCGGAAGCGGAGATCGAGGATTTCGTCTATGGCCTGGTGGGACAGTGGCGGGGATCGATCTCGGCCGAGCACGGCATAGGCGCAGTCAAGCGCCGGCACCTGGGCGCCAGCCGCAGCGAGGCGGAGATCGCGCTGATGCGTACGCTGAAGCAGGCGCTGGATCCGCGCGGCATCCTGAATCCGGGCAAGGTGATTCCGGATCGCTAGACGGCAGGAGATTCCGCTCGGCACGCCCGGGGCAATGCCCTGCCCGCCCAGGCACGCGGGTAGACTCGGAGAATGAGCACTCCCGCCATCATCGAAACCTTGCGCACGCTGGTCGCGTTCGACACCGTCAGCAGCCATCCGAACGCCGCGCTGATCGACTGGGTCGCCGAGCGCCTCGCCGAGCACGGCGTGCGCGCCACGATCCAGGCCGGCGACGAACCGGGCAAGGCCAATCTGTTCGCCACCATCGGTCCCGCGGACATGCCCGGCCTGATGCTGTCGGGCCACTCGGACGTGGTGCCGGTCACCGGCCAGCGCTGGAGCGCCGATCCGTTCGTGCTCACCGAGCGCGACGGCCGGCTGCACGGCCGCGGCGCCGCCGACATGAAAGGCTTCATCGCCTGCGTGATCGAAGCCGTGCCGCGCTTCATCGCCGCACGGCCGCGCACGCCGCTGCAGATCGCGCTGTCGTACAACGAGGAGACGACGATGCACGGCATGCGCCAGCTGGCCGCGCAGCTCGCCGATTCGCCGCAGCGGCCGGCGGCCTGCATCATCGGCGAGCCGACATCGATGCGCGTGGTGGTCGCGAACAAGGGCACGGCCGGCTATCGCGTCAAGGTGCGCGGCCATTCGGTTCATTCGTCGCTGCGCGACCGCGGCGTCTCGGCGGTGGAGATGGCCGCCGAGATCATCGTCTTCTGCAATGCGCTGCAGCAGCGGCTGAACGCGGCCGCTCGCCACGACGGCTTCGACTTTCCCCATACCAGCGTTCACGTGGGCCGCATCGAAGGCGGCACCGCCCATAACATCGTCGCCCGCGATTGCGAGTTTCTGCTCGAGATCCGCTCGCTGCCCGGCACCCGCGCCAGCGACGTGCTCGACGAGATCCGCCGCTTCTGCGACCAGACGCTGCTGCCGCGCATGAGCGCCGTGTCGGCCGATAGCGGCATCGAGTTCGAGGAACTGTTCGACAGCCCGGCGCTCGACGAACGCGGGAACGTCTACCTGGCCAACGCGATCATGCCGCTGTGCGGCCACGATCAGCCCGGCCGCGTCAGCTTCGGTACCGAGGCCGGCATCCTTCAAGAGATCGGCGTGCCGACCATCGTCTGCGGCCCGGGGCAGATCCGCGTCGCGCACCAGCCGGACGAATACGTCGAGATCGAACAGCTCGAGCGCTGCAGCCGTTTCCTGGACACGCTGGCGCAGCGGCTGGCACTCGGCGAACTACCATTGCGCGGCTGAAGCCCTTGACCCCACGCGGCGTTCCCGCGAGGGCCGTATGAGAGAATGGCGGGTTTGCCCCGCTTTCGGCCTTACCGGCCGCCTTCGTGATGCTGTTCTGGGTCTCGCTTGCCATCATCACCGTCGCCGCGACGGCCTGTGTCATCTGGCCGCTGCTGTTCGCGCGCGCGTCATCGGCCGAATCCGCGGCGGGCGAAGACGAGCGCCGCCTCGCGGTGTTCCGCGACCGCAAGCGCGAGATCGATGCTGACCGGCAGGCCGGCCGGCTGAGCGCCGACGAAGCCGATCGGGCGCTGGCCGACCTGACGCGACAGCTGTCCGAAGAGATGCCGGCGGAGGCGCTGGCGCGGGCCGGCGCATCGGCGTCCACGGCAGCCTCCGATGCGGCCCCCGACAGGGTCTCCGATGCGGCCGCCGCCACCAGGCCGGCCCCCGCCATGGCGGCCGCCGCGCCGGCGCGGCGCCGCGCATGGGCCACGGCCCTGCTGGTCGCCATCGCGGTCCCGCTCGCCGCACTCGTCGTCTACGGCCGCCTGGGCGCGCCGGAACTGACCGATCCGCAGGCGCTGGCCGCCCGCCCGGCTGCCGACGCAGCCCAGATCGATGCGCTCGCCGCCGAGATCGAACGGCGCGTGCAGACCCATCCCGACGAAGGCGAGGCCTGGGCGATGCTGGCCGAGGCGCGCAAGCTGCAGCGCCGGTTCGACGAATCGGCGCAGGCCTTCGCTGAAGCGCGCAAGCGGCTGCCGCCGAATGCGCGCCTGCTGGCCGACTATGCCGAGACGCTGGCGCTGGCCGCCGGCGGCGATTTCGGCGGCCGCCCGGTCGAGATGCTGGAAGAGGCCCTGCGCATCGACCCCGACGAACCCAAGGCCGTCGCGCTGATGGGCGCGGCGCAGTACCGGCTGGGCAATCTCGAGCGCGCGCAAGGCTATCTGCAGCGGCTGCACGCCGGGCTCACGCCCGGCTCCCCCGAAGCGCAGCAGATCGGAGAGGTGCTGGCGCGCGTCTCGGCCGAGCTGGCGCAGCGCGGCGCCCCTCCGGCAGCCGCGGCCGGCGAACCGGCTTCGAACACGCGAATCCGCGGCACCATCCGCATCGCCGACGCGCTGGCCGCGCGCGTGCCGGCCGGCGCCACGCTGTTCATCGTCGCGCGCGAAGTCGACGGACCGCGCATTCCGGTCGCCGTCGCGCGCATAGGCGGTGCCGCGCTGCCCTATTCGTTCACGCTCGACGACAGCCAGGCGATGGACCCATCGCGGCGCCTGTCGCAGGCCGGCCCGCTGACCATCGAAGCGCGCCTCAGCGCTCAAGCCGATGCAACGCGGCGCGCCGGCGATCTGATCGGACAGGCCGCGCCTGTGCGTCCCGGCGACGGCGAAGTGACGATCGTCATCGATCAGGTGATCACGCCTTGAGCGACGAGCCGCGACCCGCCGGCGGCGGACTGGAGCTGAGTGCTCTGGCCTGCGGCGCCGGCTTTCGCACGCTGTTCGAGGACGTACACCTGCGCCTCGAACCCGGGCAATGGGCAGCGCTCACCGGCCCGAACGGCACCGGCAAGTCGACGCTGCTGCGTGCTGTCGCCGGCCTCACCTCACCGCTGCGCGGCGAGATCCGCTGGCGCGGCCGGCCGCGCCGCGCCGGCAGCCCGGCGTGGCGCGCCGACTGCCTGTACCAGGGCCACGCGGCCGGCTGGAAGGACAGCCTGTCCGCCGAAGAAAACCTCCAGTTGCAAGCGGCGCTGGACGGCGTGGCGCCGTCGCGCGCGGCGCTGTCCGAGGAGCTGGCGCGCGTCGGGCTGACCCGGCAGGCCAGGCTGCCGTTCGCGCGCCTGTCGGCGGGCCAGCGCCGGCGGCTGTCGCTGGCCCGGTTGTCATTGGCGCACCGCCCGCTGTGGCTGCTCGACGAACCCGGCACCGCGCTCGACACGGAGGGCCAGCAGCGGCTGGTCGAGCTGCTCGACGAACATCTGGCGCTGGGCGGCATTGCCGTCGTCGCCACGCATCAGCCGCTGACCAGTGCGGCTGCCGCGGTCGTTTGCGCATTGCAGCCATGGGCGCCGAAGCGATGAGCGCCGACCGCGACGCGCCGCGCCACGCACCGCACGACGCGCTGCACGACGCGCCGCCCGGCAGCCCGTCGCTCACGGCGCTGGGCTGGGCCTGTCGCCGCGAGCTGCTGCTGGCGCTGCGCTCGCGCGCCGAACTGGCGGTGATCATCGTCTTCTTCCTGCTGGTCGCCAGCCTGTTTCCGCTCGCCGTCAGCCCGGAGCCGACGCTGCTGCGAGCGATCGCGCCCGGCATCGCGTGGGTGGCCGCGCTACTGGCGAGCCTGCTCGGACTGGCGCGCCTGTTCGCGGCCGACTTCGCCGACGGCACGCTCGAACAGCTGGTCCTGGCGCCGGCCCCGCTGCCGGCGCTGATCGCCGGCAAGGTGCTGGCGCACTGGCTGGTCAGCGGACTGCCGCTGGTGGCGCTGGCGCCACTGGCCGGCCTGCAGTTCGGCCTGGCGCCGGACGCGATCGGCGTGCTGACGGTTTCGCTGCTGCTGGGTACGCCTGTCCTGTCGTGGCTGGGCGCCATCGCCGCGGCGCTGACACTGGGTGCGCGCGGCGGTGCATCGCTGCTGGCGCTGCTGGTTCTGCCGCTGGCGGTGCCGGTGCTGATCTTCGGGGCCGGCGCGGTCGAGGCGCATGCCACCGGCCTGGGCGCGCAGGCGCACCTGTCGCTGCTTGCAGCAGGTTTGATCCTGTCGTGGGTGTTCGGGCCGATCACCGGGGCCCTGGCGGTTAGAATCGCTCTGGAGTGATATGGCTAGCGTCTGGTTCCGGTTCGCGTCTCCCGCCAGCTTCTACCCGCTGGCCGGCCGCCTGATTCCGTGGTTCGCCGCCGCCGCCGCGGTGCTGGCGATCGCCGGTCTCTACGTCGGCTTCTTCGTCGCGCCCACCGACTGGCAGCAGGGCGAGGCCTACCGCATCATCTTCATCCACGTGCCGGCCGCGTGGATGGCCATGTTCATCTATCTGGTCATGGCGTTCTGGTCGGCGCTGTCGCTGGCATTCAACGCACGGCTTTCAGCCATGATGGCGCAGGCGCTAGCCCCCACCGGCGCGATGTTCGCCTTCGTCGCGCTGTGGACCGGCGCGTTCTGGGGGCGCCCCACCTGGGGCACCTACTGGGTCTGGGATGCGCGGCTGACCTCGACGCTGATCCTGCTGTTCCTGTACCTGGGCTTCATGGCGCTGCGCGCGTCCATCGACGACCCGCGCCGCGCCGATCGCGCCAGCGCGCTGCTGGCGCTGGTGGGCGTCGTCAACGTGCCTATCATCTATTTCTCGGTGCGCTGGTGGAACACGCTGCACCAGGGGGCGACGATCTCGCTGACGGCCGCGCCGAAGATGGCTCAGACCATGCTCACCGGAATGCTGCTGCTGACCCTCGCGGCCTGGGCCTATGCCATCGCCGTGGCGCTGCATCGGGTGCGCAGCATCATCGTCGAGCGCGAGGCGCTCAGCGGCTGGCTGACCGAATGGGCGCAGACCGACAGCGCGCCGGGCCCTCGCGGCGCGGCTCTGGGCTCCCATCACGGCCCCGATTCCACCGGACCGCGAAAGGCCGGCGCCGCTGCTCCGTCTCATGAACGGCCTCAGCCGCCATCCAACGAGCGGCCCGGGCCGCCGTCCAACGAACGGCCCCCGCGATAGCGAGCAAGCAATGAAAGACTTCCTGCACATGGGCGGCTACGGGTTCTACGTCTGGAGCTCCTACGGCATGCTGGCCGCGGCGCTGCTGATCGAACTCGTCGGATTGCACCGCCGGCGCCGCGGCGCCTGGCAGCGCTTCGACGAACTGCGCGCCGAGTACGGCGAACCGGCGGAGCCCATGCGATGAAAGCTCGTCACCGCCGCCTGATCTGGATCGCTGCGGGCCTGGCCGCCGTGGCGATCGCCGCGACGCTGGTGCTGAACGCGTTCCGCAGCAATCTGGTGTTCTTCTTCACGCCCACGCAGATCGCCAACGGCGAAGCGCCGGTCGGCAAGCCGTTCCGCATCGGCGGCTTGGTCGAGACCGGCAGCGTGCGCCGCGTCGAAGGCACGACGGTGCAGTTCCGCGTCACCGACAATGCGAAGACGATACTGGTCGCCTACACCGGCATCCTGCCCGACCTGTTCAAGGAAGGCAGCGGCGTCGTCGCGCAGGGCTCGCTGCTGTCGGACGGCACCTTCAAGGCCAGCGAGGTGCTCGCCAAGCACGACGAGAACTACATGCCGCCCGAGGCCGCCGAAGCGCTGAAGCGCGCCGGCCATCCGGTGGGCGCGCCGAACCAGTTCCAGCCGGCCCCGGCCAAGCCCTGAGGCCGCCTTGCAGCCACCACGCATGGACTCCCATCGATGATCGCCGAGATCGGACATTTCGCGCTGGCCCTGGCCCTGCCGATCGCGCTGGTGCTGGGCCTGCTGCCGCTCATCGGCAGCTTCGCCAGCTCGCGCAGCGCGGGCCGGCTGATGGCCGTCGGACGCAGCGCCGCGCTGGCGCTGTTCGCGCTGTCGCTGCTGTCGTTCGCCGCGTTGACGGCGCTGTTCGTCGGCAACGACTTCAGCGTCGCGCTCGTCGCCACGCACTCGAACCTGGCGCTGCCGCTGCCGTACCGCGTCGCCGCCACCTGGGGTTCGCACGAGGGCTCCATCCTGCTGTGGGTGCTGATGCTGGCCGGCTGGACGCTCGCCGTCGCGCTGTTCTCGCGCTCGCTGCCGGACGTGCTGCGGGCGCGCATCCTGGCGACCATGGGATGGATCGCCTTCGGCTTCGTGCTGTTCGTGCTGTTCACGTCGAATCCCTTCGAGCGCCTGCTGCCGCCGGCCGCCGACGGCCGCGACCTGAACCCGCTGCTGCAGGATCCCGGCATGGTGTTCCACCCGCCCCTGCTGTACATGGGCTATGTCGGCCTGTCGGTGGCCTTCGCGTTCGCCGTGGCCGGCCTGATCGGCGGCCGCTTCGACGCGGCCTGGGCGCGCTGGGCGCGCCCGTGGACCACGGTCGCGTGGGCGTTCCTCACGCTGGGCATCGCGCTCGGTTCGTTCTGGGCCTACTACGAGCTGGGCTGGGGCGGCTGGTGGTTCTGGGACCCGGTCGAGAACGCGTCCTTCATGCCGTGGCTGGTCGGCACCGCGCTGATCCATTCGCTGTCGGTGACCGAGAAGCGCGGCACCTTCCGCAGCTGGACGGTGCTGCTGGCGATTCTAGGCTTCAGCCTCAGCCTGCTCGGCACCTTCCTGGTCCGCTCCGGCGTGCTGACGTCGGTGCACGCCTTCGCCACCGACCCGACGCGCGGCGTGTTCATCCTGATGTTCCTGGCCATCGTCGTCGGCGGTTCGCTGACGCTGTTCGCATGGCGCGCGCCGGCGATCGGCAACGGCCCCGGCTTCGCGCCGGTCTCGCGCGAGGCCATGCTGCTCGCCAACAATGTGCTGCTCGTCGTCGCGATGGCCGCCGTGCTGCTCGGCACGCTGTACCCGCTAGTGCTGGACACGCTGGGCCTCGGCAAGATCTCGGTCGGCCCGCCGTACTTCGATGCTGTGTTCTATCCGCTGATGGCGCCGGCGCTGTTCCTGATCGGCATCGGCCCGCTGGCGCGCTGGAAGCAGGCCAGCGTCCCCGACCTGGCGGCGCGGCTGCGCTGGGCCTTCGTCGTAGCCGTGGTGGCCGCGCTGCTGCTGCCGCTGACGCAGGGCTCACTGCGACCGATGACCAGCCTGGGACTGCTGTTCTCGCTGTGGATCACGCTGAGCATCGTCGTCGGGCTGCGCGAACTGCTGCGCGGCCCCGACGGACGCTTCGCACCGGCGCGCGCTCGGCTGCATCCGGCCAGCGTCTGGGGCATGCATCTGGCGCATCTGGGCATCGCCGTGTTCGTGGCCGGCGTCACGCTGGTGAACAGCTACCAGGTCGACCGCGAACTGCGCGTCGACATCGGCCAGACACTGGCCATCGGCGATTACGAGATCCATTTCGCCGGACTCGAACCCGTCCGCGGCCCGAACTACGATGCCACGCGCGGCCGCTTCGAGGTACGCCGCGCCGGACAGCCGGCGTCGGTCGCGCCGCTCGCGGTGCTCTCGCCGGAGAAGCGCGTCTATCGCGCCAGCGGCCAGCCGATGACCGAAGCGGCCATCGATCGCAGCCTGCTGCGCGACGTCTACCTGTCGATGGGCGAAGCCGTCGGCCCGCAGACGTGGATCGTGCGCGCGCACGTCAAGCCCTTCGTCAACTGGATCTGGCTCGGCTGCGTGCTGATGGCCATCGGCGGCTTCTTCGCGGCGGCCGACAAGCGCTACCGGCGCCGTGTCGCCGAGCGCGCGGTGAGCGCCGCGATCAGTGCGCAGGCCGCCTGATGAGCGCGGCCCGTCTGACGCGCGTGAGCCTGACGCGCGTGAGCCTGATGCGCACGAGCCGGTTGCGCACGAGCCGGTTGCGCACGAGCCTGGCGCGCGCAGGCCGTCCAGTGTTCACGCTGCAACCGGACCCCGGAGCCCGTCCATGAGAATCCTCCGCTTTCTGCTGCCGGCGCTGATCTTCGCGGTCATCGCCGTGTTCCTGCTCAAGGGGCTGGATCGCGATCCGCGCGAGCTGCCGTCGCCGCTGATCGGCAAGCCCGCTCCCGACTTCTCGCTGCCGACCGTGCACGACCCCGCTACCTCGTGGTCGCCGCAAGCCTTGCGCGGCCAGGTCTGGCTGCTCAACGTCTGGGGTTCGTGGTGCGCGGCCTGCCAGGTCGAGCATCCGCTGTTCAACGAGCTGGCGCGTGCCCGCACGCTACCCATCGTCGGACTGGCCTGGAAGGACAAGCCCGAGAACTCGCGCGCCTGGCTGGCCAAGCTCGGCGACCCATACACGGTGTCGGTCAGCGACGAGCCCGGCCGCGTAGCGATCGACTACGGCGTCTACGGCGCGCCCGAGACCTTCCTGATCGACCGGCAGGGCATCATCCGCTTCAAGCACGTCGGCCCGATCACGGCCGAGCTGCTGCGCGACAAGCTGCTGCCGCTGGTCAGGCAGCTGCAAGCCTCATGACCGGAGCCCGCTTCCGCCGCGGCATCGCGGTCTGCATGCTCGCCTGGGCTGGCGCGTTCGGCGCCGGCGCATCCGGCATCGACGCGATCACGGCCGCGGTCGCGCAAACCGGCGCAGCCGCGACCGGCGCAGCCGCGACCGACGCAGCGACGACCAGCGCAGCGACGACCGGCGCGGCGACGACCGGCGCGGCGGCGAGCACCGCTCCCACGCTCACGCCGTCGCTCACCGGCATCCTCACCGAGCCCGCCGATCGTGAACGCTATCAGCAGCTTGCCGAGGAACTGCGCTGCCTGGTCTGCCAGAACCAGACGCTGGCCGATTCCGGCGCTGAGCTCGCGCTCGACTTGCGTCACCAGGTGGAGTCGATGATTGCCGCCGGACAGAGCAACGACGAGATCAAGCGCTATCTGGTCGAGCGCTACGGCGATTTCGTGCTGTACCGCCCGCCGGTCCAGCGCAATACCCTGGCCTTGTGGGGCATGCCGTTCGCTCTGCTCGCGGTCGGCGCCTTCGCGTGGTGGCGCGTGCAGCGCCGCTCGCGTCCGGAGCCGGTCAACGAGTCGAACGTCGAGCGGGCGCGCCGGCTGCTCGACGACTGACGCATCCCCGCGCGCACCTTCGGCGCTCGGACGTCGCTGCGCCTCGGACGTCGCTGCG
>JBFWXS010000039.1:37803-50124 GCA_050187175.1 Burkholderiaceae bacterium
CTCGGACGTCGCTGCGCCTCGGACGTCGCTGCGTTCGGAATTCGCTGCGCTCAGACGCCCCCGCGCGCCGCCGTCGCCGCCTGGCGGCGATGCCGCACCTCATCCAGCCTGCGGATCACCAGCCCGATCGTGATCGTGACCAGCGCGGCCGCTCCGGTGGCGACCCAGGTCGCGCTCCAGCCGCCGGTGGCCTGCGCCAGCGAAGCGATGGCCAGCGGCATCAGCACCTGCCCGAGGCTGGCGCCCTGCTGCATCATGCCCACCGTCGTCGACACCGCGGCCATCGACGGCGCGTAGAACGGCGCGGTGGCGAACAGCGCGCCGGGGATCAGACCGCCGCAGGTCGACAGCACGACGATCGCCGTATAGCGTCCGCCGAAGGCGAGCCCGCTGCCGAAGGCCAGGTACGCGCACACCGCCATCGTTGCGCCGGCCGCGACGATCAGCGCCCAGCGCGGCACGCCGCGCTGCATCAGCAGCCCGGCGGCGACATTGCCGATCATGTTGAACAGCACCGCGAACCCCGTCAGCGATGCGCCGGTCTGCGCGCCGATGCCGGCCGACCGGTAGATGTCGGGCAGGAAGCTGAAGATGCCGATGAACTGGCCCGCGTAGAACATGAAGCACAGGCTCAGCAGCCATGGTCCCGGGCTGCCGACGGTAGCGCGCGCGAGCGCGGCCAGCGGCTGCGCGGTGCCGTGCTGAGGCGGGTCGCGCGGCTGCGTCACGACGATCAGCAGGGCCCACGCGAATGCCGCGCCGGCGCAGATGAACCACAGCCCGCGCCAGCCCAGCAATGACATCAGCGCAGGCGCTGCGAACAGCGACATGCTCATGCCGGCCGGCATGTAGGCGCCCCAGGCGCCCAGCCAACCGCGCAGCGATTCGCCGCCCACCTGCCGGCGCAGTATCGCCGGTCCCGGCAGGACCGTGAGCAGAAAGCCGACGCTTTCGAGCGCGCGGCCGAGAAACAGCAGCGGTGCGCCCTGGGCGACCGCAGCCAGCGTGCCGCTGCCGCCGAGCAATAGGAGGCCGGCGATCATCGTGCGGCGCGGCCCGAAGCGATCGGCGATCGAGCCGCCGGCCATGCCCAGCAGCGCGGCGCCGATCGCGAACAGCGCGACCATCCAGCTCACCTGCACGAGCGACAGGGCGAACTCGTCGCGCAGCGTGGTCAGCGCCGGCGGCAGCTTGCCGATGTTTAGCGCCGCGACGACGCCTGTGCCGACGATGGCTGCGGCACGCCATTGAAAGGACATCTGGCTGTCAATGCTCCCGTGGATCGATCACTTCGATCCCGCATCCCACGAAGTCCTTATCCCGGTATTCGTGAATGACTGCATTCTATGCAATGCAAGAAACCATGCAACGCGACGCGACGGCAGCGCAGGGCAGATCAATCCGGACGTCGAGCCGGAGCCCGCTCCGCCCTCATTCTCCTAGTCATAGCTCAAGGCCCCCGCCTTGCCCCAGAACACCCGATACGCATAGATCGTGTACCCGATGATCGCCGGCAGCACCACCACCACGCCCACCAGGATGAACATCAGCGATCCTGGCGCGCTCGCCGCCTGCCAGATCGTGATCCGGTCGACGACCAGGTACGGATAAAGGCTGTACGCCAAGCCGCAGAAGGCCAGCACGAAGATGCCCAGCGTGCACGCGAACGGCGCCCAGCACCAGCGCTGCAGGCCGCGCTCGTTGCCGGCGGCCGCGTCCTGCGACAGGCGGCGCAGGAAGACGTGCGCCAAGGCGAACAGCGCCAGCGTGGCCAGCGGAATCGGCGCGAGCGCGATCATCTCGGGCAAGGCGAACCATTTGGCGAAGATGCGCGGACTCACCAGCGGCGTCGCGACCGAAACCGCCAGCACGCCGGCGGCCGTCAGCCACAGGCTGGTGCGGGCCCAGCGCACGGCGCGGCGCTGCAGCTCGCCCTCGGTCTTGATCAGCAGCCAGCCGGCGCCGAGCAGCACGTAGCCCGAGGTCAGGCACGCGCCGACGAACAGCGCGAACACCCACCCCGCCGCATCGGACTGGAAGCCCGTGATGTACTGCCCCAGCATCACGCCCTGCGAGACCGAAGCCAGCAGCGACCCTGCGTAGAAGGCGCGATTCCACAGCGGCCGGTGCCGGTCCTGCGCCTTGACGCGGAAATCGAAGGCGACGCCGCGCAGGATCAGCCCGGCCAGCATCAGCGCAACCGGCACGTACAGCGCGCCGAGAATCTCGCCGTGCGCAACCGGAAACGCCACCAGCAGCAGGCCGATGCCGAGCACCAGCCAGGTCTCGTTGGCATCCCAGAACGGGCCGATGGACGCGACCATCGTGTCCTGCTGCGCCGGCTCGGCGCGCCGCATCAGCACGCCGACACCGAGGTCATAACCATCGAGAATCACATAGGCCAGCATGGCGACGGCCATCAGCACCATGAAGATCAAGGGCAGCCAGAACGCCTGGCCGGCCGACGGATCGAGCATCAATGGAGTCATGACACGCCTCCCGGCTGCAGCACGTTGTGCGCTTCAGGAACCGACGCCGCCGCATCGCCCTTGCGCGCCAGATAGAAGACGACGCTGACGTAGGCGATGATCAGCAGCAGATACAGCGTGACGTACATCAGCAGCGTGCCGGCCACCATGGGCGCCGGCACCGGCGACACCGCGTCGGCCGTCTTCAGCACGCCGGTGACCAGCCATGGCTGCCGTCCCACCTCGGTCGTGTACCAGCCGGCGAGCAGCGCGACCCAGCCCGAAAAGGTCATCGCCACCAGCGCCCGCGCCATGCCGCGCGACGGCGCCGCGCCGCGCCGCAGCCGCCACGCGGCCAGCCACGAGACCAGCAGCATCAGCACGCCGACGCCGACCATGATGCGAAAGGCCCAGAACACCGGCGCCACCGGCGGATGCTCGCCGATGAAGTCATCCAGGCCGCGCACCTCGCCGTCCAGCCGGTGCGTCAGGTACAGCGAGGCCAGCTTCGGAATCGCCAGCTCGTAGCGGTTGCTGCGCGTCTCCTCGTCGGGCAGCGCGAACAGCACGGCCGGTGCGCCCTTCTGCGTCTGCCAGATCCCTTCCATGGCCGCCAGCTTGGCGGGCTGGTGCTCGAGCGTGTTCAGCCCATGCAGATCGCCGACCACGATCTGCAGCGGAATCAGCAGCGCCGCCAGCCGGACGCCGGTACGCAGCGCGACCGGCACCGCCGGACTCGGATCGCCGCGCAGCCATCGATAGGCAGACACACCGGCGACCAGGAACGCGACCACCAGCCCGGACGCCAGCAGCATGTGCGTCAGCCGGTACGGGAACGAAGGATTGAAGATCACCGCCCACCAGTCGACGGCATGCGCCTGGCCGTCGACCATCTCGAAGCCGGTCGGCGTCTGCATCCACGAGTTCAGCGCAAGAATCCAGAACGCCGACAGCGTGGTGCCGCCGGCGACGAGCACCGTGGCCATCGTATGTACGCGGTTCGACACGCGGCGCATGCCGAACAGCATGATCGCCAGGAACGTCGCTTCGAGAAAGAAAGCGGTCAGCACTTCATAGGCAAGCAGCGGCCCGGCGATGTTGCCCACCGTCTCCATGAAGCCGCGCCAGTTGGTGCCGAACTGGAACGACATCGTGACGCCCGACACCACGCCCAGCGCGAACGTGAGCGCGAAGATCTTGACCCAGAAGCGATAGGCGTCGAGCCAGCAGGCCTCGCCGGTTTTGCCGTAGCGCAGCTTGAAGTACAGCAGCACCCAGGCCAGCGCGATCGAGATTGCCGGAAACAGGATGTGAAATGAAATATTGACCGCGAACTGAAGGCGCGCCAGCAGCAGCGGATCGGTGGCAGCATCGAACATTGCGCTCTCCACGTCGAACGATCAGGAGGCCGGCCGGCCGGGCAGGACCTTGAGCCGGTCACGCATCTCCAGAAACTTCTGCACCTTCGCGCCGAGCCGCATCAGCCGCATCAGCGTCTCGGCGTCGAGCCGCTGCACGTCGCCGAACCAGCGCGTGATCAGCTCGATCAGGTCGTGCATCTCGCGCATGCGCTTCTGCGCGTGCCGTTCGGCGTCGGACCGCGGCTCGTCCATCAGCGCATCGCGCAGCATCGACAGCGTCGGATCGACCTCGCGCTTGCGGCGCTCCTCGGCCAGGGTGCGGAAGATCGTCCAGACGTCATCCGGCGCGGAGAAATACTCGCGTCGATCGCCGGGCAGATGCTGCAGGCGGACCAGCCGCCACGATTCCAGCTCCTTCAAGCCCATGCTGACGTTCGAGCGCGAGAAACCCAGCGCCTCGCCGATCTGATCGGCATTCAAGGCATTCGGCGAAACGAACAGCAGGGCATAGATCTGCCCGACCGTGCGGTTGATGCCCCAGCGGCTGCCCATCTCACCGAAGTGCAGCACGAAGGTCTGGACGAGCGGCGGAAGATTCATATCGGAAACGGTCCCTGGAAGTAGTCCTGGATCAAGTTTTGTTCGGTATTTTCAGAAATTATTGAAATATATGCAAATCCACCAACACTCGGCGCTAGCACGGGGGCCGGCGCAAGCCTGCGAAAAATGGCAACATGCGCGCTGAAAGGAGCCCACCCGACATGTCCCTGCCCGCGATCCTGAAGAACCGCCTGCGTCTGCCCGCGGTCGCTTCGCCGATGTTCATCGTCTCGAACCCCGATCTGGTCATCGCGCAATGCAAGGCCGGCATCGTCGGTTCGTTCCCCGCGCTCAATGCCCGGCCGGCCGAACTGCTCGAAACCTGGCTGCAACGCATCACCAGCGAACTGGCCGAGTACGACCGCCAGCATCCGGACCGTCCGTCCGCGCCCTTCGCCGTCAACCAGATCGTGCACCGGTCGAACGACCGGCTCGAACACGACCTGGGGCTGTGCGTCAAATACAAGGTGCCCATCGTCATCACCTCGCTGGGAGCGCGCACCGAGGTGAACGAGGCCGTGCATTCGTACGGCGGAATCGTGCTGCACGACATCATCAACAATACCTTTGCCCGCAAGGCGATCGAGAAAGGCGCCGACGGGCTGATCGCGGTGGCCGCCGGGGCCGGCGGACATGCCGGCATGCAATCGCCGATCGCGCTGATCCAGGAGATCCGCCAGTGGTTCGACGGGCCGCTGCTGCTGTCCGGCGCCATCGCCACCGGCCGCGCGATCCTGTCGGCGCAGGCGATGGGCGCCGATCTCGCCTACATCGGCTCGGCCTTCATCGCCACGCGTGAAGCAAATGCGGATCCCGCCTACAAGCAGATGATCGTGGACAGCAATGCCGAGGACATCGTCTATACCAACCTGTTCACCGGCGTGCTCGGCAACTACCTGAAGCCGTCGGTCCGCGCGGCGGGGCTGGACCCCGACAACCTGCCCGTCAGCGACGCGTCGAAGATGAGCTTCGCCTCCGACCGCGAGAAGCCCAAGGCCTGGAAGACGATCTGGGGCTGCGGCCAGGGCATAGGCGCGGTCCGCGGCGTCCCGGGCGCGGCCGAGCTGATCGACCGGCTCGCCGTCGAGTACGAGCAGGCTTCGCGCGAAATGGCCGCGCTGCACGAGCAGTGGAGCGCGCAGCGGACTCAGCGGCCGGCATAAGTCCAAGGAGCGCGCATGGCGGGCCCCGGCAAACGGGGCCCGCCCGGTCCAATCCCCCGTCCCGATCCCCCGTCGGGAACCCGCCTTCGCGCCACGCGCCGGCAAACCCGGCTATGCTTGGCGCATCACGGAGATCGGCCATGGAACGACGCACCCTGCGCGGCGGCAGACTCAAGGCGGCCGCCTACGACAGCCGCGAGCAGAGCCTCGAGATCGATTTCGTCGACGGCGAGCGCCGCACCTTCCAGGCCGTGCCGCCCGAGGTCTGGCGGCGGCTGATCGAGTCGCCGAATCCGGCCAGCTTCTATTCCGATCGCATCGAGGAAGAGTACGTCGTCAGCCGCGGCAAGGCGCCGGGCTCGGCCGATGCCCGCACGAAGCTCGATGCGCTGTTCGGCGGTGCCGACGGCAAGCGCGGCGAATGAGCATGCGCGGCGAATGAAGCCGGCCGCGGCCGATGCCGGGCTGAACTCTCCAGGAGCAGACGCATGAAGACACTCGAACAGCAGATGGCCTTCTACCGCCGCTACCACCGCGATCCGCGCAACCGCTTGACGCACTTCTTCGGCGTACCCGCGATCGCCTTTTCGCTGCTCGTGCCGCTGTCGCTGATCGGCGTCGACGTCGGCGGCTGGTGGCTCAGCGCCGCGCAGCTGCTCGCACTGGCCGTGCTGGCCTACTATTTCGCGCTCGACGTCGCGCTGGCGCTGGCCACGACCGTGGTCTTCGCCGCGCTGCTCGCGCTGGCCGCCTGGGTGGCCGCGCAAGGCGCCGCCGTGGCCTGGACGGTCTTCGCGGTCGCGTTCATCGGCGGCTGGATCCTGCAGCTGATCGGCCATGCGATCGAAGGCCGGCGGCCCGCGCTGGTCGACAACTTCTTCCAGGTGTTCATCGCGCCCATCTTCCTGATGGCCGAGCTGTTCTTCGCGCTCGGTCTCAAGCAGGACGTACGCCGCAGCGTCGACCGCCTGGCCGGCGAATCCGTTTGACGCGGCGGCTGCGGCTGCTGTGCCGCGTCGTCGACAATTTCGGCGATGCCGGCGTCTGCTGGCGCCTCGCCCGGCAACTGGCCACCGAACATGGCTGGCATGTGCGGCTGCTGATCGACCGGCCAGAGCTGCTGGAGCGCTTGTCGCCTGACACGCCAGCCGGCACCGGCGGCCCGGTCGATGTCGAGCGCTGGCCGGCGGACGGGCCGGACGCAGCCGACGACATCGCGAGCGACGACATCGCGAGCGACGACATCGCGGGCGACGACATCCTCATTTCCGCCTTCGGAGCCGAGCCGCCGGCCGCGCTGCGACGGCGGCTCGCGGGCGCCCCGCGGCGGCCACTGTGGGTCAACCTGGAGTACCTGAGCGCCGAGGACTGGGTCGACGACTGCCACGGCCTGTCGTCATTGAAAGCCATTGACGGCGCCCGCGAGCACTTCTACTACCCGGGCTTCACGCTCCGCAGCGGCGGCCTGCTGCGCGAGCGTGGGCTGATCGAGCACCGCGACCGCTTCGTCGGCTCCATCGAGCAGCAGGGCTGGCTGGCCGGTCTGGGCATAGACCGGCGCCGCCCTGACGAACGGCTGATCACGCTGTTCTGCTATCCGGATGCGCCGGTCGCCGCCTGGCTTGCACTGCTGGCCGCCGACGCCCGGCCGAGCACCGTGCTGGTCCCCGAGTCGGTCGCCGACGCGGCGCTGCGCGACTTTGCCGGCGCCCCCTGCCCGCCGGGATCGGTGCATGTGCGCGGCGCCCTGCGCGTCAGGCGGATGCACTTCCTGCCGCAGGACGACTACGACCGGCTGCTGTGGAGCGCGGACCTCAACTTCGTCCGCGGCGAGGATTCGTGGATCCGCGCGCACTGGGCCGGCCGGCCGTTCGTCTGGCAGCCGTACCGCCAGGACGACGGCGCACATGTGCGCAAGCTCGAGGCCTTCCTGAGCCGACTCGACGCCGGTCCGGCGACCGACCGCATGATGCGCGCATGGGGCGCCCTGCACGGCCCCAGTCGCCCCACGGGCTCCTCCTCCGGCTCTCTCCCCAACTCCTCCCCCAACTCCACAGGCCCCGCCGCCCGCCCTGCCGAGGTCAGCCTGGGCGCCGCCGCCCTGGCCCAAGCCTGGCACGACTTCGACGCGCAGCAGACCGCCATCGCGCCCCGCTTCCGCGCCTGGTCGCAACAGCTCGCGGGGCAAGCCGATCTGGCCACGAAACTCGCCGCTTTCTGCGCCGAACGGCTATAATTTCAGGTTTACTCGAATACTTGGCTTGCCGGGATCGGCCCGCGCGAGCGCGAAGGAACCACCCATGAAAATCGCTCAGGAACTGCGCACCGGCAACGTCGTGATGATCGGCAAGGACCCGATGGTCGTGCAGAGAGCCGAGTACAACAAATCGGGCCGCAACGCCGCCGTCGTGAAGATGAAGCTGAAGAATCTTCTGAACGGCTCGGCCACTGAAAGCGTCTATCGCGCCGACGACAAGTTCGACGTGCTGGTCCTCGATAAGCGCGAGGTCACCTACTCGTACTTCGCCGACCCCATGTACGTCTTCATGGACAGCGAATACAACCAGTACGAAGTCGAAGCCGAATCGATGGGCGACGCGCTGAACTACATCGACGAAGGCCTGACCTGCGAAGTCACGTTCTACGAAGGCCGCGCCATCTCGGTCGAGCTGCCGACGATGGTCGTGCGCGAAGTCGAATACACCGAGCCGGCCGTCAAGGGCGACACCTCGGGCAAGGTCATGAAGCCGGCCCGCATCAAGCCCACCGGCTTCGAGCTGCCGGTGCCGGCCTTCGTCGAGATCGGCGACAAGATCGAGATCGACACGCGCACCGGCGAATATCGCAGCCGCGTCAAGGGCTGAGCCTCAGCGCTTCCCATCATCGAAGCCCTCGTCGCCAGGACACGGTCCTGGCGATGCGCTTTGCCGCCTCCCGCCTTCTATTGCCTCCCTCCAGTCGAGGGCCCGCAGTGCCCGCCAGCGGCGCCTAGGGACTCGTCAGGCAGCTCGCCCAGCCTCGACGGCGGCCGGACAATACTGACGACATACGTCATAAGCGCCCGCTCGACAGTCCGCCGCACCGATCCGGCCGCCTCAGGCTAAGCTGCTCAGCACCGACCCACCTGGTGCGAACACCATGGCACTCGATTTCGACAGCGCAAGGCTGCCTTCGCCCTATCTGAACGCGGACCACGAGCAATGGCGTACGCAACTGCGCCGCTTCCTGAACGCCGAGGTCGCTCCACATATCGATGAATGGGATGAGCAAGGCCGCGTTCCGGACGAGCTGTGGGCCAAGGCGGCTGCGTTCGGACTGCTCCAGATAGGCTTCCCCGAACGATTCGGCGGCATAGCCGAAGGCATCGATCACTTCCATCTGAACATCACGAAGTGCAGCAGGAGGTGGCGCCAGCCGTGCTTGCAGGAAAGGCCCGCATCGCGCTGGGCATCACGGAGCCTGGGGGAGGTTCGGACGTCGCCCGCATCCGCACGACCGCCCGGCGCGATGGCGACGTCTACGTGGTCAATGGCAGCAAGACCTTCATCTCGGGCGTCATGGGCGCCGACTGGGTCAGCACCGCCGTTCGCACCGGCGGCGACGGCGCCGGCGGAGTCTCGATGCTGCTCATCCCCACCAAGCTGCCGGGCGTGTCGCGCACGCCGCTGGACAGAAAGCAGGGCTGGTGGTGCGCCGACACCGGCACGATCTACTTCGACGAGGCCCGGGTTCCCGTCCGCTATCTGATCGGACAGGAGGGCGAAGGCTTCAAGGTGATCATGAAGAACTTCAACAGCGAGCGGCTGGTCATGAGCGCGACCATGGAGTTCTGCGCGCGCGAAGCCAGCCAGATCCTGGGCGACGCGAGCTATCTGCGCGGCAGCCGCGTGGAGCGCTTCTATCGGGAAGTGCGCGTGAATGCGATCGGGGGAGGATCCGAGGAAATCATGCGCGACCTGGCGGCCAATCGCTACTGCTTGTGAGCCCTCAGCCCGATTGGGGAACTCCGACCATTTTGCACAAGAAGCAGCGCCTATCCTCAGGTAGCCTGTCGCCATGGCCTTGATCGAATCCACCATCGTCCCGTCGAGCCCCGCCTACGCCGACAATCGAAGCCATATGCTGCGGCTGCTCGATCAGGTTCGCGCCTTCGAGCGGCGCACGCAGCAGAAATCAGCGGCCTCGCGCGAGCGCTTCGAGAAGCGCCAGCAGCTGCTGCCGCGCGAGCGGCTGGCGCTGCTGCTCGATCCGGGTGCGCCCTTTCTGGAGCTGGCCACGCTGGCGGGCCTCGGGCTCGACACGCCGGATCTCGAACGCAGCGTACCCGGCGGCGGCGTGGTCGCCGGCATCGGCTTCGTCAGCGGCGTGCGCTGCATGGTGCTGGCGTCCGACTCAGGCATAGACGCCGGCGCATTACAGCCGATGGGCCTGGACAAGCAGCTGCGCGTGCAGGAGATCGCGCTGGAGAACAAGCTGCCGTACGTGCAGCTCGTCGAGAGCGCGGGCGCCAACCTGATGCAGTACCAGGTCGAGGATTTCATCCGCGGCGGCAACCTGTTCCGCAATCTGGCGCGGCTGTCGGCCGCCGGCCTGCCGGTGGTCACGGTCACGCACGGCTCGTCGACGGCCGGCGGGGCGTACCAGACGGGGCTGTCCGACTACATCGTGCTGATCCGCGATCGCTCGCGCGCCTTTCTGGCGGGCCCGCCGCTGCTCAAGGCCGCCACCGGTGAAGTGGCCACCGAGGAGGAGCTGGGCGGCGCCGTCATGCATACCTCCATTTCGGGCCTCGGCGACTACCTGGCCGAGGACGATCGCGACGGCCTGCGCATCGCGCGCGAGATCATGTCGCAGCTAGGCTGGAGCAACGCGCCGCAAGCAGCGCCAAGGGAATTCAGGCCGCCGCGCTACGACGCCGAGGAACTGCTCGGCATCATGCCGGCCGATCACAAGCGGCCGGTGGACATGCGGCAGATCATCGCGCGCATCGCGGACGACTCCGAGTTCCTCGAGTTCTCCGCCAACTACGGCAGCTCGACCGTCTGCGGCCACTTCAAGCTGGAGGGCTGGCCGCTCGGCGTGATCACCAATAACGGTCCGATCGATCCCGCCGGCGCGTCGAAGGCGACGCATTTCATCCAGGCCTGCTGCCAGTCGCGCACGCCCATCCTGTATCTGAACAATACGACCGGCTTCATGGTCGGACGCTCGTACGAAGAGGCCGGCATCATCAAGCACGGCTCGAAGATGATCCAGGCGGTGACCAGCGCCAGCGTTCCGCAGATCACCGTCTATTGCGGCGCCTCGTACGGGGCCGGCAACTATGCGATGTGCGGCCGCGGCTTCCACCCGCGCTTCTGCTTCAGCTGGCCGAACGCCCGCACCGCCGTGATGGGCGGCGAGCAGGCCGCGCAGACGATGCGCATCGTCACCGAAGCGGCCATGCGTCGCCGAGGCCAGCTCGACGAGGCGAAGCTCGACGAGATGTTCCGCCGCATCGTCGATCGCTTCGAGAGCCAGACCAGCGTGTTCGCCACCAGTGCCCGCCTGCTCGACGACGGCGTCATCGATCCGCGCGATACGCGCGCGGTGCTGGCCGAGCTGCTGGCCGTCTGCCGCGAGGCCGAAGCGCGGCAGCTTCAGCCCATGCAGTTCTCCGTGGCCCGCCCCTGAGCCTCGCCCCATGAGCACTCCGACGCCCTTCTCCAAGATCCTGATCGCGAACCGGGGCGAGATCACGCTGCGGGTGATCAGAAGCGCCCGCAGCCTCGGCTACCGTACCGTCGCCGTGTACTCCACCGCCGACGCGGAGGCCCTGCACGTCGCGCAGGCCGACCAGGCCGTCTGCATCGGCGAGCCGCTGCCGTCGCAGTCGTACCTGCGCATCCCGGCGCTGATCGAAGCCGCGCGGGCCACGGGGGCCGACGCAGTGCATCCGGGCTACGGATTCCTGGCGGAGAACGAGGATTTCGCGGCGGCATGCCGCGACGCCGGACTGGTCTTCATCGGGCCGTCGCCGGAAGCGATCCGCGCCATGGGAGACAAAGCCGGCGCCAAGCGCCTGATGACGGCCGCCGGCGTCCCCTGCATCCCCGGTTACCAGGGCGAGGACCAGCGCGCGGAGCGGCTGGCCGACGAGGCGGCTCGGATCGGCTATCCGATCATGATCAAGGCCACCGCCGGCGGCGGCGGGCGCGGCATGCGGCTGGTCACCGCCGCGGAAGAATTCGAGTCGCTGCTGCGCAGCGCCCAGTCGGAAGCGAAGAACGCGTTCGGCGATGCGACGGTGATCCTGGAGCACGCGATCATCGAGCCGCGCCACGTCGAGATCCAGATCTTCTGCGATCGGCACGGCAACGCGGTGCATCTGGGCGAGCGCGACTGTTCGGTGCAGCGCCGCCACCAGAAGCTCATCGAGGAAGCGCCTTCGCCCGCCGTCGACGCCGCGCTGCGCGAACGCATGGGCGCGACCGCCGTGGCGGCTGCCCGCGCCATCGGCTACGAAGGCGCCGGCACGCTCGAATTCCTGCTCGACACCAGCGGCAACTACTTCTTCATGGAGATGAACACGCGGCTGCAGGTCGAGCATCCGGTCACCGAAGCGATCACCGGCCTCGATCTCGTCGAATGGCAGCTGCGCGTCGCCGCGGGCGAAGCGCTGCCGCTGCGTCAGGACGAGATCCGCTTTTCGGGCCATGCGATCGAAGTGCGGCTCTGCGCGGAAGATCC
>JBFWXS010000040.1:0-13551 GCA_050187175.1 Burkholderiaceae bacterium
TCTGACTTACGGCGTCTGTCTGAGCGGAGCTCCCCACAGGGGAGCGCAGCGAGTTACGCCGTGGGCCAAGCTTCCGAGCATCGCAGGGAACCCCTTTGCGTAGCAAAGGGGCAAGCATCCAGCGCCACGCCCACACGGCCCACGCCGCCCGGCGCCTCGGCCCGCCGACCGAAGCCCGGCCGCAGCGCCCGGCCCACGCCTTTGCCCGCCACACCCGACGCACGCAGCGACCCAGCAAGCAATCCATGTATGCTCGCGCCCGATGCCCCGCACCGCCGCTCTCCCCCCTCTAGCCTTCGCCTGCCTGCTGTTCAACGCCTTCGTCTGGGGCGTGACCTGGTGGCCGTTCCGGCAGCTGAACATGCTCGGCGTGCACAGCCTGTGGGCCACCGGCATGGCCTTCCTGTTCTCGACGGTGGTGCTGTCGGTGGGGCGGCCGCGTGCCTGGCTGGCGCTGCTGCAACGCCCCGCCCTGTGGTGGCTGGCGCTGGCCTCGGGGCTGACCAATGCCGCGTTCAACTGGGGCGTGATGGTCGGCGAGGTGGTGCGCGTCGTGCTGCTGTTCTACCTGATGCCGGTGTGGTCGCTGCTGCTGGCGCGGCTGCTGCTGCGCGAGACGGTGTCGCGCGGCGCGCTGCTGCGGATCGGCCTTGCGCTGGCCGGTGCGCTGGTGGTCCTGTGGCAGCCCGAGGCCGGCCTGCCGCTGCCGGGATCGCTGGCCGACTGGCTGGGCCTGGGCGGCGGCGCGGCCTTCGCGGGGGTCAACGTGCTGGTGCGCCGCTATCGCGACAGCGCGGACGACACGCGCGCGCTGGCGATGTTCTTCGGCGGCTTCGTGGTCGCTGTCGGCACGGCCTGGGTGATGAGCGCGGCCGGCCGCATCGCCTACCTGCCCAGCGCCACGCCGCTGTGGGTCGGCGGCGTGGCGGCGCTGGCCCTGGTGCTGCTGGCCGCCAATCTGGCGCTGCAGTACGGCGCCGCGCGGCTGCCGGCCGCGGTGACTTCGATCGTCATGATGTCGGAGGTGGCGTTCGCCGCGGCTTCGTCGGCCTGGCTGAGCAACGAGCAGCTCGATGCGCGTACCATGATCGGCGGCGCGCTGATCCTCAGCGCGACGCTGTCGGCGGCGCTGTCGCGGTCCGCCCCAGCCGCTGCCACCCCACCCGGAGGAGCTGCCCGTGACCACGGTTCATGACTTCAGCGCCGACACGCTCGGCGGCGAGCCGCGCTCGCTGGCCGACTATCGCGGCAAGGTGCTGCTGATCGTCAATACCGCCAGCCAGTGCGGGCTGACGCCGCAGTATGCGGGCCTCGAAACGCTGTACAAGCAGTATCGCGATCGCGGCTTCGAGGTGCTCGGCTTCCCGTGCAACCAGTTCGGTGCGCAGGAGCCCGGCGACGCGCAGCAAATCGGCCAGTTCTGCGAGACACACTACGGCGTGAGCTTCCCCATGTTCGCCAAGATCGCCGTCAACGGCGACGATGCGCATCCGCTGTACCAGTGGCTGCGCAAGGAAGCGCCGGGGCTGCTCGGCTCCGAGGCGATCAAGTGGAACTTCACCAAGTTCCTGGTCGACCGCGACGGCCGCGTCGTCGACCGCTTCGCGCCGACGACGGCGCCGGCCGACCTGGCGCCGGCGATCGAGAAGCTGCTCTGAGCCGCCCGCCCTTCAGGGCGTCAGCCGCATCGCCAGCTCGGCCTTGTTGTTGATGCCCAGTTTCCGATAGACCGACTGGATCTGGTTGCGAACCGTCACCGGCGAGACGCCCAGTTCGCCGGCGATGCTCAGATGGCCTTCACCGCGCGCATAGCGCCGGGCCACCTCGCGCTCGCGCGGGCTCAGTGAATCGACCGCCGAACGCGCCCGCGCGAACAGGCAGTGCAGCCCGTTGACCTGCTCCGTGTCGACGACGACGTTGTCGCCGATGAAGGGCCTGCCGGCCGCCAAAGCGTCCAGCAGCGGCGGCGGCAGCTCGGGGCCGCCCCAGGCCGGCCACTGCCGGCGCAGCGTATCGACGAAGCGCGGCCCGGCCTCGTGCAGCTGGCCGCGGGCATCGCACAGGCCCCACGGACGGCCGCGCAGCCGCGCCCCCGATTCGCGCAGATAGTACTGGCGGCAGTTGCGCTCGGCCTCGATCAGATGCGGCACCAGCCGCTGCTTCAGCCGGCGCTCGGCTTCGCTGAACGGCCACTGAGGATCGGCGCGCCGCAGCGAGATCCACTGGAGCAGCCCGGCCTTCTCGTCGACCATGGACACGGTCGCGAGGCTCCATTCGATGCCGTGCTGACGGCAGAAATGGCGGTAGACGGGCGTGCGCAAGAAGTCCTCGCGCGACATCAGATCGCTGAGATTGATCGACTCGCCGGGCCGCGCCATGACGGCCGCGCGCATGAAGTCTTCGCCGACCCACCGGCGGTAGTCCTCGATGATCTCGGGCCGGCAGCGATACAGATGCAGGTTGTGCACGTAGCCGGCCTGATGGCTGCCCTTGCCCCACCAAGCGGAATCGAAGCGCAGCTTGGTCTGCAGCAGCTCCAGCGCCCAGCCTTGGAACTGCTGCCAGCTCACATCGCGGCTGCCGCGATAGAGCGCAATGAGGAAATCGTCGATCGACTCGTCCACGGCAGGGAAACGTTGTGCAACTCTATAGCTAGATTGAATCGCATCGGCGCCCCGGCGTCGACCCCCGTGTTTCAGGGGGGTGGCGGCCCGGCCGCGGCGCGCCACTGCGCGCCGTAGTCGTCGGCGAGCGCGCGCAGCACGGCTTCGCGCTCGCCCATCACCGGCCACATTTCGATGCTGACGCCGGGATGGGCAGTACGCGACTGCTGCAGCAGCGCCGGCACGTCGCGCAGCAGATGCTTGCCGGCGGCCCAGAACACCGGCGCGACCGCGATGCGCCGCGCGCCGGCGGCCGCCGCGGCGTCCACGGCCTGCTGCAGGCTGGGCGTCATCAGTTCCAGGAAGGCGCAGTCGACGTCCGCGCCGGGAAGCTGCTCACGCAGCCGCGCAGCCAACGCGTCGAGCGGGGCACGCCACGCCGGATCGCGCGCGCCGTGGGCGAACAGGATCAGGCGGTCGGCCATCGGCAGCGGCTCAGTAGCCGAGATAGTGATCGATCAGCAGGGCGCCGAACAGCGCCGCCAGGTAGAAGATCGAAAAGCCGAAGGTCTTGCGCGCCAGCAGATCGGTGTAGGCGCGCCACAGGCGGAATGCGTACAGCAGGAACATCGCGCCGAGCAGCAGCGCGCAGACCAGATAGAACAGGCCGCTCATGCGGATCAGATACGGCAGCAGCGTGGTCGCCACCAGCAGCAGCGTGTACAGCAGCACGTTCAGCCGCGTGAACTCCGGGCCGTGCGTGACCGGCAGCATCGGCAGGCCGGACTTGCGGTAGTCCTCGATCCGGTACAGGGCCAGCGCCCAGAAGTGCGGCGGCGTCCAGACGAACACGATGAGGAACAGGACCAGCGCCTGAGCCGACACCTCGTTGGCCACCGCCGTCCAGCCGAGCAGCGGCGGCATCGCGCCCGAGGCGCCGCCGATGACGATGTTCTGCGGCGTCGCGGGCTTCAGGACGACGGTATAGACCAGCGAATAACCGACGAAGGTGGCCAGCGTCAGCCACATCGTCAGCGGATTCACGTAGCGGTACAGCAGCAGCGCGCCCAGCAGGCCCAGCGCGCCGGCGAAGACGATCGCGCCGCCCAGCGGCACCTCGCCGCGCACCATCGGACGGGCGCGGGTGCGCGCCATGCGCGCGTCGATGCCGCGCTCGATCAGACAGTTGAAGGCGAAGCCGGCGCCGGCCAGCAGCGAGATGCCGACCACGCCGAACAGCAGCACCTGCCACGGCACGTAGCTGTCGGCAGCCAGCAGCATGCCGATCAGCGCGCAGAACGCGGCCAGCATGACGATGCGAGGCTTGGTCAGAGCGAGATACTGCGAGGCGGTATGCCGCCAGCTGGCGGACTGGATTTCGGAAACTTGCATGGCCTCGATCCGCTGCCGCGCGCGCCGGTCAGATCTGCAGACGCGCCCGGTAAGCGCGGAAGTTTAGCACCACCAACAGGCCCAGCAGCAGCGCCGCTCCGCCGTTGTGCGCCACCGCGACCGGCAGCGGCAGGCTGTAGATGACGTTCGATACGCCGAGCACGAGCTGCACCAGCAGCGCGGCCAGCAGCGTCAGCCCGAGCGGACGCAGCCCCGGCGCCCGGCTGACGCGCCAGCCGAGCCAGCCGAGATACAGCGCCACGACGACGGCGCCGACCCGGTGCATGAAATGGATGGCCGTCAGCGCCTGCATGGACAGGATCTCGCCGTCGCCGGTCTTGCCGAGCTCGCGCAGCACGTGGAATGCGTTGGCGAAGTCCATCTCCGGCCACCAGCGCCCCTGGCAGGTCGGCAGGTCGGTACAGGCCAGCGCCGCGTAGTTGGTGCTGGTCCAGCCGCCGAGGATGATCTGCGCCGACAGCAGCACGAGGCCCAGCAGCGCGGCACCGCGCAGCGCGGCCGCCGGCTCGGCGTCGACGTAGCGCGGCTGCGGCTGCTGCCTCAGCCACAGCCAGACCAGCAGCGCCAAGGTCAGCAATCCGCCGATCAGGTGGCCGGTGACGATGGCCGGCTTCAGCAGCAGCGTCACCGTCCACATGCCGAACAGGCCCTGCAGGATGACGACGCCGACCAGCGCGATCGGCAGGACCGGCGACTGTTTCAGCAGATGCCGGCGGCGCCACGCGATGACGGCGATGGCAATGATGAGGAGGCCCAGCAGCTTGGCGACGTAGCGATGCCCCATCTCACGCCAGGCCTTGCCCATCGACACCGGGCCGTGCTCGCCCCCCTGCTCGGCGACGGCCTGCGCGATCGCGTCCTTGGCATGGAACGGCGACAGCTTGCCGTAGCAGCCGGGCCAGTCGGGACAGCCGAGGCCGGCATCGGTCAGGCGTACGTAGGCGCCGACCATGATCAGCGCGAACGTGAGCAGCACCGTGAAGGCGATCAGCCGGCGATAGCCGGATGAACGCGGCGCCGCCGCGGGCACCGTGCCGAGCATGGGATCGTCGAGGGCGCGGCTCATCGTTCAGCCCACCCGCGATGCGCGCAGCAGCTTGGACAGATCCTTCTTCATCCGGTTCGGATCGGCGTGCTGCGGGAAGCGCATCATCAGATTGCCCAGCGGGTCGATCAGCCAGATGTGGTCCTCGACGCGCGTGGCGCCGGTCACCGGCAGCTGCGCGGCGATAGCCTCGCGCGGCGCGTGCCAGACCAGCAGCCCCTCGTGCTGCGCCAGCAGCTCGGGCGCCGGCTGCCGCGCGTCGTCGACCAGCCAGACGCGTTCGACGCGATCGCGGTCCTTGCCGGTGGTCAGCCGCACCTGGCGCACGTCGTACAGCTGCTTGCGGCACGCGTCGTCGCAGTCGCCAGGGGCGACCACCAGCATGACCCAGCGTCCGCGCAGGCTGTCGAGCGCGGCGGCCTTGCCCTGCGCGTCGCGCGCGCCCAGATCGGCGACCGGACGCTGCGGCTCGATCAGCTCGCCGTAGTTGGTGCGCCCGTCGGGCCGGATCACGTAGTACGTGAAGTACGAGGCGATGACCGGCGCGGCGCAGACGAGCAGGATCGCCAGCATCTTCAGCCGCGCGCGGCGCACGGCCGCACTGGACGCCGGCGCGCTACGGGGCGGGGTTGGATTGCTCGTTTGCGTCATCGTCGTCACTTCTCGTTTCCCTTGCCGAACACCACGAATCGCAGCCACAGCCCGAATGCAAGCAGCGCCAGGCCGTACCACTGGAACGCATAGCCGAGGTGCTTGTCCACGTCGCTGCCGGGCACCGGCCAGTCGCGCAGCAGCCCGTCGTCGACGGCCGCCCCGGACAGGGTCCGCGCCGCCTCGATCTGCCGCAGCACCAGCGGCTGCAGCGGCAGGCCGGACCAGCGGCCGAACTCGGCCAGATCGGCGTTCTGCCACAGGCGGTCGGTGGGGCCGGGCGCCGGCGAGCGGCCCAGCTCCATCGTCCGCACCAGATCCCGCTGCGCCATGCCGACCAGCTCGACCTCGCCGGGCGGATCCTTCAAGACCGGCAGGCGGCTGCGCTCGGCCGGGTCGCGCGCCACCCAGCCGCGCAGCACGAGCACGTAGCGATCCGAACCCGCTATTTTAAGCGGAGTCAGCACATGGAACCCGGCCACGCCGTCGTGCGTGCGGTTGTCGATGAACACGCTGCGCGCCACATCGAGATGGCCGCGCGCCAGCACGCGGCGGCCGTCGAACGCGGCCGGGTCGACAGCGCCGGCCGGCAGCGGCATCGGTGCACTCGCCTCAGCGGCATCGCGCTGCGCCTGCAGCTGCCGCTTCTCGTCGGCGCGGCGCATCTGCCAGTTGCCGAGCGAGACGGTCAGCGCGATCAGCGCGACGGCGGCCAGCGTGGGCGCGAGACGGCGCCAACCGAGAAGGCTCATCGGAGAAGGCTCATCGGAGAAGGCTCATCGGAGAAGGCTCATCGGAGAAGGCTCATCGGAGAAGGCTCATCGGAAAACACTCATCGGAAAGCACGGATCGATGGCACCGCGTCCTTCCTGCGCGTCCGCCTACAATCCTGGATTCAGCGTCGGCCAGCCCCTGGGCCGATACGGGAGCCATCGTGAAGTGGATCATCATCGTCGCATTCGCGCTGATCATCGCCAGTCTGGCGTCGGCGCTGTTCTTCCTGATTCGCGACCGCGGGCATACGCGCAACACGGTCCGGGCGCTGACCTTCCGCATCGGCTTCTCCGTGGCGCTGTTCCTGTTCATCCTGTTCGCCCAGCAGATGGGCTGGATCCACAGCACTGGCGTGCCGGTCATGCGCTGACGGCCGTGCGGGGCCTTCTCACGCTGACCGTCTCACGCTGACCGTCCTGCGCCGACCGTCCTGCGCCGACCGTAAAGCGAAAAGGCCGCCCAGGGCGGCCTTCTTCGTTGCGCCGTCGGCGCCGCGGGACCGCGTCGCCGCGGCCCTGCCCAGTGTCACAGCCAGTATACGACGACGTACAGTCCGAGCCAGACCACGTCGACGAAGTGCCAGTACCAGGCCGCCGCTTCGAATGCGAAGTGGTTCTGCGGCGTGAAGTGTCCCTTGAGGATGCGGAACAGCACCACCGACAGCATGATCGCGCCGACACAGACGTGGAAGCCGTGGAAGCCGGTCAGCATGAAGAACGTGGAGCCGAAGATGCCCGACGACAGCTTCAGGTTCAGGTCACGGTACGCATGCATGTACTCGTAGGCCTGGAAGCCGAGGAAGATGAAGCCCAGCAGCACCGTCACCAGCATCCAGAACTTCAGCGCGCCGCGGTGATTGTCCTTCAGCGCATGGTGCGCGATGGTGAGCGTCACGCCGGACAGCAGCAGCAGTGCGGTGTTCAGCGTCGGGATCGGCCAGGGTCCGATGGTCTGGAACGGCTCCACCGTGCCCGCCGGGCCGGCATTGGGCCAGGCCGCGCTGAAGTCGGGCCACAGCACCGTCTTGTGGTCGAGGTCGCCCAGCCAGGGCATCGTGATCGAGCGCGCGTAGAACAGCGCGCCGAAGAACGCGGCGAAGAACATCACCTCGGAGAAGATGAACCAGCCCATCGACCAGCGGAACGAGACGTCGACGCGCGGGCTGTACAGGCCGCCCTCCGACTCGCCGGCGACCGCGCTGAACCAGCCTATCATCATGTACAGCAGGATCCCGAGGAAGATCGCGAACAGCCACGGCCCGAACGAGGCGCCGTTGACCCACGACGCCATCCCGAAGCCGAAGAAGGTCAGCGCGATGCCGCCTATGATCGGCCACTTCGACGGGCTCGGTACGAAGTAGTAAGGCGCCTGAGAGTGCGCACCCGAAGCCATGTTCCAATCTCCCAAAGAAAACTCGAATTTCCGGTTCTTTTCAGCCGGCCACCCAGCGCACCAGCAGCACCAGGCTCAGCACGAACAGCAGCGCGAGCAGCACACCGACCAGGATCACATGCAGCGGATTCAGCCGCGACAGATCACGCTCGTGAGCACTGCCCTTGCGGACACCGAAGAACGACCACGCAACGGCTTTCAGCGTCTCGCCGAAGCCTGCGCGGCGTTCATCGCTCCGCTTCAATTCATCCATCAGCTCCCCTGCCTGCCCGGCGCGGTCTGCGCCTGCGCCCCGGCCACCTCGAAGAAGGTGTACGACAGCGTGATCGTCGTCACATCCTTCGGAAGATCGGGGTCGATCACGAACACCACCGGGAACTTGCGCGATTCCTTCGCGGCCAGCGTCTGCTGCTCGAAGCAGAAACACTCGACCTTGCGGAAGTAGGCGGCCGACTGTCGCGGCGCGTAACTCGGGATGGCCTGGCCGGCGGTGGACGTGTCGCGCGTGTTGACGAGGTCGTAGACAACCGTCACCAGCTCGCCCGGATGCACCTCGATCGACGAGCGCTCGGGCCGGAACTGCCAGGCCTCGCCGCGGCTGTTCGCGTCGAACTCGACGACGATTCTGCGCGTCGCGTCGACCTGCGTGTTGCGGGCGAACTCGGCCGCGCCGCGGTCGACCTTGGTCAGGCTGTTCAGCCCGGTGACCTCGCAGATCTTCTCGTACAGCGGCACGAGCGCGAAACCGAAACCGAACATGACGGCGGTGATGACCAGCAGCTTGCCGAACAGCTGCAGGTTCGACGCCCGCCCCGATGCCGCCGGCACCGGGGAAGAAGCGTCAAGCTTGCGTGATTCGACCTCAGCCATGCCCGTTTGCCCAGTGCTCGTGTACCCGGTTCCAGGCCGGCTGCCCGGATTCATCCGAACAGCCAGCGGTTGACGATCACGCCGACGAAGAAGACGAGCGCGATCGACAGCAGGATCAATGCCGTGCGAACGTTGTCGCGCCGGCTCACTTCACCACCGGCGGCGTCTCGAAGGTATGGAACGGCGCCGGGCTCGGCAGCGTCCATTCGAGACCTTGCGCGCCTTCCCAGACCTGATCCGTGGCCTTCTCGCCGCCGCGGATGCACTTGATCACGGCGTACAGGAACACCAGCTGCGACAGGCCGAAGCCGAACGCGCTGACCGTGACGAAGGCATTGAAGTCGGCGAACTGCATCGGATAGTCGGCGTAGCGACGCGGCATGCCGGCCAGCCCGAGGAAGTGCATCGGGAAGAAGGTCATGTTGAACGTGAGCAGCGACAGCCAGAAATGCCACTTGGCCAGCGTCTCGTCGTACATGTGGCCGGTCCACTTCGGCAGCCAGTAGTAGGTGCCGGCGAACAGCGCGAACAGCGAGCCGGCCACCAGCACGTAATGGAAGTGCGCCACCACGTAGTAGGTGTCGTGCAGCTGGATGTCCAGCGGCGCGACCGACAGGATGATGCCGGTGAAGCCGCCCATCGTGAACACGAAGATGAAGCCGATCGCGAACAGCATCGGCGTCTCGAAGGTCATCGCGCCGCGCCACATCGTGGCCACCCAGTTGAAGATCTTCACGCCGGTCGGCACCGCGATCAGCATGGTCGCGTACATGAAGAACAGCTGGCCGGTGACCGGCATGCCGGTCGTGAACATGTGGTGCGCCCAGACGATGAACGACAGGATCGCGATCGACGCCGTGGCATAGACCATCGAGCTGTAGCCGAACAGGCGCTTGCGGGCGAAGGTCGGGATGATCTCGCTGACGATGCCGAAGGCCGGCAGGATCATGATGTAGACCTCGGGGTGCCCGAAGAACCAGAAGATGTGCTGGTACATCACCGGGTCGCCGCCGCCGGCCGCGTTGAAGAACGCAGTGCCGAAGTGGCGGTCGGTCAGCACCATGGTGATGGCGCCGGCCAGCACCGGCATCACCGCGATCAGCAGGTAGGCGGTGATCAGCCAGGTCCAGCAGAACAGCGGCATCTTCATCAGCGACATGCCGGGCGCGCGCATGTTCAGCACCGTCGTGATGATGTTGATCGAGCCCATTATCGAGCTGGCGCCCATGATGTGCACGGCGAAGATCGCCAGGTCCATGCCCGGGCCCATCTGCACCGACAGCGGCGCGTACAGCGTCCAGCCGGCGGCGGTGGCGCCGCCCGGCACGAAGTACGAGACCACCAGCAGCAGCGCCGCCGGCGGCAGCAGCCAGAAGCTGAAGTTGTTCATCCGCGCGAAGGCCATGTCGGAGGCCCCGATCATCATCGGGATCTGCCAGTTGGCGAAGCCGACGAACGCCGGCATGATCGCGCCGAACACCATGATCAGCCCGTGCATCGTCGTCAGCGAGTTGAAGAACTCGGGGTTGACGATCTGCAGACCGGGCTGGAACAGCTCGGTGCGCAGCAGCAGCGCGTTGATGCCGCCCACGATGAACATCGTGAACGAGAACCACAGGTACAGCGTGCCGATGTCCTTGTGGTTGGTCGCGAACAACCAGCGGCGCCAGCCGGTCGGATGGTCGTGCGCGTGATCGTGTGCGTGGTCGCCGTGATGGTCGATGACTGCACTCATGTCCTGGGCTCCTGCTGCAAACTCGATGTATTCGTTCCGTGACCGGCCGTTCGACGTCCGGTCATTTGCGCTCGGCCTTCACGGTGGCCGGCATCACCACGCTTTCCTCGCCCTTGTTGCCCCAGGCGTTGCGGGTGTAGGTGATGACCGCGGCCACTTCGACGTCCGACAGCTGCTTGAACGAAGCCATCGCCGTACCGGGCTTGCCGTGCAGCACGATGTCGATCTGGTCGTGTGCCTTGCCGAGCACCACCTTCGAGCCCTCGAGCGCCGGGAAGGTGCCGGGCACGCCCTTGCCGTTGGCCTGGTGACAGGCCACGCAGTTGGCGGCATAGACCTTCTCGCCGCGGGCCTGCAGCTCGGCGGGCTGCCATTCCTTGTTCGGGTCGTCGGCGCGCGCCAGCATCAGCTTCTGCTGCTCGGCGACCCAGCTCTTGTAGTCCTCGTCGGACTTGACCTCGACGACGATGGGCATGAATGCATGGTCCTTGCCGCACAGCTCCGCGCACTGGCCGCGATAGACGCCGATCTTCTCGGCGCGGAACCAGGTGTCGCGGACGAAGCCCGGGATCGCGTCCTGCTTGACGCCGAACGCGGGCACCATCCATGCGTGGATGACGTCGTTGGCGGTGGTGATGATCCGCACCTTGCGGTTGACCGGCACCACCAGCGGATTGTCGACTTCCACCAGATAGGTGACGTTCTCGGAGCGCTTGGCCTTGGCGTCGGGGAACTGGCGGTCGTCGATCTGCTCGGCCGGCGTGGACAGCGTGGACAGAAACGCGATGCCCTCGCCCTCGCCCTTCAGATAGTCATAGCCCCATTTCCACTGGTAGCCGGTGGCCTTGATCGTCAGGTCGGCGTTCGACGTGTCCTTCTGCTCGACGACCATGCGGGTGGCCGGCAGCGCCATGCCGATGACGATCAGGAAGGGGACGATCGTCCAGGCCACCTCGACCGCGGTGCTTTCGTGGAAGTCGGCCGGCTTGTGTCCCTTCGATTTGCGGTGCTTCCAGATCGAATAGAACATCACGCCGAAGACGGCGAGGAAGATGACCAGACAGATCCACATCAGGAACCAGTGGATCCAGTGCTGCTCCGCGGCGATCCGGGTGACCGGATCCTGCATGTTCAGCTGATTGACCCGAGGCCCGCCGGGCATGTCGCCGACCGCTGACGCGATCGAAACCCACCCGCTCAGCGATGCCATCGCCAGTGCGCTTACCGCACGCTTCAGTTTCATGCCGCCCATCCGTCTTCGTTCTTCAAATTCGTCGTCAGCCCGCCGGCCTGCCGGCCAGCGCACCGCGCAATTCCCGAGCCAGATCGCCCTTGCGGTCGTCCGGCACGAACCGCCCGACCGCGAACTTCTCGCCCCCCACCACCAGCCGGACCGGCTCGCCGAGTCCGCCGCCGTATTCGACGCGAACCCAGGCCGGCCGCCGCTCGATCCGATCGCAGCGCGAGCCGCAAGCGGACTCCACCGTCAGGCGCCCGTGCGCCATGACGACACGCTCATAGTCGCCAGCGTGCCGGCTGTAGATCAGGAAGGCCGCGGCCAGCGCGGAAATCTCCAAGACCGTAAACGGAAGCACGACCCAGGCGCCTCGGGCGGTGAAGCCGATCGCAATCAGCAACGACACGGCCGCAAGCGTACCGAACCAGCCGGCGAGCTGACGAGGCGTGAGCGCGCAATTACGCCTGAACACCCACTGATGCCGATCCGTCTCGGCGACATACACCCAGCGGTACTGCATGGCTCACGCTGCCGGCTCGTTGCGGCTTGTATCGCGGGCTTGGATTATAGGGGGGGCGGCGCGCCCCAGCAAATCGCTGTCTCTCAGGGCGCAGCCGCTGTTGTTCCAGGGGACGGCCCGGGGCGCCGGCGCGGCACGAACTCGACCGGCGCCAGGCCCTCGGGCAGACGCTTGCGGTCCGGGCACCAGGCATGGCCGTAGGCGACTTCCACGCTCAGCCTCAGGCGGCCGTCCGCTTCGCGCAGCGTGGCCAGTGCGGCCAGCCAGTCGGCGCGCTGGCCGCGGCCCAGCAGCCCCCGGAAGCGGCCGCGCAGCGCATTGCCGCCGAGGGCTGAAAGGTCTTCCAGCAGCGCGTCGGGCGTCCGCCATTCCAGCGTGAGCCGTTCGGTATCCAGCACCGGATCGGCGAAGCCGGCGTGCACCAGCGCGTCGCCGATGTCGTGCATGTCGTGGAACGGCATCAGCCGGGCGCCCAGGCGGCGCAGCTCCATGAAGGTGTCGACGCCGAAGAACGAGAAGCCGAGCAGCCCGCCGGGCCGGATGATGCGCTGCCATTCGGCGATCGCCTGCAGCGGATCGCCGAACCAGTGCAGGGCCAGGTTCGACCAGACCAGGCCGGCCACGCTGGCCGGCAGCGGCAGCGCGTGGGCGTCGGCGGCGGCGACGAGCGCCGGCTCGCTGCCCGGCCCCTTCGCGCCGGCGGCAGCGCGCAGCTTCGCCAGGAAGCCCTTGCTGGGCGGCGCCAGTGTCTGCCGGGCTCGCTGCGCGACGGCCGGCGCCGCATCGATGCCGACCAGCCGGGCCGCCGGATAGCGCTGCTTGAGCGCGAGCAGGCCCAGGCCGCGGCCGCAGCCGACGTCGACGATGGTGGCGGGGTTCAGCTTGACCAGGTCGAGGCGGCCGAGCATCCGCTGCTCGATCTCGCGCTGCAGGAAGTCGGCCCGCTCGGCGGTGGGCGCGCGGCGCGCGAACTGGCGCCGGACGGCCTTCGGGTCTAGATCGGGCGGCTCAAGCATGGCTTCCAGTATAGGCGTGCGTGGGCTTCAATCCTGGGATGCTGACGACTGACTTTCCTCGCTGGCTGCGCCTGCTGGGCGCGCGGCTCGCCGGGCTCGCGGACGAGTGTCTGCCGGCTGCCTGCATCGTCTGCGGCGGCGGCGGGCGCGTCGTCCGCGACGGCGGTTCGCATGGCGCGCAGGGTTCGCATGGCCGGAACAGCCTGCATGGCCGGAGCGGTCCGGTCGGACCCGGCTGGGCCGCGCGCGGGCTGTGCGCCGCCTGCGCGGCGGCGCTGCCGGGCAGCGGCGCGCG
>JBFWXS010000040.1:13651-29165 GCA_050187175.1 Burkholderiaceae bacterium
CCGCCGCCGTTCGACTGCACGATCGCCGCCGCCGACTACCTGCCGCCGCTGGACAGGCTGATTCATGCGCTGAAGTTCGGCCGCGACTCGGCATTGGCGCGCCCGCTGGGCCAGTGGCTCGCGCAGCGGCTGCCCGGGGCAATGACCAGCGCATCGCCGCTGCTCCCCCCCGCGCCGCTGGCGCCCACCGCGCCCCTCGTCACCGCCGTGCCGCTGGCGGCCGAGCGGCTGGCCGAGCGCGGCTTCAATCAGTCGCTGGAGATCGCCCGGGCGCTGGCGCGGTACGCCGGCCTGCCTTTGGCCGCGACGCTGCTGCGGCGGCCCCGAGCCGCGGCAGCGGCGGCCACGCTCGACGCCGCCGAGCGGCGCGAAGCGCTGCGCGGTGCCTTCGTCGCGCAGCGGCGGATCGACGGACGCGACGTGCTGCTGGTCGACGACGTGATGACGACCGGCGCGACGCTGAGCGCGGCCGCGGATGCGCTGAAGCGCGCCGGCGCCGCGTCTGTGGTTAACTGCATCGTTGCCCGCACGCCCGCTCCGCATGTTCCACGTCGTTCTGGTCCACCCTGAGATTCCGCCGAACACCGGCAACGTCATCCGCCTGTGCGCGAATACCGGTGCGCAGCTGCACCTGATCGAGCCGCTCGGATTTCCGCTCGATTCGGCCAAGATGCGGCGCGCGGGCCTGGACTACCACGAGTTCGCGACGCTGCGCGTGCATGCGTCGTGGGAGGCGTTCTTGGCAGCCGAGCAGCCGGCGCGCTGGTTCGCGCTGACCACCGGCGGCCGCCGGCGCCCTAGCGAGGTCGCGTTCGCCTCAGGCGACTGCTTCGTGTTCGGCGCCGAAAGCCGCGGCCTGCCCGAGCAGATCCTGTCGGCGTGTCCGGCCGGGCATCAGCTACGGTTGCCGATGCGACCGAACAACCGGAGCCTGAATCTGTCCAATGCCGTGGCGGTGACGGTGTTCGAGGCCTGGCGCCAGCACGGCTTCGCCGGCGCTGCCGAAGTCACGCAGGCGCCGCCATCTCCGCCTGCAGCCGATCCAGCAGACGCCCCGCGTCCCGCTCATCGATGACGAACTCGAGATCGGCCGGCGCCACGAAGCCCGCCGCGACGAAGCCTCGGCAGGCGGCCAGCAGCGCGTCGAAGTAGCCGTCCTGGTTGAAGATCGCGACCGGCTTCGCGTGGTAGCGCGTCTGGCGCAGCGTCAGTACCTCGAACAGCTCGTCAAGCGTACCCAGGCCGCCGGGCAGCGACAGGAAGGCATCGGCGAGCTCGACCATCCGCGTCTTGCGCTCGGCCATGTCGGCCACCACCTCCAGCCGCGTCAACTGCTTGTGGCCGACCTCGCGCGCCATCAGCGCCTGCGGGATGACGCCTATCACCTCGCCGCCCGCAGCCAGCGCGCCATCGGCCAGCACGCCCATCAGGCCGACGCGGCCGCCGCCGTAGACCAGCCGCCAGCCCCGGCCGGCGATCGCCCGGCCCAGTTCGCGGGCGGTTTCGACGTATTTGGGATCGGCACCCGGCTTGGCGCCGCAGAACACACAGACACTACGCGGATCGTTCATGGAGCAGGAGACGGCGAATCGGACCCGGGCAGTTCCGATTCGCGCAAGGGTTCGTGTTCGGCGCGCTGCTCGCGCGCCATCAGTGCCAGTACGGCCTCGCGCGCCTGCTGCCGGCCCGACAGCACCGCGCGCACGGCATCGACGATGGGCATCTCGACGCCGCAGCGCGCCGCGAGCTGCTGGGCCGCATCGGCGCAGCGCACGCCTTCGGCGACGTGGCCGAGCCGCGCCACGATCGCCGGCAGCGGTTCGCCGGCCGCCAGCGCCAGTCCGACGCGGCGGTTGCGCGACAGATCGCCGGTACAGGTGAGCACCAGATCGCCGAGCCCGGTCAGCCCCATGAAGGTTTCGGCACGCGCGCCCAGCGCCCGGCCAAGCCGCGAGATCTCGGCCAGCCCGCGCGTGATCAGCGCGGCGCGGGCGTTCATGCCCAGCGCCAGCCCGTCGCAGATGCCGGCGGCCACCGCCATGACGTTCTTCAGCGCCCCGCCCAGCTCGACGCCGACGACGTCATCGCTGCCGTAGATGCGCGCCGCCTCATGATGGAACGCGGCCTGCGCGATGCGCCGCAAGCCGGCATCGGCTGCGGCCAGCGTCAGCGCCACCGGCAGCCCGGCCGCCACTTCCTGCGCGAAGCTGGGACCCGACAGGACACCGGCACGATGACGGGGCAGGACTTCGGCCGCCACCTGATGCGGCAGCAGTCCCGATTCGGCTTCGATGCCCTTGCACAGCCAGACGACGCCGGCGACCGGCGCCGGCAGCCGGGTGTCGAGCGCCGCCAGCGTGGGACGCAGTCCGGCCACGGGGGTGCCGACTACGGCCAGTGCGCCCCCTGGCTGGGCCGACCCCGAGGACGGCTCCCTCGGCCCCTCGCCGAGCCAGCCGCAGACCGCGTCGAAATCGTCATCCAGCAGCAGCGCGGACGGCAGCTGGACGCCGGGCAGATAACGCCCGTTCTGCCGCTCGCGGCGCATCGCCGCGACCAGCGCGGCGTCGCGCGCCCACAGGCAGACCTCGTGCCGCGCCGACAGGTGCGATGCGATGGCGGTACCCCAGGCGCCGGCGCCGAACACCGCGATGCGCATGGCTGCTCTCAGCGCCCCCAGATCTCGGCCGCGGCGACGAAGCCGGCGGCGCCGTCGGCGTGCCGGACGCGCAGCCAGCCGGGCGCCGCCTGCGCATCGACCACTTCCAGCAGCACGCCGCGATCGACCTGCACGACCAGCTCGCCCGTGGTCTGCGGCGAACGCCGGATCGAAGCCAGCGTGTTCGCCACCACATGGCGCGATTCGCCCAGATCGGCGCGCGCGATCCACAGCACGTCGCCGCTCTGGTCGCGCACCTTGACCCACTGGTTGATGGTGGAGATGATTTCTAGCGGCGTGCCCTGCACGACGATGAACAGCTTGCGAGCCCGCTCCGACGGCCCGTCGTACAGGATGGCCGCACTGCCGGCGACGCCGCGGAATTCCGCGGCCGTCGCCGCGGCGGCGCCAGCCAGGCACAAGACCGCCGCGCAGGCGGCCGCCAGATGTTGAGCCGGTGCCCGCCGCATGACCGACCCCGTCAGGCCACGCCGTTCGCCGGCGCGCCTTCGCCCTGCAGCTGCGCCGCCCGTTCCTGGTACAGCCGCTCGAAGTTGATCTCGGCCAGGTGGATGGGCGGGAAGCCGGTGCGCTGGATCACGTCGGCGACGTTCGACCGGAGGTACGGATACAGGATGTTCGGGCAGATGATGTTCAGCAGCGGGTCCATCTGCTCGGCCGGCACGTTGCGGATCTCGAAGATCCCCGACTGCTTCAGCTCGACCAGGAAGGCCACCTTGTCCTCGACCTTGGTGGTGACGGTGACGGTGACGCCGGCCTCGTAGATGCCTTCGAAGATCTGCTCCGAACCGACGCCCATCTGGATGTCGACGCTGGGCTGCGCCGTCTCCAGGAAGATGTGCGGGGCGTGCGGAATCTCCAGCGACAGGTCCTTGACGTAGATGCGCTGGATCGAGAAGACGGGGGTTTGAGCCTGGTCGCTCATCGGAAGTTCCTACAGGTGGAGACCGGCAACCGGCCGGGCGGAATGGTGGAATCGGAAAACAGGCTGGCTGATGCGGATAGTCCGGCTGACGCCGCTGCGCCGGCTGACGCGATCGGGCGACCGGCGCGGCTGATGCCGCCGCGCCCGGCCCGCCGGACCGGACGCCGCCGTCAGCCTTGCAGCAACGGCGTCAGCTCGCCGGCACGATCGAGCGCGGCCAGATCGTCGAAGCCGCCGACGTGGCGCTCGCCGATGTAGATCTGCGGCACCGTGCGACGGCCGGTGCGGTTCATCATCACGTCGCGCTGCGCCGGGTCCAGATCGATGCGGATCTTCTCGATCTGCTCGACGCCGCGCGCCTTCAGCAGTTGCTCGGCGCGGATGCAATACGGGCAGACCGCGGTGCTGTACATCAGAACACGTGCCGTCATGGCGATCCTCTCGCGCGCGCTCGGCGCGGACTTCCTTACTTGACCAGCGGCAGGCCGGCCTGCCGCCAGGCCTGCAGCCCGCCGGCCAGCATGAACACTTCGCCGCGGCCGGCCTTGCGCAGCGCCCCGGCGGCCTTGCCGGCACTGTTGCCGCTGGCACAGTACAGCAAGACGGGCTTGCCCGCCGGCAGCTCGCTGCTGCGCTTGTCGAACTCGGCCAGCGGCAGGTTGCGGGCGTTCGGCAGATGGCCGCCGGCGAAGTCGGCCGCCGGCCGCACGTCGACGACCACGGCCTGGCTGTCGTTGATCAGCCGGGTCGCTGCCAGCGTGTCCAGCAGCGGGCCGCCCGCGCCGCGGGTGAGCAGCGGCCACAGCAGCAGGCCGCCGGAAACCACGGCGATCGAGATCAGGATGATGTTTTCGGTGACGAAGCTCACGGACAGGCGCCCAAGGCGATCCGGGGAAGGAAACCGCAAATTATAGAATAGTGGTTTGCCTGACACCTTTTCTCCCCATGACCTACAAGCTCGTACTGTTGCGCCACGGCGAGAGCCAGTGGAACCTCGAGAACCGCTTCACGGGCTGGGCCGACGTCGACCTCACCGACACCGGCCGCGCCGAGGCGCGCCGCGCCGGCCAGCTGCTGAAGGCGGAAGGCTTCGATTTCGACGTCGCCTACACCTCGGTGCTCAAGCGCGCCATCCGCACGCTGTGGACGGCGCTCGACGAGATGGACCGCATGTGGCTGCCGGTGATCCACGACTGGCGGCTCAACGAACGCCACTATGGCGCCCTGCAGGGGCTGAACAAGGCCGAGACGGCGGCCCGCTTCGGCGACGAGCAGGTACTGATCTGGCGGCGCGCCTACGCGATCGCGCCCGATCCGCTGCCGGAGGGCGATCCGCGCGGCGCCGACCAGGACCGCCGCTACGCCGGGCTGCCCCGCGAGGCCATCCCGCGCACCGAGTGCCTGCGCGACACGGTGGCCCGCGTGGTGCCGTACTGGACGCAGACGATCGCCCCCAGCATCACGGCCGGCAAGCGCGTCATCATCACCGCGCACGGCAACTCGCTGCGCGCGCTGATCAAGCACCTGGACGGGATCTCGGACGACGACATCGTCCACCTGAACGTGCCCACCGGCCGCCCGCTGGTCTATGAGCTCGATGCGGCGCTGAAGCCGCTGCGCCACTACTATCTCGGCGACCAGGCCGAGATCGCTGCCGCGATGGCCGCCGTGGCGGCGCAGGGCAAGGCCAAGCCGACCTGACACGGGCGTGGGGCTTGCAGCGCCGGCCGCATGCCCCCATCTCCGGTCGGAGCACCGGCTGCGCGCCGGTCGAAGCGCCGCCAGCGCGCCGGTAGAAGCGCCGCCGGCGGCGCGCCCCAGGCCGGTGCAGCGCGGCGCGCCCGCCGGTCGCGACAACCCGCTGATCGGGGCAAACACTGGCAGTGCTCCCAACGACCGAGGTTTATACTCGATCGCAGAGCAGACGGTGCCGTGCGAGAGATTCGATTCGCTGACCGCTCTCCTCACAGGATGGACGATGAAGGGCAAGTTCAAACCTCTGGGTCTCGTTTCGATCGGCGCCATCGCCGGCGTGCTGATCAGCCTGGGGCTGACTGCGGTGGCGCAGCGCGAACCCAGGGGGACCCTGCCGCTCGAAGAGCTGCGGCAGTTCACCGACGTGTTCGGCGCGGTCAAGGCCAACTACGTCGAGCCGGTTGAAGACCGCAAGCTGATCGCCGAAGCGATCAGCGGCATGCTGTCCGGACTCGATCCGCATTCAGCCTACCTGGACGCCGACGCGTTCCGCGAGCTGCAGGTGGGCACGCAGGGCGAATTCGGCGGCCTGGGCATCGAGGTCGGCGCCGAGGACGGCTTCGTCAAGGTCGTATCCCCGATCGAGGACACGCCCGCGGCGCGCGCCGGCCTGAAGGCCGGCGACCTGATCGTGCGCATCGACGACAAACCGACCAAGGGCATGGCCCTGAACGACGCCGTCAAGCTGATGCGCGGCAAGCCGAAGACGCCGATCACGCTGACCATCGCGCGCAAGGGCGAGGCGCAGCCGATCATCGTGCAGCTCGTGCGCGACGTCATCAAGGTCCAGTCGGTCAAGTCCAAGGTGCTCGAACCGGGCCTGGGCTACATCCGCGTCACCCAATTCCAGGAACACACGGTCGAGAACCTGGTCAAGCATCTCGACGGCCTGGCGAAGCAGGATGCGCTGAAGAACGGCCTGGTGCTCGACCTGCGCAACGACCCGGGCGGGCTGCTGCACGGTGCGGTCGGCGTCTCGGCGGCGTTCCTGCCGCCCAAGGTCACCGTCGTCACCACCGACGGCCGCAACGAGGACGCGCGGCGCAAGTACATCGCCAGCCCCGAGGACTACCTGCGCGGCACGCGCGACGACATCCTGCAGCGGCTGCCGGCGGCGGTGAAGAGCGTGCCGATGGTGGTGCTGGTCAATGCCGGTTCGGCCTCGGCCTCCGAGATCGTGGCCGGCGCGCTGCAGGACTACAAGCGCGCCGTCGTCATCGGCACGCAGACCTTCGGCAAGGGCTCGGTGCAGTCGATCCTGCCGCTGTCGAACACCACGGCGATCAAGCTGACCACGGCGCGCTACTACACGCCGAACGGGCGCTCGATCCAGGCCAAGGGCATCACGCCCGACTACCTGGTCGAGGAGACGCCGGAAGGCGACCTGAGCTCGTTCCGGCTGCGCGAGGCCGACCTGAACCGGCATCTGATCAACGGCAAGGAAGCCGAGACGCCGTCGGCAGCGCCGAAGCCGCTGGCCGTGCCCGACCGTCTGAAGGATCGCAAGCCGGTCGAATTCGGTTCCGACGACGACCACCAGCTGCTGCAGGCCAAGAACTTCCTGAAGGGCCAGCCGGTGATCATCGCCAAGGCGAAGGACGAGTCGCTGCCGGTCAGCACCGGCGGCGAGACGGCCAAGGACGTCGTGCCGCAGCCTGCCGGCAAATGACCACAGGGGCTGCTGCCCCGGACGACAGGGGCCGCCGCCCGAGGACCGGAGCCGCCGCCCGGTCGCCGGGCGGACGGACGCGATGAACGACGACCAGCTGCTGCGCTACAGCCGCCACATCCTGCTGGACGAGATGGGCATCGAGGCGCAGCAGCGGCTGCTCGATGCGACGATGCTGGTGGTCGGCGCCGGCGGCCTCGGCTCGCCGGCCGCGCTGTACCTGGCCGCCGCCGGCGTCGGCCGCATCCTGCTGGCCGACGACGACACCGTCGACGCCACCAACCTGCAGCGGCAGATCCTGCACCGCGACGACCGCGTCGGCCAGCTGAAGGCCGAGTCCGGGCGGCGTTCCATGCTCGAGATGAATCCCGGCATCGTCGTCGAGCCCGTCGTCGAACGGCTCGACGAAGCGGCGCTGCGCCGGCTCGCGGCCGGCGCGCAGGTCGTGCTCGACTGCTGCGACAACTTCGCCACGCGGCATGCGGTCAACCGCGCCTGCACCGCGCTGGGCGTGCCGCTGGTCTCCGGGGCGGCGATCCGCTTCGACGGACAGCTGGCCGTGTTCGACACGCGGCGCGCCGATTCGCCGTGCTACCACTGCCTGTTCCCCGAAAGCCAGGAGGCCGACGAGGTCCGCTGTGCCACGATGGGCGTGTTCGCGCCGCTGACCGGCATCATCGGCACGATGCAGGCCGCCGAAGCGCTGAAGCTGGCCGGCGGCTTCGGCACCCCGGCCGTGGGGCGGCTGCTGCTGCTCGACGCCGGTTCGATGCAATGGCATTCGGTGACGGTGCCGCGCGATCCCGACTGCCCCGTCTGCGCGTCCCGGCCCCCCGCGGGGCATCGGCCATCGGATCGATAGGTCCCTCTTGCCGGCCCCGGTAAACTGGGGGCCTGATGCCGAACGACTTCTTCTCGAACGAATCCTCGTCGCCGTTCGACGTGGCGACGCTTGGCGCGTCTGTCGACAGCGCTCCGGCCGATCGCGCGCCCGCCGATCGCGCGCCCGCCGATCGCGCGCCCGCTGATCGCACGCCTGCCGATCGCACGCCTGCCGATCGCACGCCTGCCGATCGTACGCTCGCCGAGCGCGCGCCCGCCGAGCGGCTGCCCGCTGACGGCGCCGCCGCCGGCCGAGCGCCCGGCAAGGGCTCGGCCCTCGCCGAAGAGGCGCTGGCCATCCTGCGCCGCACCTTCGGCTACGACGCCTTCCGCGGCTCGCAGGCGGCGATCATCGAGCAGGTCGCCGCCGGCGGCGACGCGCTGGTGCTGATGCCCACCGGCGGCGGCAAGTCGCTGTGCTACCAGATCCCCGCGCTGCTGCGCCCCGGCACCGGCATCGTCATCTCGCCGCTGATCGCGCTGATGCAGGACCAGGTCGACGCGCTGCGCGAGCTCGGCGTGCGCGCCGCGTTCCTGAACTCGACGCTGAGCGGCCGCGATGCCGCCGCCGTCGAGCGCGCGCTGCGGGCCGGCGAGCTCGACCTGCTGTACGTCGCGCCCGAACGGCTGCTGACGCCGCGCTGCCTGGAACTGCTGGCCGATTCGTCGATCGCGCTGTTCGCCATCGACGAAGCGCACTGCGTCTCGCAATGGGGGCACGATTTCCGGCCCGAATACCTGCAGCTGTCGGCGCTGCACGAGCGCTTCCCGCAGGTCCCGCGCATCGCGCTGACGGCCACCGCCGACGCGCTGACGCGGCGCGAGATCATCCAGCGGCTGGGCCTGGAACAGGCGCGCGAGTTCGTCTCCAGCTTCGATCGGCCGAATATCCGCTACCGCATCGTCGAGAAGCTTGACGCGCGCAAGCAACTGCTCGGCTTCATCGGCAACGAGCACGCCGGCCAGTCGGGCATCGTCTACTGCGCATCGCGCGCCAAGGTCGAGGACACGGCGCAATGGCTAGAGCAGCACGGCGTGCCCGCGCTGCCCTACCACGCCGGCATGGACGCCGCGACGCGCGCCTCGCACCAGTCGCGCTTCCTGCGCGAAGACGGCCTGGTCATGGTCGCCACCATCGCGTTCGGCATGGGCATAGACAAGCCGGACGTGCGCTTCGTCGCGCATCTGGACATGCCGCGCAGCGTCGAAGGCTACTACCAGGAGACCGGCCGCGCCGGCCGCGACGGCCTGCCGGCTCAGGCATGGATGGCCTACGGACTGGCCGACGTGGTGCAGCAGCGCCGCTTCATCGAGCAGTCGGAATCCGACGACACGCATAAGCGCATCTCCAATGCCAAGCTCGATGCGATGCTCGGCCTGGCCGAGACCATCGAGTGCCGCCGCATCCGCCTGCTGGCCTACTTCGGCGAAGCGAGCGGACGCTGCGGCAACTGCGACAACTGCCTGGAGCCGCCGGTCACCTGGGACGCCACCGAGGCCGCCCGCAAGCTGCTGTCGTGCGTCTACCGCGTGCGCCAGGCCAGCGGCTTCGGCTTCGGCGCGCAGCACGTGATCGCCATCCTGCGCGGCCAGGCCACCGCCCGTGTCGCGCAGTACGGCCACGAAACGCTCAGCACCTTCGGCATAGGCGCCGATCTGAGCGAAGCCGAATGGCGGTCAGTGCTGCGGCAGATGATCGCCCGCAACCTCGTCGGCGTCGATCACGACCACCACCAGGTGCTGGTGCTGACCGAAGACAGCCGCGCCATGCTGCGCGGTGAGACGCAGCTGGCGCTGCGCAAGCTGTCGGCGCAAAGCCAGGAGCGCTCGCGCCGGCGGCGCGATTCGCGCGGCACGGCGCGCGACGCCGGCGACAGCGCGCGCAACGCCGACGAAGCGCTGGACCCCGCCACGCAGGCGCTGTTCGATTCACTGCGCGACTGGCGCCGCGGCGTCGCGGCGGCACGCCAGCTGCCGTCCTACGTCGTGTTCCACGACGCGACGCTGCGCGAGATCGCACGCCGCAAGCCGGCCGATCTGGCCGGGCTGGCGCTGATCAGCGGCGTCGGCCAGCGCAAGCTCGAGTCCTACGGCGAAGCGATCCTCGCCGTGCTCAGCGGGCGCGTCATCGGCCCCACCGGCGGCGACAGCGATTTCAACGACGAGGACGAGGACGACGAGATCATGCCGGCCGACGGCGAGGGCGACGGCGAGGGCGACGGCGAGGGCGACGGCGACGGCGACGGCGACGGCGACGGCGACGGCAGCACAGCATAGGCCCAGGCCGCCATGCAGATCACCGAGTTCATCAAGGAGATCGGCCGCGGCGGCGCCGGCGCCCGCAGCCTCGATACAGCGCAGTCGCGCAGCCTGTTCTCGGCGATGTTCGCCGGCCAGGTCGGCGAGTTCGAGCTCGGCTGCGTGCTGATCGCGCTGCGCATGAAGGGCGAAAGCGTCGACGAGATCGACGGCGCGCTGGACGCGCTCGACGCGCATCTGCGACGCATTGCGGTCGACCCGCAGCGTCCTGCCGTCGCCATACCCAGCTACAACGGCGCGCGCCGCCTGCCGAACCTGGTGCCGCTGCTGGCCTGCCTGCTGGCGCGCGAAGGCATCCAGGTCGTGGTGCACGGCGTGCGCGACGATCCAAAGCGGCTGACCACGTACCGGCTGATGCAGGCGCTGGCACTGCCGGTGGCCGGCGAAGCACCGTTTGATTCCGCAGGGTCCGACGGCACCGTTGCCACTCCAGGCACCGTTACCACCCCAGGCACCGCCGCCATCCCAGGCACCGCCGCCGCCCCGGACACCGCCGCCGCCGCATTCGCGGCCGATCAGCCTCTGTTCATCCCGATCGATCTGCTGTCGCCGCCGCTGGCCGCAATGCTTGCGCTGCGCCAGCGCGCCGGCGTGCGCAACGTCGCGCATACGCTGGCCAAGCTGATCGAACCCTGCGCGCCGGGCAGCCTGCGGCTGGCCAGCTTCACGCATCCGGAATTCGACCGGCTGCAGCATGCGCTGTTCGAGCGGCGCCGCGCGCATGCGCTGGTCATGCGCGGCACCGAAGGCGAGGTCGTGGCCGATCCGCGCCGGCAGTCCGCGATCGACGAACTGCGCAACGGCAGCAGCACGCGCCGCGTCGAGGCCGAGACCCGGCCGCTGGCCGAGGTTCCCGAACTGCCGCCGGCGCACGACGCCGCGGCCACCGCGGCGTGGATCCGCGAAGTGCTGGCGGGCCGGCTACCGGTGCCGGCGAACATAGAGCGGCAGGTCCGGGCCATCATCGATTGCGCCGGGCCCGCCGCCCAGTCGGCGAGCGGCTAACCGCAGAACGCGCGGACGATCTTGCCCGTGCGGGCATCCGTCTCTATGGTCACGCGCTCCCGCCGGAAGTCCAGCGTGACCGGCGTACCCGGCGCGATCTGCCGGACGATGGAGGCGCCGGTCAATCGCCGCGCCTCATCGTCCGTGATGCCGGCCCTTCCGACCAGCGTATCGGCAACGTTCCGATCGCAGACGCCTGCCTTCGGATCGCCTGCTCTCGTTCCGCCGGCTGCCGTCCCCCCTGCCGCGGCCCCGGGCCCCGCAGATCCGGAAGCCCGCGCCGCCTGATTCTGGCAGGCGCTCAGCGCCGTCATCGTGAGCACGGCCACTGCGGCCATCGCGGCCAGCCTCGCGCCAGGCATCATGGGACTACCTCCGTTCCAGGTGGATCGCCGCCGGCCGCGCTGCACGCGCCGGCCGAATGTCCCGGAAGGGTAAACCGATATCCGAGCCGAGGTGCGACTCACCCCGGCACCGGACTCACTGCGGCTGGATGCCCGCGTCGCGCACGACCTTGCCCCAGCGCTTGGTCTCGCTGGCGACGAAGCCGCCGAAGCGCTCGCCGGGCCAGCCCATGACCTGCACGCCGTTCGTCTTGAGGACTTCGAGGACGCGAGGATCCGCCATCGCCTTCTCGGCTGCCTGGCGAAGCGAGGCCAGCACCGGAGCCGGCGTTCCCTTGGGCGCGAACAGGCCGGCCCAGGTCGCAGCTTCGACGCCCTTGATGCCGAGCTCCGCGAAAGTCGGCACGTCGGGCAGCGCGAAATGCCGCTCGGCAGCGGCCACGGCAAGCGGACGAAGCTTGCCGGAGCGGATATTCGGCAGCGCGACCGCGACGGTGTCGAACATCATGTCCAGGTTCCCGCTCATCAGGTCCACCGAAGCCGGCGCGCCGCCCTTGTACGGCACGTGCACCATCTTCACGCCGGTCGCTCCCTCGAACAGGACGCCGGCCAGGTGCAGCGAGGTTCCCGTGCCCGCCGAACCGTAAGTGAGGACGTCCGGCCGGCGCTTCGCGCGCTCGATGATCTCCTGGACGGTCTTGTCGCCCTTGGCGGCGTTGACCACCAGGATGTTCGGCACCGCGCCCCACAGCATGATGGGCTCGAAGTCGTCCACCGCGTTGTAGCCCGGCGAATTGAACAACGCCGGGTTGGCACCGTGAGTGGCCGAGGTGCCCACCAGCAGGGTATAGCCGTCAGCAGGCGCCTTGGCCACCAGCGCCGCGCCGATGTTGCCGGCGGCACCGGCGCGGTTCTCGACGACCGCCGTCTGACCCAGGTCGCGCGCCATCGCGTCGGCGATAGGCCGGGACATCACGTCGATCGCTCCGCCGGGCGCGAACGGAACCACGAAGCGGATAGGCCGTTCCGGATACTTTCCCGACTGGGCCAGCGCGGGCGCGGCTGCCGCACTCAGCGCAAGCGCAACGACGGCGAAGCGCGCAACAGCGGCGAAGCAGGTTCGGCGTGGCAAGCGAACGAATGTCATCCTGGTGTCTCCTGAGAAGGGAATGAACGGAAGGGCGGACTGCCGCGGCCGGCAGATGGCTGGACGCTGCTGGACGGAGGCGTCGTGCCTGGACGGAGGGTGTCCCGGACGGCGGCGTCCTGCCTGGACGAAGGCGTCCTGCCTCTACGGAGGCGTCCTGCTCACGCGGGCGATGGCGGCGAGCGCCGCCGCATCGCTCTACGGCGCAGAGAGTCTAAGACCCCTGCGCGATATGGGTCCAATACCGTTAAGGGCTTTTTCGATACCGAACCGGTATTGTCAGCCGGACGATGAACGGCGCAGGCCGCCGGCCTGCCGTGCGAACGCATGCACGACGCCGATGAAGGCCGCCAGGACCGGCGAGGGGTCCGCCCTGCGATACATGCAGGCCAGCTCGATGTCGCGCAAGGCCTCGCAATCGAGCGGACGATAAGTGACGTTGGGCAGGCGCAGGCTGGTGCTGGACAGCGTGGTGATGCAAAGCCCGAACCCTCCCGCGACCAGCGCGATGCTCGTCAGGACATCCTCGACTTCCTGCTCGATGCGCAGCCGCACCCCTTCGCTGACGAAGGCGTTGCTGACCCGCTGCGCCAGGCCGGGCAGCGGCAGGTTGGGATACAGGATCATCGGCTGGTCGTCGAGATCGGCCAGCCTGAGCCGCTTGCGGCGGGCCAGCGCGTGCCGCTGCGGCAGCGCCACCACCATGCGTTCGCGCAGCACGGTCTCCACCACCAGGTCGCTGGCGGGCGGAACCAGCCGATTGAAGCCGACTGCGATCCGGCGCTCGCGCAGCGCCTCGATCTGCTCCGCCTTGGTCTGGTTGTGCAGCACGATGCGTATGTGAGGCCGCTGCGCGTGAAAGCGCGCGAGCAGGCGCGGGATCACGTCGAGAATGCCCGAGCCGAAGATGCCTACGTCCAGCCGCCCGGTGCGGCCTTCGCCAGCCAGCTGCGTGCGTTCGCGGGCGCGCTGCGCGAGCAGCAGCAGATTGGGCACCTCTTCGAGCAGGGCGGCACCCGCGTCGGTCAGCTCCACGCCCTTGGAGGCGCGAACGAACAGCGGAGTGCCCAGCTCTTCCTCGAGCGCCTGGATCTGGCGCGTCAGGGGCGGCTGCGTCATGTGCAGACGCTCGGCGGCACGGTTGAAGTTGCGCTCCTCGGCGACGGCCAGGAAATAGCGCATCTGCTTGAGATCCATCCGGGTCTCCACGCCTGCAATGGCAATAGCGAACTGGTATCGGAATGCCAGAAATCGGTATTAGACAGTATCGATGAGCACTCCTATCGTTGCCGGCATGAAACAGTTCCTGAACTTCATCAACGGCGAGTTCGTCGCCACCGGCCGGACCTTCGAGAATCGCAATCCCGCCACCAATGAAGTGATCGGCCACGTGCACGAGGCCGGCCAGGCCGAGGTGTCCGCCGCGGTCGCCGCCGGCCGCGCGGCGCTGAACGGCGAATGGGGCCGCATGAACGTGGTCCGGCGAGCGGAACTGCTGCACGCGGTCGCCGACGAGATCAATCGCCGCTTCGACGATTTCCTGGCCGCCGAGCTGGCCGACACCGGCAAGCCGCGGCCGCTGGCCTCGCACGTGGACATTCCGCGCGGCGCCGCCAACTTCAAGATCTTCGCCGACATCGTCAAGAACGTTCCCACCGAGAGCTTCCAGATGGCCACGCCGGACGGCGGCACGGCGATTAGCTATGCGCTGCGCACGCCGCTGGGCGTGGTCGGGGTGATCTGCCCGTGGAACCTGCCGCTGCTGCTGATGACCTGGAAGGTCGGCCCGGCGCTGGCCTGCGGCAATACCGTGATCGTCAAGCCGTCCGAGGAAACGCCGGCCACCGCCACGCTGCTGGGCGAGGTGATGAACACCGTAGGCGTGCCCAAAGGGGTGTACCAGGTCCTGCACGGCTTCGGCCCGGGCTCGGCGGGCGAGTTCATCACCAAGCACCCCGGCGTCAGCGGCGTCACCTTCACCGGCGAAACCCGCACCGGCGAAGCCATCATGGCCGCCGCTGCCAAGGGCGTGCGCCCCGTCAGCTTCGAGCTCGGCGGCAAGAACGCCGGCATCGTGTTCGCCGACGCCGACTTCGACAAGGCGGTGGCGGGCATCGCCCGCAGCGCATTCGAGAACTGCGGCCAGGTCTGCCTCGGCACCGAGCGCGTCTACGTGCAGCGGCCCATCTTCGACCGCTTCGTCGCGGCGCTGAAAGCCAAGGCGGAGGGCTTCCGCATCGGCGCCCCCGACACACCGGGCGTGGACATGGGTCCGCTGATCTCGGCCGAGCACAAGCGCAAGGTCCTGTCGTATTACGCCAAGGCGCGCGACGAGGGCGCCACCGTGGTCACCGGCGGCGGCGAACCCGAGCTGGAGGGCCGGCTCGCGCACGGGCACTTCGTGCAGCCCACCATCTGGACCGGCCTGCCCGAGAGCTCGGCCGTCATCCGCGAAGAGATCTTCGGCCCCTGCTGCCACGTCGCGCCCTTCGACACGGAACAGGAAGCGCTGGCGCTGGCCAATGCCACCGACTACGGTCTCGCCACGACCGTGTGGACGCGGGACCTGGGCACCGCGCACCGCATGGCGCAAGGCATCGAGGTGGGGCTGTGCTGGGTGAACAGCTGGTTCCTGCGCGACCTCCGCACCGCCTTCGGCGGCGCCAAGGCCTCGGGCATCGGCCGCGAAGGCGGCGTGCATTCGCTCGAGTTCTATACCGAGCTGCGCAACGTGATGATCAAGCTCTGACCCATGATGTCGCCCGCCATGATGTCGCCCGCCATGATG
>JBFWXS010000040.1:29265-49397 GCA_050187175.1 Burkholderiaceae bacterium
CCCGAACAGATCCATCGATACGGCGACGAGCTGCATCAGGCGCTCGTCGCGCGCCTGCCCGTCGCGCCCTTGACCGAGCGCGAGCCTGGCCTCGGCCTCGACGACGCCTACCGCATCCAGCAGCACATGGTGCAGCATCGGCTCGATGCTGGCGAGCGCGCGATCGGCTGGAAGATCGGCGTCACCAGCCAGGTGGTGATGGACATGCTGGGCGTCGACCAGCCGGACTTCGGCCGACTGCTGTCCGGCATGATGGCTCATGAAAGCGAAGCGATCCGCATGGACTCGCTGATCGCCCCGCGCGCCGAGGCCGAGGTGGCGTTCGTGCTCGACAGCGATCTGCAAGGGCCCGGCATCACCGCGGCAGACGTCCTGCGCGCGACGGCCTTCGTGCTGCCCTGCTTCGAGATCGTCGATTCGCGCATCCTCGACTGGCGGATCCGCATCCAGGACACGGTGGCCGACAACGCTTCATGCGGGGCGCTGCTGCTCGGCGGCACGCGGCGCCATCCGCACGCGCTGGACCTGAGCCTCGCCGGCATGGTGCTGGAGAAGAACGGCGAAGTCGTCAGCACCTCGACCGGCGCAGCCGTTCAGGGTTCGCCGGTCAACGCGGTCGCGTGGCTGGCCAATACGCTGGGGCGGCTGGGCGTCACGCTGAAGGCCGGCGAAGTGATCCTGTCCGGCTCGCAGTCGCCGCTGGTGCCGGTGAGCGCCGGCGACAGCCTGTGCTGCAGCGTCGGCGGGCTCGGCAGCGCCTCGGTCCGATTCGTCTGACGGGAATCTCGCGATGCAACTCGACGCAAGCACGATCGCACGACTGGCGGAACATCTGGAGACGGCCGAGCTGCAGGCCCGCGACGTTACCAAGATCACCGACGACCATCCGCAGATGGACTGGGAGGATGCGTACGCCATCCAGGATGCGCTGCGCCGGCGCAAGGAACAGCGCGGCCAGCGGACCGTGGGCCTGAAGGCCGGGCTGACCTCGTTCGCGAAGATGAAGCAGATGAGCGTCGAATCGCCTGTTTTCGGCTTCGTCAGCGACTACATGGCGCGCCCCAATGGCGGCGAGATTCGCGCGGCCGAGCTCATCCATCCCAAGGTCGAAGCCGAGATCTGCATCGTGACCAAGGCGGCGCTGCGCGGACCGGGCTGCCATATCGGCGCGGTGCTCGCGGCGACCGACTTCGTGCTGCCCGCGGTCGAGATCATCGACAGCCGCTACCGCGATTTCAAGTTCGATCTCAAGAGCGTGGTGGCCGACAATACGTCGGCATCGCGATTCGTGACCGGCACGCGCATGCGCTGCGTCGACGAGCTGGACCTGCGCACGCTCGGCGTGACGCTCGAGAAGAACGGACGCATCGTCGCAATGGCTGCCGGCGCGGCCGTGCTCGGCCATCCGCTCACTGCGGTCGCGATGCTGGCCGATCACCTCGGCGCACGCGGCCAGGAGATCCCGCCCGGCACCTTCATCATGACCGGCGGCGCCACGGAAGCGATCGCCGTCGAAGCCGGCGATCACGTGGCCGTGCACTTCCAGGACCTAGGCACCGTTTCGCTGCGGATGACATGATCACCGCTTGAACAGCAAGGAGCTGAAGATGCCGTTTGCGCAGATCTACATGATGGAAGGCCGCAGCGAAGCCCAGAAGCGCGCCGTGATCGAACGAGTGACGCAGGCGCTGGTCGAGGCGATCGGCGCCCCGCAGGAGAACGTGCGCGTCTGGATTCACGAGCTGCCCAAGGAGAACTGGGGCATCGCGGGCGTCACAGCCAAGGATCTCGGGCGCTGAGGCTCAGCCCGCCGCCGCCGGAGCAATCGTCCCGGCGGCGAGGCGATCGCGTTGACGCGAGGCGATCGCGCTGATGCGAGGTGATCGCGCTGACGCGAGGTGATCGCGCTGATGCGAGGCGATCGCCCGACTGCGAAGGGGCCGCCCGACTGCGGGGCGGCCGCTGGGCTAGCGTCCGGAACGCCCCGGCCTGCCGCCGCGGAAGCCGCCGACGCCGGACGGGCGAGCCACCGGGCTAGCCGCCGAAGCGGGCGCCTCGCGGCGCTGCGGCTGCGAGGCGGCGTGCGAGGGAGCTTGTGACGTCGCTCGCGACGGAGGTTGCGACGCCGCACGCGGCGCGGGCTGCAGCGGTGCGCGCGACGAAGGCTGCTGCGCCGTCCGGGACGACGGCTGCGCCGGGCGCTGCGGCGAAGCCGCGCCGCGGCCGCCCGACGAGGCGCCGCGACCGGGCTGCCCACCGCCGCGCGGCGCCGACGATCCGTCGCGCGAACCGCGCGCGTCACCGCCACGGCCCGGACGGCGCGGCGGACGCGGCGGCCGGTCGTCGACCTCGGGCTCGTTGCGAGCGTTGGGATCACGCTCGAAGCCCGGCACGGTCTCGCGCGGCAGCGTGCGTTTGATCAGCCGCTCGATGTCGCGCAGCAGGCCGTCCTCGTCCGGCGAGACCAGCGACACCGCCTCGCCTTCCGCGCCGGCGCGGCCGGTGCGGCCGATCCGGTGCACATAGTCTTCCGGCACGTTGGGCAGATCGAAGTTCACCACGTGCGGCAGCTCGACGATGTCCAGCCCGCGCGCGGCGATGTCGGTCGCCACCAGTACCTGCAGCGTGGCCGACTTGAACTCGCTGAGCGCGCGCGTGCGGGCGTTCTGGCTCTTGTTGCCGTGGATCGCCAGCGACGGAATGCCGTCCTTGCTCAGCTGCTCGGCCAGCCGGTTGGCGCCGTGCTTGGTGCGCGTGAACACCAGCACCTGGAACCAGTTCTGGTCGCGGATCATCTTGGACAGCAGCTCGCGCTTCCGGCCGCGATCGACGAGCAGCACGCGCTGCGCCACCGTATCGGCGGTCGCATTGCGACGCGCAACCTCGATCAGCGCCGGCTTGTTCAGCAGGCCGTCGGCGAGCGCCTTGATCTCATCGGAGAAGGTCGCCGAGAACAGCAGATTCTGCCGCTGCGCCGGCAGCAGCTTGAGCACGCGGCGGATGTCATGGATGAAGCCCATGTCGAGCATGCGGTCCGCTTCGTCGAGCACCAGCACCTCGATCGTCGACAGATCGACGGTGCGCTGCTGCGCATGGTCGAGCAGCCGCCCCGGCGTGGCGACCAAAATGTCGACGCCGCGCCGCAGCCGATCGATCTGCGGATTGATGTTGACGCCGCCGAACACCACGGTGGAGCTCAGCTTCAGATATTTCGAGTAAGCGACGACGCTTTCCTCGACCTGCGCCGCCAGCTCGCGGGTCGGCGTCAGCACGAGCACGCGGATCGGACGCGCGCCGCCGGCCGCCGCCGCGCGACGCGGCGCCGTCGTCGACAGCCGCTGCAGGATAGGCAGCACGAAGCCGGCCGTCTTGCCGGTGCCGGTCTGCGCACCGGCCAGCAGATCACCGCCGGTCAGGACTGCGGGGATGGCCTGCGCCTGGATCGGCGTAGGCGAGTGATAACCGCGCTCGGAAACAGCGCGAACGATGGCTTCGGACAAGCCAAGGGCAGCAAAAGACATTGGACTCCAACGACATCGGCCTCGGTCACCGCGATGCGGAATGCATCGGGCTGCGACGCCAGTCGCGGGCAGACGGGAACAGTTTGAGAGGGAGGATGGCGGCGAAGAGACTGGCTATCGATGCCGCGGCGCACAATCATACAAGGGTAGCGCCGGGATGTCGACCTTTCTCGGGTAGAGCGTGCAAAGGCATGGGCCGGAGGCTGAGACAGGGCGGAACCGGTCGGCGGGCACCGGGCCAGACCACCCGCTGCAGCCGGTAGCCTTCCCAGCCCCCTAGCGCCTGAAACAGCTTGCGATCGAGCATCTGCCTCCCCTGTAGCCCATGCCAGCCTACAGGGTACGAAATCAGGCCCGCCGCTCCACGCTATTCCGCGATGAACCAAAAAAAAGCCCGAGCACGAGGCTCGGGCCTTAATCCACCAATTAGGAGGAGGTGGAGGAGACAGAGCCCACTATATCGCAAATCATGGTGCAATGCAACAGATTCGGGGGGTTCCGGCATATTTGTGGCGCCGCAGCAACGCGGCTGCGGCCGCCGCGCACCGGGAGTCGTCAACCGACGCCGAGATACGCCTGACGTACGTAATCGCTGCGCAACAGTTCAGCGCTGGGCCCCTCCAGCGCCAGCCGGCCGTTCTCGATGACGTAGGCCCGGTCCGACATCTGCAAGGCCAGCGCCGCGTTCTGCTCGACCATCAGGATCGTCAGTCCGGCGCGATGAATGTCGCGGATCAGATCGGCCGTGCGGTCGATCATGATGGGCGCCAGGCCGAGCGACGGCTCGTCGAGGATCAGCAGCTTGGGATCGGACATCAGCGCCCGGCCGATCGCCAGCATCTGCTGCTCGCCGCCGCTCAGCGTGCCGGCGTACTGGCGGCGGCGCTCATGCAGGCGCGGATACAGCTCATAGACGCGGCGCAGGCCGCGCGCGGTCGCTTCGCGCAGCCGCCGCAGCACGTAGGCGCCCATCAGCAGGTTTTCCTCGACCGTCATGAACGGCCAGACCTTGCGTCCCTCGGGGCTGTGCGACAGGCCGAGCTTGACGATCGCCGCCGGCGACCAGCCGGTGATGTCCTGGCCCTGCAGCTCGACGCGTCCGCGCGCCGGCTTGATCAGGCCGGAGATGGTGCGCAGCGTGGTCGTCTTGCCGGCGCCGTTGGCGCCCAGCAGCGTCACGAACTCGCCCTGCTCCACTCGCAGCGATATGCCGAACAGCGCCTGCCGCTGGCCGTAGGCCACGTCGACCGCGTCAAGCCGCAGCATGCTGTGCGCTCCTGCCCAGGTAGGCTTCGATCACCGTCGGATCGTTCTGGATCTGCGTCGTGTTGCCTTCGGCGATTCGCTTGCCATGGTCAAGCACCACGATGTGATCCGACAGCCCCATGACGAGCTTCATGTCGTGCTCGACCAGCAGCACGGTGACGCCTGAATCGCGCACGGAACGGATCAGCGCCATCATCCGCGCAGTCTCCTCGGGGTTCATGCCCGCTGCCGGCTCGTCGAGCACCAGCAGCTTGGGCTCGGCGGCCAGCGCGATTGCCACTTCGAGCAGCCGCTGTTCGCCGTACGACAGATTGCGCGTCAGCTCGGCGGGATCGCGACGCAGGCCGACGCGCCGCAGGATGGCCGCCGCGCGTCCGGCGCGCTGCATGTCCGGCAGCGGCGCGACGAAAGCGCGCGCGATGCGCCGCCAGCCAAGCCCGAGCGTGCGATGCAGGCCGATCTCCACCGCCTTGCCGATCGGCACATCGAGCAGTCCGCGCGTCGTCTGGAACGTGCGGATCATGCCGCGCGCCGCGATCTCGCTGGGCCGGAACCGCCGCGGCAGCTCGACGCCGTCGAACACGATGCGGCCGGCGCTGCGTTCGACGAAGCCGGTGATCAGATTCAGCGTCGTCGTCTTGCCGGCGCCGTTCGGGCCGATCAGGCTGACGATGCGGCCGGCCGGTACCTCGAAGCGGACGTCATCGACCGCGACGAGGCCGCCGAAGCGCACCGTCAGTCCGTCGATGGCAAGCAGCGCGCGCGGCGGTGCGGCGGACACTGCGTCGGATGCGGACACTGCACCGGATGCGGACACTGCGTCGGATGCCGCCACTGGAACTGCAGCCGGCTCCGCGACCGCCGGCGCGGCCGGCATCGCGCCAGCCGCCGCTGCAGGGATAGCCCCCTGCATCGTGCTCGACCCTTGCATCGATGCCTGCGTCGCCAGACCCGTCCCCGCGACGGGGTCATCACCGGCGGGGGCATCACCGGCGGCCGCCCCACCCCGCGCCCTCCGCAGCTTCGCCGCGATGAGCGGCACCAGCCCCTGCGGAAACAGCAGCGTCGCGCCGACCAGCACCGCGCCGAAGATCGGCTCGCGCAGCGATTCGTGCAGCCGCAGCGCTTCGAGCAGGATGACGACCAGCACGCTGCCTATGATCGGCCCGCTGATCGTGCCCACGCCGCCCAGAATCACCATGACCAGAATCATGATCATGATGTTGAAATGGAAGATCTCCGGGCTGATGAAGCTCACGTAGTGCGCATAGACGGCGCCCGCCACGCCGGCCATCGCCGCGCCGGTGACGAAGGCCAGCATCGAATACTTGTACTCGTCGATGCCCACTGCTTCGGCGAGGTTCTCGTCCTCGCGGATGGCGATCATCGCGTCGCCCAGCGGCGAGTGCACGATGCGCCAGACGATGTAGACCGCAATGACGTCGAGCGCCAGCACCAGCCAGTAGAAGCTCGCCTTGGAGCCGAACAGCCGCCAGTCGCCGGCCGCCTGGTGCAGCAGCGGAGTGGCGATGCCGGACAGGCCCATCGGCCCGCCGGTGAGGTCGACCAGATTGTTCGCCAGCAGATGCAGGATGGCGGCGAACGCGAGCGTCACCAGCACGAAGTGCGCGCCGCGGAAGCGCAGCGTCACGCGGCCGATGGCCAGGCCCGCGAGCACCGTCACCACGATCGCCGCCGGCAGCGTCAGCAGCAGGCCGCCGCCCTTGACGGCGATCAGGCCGGCGGCGTAGCCGCCCAGTCCGTAGAACGCCGTATGCCCGAGCGACAGCCGTCCGACGAAGCCGTGGATCAGATTCAGGCCCGAGCTCAGCATCACGAACAGGCCGGCGGTGGTCAGCGTGTGCAGCTGATAGTTGGGCAGCACCCACGGCGCGCAGGCCAGGATGGCGATCGCCGCTATGATGCAGACAAGCTGGGTGCGCATCTTTCGGTGCTCCGGCGGCACGTCAGACCTGGCCCTTGCGGCCGAACAGGCCCTGCGGTTTGAACAGCAGCACTGCGATCACGATGACGAAGCCGATCACCTCGCTGTAGTCCGACGAGATGAAGCCTGCGACCAGCCCCTCAGCCATGCCCAGCAGCAGGCCGCCGGCGATCGCGCCGAGGATGTTGCCCAGCCCGCCCATTATCACGACGATGAAGGCCTTGAGCACCGCGACGCCGCCCATCGACGGGTAGACCAGATAGATCGAGCCGAGCAGCGCGCCGGCCAGCGCCGCCATGCCCGAGCCCAGCACGAAGGTGATGCTCGCGATGCGGTCGGTGTCGATGCCGACCAGCCGCGCCGCGTCGCGCTCCGAGAACGTGGCGCGCATCGCGCGGCCGACGAAGGTATGGCGCAGCAGCACGTGGAAGCCGACGATGACCAGCGCGGTGATGCCGATCACGAACAACTGCACCGGCGTGATCGTGAGACCGACCAGCGACAGCGGCTCGTTGCCGAACGGACTCTGGATGTGCTTGGGCACCGGCCCGATAGACAGCAGCACCACGTTCTGGATGAAGACCGACAGGCCGATCGTGACGATGATCGTCGAGTCGATCGACTGGTCCTTCAGCCAGCGCAGGATGGAGCGTTCGAGCACGGCGCCCAGCCCCATCGCCAGCACTACCGCCAGCAGCAGCGCGGCGAAGTAGTTCAGCTGCAGCCCCTGCACCAGGTAGTAGCAGAGGACGCCGCCTATCATGTAGAACTCGCCGTGCGCGAAGTTCACGATCCGCATGATGCCGAAGATCAGCGTCAGCCCGACCGCGAGCAAGGCGTACGAGCTGCCGATGATGAGGCCGTTCAACAGCTGCTGCAGGATCTCGTTCATGGGCTTCCTTGCGCCGCCGCGCGGTCCACGGTGGCGTTCAGAATGTGCCGGCGAAGGTGCCGCCGTCGAGCAGCAGGTTCTGGCCGGTGATGAAGCCGGCCTGCGCGCTGCACAGGAAGGCGCAGGCCGCGCCGAACTCCTCGATGGTGCCGAAGCGGCCGGCGGGACTCTGCTCGGTCTGCTCGCGGCGCACCTCGGCTTCGCTGCGGCCCGAGGCCTTGGCCGCGGCAGCGACCATCGCGGCGCGGCGGTCGGTGTCGAAAGCGCCAGGCAGCAGGTTGTTGATCGTCACGTTGTGCCGCACCGTTTCGCGCGCCAGGCCGGCGACGAAGCCGGTCAGTCCGGCGCGTGCGCCGTTCGACAATCCGAGAATGCCGATCGGCGACTTCACGCCGCTGGACGTGATGTTGACGATGCGGCCGAACCGGCGCGCGATCATGCCGTCGACGGTGGCGCGGATCAGCTCGATCGGCGTCAGCATGTTCGCGTCGATCGCATCGATCCAGGTCTGCCGGTCCCAGTTGCGGAAGTCGCCGGGCGGCGGGCCGCCGGCATTGGTGACGACGATGTCCGGCTGCGGGCAGGCGGCCAGCACGCGGCGCCGCCCTTCGTCGGTGGTGATGTCGGCGGCCACGGTCGCGACCGTGGCGCCGGTGCGCGCACGAATCTCATCGGCGGTCGCGGCCAGCGTCCGCTCATCACGAGCGTTGATCGTCAGCTGGACGCCCTCTTCCGCGAGCGCCAGCGCGCAGCCCTTGCCGAGCCCCTTGCTCGCGCCGCAAACGATGGCCGTGCGGCCCGCCAATGCATAGTTCATGTGTGTCTCCGTTTACTGCCCGACCTTGACGACGATGACCGGCTTGCCTGCCTCGACGCGCGAGATCGACTGGAACGGCTTGGCCTGCTGCTGGGCGTCGAACTCGATCACGCCCTGCAGGCCCTGCATCTTGATGCTGCGCAGCGCGTCGCGGATCTTGGCCGGCTCGGTGCTCTTGGCCGCGGCGATCGCGGCGGCGGCGAGACGCACCGCGTCGTAGCCGCTGGTGGCGTACTTGTCGGGAATGCGGTCCGGATAGCGCTTCGTGTAGTCGGCGACGAACTTCGCCGAAGCGGCCTCCTGCCCCGGCGGCGGCGAGTACGGCAGCCAGTAGTTCTGCACCAGGATGCCCTCGGTCGCTTCCCTGCCCGCCAGCGGCATGATCGCTTCCGGCGGATTGCCGCTGGTCACGACGCGGTTCAGGCCTTTCAAGCCCTGCTCGTACGACTGCTTCACGATGTTCGACACCGTCGTCACGTCGCTGGTGATGACCAGGCTGTCGGCGCCGGAGTTCTTGATCTTGGTGAGCGTCGGCGCGAAGTTGGTCTCGCCCGGCTTGTGATACTCGGTCGCCACGATGGTCGCGCCCTGCGGCGTCAGCACGCGCGTCCAGTTGGTGACGACGGCGCGGCCGAAGTCATTGTTCGCCGCCATGAAGGCGACCTTCTTCAGGCCCAGCTTGTCGACCAGATACGGCTTGAGCACGTCGGCGTCGATCTTGCTGTTCGAGGAGATCCGGAACACCCACGGGTTGCCCGCCTCGGTGATCCGCTCGGCCGTCGAGGTCTCGACGATCAGCGGCACTTCGTAGCGCTGCACGAGCGGCATCACCGCCAGCGTCGCGGAGCTGGCCCAGGCGCCGATCAGCACGCGAACCTTGTCGCGATCAAGCAGTTTCTCGGCTGCGTTCAAGGACTCCGCCGGATCGGCCTTGCCGTCCTGCAGTACGAGCTCGATGCGCTGGCCGAGCACGCCGCCCGCGGCATTGATCTCGCTTTCGGCCAGGCGCGCACCGTTCATGACGCTCTGACCGTCGTAGGCCGCCGGCCCGGTCGCCGGCTGGATCAGGCCCACCTTGATGCTCGTCTGCGCGCCGGCTGCGGGAGCCAGCAGCCCCAGCGCGATCGCAAGGGCCCAGGACACGTTCTTCAAGGACATGATGACCTCCATGGTCGTCGATACAGCGTTGATCCGATCGTCCCCTCACCTGCCGTGCCGCACGCCGCCGGCCGAAGCCTTTGCGGCGCGCAGGCGCGAGCTCGCCTGGCCGGGGCGGCGCAAGGCCAGCCCGGTCGGCTGTTCTTTGAAATGCATTGCCGCGGCGCTGCGGACCGCTCGCGCGGCCGCGGCCGGTCGCCGCCGGCGACTCCGTTCAGTCGGGCCGGATCTCGAACACCGCCTCGACCTCGACCGGAATGCCGGCAGGCAGTTCCATCACGCCGACGGCCGAGCGCGCGTGCCTGCCGTCGTCGCCGAAGACCTCGATCAGGCAGCCCGAAAAGCCGTCTATGACCTTGGGCGAGGCGGTGAAGCCCTCGACGCAATTGACCATGCCCAGCACCTTCACCACGCGCGCGACGCGATCGAGGCTGCCGACGATCTGCCGCACCGAACCCAGCATGTTCAGCGCGACCTCGCGGGCGACGGCCGCCGCCTGCTCGACGCTCATGTCGCGGCCGACCTTGCCCTGCGCCGTCACGCGGCCGGCGCTGTCGAAGGGACCGTGTCCGGACATGAACAGCACATTGCCGACCAGCACGCCAGGCACGTAGGCGCCCACCGGCGTCGCCGCCTGCGGCAGGCTGATGCCGAGCTGTCGCAACCTGTCTTCTGCGCTCATCCTCGTCTCCCGCGGCTCAGGGCAGCGTGCTGCCGGCAAGATCGGGCGTCGGCACATTGCCGCGCGTGAACCCGCGCATCTTCTTCAGATAGACGGGGTGCATGAAGCCGCGCAGGCCGGGCACGCCGGCGATCTGCACGGTATTGTCGGAGAACGCGAAATCGTCCTCGGACACGAGCAGCTCGGTCAGCTTGCCGTCCGGTGCCGCCACGCGGATCGTCATCCGGTCCTCGGCATCGCGGCCATGGAACTCGATGATCCACGCGCCACCGTCCTTGTCGGTGGCGCGGCCGGTGCCGACCTTGCGGCGGGCGTCGTACATGAACTGCGGATTCAGCGGATCGAGTGTGGCGATCATGACGGAACGCTCCTAGACCGAAACCGTATCGAAGGCGAACGAGGCATCGCCGACCGAGTAGATCGCGCCCTCGTACTGCAGCAGCTTGCCGCTGGCGTCGCCGCTGGCGCCGGCGATCAGGAACAGCGGCCGCAGGTCGGCCTCGGGCGCGGCCGCCTTCCACAGCGCCGGATCGATGCCGGCGATCTCGCGGCTGCGTCCGGCCGACACCAGATCGATGACCTGCCGATCGAAGGTCTTGCCTTCGGGGAAGTAGTCTTCGCGCGCCTTCTCGTCGCGCAGATCGAGCCGGTGGCACAGGTTGCCGGGCGCCACCAGCACCGCGCGCAGACCGCTGTCCTCGACCGCGCGCCGTATCGCCGCGCCCCAGCGCACGCACTCTTCGTTCGAGCGCTGCGACATCGAGATCGGCACCGTCGGCAGCCGCAGGCCCATGACCTTCAGCGGGCAGAAGGCACCGTGGTCGAGGCCGTAGGTCTTGTGCTTGACGGGCAGGCCGTCGGCCGTTCCGGTGTCGATCAGCCGCTGCGCCAGCTCCGGCGCACCCGGCAGCACGTAGGTGTAGAAGCGCCGGCCGAACGCCGCCGGCCGCAGCACGTAGTCATGGAAGGACTCGTGGATGCTGCCGGTGTCGACGAAGAACGCGCTCTTCGGCTGCCAGTGCGGCGAGGCCACGATCACCGCGTCCGCCTTGAGGTCCTCGACCACCGCCTTGCCGATGTCCTGCAGCACGCGGACCTGCGATGCAGAGCTGCCATCTTCGGCCAGCTCCATCAGGTAGGAGCCGTTCGGAACGAAGTACGACTTCAACAACTCACCCTTGCTTGCCATGCGCTTCTCCGCGTGCTCGATTACTTGTGGCTTTCAAGTGTTGGCGATGCTAGCATCCACTTCATCCGCAGATAATCATTTAAAGTCTTTCAGGACTTTTGAAGATTTTTAAAAGATGATCTTCGAAAGCGGCCGCTGACCAGAGGTATTTCGATGCGCAACATCAGCGACATGGAGGTCTTCGTCCGCGCCGTGCGCTGCGGCAGCCTGTCGGCGGCCGGCCGCACCATGGACCTGACGCCCGCCGCGGTCAGCTACCGGCTGAACAAGCTTGAGAACAGCATAGGTACGCGGCTGCTGCACCGCACGACGCGGCGGCTCATCCTCACCGAAGACGGCCGCGACTACCTGCGTGAAGCCGAGCGGCTGATCGGCGAGATCGAACAGGTCGAGGCCGCGATCTCGCACCGCGACGAGATGCCGCAGGGCACGCTGAAGGTGACCATCCCGTCGTCGTTCGGACGTCAGCACATCGCGCCAGTGCTGCCGAAGTTCCTGAAGCGGCATCCGCATCTGCGGCTGCATCTGATCATGAGCGACGATCTGATCGACATCATCAGCGAAGGCGTCGATCTCGCGATCCGCATCTGCGAGCTGAAGGATTCCGAGTTCATCGCGCGCAAGCTCGCGCCCGACCGGCGCGTCGTCTGCGCATCGCCGGACTACCTGAAGCGGCACGGCACGCCGCAGCGGCCCGCCGATCTGGTGGAGCACAACTGCCTGGTGCTGTCGCAGCAGCCGTACTGGAGCTTCAACGGACCGAACGGCTATGAACGCGTGAAGGTCGGCGGCAGCTTCGAGTGCAACAACGGCGAGGCGATCCGCGACGCGGCGCTGGCCGGGCTGGGCATCGCGCTGAAGGCCACCTGGGACGTAGCCGGCGCGATCAAGACCGGCCGGCTGGTCCAGATCCTCGACGACTATCCGAACGCCAGCGAGACCTCGGTATGGGCGGTGTATCCGAGCCGGCGCAACGTGCCGGCAAAGGTCACCGCATTCATCGCGTTCATGAAGGAACACTTCAGCTCGCAGCCGCACTGGGACACGCTGCTTTGACCACAGGAGATCCGTCATGACCGCCACCGGTCCATCCACCGTCGCCGTCGTGCAGGCGGCGCCCGTCGCCTTCGACCGCGAACGCACGATCGCCAAGGCGCGCGACCTGGCCGCCGACGCTGCGCGCCGCGGCGCGCAGCTGGTGCTGTTTCCCGAAGCTTTCGTCAGCGCCTACCCGAAGGGCTCGACCTTCGGCTCGGTGGTCGGCACGCGCACGATGGACGGCCGCGACGAGTATCGCCGCTACTGGGACAGCGCGGTCGACGTGCCGGGCCCGGCCACCGAAGCGCTGGGCCGCATCGCCAGCGATCACCGCATTCATCTGGTGATGGGCGTCATCGAGCGCGACGGCGGCACCCTGTACTGCTGCGTGCTGTTCTTCGCGCCCGACGGCCGCCTGCTAGGCAAGCACCGCAAGCTGATGCCGACCGGCTGCGAACGGCTGGTCTGGGGCTTCGGCGACGGCTCGACGATGCCGGTGTTCGACACGCCGCACGGCCGCGTCGGCGCCGTCATCTGCTGGGAGAACTACATGCCGCTGATGCGCGCGGCGATGTACGCCAAAGGCATCGAGATCTATTGCGCGCCGACGGCCGACGCACGCGACAGCTGGGTCGCGTCGATGCGCCACATCGCCGTCGAGGGGCGCTGCTTCGTGCTGTCGTGCAATCAGTTCACGCGCCGCTCCGACTATCCGGCCGACTTCCCATGCACGCTGGGCGACGATCCGGCCACGGTGATCTCGCGCGGCGGCAGCTGCATCGTCGACCCGTTCGGCGAGATGCTCGCGGGGCCGGACTTCGAAGGCGAGACCATACTGACCGCGCAGATCGACCGCTCGCTGATCGCGCGCGGCAAGTTCGACCTCGACACGGTCGGCCACTACGCGCGGCCCGATGTGTTCCGGCTGATGGTCGATGAGCGGCGCAAGTCGCCGGTGGTCACGCTGGCCGATGCGCCGGACGGCGACCCAGAGTCGCCGGCGATTTGATTCGCTGCAAGGCCGGGGGCTCAGCGCACCAGCTCAGCACGGGATCCCGGCCGGCAAGCTCAGCCGGCGCGCAGCAGCCAGCCCAGCTGTGCCTCGATCGCCTCGCTCGGTGAACGGCGAAAGCCGGTCTTCGCGAAGCGCAGCCAGCGGCCCATCACGTAGGCCAGCACGAGTCCGGCGCGCGCCGATGCATCGCTGTCGGCGGCCAACCCGCCCTGCGCGATCGCGATGCGGCAGGCCTGCTTCAGCGAGGCCTCGATGCGATCGATCAGCTGATTGATCCGGTCCTGCAGCCGGTCGTCTTCGGTCACCAATGCATCGCCGATCAGCATGCGCGTCATGCCGGGATTGCGTTCGGCGAACGACAGCAGCATCGCGACGATGTCGTGCAGCTGACGCACCCCCTCTTCATGCTGCGACGTGATCTGGTTGATCAGGCCGAACACCGTCGATTCGATGAATTCGATCAGCCCCTCGAACATCTGCGCCTTGCTCGCGAAATGCCGATACAGCGCGGCTTCCGAGACCTGCAGCCGGCTGGCGAGCGCCGCCGTGGTGACGCGATCGCCGCCCGGTTCCTGCAACATCGTGGCAAGTGTCTGCAGGATCTGCAGCCTGCGCTCGCCAGGCTTCGGGCGGGCGGTTCTCGGCGCGGGCGTCGTCTGATCGTTCATGTCGGTCGGAGCACGGAGCGAAGAGCCCTGCGCGGCAGGTGGGCGACCGATTGTACTTGAAGCCCAACACGTCGCGACGGGCCGGCGCGCGTGTGGCCGCCGCGCGGCGTCGCACGATGGCTGATGCCGGTGACCAGCACGGTGCGCACGCCGACGTGGCAGGCGCCGGCCAGATTCTCGACCGAATCCTCGACCAGCACGCAATCGGCGGCACTGACGCGCAGCCGCGCGAGCAAGCGCCGCAGCATGGCGCGCGACGGCTTCGGCTGCCAGCGGCCGGCGAAGTTCATGGCCTCGATGGAGACGATCGCGTCGATCTGCGCGGCGATGCCCAGCGCGCGCACGACGCGGCTGGCATAGGCGAGCGGCGAATTGGTCAGCACGATGCGCCGCCCCGGCAGGCGGCGCAGCGCGTGCACGAGCCGATGATCGCGGCGCACCAGCTGCTCCAGATCGGGGAACGGATGCGTCTCGAACAGGAAGCGGTGGGGGTCGATGTCGTGATGGCGGATCAGGCCGAGCAGCGTTGCGCCGTAGCGGCGCCAGTACTGCACGCGCAGCGCGCTGGCATCGTCCTCGGACAGCGCCAGCTCGCGCGCCATGAACGCCGTCATCGCGCGATTGATGCGCGGAAACACCTCCGGCAGCGCATCATGCAGCGTATTGTCGAGATCCAGCAGCCAGACCTTCATCGCCGGCCTCGCGGGACGACCGCGGCTCAGTGACTGCGGATCATCGTGCCGACGCCGTGGTCGGTCATGATCTCGAGCAGCAGACAATGGTCGACGCGGCCGTCGACGATGTGCACGGAGTTGACGCCGGCGCGCGCGGCATCGAGCGCCGACGAGATCTTGGGCAGCATGCCGCCGGAGATGGTGCCGTCGTCGAACAGTTCATCGATCTGCCGCGCCGTCAGCCCGGTCAGCAGCTTGCCCTGCTTGTCGAGCACGCCCGGCGTGTTCGTCAGCAGCACCAGCTTCTCGGCCTTCAGCACCTCGGCGACCTTGCCGGCGACGACGTCGGCGTTGATGTTATAGGTCTCGCCTTCGTTGCCCGAGCCTATCGGCGCGATCACCGGAATGAAGCCGTTCGCCGTCAGCGTCTGGATGATGTCGGGATCGATGGATTCGATCTCGCCGACCTGGCCGATGTCGATCTGCTCGTCGGGGCGGTCCTTGGAAGTGATCTTCATGCGGCGCGCATGGATGAGTCCGCCGTCCTGGCCGGTCAGGCCGACGGCGCGGCCGCCGGCATGATTGATCAGCTCGACGATCTCCTTGTTGACCTGGCCCGCGAGCACCATCTCGACGATGTCCATGGTCTCGGCGTCGGTCACGCGCATGCCCTGCACGAACTCGCCCTTCTTGCCGACGCGCGCCAGCAGCTGCTCGATCTGCGGTCCGCCGCCGTGCACCACCACCGGCTTCAGGCCGACCAGCTTGAGCAGCACGACGTCGCGCGCGAAGCTCTGCTTCAGCTTCTCGTCGGTCATCGCGTTGCCGCCGTACTTGACGACCACGATGCGGCCGTGGAACCGGCGGATGTACGGCATCGCCTCCGCCAGGATCTCGGCTTTCAGTGACGGGGGAATCGGAGCCTGGTCGGCAGGCAGGGGGTCGGCGCTCATGTCGCTCCTTGACCGGGTAGGTAGAATTGCCGGGCAATTCTAACCGAGGCCCCGTCGGGCGCAGTCATGCAAGCATCAGACCCGGCTCATCCGCAGCGAGCGCCGGCGGGCGGCCAGCAAAGCTGTCCGCGTTGCGGCAGCCGCTTCGACTGCGGCGCCGCGCGCGGCGACTGCTGGTGCGCGGCCGAGCCGCCGGTGACGACGGCTGAGCGGGAGCGGTGGTTCGCGTCAGGGCAGTGGTGGTTCGCGCCGGTCGACGCGGCGGCTGGGCAGCGATGCCTCTGTCCGGCCTGCCTGCGCGCGCTGTGCGCACGGGCCGGCGCGACGCAGGCAGGGACCCGGCCCGACAAGCAGGCCGGGGAACCCTAGAGAATGTAGCGCGCCAGGTCCTCGCTGCGCGACAGCGAGCCCAGTCGCTCGTCGACGAACGCGGCATCGACGGTGACGGTCTGGTCGCCGAGCCGCGATGCGGTGAACGAGACTTCCTCGAGCAGCTTTTCCATCACCGTCGACAGCCGGCGCGCGCCGATATTCTCGGTCTTCTCGTTGACCGAGAACGCGATCTCGGCCAGGCGGCGCACGCCGTCGGGCGTGAACGCGAGCCTGACGTTCTCGGTGGCCATCAGCGCCTCGTACTGCTTGGTGAGGCTGGCGTCGGTGTCGCCGAGGATGCGCACGAAGTCGTCGGCCGACAGCGAATCGAGCTCGACCCGGATCGGCAGCCGACCCTGCAGCTCGGGGATCAGATCCGACGGCCGCGACAGATGGAAGGCCCCCGACGCGATGAACAGGATGTGGTCGGTGCGCACGACACCGTAGCGCGTGTTCACCGCCGTGCCCTCGACCAGCGGCAGCAGATCGCGCTGCACGCCCTGGCGCGACACGTCGGCGCCGTGCGTGTCGCTGCGCGACGCGACCTTGTCGATCTCGTCGATGAACACGATGCCGTTCTGCTCGGCGGCGCTGACGGCGCGCGCCTTGATGTCGTCGTCGTTCAGCAGCTTGGCGGCCTCTTCCTCGGCCAGCAGCTTCATGGCCTCGCGGATCGGCAGCTTGCGCGTCTTGCGGCGGCCCGGCATGTTTGCGAACAGCGACTGCAGCTGCTGCGTCATTTCCTCCATGCCCTGCGGCCCCATGAACTCGACGTTCGGCGCCTGCATCGCGACTTCGATCTCGATTTCCTTGTCGTCCAGCCCGCCCTCGCGCAGACGCTTGCGAAACTTCTGCCGCGTGATGTTGTCGGCCGGCTCGGCGCCGGCCGCGCCTTCACCGATGCCGAAGCCCGGACTGCGCGACGGCGGCAGCAGCACGTCGAGGATACGGTCCTCGGCGGCGTCGAGCGCGCGCTGCTCCACCTTCTTCTTCTCCTGCTCGCGCGTCTGCTTGATCGATACCTCGGCCAGGTCGCGGATGATCGTGTCGACGTCGCGGCCGACGTAGCCGACCTCGGTGAACTTGGTCGCCTCGACCTTGATGAACGGCGCATTGGCCAGCCTGGCCAGCCGCCGCGCGATCTCGGTCTTGCCGACGCCGGTCGGCCCTATCATCAGGATGTTCTTCGGCGTGATCTCGTGGCGCAGCGGCTCCGCCACCTGCTGGCGCCGCCAGCGGTTGCGCAGCGCGATCGCCACGGCACGCTTGGCCGCCTCCTGGCCGACGATGTGCTTGTCGAGCTCGGAGACGATCTCTTCGGGGGTCATCTGGGTCATCTGGGTCATGCCAACTGGGGGCAGCGCGACGATTGCCGCGCTCAGCGCAGCGTCTCGACCGTGTGCTGCTGGTTCGTATAGATGCAGATGTCGCCGGCGATCGAGAGCGACTTGCGCACGATCGCCTCGGCGTCGAGTTCGGTGTTCTCGATCAGCGCCAGCGCCGCGGCCTGCGCATACGCGCCGCCGCTGCCGATCGCGATCAGCCCGTGCTCAGGCTCGAGCACGTCGCCGTTGCCGGTGATGACCAGCGAGGCGTCGCGGTCGGCCACGGCAAGCATGGCTTCGAGCCGGCGCAGCATGCGGTCGGTGCGCCAGTCCTTGGCCAGCTCGACGGCGGCGCGCACCAGGTGCCCGGAATGCTTGTCGAGCTTGGCTTCGAAGCGCTCGAACAGCGTGAACGCGTCGGCCGTGCCGCCTGCGAAGCCGGCCAGCACACGGTCGTTGTACAAACGGCGCACTTTGCGCGCGCCGGCCTTGATGACGATATTGCCGAGCGTCACCTGTCCGTCGCCCCCGAGGGCGACCGAGGTGCCGCGACGGACCGAGACGATGGTCGTGCCGTGGAACTGTTCCATAGCGTCGATATGGGGTTGTCGGCGGCCATTGCAAGCCGGCCGGTGAAAAAAAACGCGCAGCAAGCGCGCGCCGCACGGAGCGCCCGTCAAGACGCCCCGGCCGCTCGCGCGCCGGCATGCCGCCGCACGGAGCGGATCGCAATGGACTCCACTGGGTCCCGCGGCAATCGGAGGATTGGATTCCGCCGGCCAGCGGCCGGACTGGATTCCGCCGCCCATCGGCAAAGGCGCCGGCTCAGATTTTACGCCGACGGATCTCGGCGAGCTCCTGGATGCCCATGACGAGCATCAGCGCATAGACAAGGTAATTGGGCTCGACGAACAACACCGATTTGCCGGCCGCTTTCAGCACGACGACCTCGTTGAGCAGGTCGCCGGCGGCCAGGAACTCCATCCGCCGCAGTGCACGGCAGTCGATGACGATGTCGTTGCGGCCTGCGGCGAACGCGCGCAGCGCGTTCAGCTCGCTCTGCATGCGGCCGAGCACGTCGCCGCGCAGCGCGAAAGATTCGCTCTCGCGGCGCGGCGCGGACGCCGATGCCGATTCCAGCGCGGCGGCCTTGCCGTCGCCGGCGCCGGCGCCGGCGGCCGTGCCGGCCATGCGCACGAAGGCGCCGGGCGGTTCCCATGACGGCGGCGACACCTCGTAGGTGACGCAGTATTCGATGCTGAGATCCTCGAACGGCTGCTGCTGGCCCAGCACACGCAGCAGCTGCAGCGCCAGCATCCAGCCGGACTCGTCCGCATCGCGGCGGCCCGACTCGATCAGATCCTGCGCAGCGCGCGCCAGTTCCTCGGCACCGCGGATCAGCAGCGTCGCCGGTCCCTTGTCGAAAGTCTTCAGCAAGCGCAGCAGTGCGCGCGCGGCGGCCAGGTCGAGTCCATCGACCTGCGTCGCGTCCAGCACCACCTCACGCCGGTTGCCGGCCGTGCGGATGACGCGCTCGAGCTGGTCGCCGAGCGACGCGTCGAGTTTGGCCGGCAGATTGATCAGTGCGCCGTTGACGACCGGCTTGGCCGGCGGCGCCTTGGGTTCGAGCTGCGCCGACCAGCTCGGCGGCGAAGTCTCGAAGCGCGCCGCGTAGTCGATCGCCAGCGCCTCGAAGGCCGCACGGTCGCCGGCCATCTGGTGCAGGTCGAGCAGCATCAGCCAGCCGAGCGCCTTGTAGCCGCCGAGATCGACGTCGGCCAGCGCGTGCTGCAGGCTGAGCGCGGCCGGCTGCGGCTGGTCGTTCGAATACAGGATGGCGGCTTCCTCGAGCACGCTCGGCAGCGAGGACCCGTTGACGTCGATCGCCATCGCGGCGGCCGGATCGCCCAACGTGGTCGGCTCGCCCCCGCCCGGCGCGCGGCCCCCGGCGGGCGCCGCCGGTGGCCTGACCGCCCGTGGCGGCGCAGGCAGCGTCGGGGCTTCGGCCCGCGCAGCGGTCAGCGGACCCATCGGCGTGGTGTCCGCCGTGGACATCATCTCGGATTCGATCTGGTTGATCCGCTCTTCGGTCAACCGCGCCGCTTCGCGCTGCGCCGCCAGCGAGCCGGGCTCCTGGCGCACGTCGCCGCTTCTCGCGGGCGCCGGGTCGCGGCTGCTGCGAGCATCGGTTCTTTCTTTGCGATTGAACAGAGAAAAGACCACGGCACCTTGGGACGGATCCACGGCACGAATGAGCCCCCGACGCATGGCGTCGAACGACCCCTGGCGGGCGTCACGTCGAAGTCCTACAGAGTCGGGCCAGTCTAGCATGCAGGTTCCGAGCGTCAGACCGGGCCGATCGACCGCGGGTCGGGCGGAAGCTGCCTGTCGTCCGTGGGGGGAGCGGGGAGCGGCAGGCGTGGGCTGGCGGGTGGGATGGATGCGGCGGTCGGCCCTTTGGGCCGACTTCCCTGCGCTGCTCGCCGGGGAGCTGGCGCGGCGTAACTTATATGGACGCCTCCCGTGTGGCAAGCAAGATGTGCAGTTGGCTGGGCGGGTTCATTGCGATCTTATATCCGGCCTGTATTGCGGTCGCTTGGCGCCGCGGGCCCTGGTG
>JBFWXS010000041.1:0-41814 GCA_050187175.1 Burkholderiaceae bacterium
GGCCCTGTGGGCCGACTGCCCTGCGCTGCTCGTCTTGGGGCTCGCGCGGCGTAACTCGCTCCGCGCCCTTTGGGCGCTGCGCTCAGACAGACGCCGCGATACAGAAGACGAAGCGCGCCGCGCGCGCCGCCCCAAGACTGCGCTGTTCGGCGCCGCATACATCCCGCCCGCCAGCCCGCGCCTGCCGCTCCTGCAACGCTCGTGGTGTGCCAAGAAGAACCCAGGCGGCGTCCGCAGCGGCTTGATCGGTTCGGCTCAGCTGCTGGGTTCGGCTGCTTAGTTCGCCTACTTAGCTAGGCTGCTTAGCTAGCCTGCTTTACTCGGCTCGCTTGCCCGCCTGCCCCACTTACTGCCGCCCCCGCCGCCGCTCAGCGAAGAATGATGACAGTAGTGCCCCGCAGCGCTCAGCCAGCACGCCGGCGCAGACCTCGGTGTGATGGTTGAGTCGCGTCTCGGCGAACAGATCGACGACGCTGCCGCATGCGCCCGTCTTTGGATCGGACGCGCCGAAGACCAGCCGCCGGATGCGTGAATGCATGATCGCGCCGGCGCACATCACGCAGGGCTCCAGCGTCACGTACAGGTCGCAGCCCACCAGCCGGTAGTTGCTCAGCAGTTCGCTGGCGGCGCGCAGCGCGCGAATCTCGGCATGCGCGGTGGGATCGTGCGAGCCGATCGGCTGATTGAAGCCGGTGGACAGCACGCGGCCTTCGTGGACCAGCACGGCGCCCACCGGCACCTCGCCTATGGTCCAGGCATTGCGCGCCTGATCGAGGGCGAGCGCCATCATGGCCTGGTCGAAGGCCGACGCGGCGGGTGCCGCCGGCTGCGGATGCAATGAGTCCATGAGCGTCATTATTCCATTGGCGCTCAGCGACCGGCGCGGGTATGCTCGACTGCGATGCAAGACCCTCTGTTCCCCGAGCTGCCGTCACCCTCGGAGACTCGTAAGCCCCGCACCGACAGGCCCGCACGGACAGCCCGCGCCGACAAGCCTGAGCAGGAGTCACGCGCCGACCAGGCGGCTCCGGCGCCGCGCGGCAAGGTTGGGCCGCAGCCGCCGCTGCCCGGGCATCAGGCGCTGGCGCAGCGGCTGCCCGCCCAGGTTCGCCTCGGCACGTCTTCGTGGAACTTTCCCGGCTGGGAAGGCCTGGTCTGGGACAGCGACTACGCCGAAGCGGTGCTGTCCAAACACGGTCTGGCCGCCTATGCCGAGCACCCGCTGTTTCGCACCGTCAGCCTGGACCGCGCGTTCTACAGGCCACTGAGTGCCTTGCAATATGCAGCCTACGCCGCGCAGGTACCTGAGCACTTCCGCTTCGTCGTCAAGGCGCCCAGCCTGGTCGCCGATGCGACAGTGCGCGGCGAGGACGGACGTGGCCTGCAGGCCAATCCGCTGTTTCTCGACGCCGAGACCGCGCTGCGCGAATTCGTCCGCCCGGCACTGGACGGGCTGGGTGCCAAGCTCGGCGCGCTGGTCTTCCAGCTCAGTCCGCTGCCGCCGACGATGCTGCGTCAGCTACCCGACGTGCTGCAGCGGCTGGACGCTCTGCTGCGTTCGCTGCCGCCGCTCGCGCCGCAGGCGCCGGACGGCGTCATCGCCGTCGAAGTGCGCGATCCGGTACTGATCTCGCCCGCGCTGGTCCAGGTGCTGCGCGACGCCGGTGCCACCTATTGCCTCGGCCTGCACGCCAAGCTGCCGCCGATCGAGACACAGCTGCCGATGCTGCGCGCGCTATGGCCCGGGCCGCTGGTGTGCCGCTGGAACCTGCACCGGCGTCATGGCGCGTACGGCTACGACGACGCCAAGAAGCTGTACAGCCCTTTCAACAAGCTGGTCGATCCCGACCCGGAGACGCGCGCGGTGCTGGCGCGCGTCATGGCCGCCACGGCCGGTGCCGGACGCAATGTGTACGTCACGATCAGCAACAAGGCCGAAGGCAGTTCGCCGCTGTCCGTCGCGGCCTTGGCCGAGGAGCTGGTGGCGCGGCTGCCTTAGGAAAGCCGTGCCGCCCGCGTTCCTGCTGCCCTGTCCCGCGGCCGCTGCGGCATACCCGCTCATGGGGGTTCGGTTGACGCCGTGATGGGCTATGGACGACCATTGGCTGAGCCTGGCCGTCCGCCCCCTCCGAAGCCCTGCCCCACCATGAGCACGATCACGATCTACCACAACCCTGCCTGCGGCACGTCGCGCAAGGTGCTGGCCCTGCTGCAGGACCGCGGCCTGCAGCCTCAGGTCATCGAGTATCTGAAAACGCCGCCGTCGCGCGCCACGCTGGTCGGGCTGATCCGCGCGATGGGCGGTGGCGTACGAGCGCTGCTGCGCGAGAAAGGCACGCCGTATCACGAGCTCGGCCTGGACGATCCCAAATGGACCGACGATCAGTTGATCGACTTCATCGTCGAGCATCCGATCCTGATGAACCGTCCCGTCGTCGTCACGCCGCGCGGCACGAAGCTGTGCCGGCCTATGGAGACCGTGCTCGAGCTGCTGCCCTGAGCCTTCTGCAGCTCAGTCGCTGCCGATAGCAAGACGCGCCGCGTACCACGCCACCGCACCGACCAGCGCCACCGCCAGATAGCGGCCGGCGACGGCCATTCCGAGCTGGCGGCTGCCTGCGATCCACGCGATGGCGGACTTCGACAGCAGATTGCCGCTGGTGGCCAGCATGATGGCCAGCACGGCCGTCGCTTCACCGATCAGGCCGTCGGCCGACATGCGCGACGCGGTCACCACGATCGGGTCGACATCCGCCAGGCCCGACAGCACGGCGACGCCATGCAGGCCGCCGGTGCCCCACAGCTGCTGCGCCGCCCGGCCGAGGATCGCGACCAGGCCCAGGAACACCGCGACGCCGATCGCGGTCGACAGATCGAACAATGACTGCTCGGTGCGACTGGCACCGGCTCCGTCATCGGCGGGCCGCCTGCGCCATGCGAACCAGGCCAGCAGCAGCGCCGCGCTCGTCGCCGCGATCAGTACCGGCGCCAGCACGCCGAGCAGCCGCGGCTGCAGCGCGACCGCGACCACTCCGACGCGCAGAAACTTCACGCCGCTGGCCGCCATGATGCCGGGCAGCGCGACGCCCGCCAGCGCGGGCTGCACGCGTACGCGGCGCGCCAGATCGACCGTGACCGCCGTCGACGAGACCAGCCCGCCGAGCATGGCGGTCAGCATCAATCCGCGCTGCTGTCCCGTCAGACGCATCGCCACGTGGCCGGCCATCGACAGGCTGGCGATCAGCACCACTGCCCACCACAGCCGGTACGGATTCAGCGCCTGGTAAGGTCCGAAGCCGGCGTCCGGCAGCAGCGGCAACACGACCACGGACAGCACCAGCAACTGCAGCGCGGCAGCGATCTCGCGACCCTCGATGAGCCGCAGCCAGCGATGCAGCACCGGCTTCAGGCTCAGGATGCCGGCGACGATCACGGCAGCGGCGATCGCCGCCAGCGCCTGCCCGTCCGCGGCCCATGCGCCCAGCGCAAAGGTGAGCAGCGCGGCAATAGCCGAGGTGACGCTGACACTGGCGGAGGCCTGCACCGACTGCCGGTACGACACCGCGAACAGCGCGGCCACGCCGGCCAGCCCCACGGCCAGCGGCCAGCCGCCGAAGCGCTCCGGCAGCAGTGCCAGGACACCGCCCAGCAGAGCAATCAGCGTGAACGTGCGAAAGCCGGCGACGCGCCGCCCCTCCGAGGCCTGGCGTTCGCGCCATCCGCGTTCCAGTCCGATCAGCAGGCCGACGGCCAGCGCCGCGCCCAGCGCCTGTGCCAGCTCGATCACTTCCCGTTCGGGGCCGTCCACGCTCGTCTCCCGCGATTCGCTCGAAGGCATGCATCTTAGGGCCTGAACCGCCCGCTGCGACGCGCGCCGGCTTACCAGGTGCTCTCCTCGGGCGATCTTCTCGGGCAATCTCCGCCCCCAGCCGCGGCCGGGCCTTTACGCTCCGCCCGTCGATGCGCAATAACATTGATACAACATGAATCTTTTTGGGCGGCCCGAGGCTAGCATCGCAAGTCCAGCCTCCGAGCCGCTTAGAGCCCGCCATGTCACAGCTGCTGCAGATCCACGAACCGGCCCGAGCGGCCGTCCGGCCGCAATGGCGCGCCTTCCTCGAACTCGGCTTCCGGCCGCTGTATCTGGCCGGCTGCGCGTGGGCGCTGATCGCGATCGCGCTGTGGATCTTCGCCCCGCACTGGCTCGGCGGGCACCTGACCGGCATCGCCTGGCACGCACACGAGATGCTGTGGGGCTTCATCGTGACGATCGCGGTCGGCTTCCTGTTCACGGCCGGCGCCAACTGGACCGGCATCGTGCCGCTACAGGGCCGCGCGCTCGGCTTCGCCTGCGTGCTGTGGCTGGTCGCCCGTCTCGGCTTTCTGGTGCCCGGAACGCCGGCGTTCGTCGTGGCCGCCGCTGCAGAGCTCGGGTTCCTGGCGCTGGCTGCGTGGGCGCTGGCCCGTGCGGTCTACCCGGCGCGTAGCAAGCGCAACTACGGCCTGCCGCTCGCGCTGCTGGCACTGGGCGTGGCCGATGCGCTGTTTCTCAGCGCTGTCTGGCGCGGCGACTACGTCGTGCTGATGCAGCATTTCCATGGCGCGATGCTGGCCATGGCGCTGATCGCGCTGCTGGTCGCGCGGCGCGTCATCCCGTTCTTTGCGACGCGTGCCGTTCCCGGCCTGCAGATTCCGATGCACACCGACAGCGGCCAATGGCAGCTGGGTTTCGCCGGCTTGGGCCTGGCCGCCGGCTGGGTCGGCCTGAATACGCTGGCCGCTTTCGGCCTGGGCGCAGCCGGCGCGCTGACGCTGTGGCAGCTGCGGGCCTGGCAGCCGCGGGCGGTGCGCCGCGTGCCGCTGCTGTGGATCCTCTACATCGGCTACGGCGCTCTCGGCGCCGGCCTGCTGGTCGCGGCCGCCGGCCGCTTCGATTGGGGGCCTCGCGCCGGCTGGGCGATTCACGTCATCGCGGTGGCAGGCTTCTCGGTGCTCATCATCGGCATGGTCACGCGCACCGCGCTGGGCCATCTGGGGCGGCCGCTGCAAACCGATCGCAGCATGGTGAGCAGTTACGTGCTCGTCATCATCGCCGCGCTGCTGCGACTGGCGGCCCTGTGGCCCAGTCCTGTGGCCCTGCTCTGCCTGCGCCTGTCGGCCTTGGCCTGGATCGCGGCGTTCGCGCTGTATCTGTGGCGCTTCTTCCCCATCATGATCCGGCCGCGGCCGGATCAGCCGCGGCAGGAAGCGCTGCGCGTGCCTGTCGTCCGGCCGGCCCGCGCGGCGCAGAGCGGCTCTCACGCACCGTCGCGCTGAGCGGTCCGCATGCGCCGTCGCGGAGCGGCCGTCGAGACCGCTTGGATCGCTCAGGTCGCCTGGCTCGCCTTAAGTGCTTCAGGGTACTCAGGCCGCGTTCCGGCGGCCTGGCGTCCGCTCGATAGCCGCTGAGCCGCCAAGTTCGACCAGGAGCGGCATCCGCCCTTCGTCCCGGCCTGCTGCGACGCGCGGCCTCCCGACATGGCACAGTCTCCTGCGTCGTGCGGCCTCCAGAGTCATGCAGCGTCCTGCGCCGCGCGGCTTTCTGCGTGCGCTGCGCGGTTCTGCCGCAGACGGTCCGTCAGGCTCACACCTTCATCGGATTCCGGAACACGGCGCGTAGGCCCCGTACCACCGGCCTCGGCAGGATGAAGCGGAGCACAAGGTAAGCACGCCCCTTTCAAGGAACGGGCGTCCACAAATGAACACGGCCCGAGGCGGAGATGAATCCGCTTCGGGCCGTGCCATCCGCCGGTAGGACCCGGGCCGGCATTGCCGGCCGGGGCTGCGGCGGCAGCCGCATCAAGATGGCTTGCCTGCCACCGTCAGAGCGACTTGCCGCCGCCGTGAGAGCGGCTTGCCTGCGCCTATCAGGACGGTTTGCCCGCCGCCAGCGCGCCGGACGTCTTCGGCTGCTGCGGCAGCGACTTGCCGAGCAGACCGAGCACCACTTGCAGCGCCAGCGCCCCGGCACCGACGATGAACACCAGGTCGCCGAAGGTACGCACCCAGCGCAGCGTCAGCAGCAGCGGCTGCTGCATGAACTCCTCGCTGCGCGCATACCACAGGCCCTGGCTGACGCTGGCCTCGAACTGGATCAGGCCGATCGGCAGCAGGCTGGTGAAGATCATCAGCACGAGTCCGGCGTTCAGCCCCCAGAAGGCGGTCTTCATCAGGCCTGCATTCAGCCGATAGTGCGGCCGCAGATAGCGCAGCACCAGCAGCGTGAAGCCGAGCGCCAGGAAGCCGTAGACACCGAACAGCGCCGAATGCGCGTGCACCGGAGTGGTGTTCAGGCCCTGCACGTAGTACAGCGAGATCGGCGGATTGATCATGAAGCCGAACACGCCGGCGCCGAGCATGTTCCAGAACGCCACCGCGACGAAGCACATCAGCGGCCAGCGCAGGCTGTCCATCCACGGCGCGCGCGCCTTCAGACGCCAGTTCTCCCAGGCCTCGTGTCCGAGCACGATGAGCGGCACCACTTCCAATGCGCTGAAGGCGGCGCCCACCGCCATGACCGGCGTGGTGGTGCCGGCGAAGTACAGATGATGGAAGGTGCCGGGCACGCCGCCGAGCATGAACAGCGAGGCCGAGGCCAGGCTGGCGCTGGTCGCCATCGAACGTGAAACCAGACCCAGCGTCGAGAAGATGAAGGCCAGCGCCGTGGTGGCGAACACTTCGAAGAAGCCCTCGACCCACAGGTGCACGACCCACCAGCGCCAGTACTCCATGACCGACAGCGAGGTGCGCTCGCCGTAGAAGAAGCCTGCGCCGTAGAACAGGCCGATCGCACCCACCGAGGCCGTCAGCAGCGCGAGCAGGTTCTTGTCGCCGCCGGGCGTGCGCAGCGCCGGCACGATGCCGCGCAGCATCAGTACCAGCCACAGCACGATGCCGACGAACTTGCCGATCTGCCACAGCCGGCCCAGGTCGACGTACTCGTAGCCCTGGTGGCCGAGCAGAAAGTTCCATTCGGCCGGCATCTGCTGCGCGATCGCCAGATAGTTGCCGGCGAACGAACCGACCACCACCACGACCAGCGCCCAGAACAGCACGTCGACGCCCAGCTTCTGGAACTTCGGATCCTTGCCGCCATGGATCAGCGGCGCCAGGAATAGTCCAGCGGCCAGGAAGCCGGTGGCGATCCAGAACAGCGCGCTCTGGATGTGCCAGGTGCGCACCAGCGAATACGGGAACCACCGCGACACGTCGATGCCGTAGAAGGTCTGCCCTTCGACGGTGTAGTGCGCGGTGAATCCGCCGATGAACACCTGGAACACGAACAGCGCGACCACCAGGAACAGGTACTTGCCGAGCGCACGCTGCGACGGCGTCAGCGCGAAGCGCGTCAGCGGATCCTGCGCTTCGGGCGGCGGCATCGGATGCTCGTGATCACGCAGGAACGACCAGGCCCAGACCAGGAAGCCCACGCCGGCCAGCAGCAGCACGACGCTGACGATGGACCAGACCAGGTTCTCGCTGCTCGGCTGATTGCCGATCAGCGGCTCGTGCGGCCAGTTGTTCGTGTAAGTCACGTCATGGCCCGGGCGCTCGGTGGCCGCGGCCCACGCAGTCCAGAAGAAGAAGCGCGTCATCTGCTCGCGCCGTTCGGCACTCGGCAGCGTGTTCTCCTTCATCGCGAACGCCTCGCGGCTGCGGCGCAGCTCCGGCGCGTCCGAGAACAGCTGATCGTAATAGGCAGCCGTGCGCGCGATCGCCTGTGCGCGCAGCGCCGACACCGTCAGCACCTCGCTCTCGGGGTGCACCTGATTGCCGCGGTATTCGCGGCGCAGCTGCTCGCGCAGCCCCGCCTGCGTGGCGACGTCGAGCTCGGCGAACGCCTTGCCGTGCCGCTGCTGCGCGGCCAGCTCCAGCCACGCCAGCAGTTCACGATGCAGCCAGTCGGCGGTCCAGTCCGGCGCCTGATAGGCGCCGTGCCCCCAGATGGAGCCGAGCTGCATGCCGCCCACCGACTGCCAGGCCGTCTGGCCGTCGAGGATGTCGTCCTTCGTGAACAGCACGCCGCCTTCGGCCGATATCACCTGTGCCGGGATAGGCGGCGCCTGCCGGTAGACCTCGCGCCCGAAGTAGCCGAGCAGCGCGAACGTGACCGCCAGCACGGCGATCAGCAGAAACCATAGTTTTCTGTAAGGGCCCATGATTGGTTCGTTGATTTTGCTTGTCGAAGAAGAGGAGGAGAAAAGCCCTTCGGCATCACGTACGGAAACCGGGGGCGGCCAGAACCTTGTCGAACAGGATGTTGTTCTCCAGATGAATGTGGTCCATCAGGTCCTCGCGCAGCGTGCGCAGGCCCAGATACAGCGCGCGCCACGTGTTGCAGGCGCCGCGCGGCAGGATCAGGTCGTCGGTCAGGTCGGACATCCGCTGCAACGCGGCGCCGTGGTCGGTGTGTTCCATCCGCATCACGGCGATCGGTCCGCTCGCCATGGCGCCGTGGCCGCGCTTGATCATCGGAAACAGCACGTGCTCTTCCTTCTGCATGTGGCTGTCGAGTTCCTGGTGCATCGTTTCGAGATGCTCGGCCAGCCCCAGCGGGCAGTCGTTGCGCTCGCCGTGCACCTGCTCGACGCGGCGCGCCAGCCGGATCAGCTCCGGCAGGTCGGCACGGTGACGCTCGTGATAGCGCTCGAGGATGTGGTCGATCAGCACGGCCGGATCGGCGAGCTGCCAGTCGTGCGGCCCCGGCGCCATCGACGCATCCAGAGCCGCCAGCCGTTGCGCGATCTCGTCGGCGTCCAGTCCCTTGGCTTGTGCGGCGTCGCGCAAGCTGTGCTGCCCTGCGCAGCAGAAGTCGAGCTGGTATTCGTGGAAGACGCGCGTGGCGCCGGCGATGTTTCGCGCCAGTTGTCCGAGCGATTGATCAGTCAGGTTCATGGCATTTGACCTCCGGTTGGGTGCGAATACCCATGCGAGGCGCATGCCAAGATAAATCTTCTTATGAATCAACTTCCTGGAAGGATAAGGGTCATTTTTACCCTAATCGAACAGGGTTTGATCAACCCTAATCGGGTTATAATCACCATCGATCATGATCGACCAGATGCTGCTGGCGGACCTCGCCGCCGACCTTCCCGCCGCCGTCCGGCTGCAGCGGCTCGTCGGCAGCCTGCGTGCGCATTTCCGATGCGGTGCCGTCGCGCTGCTGCAGCTCGAGGAATCGCATCTGCGGCCGGTGGCCGTGGACGGCCTGATGCGCGACGCGCTGGGCCGGCGCTTCGCGGTCAGCGAGCATCCGCGGCTGGCCGCCATCCTGGCGCGGCGCGGCGTCACTTCGTTCGACCACGACAGCACACTGCCCGATCCGTATGACGGCCTCATCGACGCGCACGAAGGCGCGCTTCCGGTGCACGACTGCATGGGCAGCAGCCTGCATGTCGAAGGCCGGCCTTGGGGGGCACTGACGCTGGATGCGCTGCGCGTCGGTACTTTCGACGAGCAGGCGCAGGCCGAACTGAACCGCTTCGTCGTCATCGTCGAGGCGGCACTGCGCACCACGCGGCTCGAAGCCGAGATCCGCGCACTGCGGCTGTCGCGCGGCACGACGGCGATCGATTCGCCGGCCAGCGACAGCGAGATCATCGGGCAGAGTCCCGCGCTGGCCCGCCTGCTGCACGAGCTGAACGTGGTCGCCGACAGCGAGCTGCCCGTCCTGCTGCTGGGCGAGACCGGTGTCGGCAAGGAGCTGTTCGCGCGGCGCTTGCACCGTCATTCGCGTCGCCGCCACAAGCCGCTGGTGCACGTCAATTGCGCAGCACTGCCCGAGTCGCTGGCCGAAAGCGAGCTGTTCGGCCATGCCAAGGGCGCGTACTCGGGCGCGATCAGCGACCGTCCGGGACGCTTCGAGGCAGCCGATGGCGGCACGCTGTTCCTCGACGAAGTCGGCGAACTGCCGCTGGCGGTGCAGGCCAAGCTGCTGCGCGCGCTGCAGAACGGCGAGATCCAGCGGCTTGGCGCCGATCGCCCGAGGCAGGTCGACGTGCGGGTGATCGCGGCCACCAACCGCAGCCTGCGCGACCGCGTCGGTGACGGATCGTTTCGCGCCGATCTGTATCACCGCTTGTCGGTCTATCCCGTACCGATTCCGCCGCTGCGCGAACGCGGCAACGATGTGCTGGTCCTGGCCGGCCGCTTCCTTGAACAGAACCGGGCGCGCCTCGGGCTGCGCAGCCTGCGGCTGGATGCGCGTGCCGAGGACGCGCTGCGCCGCTATCCGTGGCCGGGCAACGTACGCGAGCTCGAACACGTCATCAGCCGGGCGGCGCTGAAGGCGATGAGCCGCGGGGTGGACCGCAACGACATCGTCACACTGCAAGCGGAGCTGCTCGATCTGGATGAAATCGCCACGCCTGCGATGCCCGCTGCAGCGACTCCGCCGCTCGCGGCCCGCGCGATCGGCTCGCTCGCCGCCGATGCACCGCCGGCTGCCGCCTCGGCGAATGAGGCCGATGATCCCGGAAGCACCCCGCCGTGGCGCCTGAAGGAGGCCGTCGAAGCCTGCCAGCGCCGGACGATTCGCGCCGCCCTGGCCGCGCACGGCGGCAACTGGGCACGCGCTGCTCATCGGCTCGCCGTCGATCCGAGCAATCTGCACAAGCTGGCACGGCGCCTGGGCATCAAGCAATAGCCGCGGCGCCTTGCCGGCCGTCATTCCGACGAAGCCGTGAGGGCGCTTGGTCACACTGCCGTGTCGACGATCGCGGGCATCGCGCAGCGACGCGTCTACCATGGGGCGGATCTGCCATTCACCGCCGTGCGGTCCATGCCCGATCGATCCGTCGAACCGATCTCCGCCGAGCCGGCTGCAGACCCGGCGCCCTCGCCTGCCGCCCTGATCGAGCTGCGCCCGCAGGGGCTGTATTGCCCCGCCGGCGATTTCTACATCGACGCCTGGCAGCCGGTGCCGTGCAATGTCGTTACGCATGCGCATGCCGATCATGCGCGGCCGCAGATGGGGGAGTATCACTGCGCGACGCCGTGCGCGCCCCTGCTGCAATGGCGGCTCGCCGAATCCAATCTGCATGCGCACGACTACGGCACCGCGTTCGATATGGGTCCGGTGCAAGTCTCCTTGCACCCAGCCGGCCACATCCTCGGCTCGGCGCAGGTTCGCATCGAGCATCAGGGCGAGGTCTGGGTGTTCACCGGCGATTTCAAGCGCCAGCCCGACCCGACCTGCGTTCCATTCGAGCTGCTCGCCTGCGATACGCTGATCACCGAAGCCACGTTCGCGTTTCCCGTCTATCGGTGGCCGCCGATGCGTGAAGTGGTGCTGCAGATCGAGGGCTGGCTGCGCGACTGCGCCGCGCGCGGCGAGACGGCCGTACTGTATGCCTATTCGCTGGGCAAGGCACAACGATTGCTTGCCGAGCTCGCGCACGTGCTGACCGCGCCGGCGATCGTGCACGGCGCGCTGCAGCGGCCGATCGAGCTGTATCGCGCCGCCGGCGTCGCGCTGGCCGATACCGAGAGTGTCGCCGACTATCCGACCGGTCATGACTTCGCCGGACGCCTGGTGCTGGCGCCGCCCTCGGCGGCCGGCAGCAGCTGGCTGCGCCGTTTCAAGCACGCGCAGCAGGCATTCGCCTCGGGCTGGATGCAGCTGCGCGGCAACCGCCGGCGGCGCAACTACGATCGCGGCTTCGTCATCTCCGATCATGCCGACTGGCCGGCACTGCTGCGCACGATAGAAGAGACTGGCGCGCGCCGCGTATTCGCTACGCACGGCAACAGCGACACGCTGGTGCAGCTGCTGCGCGAACGCGGGCTGGACGCGCAAGCGCTGCACACGCAATACGGCGACGAGGAAGACGACGCAGCGGCACCGGCGGTGGAGTTCTGATCGATGCAGGCCTTCGCGCGGCTCTACGAGGAACTGGACCAGAGCACGGCGACGCTGGACAAGCTCGCCGCGATGAAGCGCTACTTCGCGCAGGCCGACGGACGCGACGCCGCCTGGGCGCTGCACATCCTGCGCGGCGGCAAGATCAATACCGGCAAGCATAGGCTGGCCAGCAGCACCGAGCTGCTGCAATGGGCCGCCGAAGCCTGCGCTCTGCCGCTGTGGGCGATCCAGGCCAGCTACCATCAGGTCGGCGATCTGGCCGAGACGCTGGCGCTGCTGATGCAGCCCGAAGACCGCGCCGAAATACCTCCGCCGGCGGCGACCCCGCAGCAACCGACGACCCCGGAAGCACCGGCGATCCCCAAGCCACCGGCGATTCCAGAGCCACCGGCGATTCCAGGGCCGCCGGCGGCGCCAGAAGCACCTGCGCCACCGGATGACGGCACGCTAGCCGACTGGGTCGAAGCCTTTCTGCAGCCGCTGGCCGGACAGCCGTCCGAACTGCGCCGCGCCGCCGTCGTCGCTGCCTGGCGCAAGCTGCCGTTCATGGCGCGGCTGGTGTTCAACAAGCTGCTGACCGGCGCATTGCGCGTCGGCGTCTCGCAGCGTCTGGTGCAGCAGGCGCTGGCCGAACACGGCGGCATCGACGTGGCGCGCATTGCACAGCGGATGATGGGGCACTGGCAGCCCGATACCGAGTTCTTCGAACGCCTGCTGCTTCCCGCGGCCGATGACGGCGATTCCGCCGGTGACGCGGCCCAGCCCTACCCGTTCTATCTGGCTTCACCGCTGGAGCAGCCGCCGCAGGCGCTCGGCGATATCACGCAGTGGCAGATCGAATGGAAGTGGGATGGCATCCGGCTGCAGATCATCCGCCGCGCCGGCCTGCCGCCGCTGCTGTGGTCACGCGGCGAGGAGCGGCTGGACGGCCGCTTTCCGGAGCTGGAGCAGGCCGCGCTGGGCCTGCCTGAAGGTACGGTGCTGGATGCCGAGCTGCTGGCCTGGCAAGCCGGTGCCGACGCGCCGCTCGCCTTCATCCACCTGCAGCCGCGCATCCAGCGGCGCAAGCCCAGCCCGCGGCTGATCGCCGACGCGCCGGCGCGCGCGCTGGTCTACGATCTGCTGGAGTTCGGCGGCGTCGACTGGCGCACGCGCACGCTCGACGAGCGCCGTGCCTGCCTCGAGCGGATGCTGGGCGAACTTGGCGACGCCCGGCTGCAGATGTCGCCGCGCCTGCCCGCCGCAAGCTGGGAACAGGCGGCCGAACTGCGCCGCGGCGCGCGCGAGCGCGGCACCGAAGGCTTGATGCTCAAGCGCCTCGGGTCGGCCTATCTGAGCGGCCGCCGTCGCGGCGATTGGTGGAAATGGAAGATCGAACCGCTGACCATCGACGCGGTGCTGATCTACGCGCAGACCGGTCACGGGCGCCGCAGCACCTTGCATACCGACTATACCTTCGCGCTGTGGGACGGCGACGCGCTGGTGCCCGTGGCCAAGGCCTACAGCGGCTTGACCGATGCCGAGATCGATCGCCTCGACCGCTGGATCCGGGCGCATACGCTGCAGCGCTTCGGCCCTGTGCGTGCCGTCGAACCGTTCTGGGTGTTCGAGCTGGCCTTCGAGGCGGTGAATCTGTCCAAGCGCCACAAGTCAGGGGTGGCGGTACGCTTTCCGCGGATCCTGCGCTGGCGCGAGGACAAGCTTGCGGCCGACGCAGACCGGCTCGATGCCTTGAAGGCATTGGCGATGCCGCGCGAAGCCGGCGTCTAGTGCCGATCGGCCCGATGCTGACGTGCCATCCGGCATGCGGTCCCGGAGAATATCAGTTGGTCTTGATTTGAGCGCCGGCGATCAATTTTTCCATCTGCTGGTCCGTGCTCACGACGAGATCCCGGAATGATTTCGGATCCATGTATGCCAGCTTCATGCCTCGCGACTCCAGCGTCTGCTGCAGCGCCTTGTCCGACAGCGTCAATCGCAACGCAGTCGAAAGCCTGGCTGATATCTCGGGAGGAACGTCGGCGCGCATGATCCCGCCTGTCCATGGCATCCAGTTGAAGCCGGGGAAGCCGCACTCCTCGACCGTCGGCACATCCGGGAGAGCCGCGCTTCTGGTGTTCTCCATCATCGCGAATGCCTTGAGCCTCTTCTCGGTGACGTACTGGCTGAAGGTCGTCAGCTCGCCGATCATCAGATCGACGTCGCCGGCGAGAATCCCCAAGGCCGCGGGAGCACCGCCCTTGTAGGGAATCGGCGTCATCTGGGCTCCCAGGCGTTGCAACAGAAGCTCCATGCCGATGTGCGATGAAGATCCCGTGCCATAGGTGGCGTAGTTGAGTTTCTTTCCTGATTTCCGAATCAGATCGAACACTTCCGCGGGGCTGTTTGCAGCGAGATTGCCGCGGCCGATCAGCATCATCGGATATGCGATGAGGCGGCCGATGTAGCTGAAGTCCCGGTGAATGTCGAATGGAACCTTCTGCAGATGACGCAGCACGGTAACCATGTCGTTTCCGGTGATCATCATCGTATAGCCGTCAGCCGGCGCATTCTTCAAAGCAGACTGCGCGACCAGCGCGCTTCCGCCCGGCAGGTTGTCGACGATTACCGGCTGGTTCAGATGCGTTTCAAGAACCTTGGCCATCAGGCGCGTGGCCGCGTCGGTGCCTCCCCCGGCGGGAAACGGCACGATGATTCGGACCGGCCGGCTGGGATAGCTCTGAGCCGATCCCACATTCGGCAGCGCGGCCATCGATGCGGTAGCGCCGATTGCGAGGATGGCTTGTCGACGGCTCAAGTTGCGATGCATTTTCATGGCTAGCCCTTGATGAGTTGAGAGAGAATCGAAGCGATCGGTCAAAGCACCTCATCGATACGCAGATTTCCGTATCGGTCGACACTGGCTCGCTGGCCAGGCAGCATGAGAATCGTCGTGTCCAGCTGCACGAAGATGGCTGGACCGGCCACGGCTGCGCCATGTCCGAGGCGGCTGCGTTCATAGAGAGGCGTCGCCGCGCTCCCGCATGAGAAGTGAACCGTCTGTTCACCTATGAGCGCGTCTTCCAGCCGGCCGCAGGGGGCCAGCTCTTCGACGCGGCGGACGGGAACGCTTGCGGTGGCTTCGACATGCAAGGTCACGATTTCCACCGGAATGTCGGGTTGCGCAAAGGTGTAGAGCTGCTGATGCTGTTCATGAAATCGGCCGATCGTCGCGGCCGCTGAATCGGCATCCACACATGCGCCATCCCACGGCACCCGCAGTTCGAAGCCCTGGCCTCGATAGCGCATGCTGGCCAGCAGGCGAAACGTTCTACCGGACGATTGCACGCCCTCGATGTCGAACCAGGCCGAGGCCTCCGATCGAAGTTCATCGAACATCGTGGAAAGAGCTTCGATATCGATGTCCGCGCCCCTGTGGCGACAGGTCCTCTGAAAATCGGAGCGCAGATGCGAAGCCAGCAAACCGACCGCCGACAATACCCCCGGCGATGGCGGCAGCAACTGAGTCCTGATTCCCAGCAGCCTGGCCAGCGAGCCGCCATGCAGCGGTCCGGCGCCACCGAAAGGCATCAGCACGAAATCGCGCGGATCATGCCCTCGCTCGACCGAGATGACGCGCGTTGCGCCGACCATCTTGTTGTCAGCGATGTCCAGGATGCCGCGCGCCGCGGCCTCCACCGTCAGCCCCAGCGGCCGGGCTATTCTCTCGTCGAGCGCCTCGCGGGCGGCGGCCACATCCAGCTGCATGGCGCCGTTCAGCAGCGTGGCGGGAAGATGCCCGAGAACGGCGTGAGCATCCGTTACCGTGGGTGCCGTGCCGCCGCGGCCGTAGCACACCGGTCCGGGCGTAGCGCCGGCGCTGTCGGGGCCCACCGACAAAGCGCCGTTTTCCGAAACGCGCGCGATCGAACCTCCGCCGGCACCGATCGTATTGATGTCCACCATCGGCAGCGTCAGCGGCCAGCTCCCGATGCGGCCCTGCATCGTCATTCCGGGCTCGCCGTTCCTGATCAGGCTGATGTCGGCTGAAGTGCCGCCGATATCCACGCCTATCACGTTCGGGAAGCCGCCCAGCCTCGCGAAGAGCTGCATGCCTACGACGCCCGCGGCGGGGCCGCTCAAGGCGGTCTGGACGGGCTCGCGGCGGATGGCCTTCGAGCCGGCGATGCCTCCATTCGACTTCATCAGCATCAAGGGCGCGGAAACGGCCTTGTCTCGCAGGCGTTTCTCCAGCCGCTCCAGGTAGCTGGACACGGCCGGCATCACATAGGCATTGAGGATGGTCGCCATGCTGCGCTCGTATTCCCGGAAAGTAGGCAGCACGGCCGAAGACATCGTCACCGAGCACTCGGGCCACTCTTTCTGCAGGATCTCGCGCGCGGCGCGCTCATGCGCGTCGTTGGCATAGCTGTGCAGCAGGCAGATCGCCACCGCGGAGACCCCCTGCGACTTCAGCCGTCTGGCTGCGTTACGAACCGCTGCCTCGTCCAGCGGAAGGATCTCGACACCGCGCGCATCCATCGTTCCGCCAACCTCATAGATCCGCTCGATGGGTACCGGGCGTTCCGGCTTTTGCCACGCATAGATGTTTTCCGTGCGAGGAATTCCATGCCGGCCGATCTCGAGGACATGGCGAAAGCCCGTGGTGGTTATCAGCCCGGCAGCCGCGCCTTTTCCTTCCAGGATCAGATTGGTCGCCACCGTGGTGCCGTGTACGACCTGCTGCAGATCCGCATGCGTGGCCCCTGCCTGCGCCAGGGCCTGCCCGATGCCGGTCATGAATCCGACTGACGGGTCCGAAGTGGTCGTGGGCACCTTGGCGGTCCAGACCTGTCCCGAAGTCCTGTCCATGAGGCTCACGTCGGTAAAGGTGCCGCCGATATCGACTGATGCGCAGAGGTTCATGTCCGAGGTAAGAGGGCTGGCCATGATTCACAGCTCGTCGAGGTAGGCGTTGCGATGAAACAGCTTGGTGGCGGGGCGATGCGCACGCCGTCTTTCGGTACCCGCCAGATCGATTTCGAGATTCCGGTTCTCATCGCCTAGCACTACGCCATAGTCGTCCTGAGCGGATGCAAGCGACACGAAGCCTTTGAGCACGTCCCGGCGCACGGCGTCCGCCGGGCGATCGAAGGGATGGCCGAAGCCGCCTCCCCCGCCGGTCTCGATGCGCAGGACGTCACCGCGGCGTAGTCGCGTGCCGTCGGACAATGCAGGCAGCGCTCGCTCATCGGCGCGTCCGGGATTGAGAACCGCCCGGCCGGGCCGTCCGCTCTGCCCGCCGTGAACGCCCCAGGGCGTGTTCAAGGTGGCGTCGATTCGAGTCGAAACCAGGAAATCGTCACCCAGCATCTCGATCTCGCGGATGACGCCGCAGCCTCCGCGGTAGCGGCCAGGTCCGCCCGAATCGCAGCGAACCTCGTAACGCAGCAGGCGTACCGGATAGTTGGCGTTGAGGAACTCCGCCGGATAGTTCTCCTGCGCAATGAAGTACACCGCGTCGTGGCCATCCGCGAATGCGCGTCCGCCGTAGCCGACCGCCACGCCGTCGGTCAACAGGAACTCATCGTGCGATGTGGGATCGACACCGCGCAGGAAGTAGAAGGTATAGGCGGGGAAAGACGCCATGCCCTTGGCGGGAGCGGCCTTGTTGAGCAGCGCGAGCAGAGCCGTCTGGCTGCGCAGCCAGGTCAGGCTGCGTTGACCGAGGGGAGCCGGAAATCGCGGCTGGATCAGGCTGCCGGGCCGGAGCTTGACCTCGTCTATGAGGCGCGTCATGCCGTCGTTGAGCATCTCAGGAGGATCCTGTGCGCTCAGGTAGATGCCGAAGAACAGCGACGGCACGACGGGCTGCATGATGAAGTTGATCGGCCCGACCGCTTGATCGTCGCTGCCCGTGGCATCGATGCTGACCGAACCCTCGTCCACCTCCATGCGCATGCGGATGGTGAAGGGGCCGTTGCCGTGGCCATCGGTATCGACGCTGTCGTGGCCGTGATACCGGCCGGCCTTGAAGACTTCGCCGAACAGATGGCGGGCGCGTCTTTCGGTCCTGTCCTGGATCTGACGGAATCCGCCGAGTACCACCGATTGGCCGAAGCGTTCGAGCAGCTCCTGCAGGCGCCGCTCGCCGAGTCGGACCGCGGCGATCAGGCTGCGCATGTCGCCGCGCGTCGTGTCCGGAAAGCGGCAGTTGCGCTCGATCAGGCGAACGAGCTCGTCGTTGAGCACCCCTTCGCGGTAGAGCCGCACCGGCGGAATCAGGATGCCTTCATGAAAGATGCTGGTGGCCGTCGGAGAAATGGAGCCCGGCTGAGTGCCGCCGATGTCACCGAAGTGACCCCAGCTCTGAACGAAGCCGCACACCGCTCCGTCCTGGAATACCGGCGCAATGAAAACCAGGTCCGGGCTGTGCGAAACGGCGCCGCCGGTGCCGTAGCAGTCATTGAACAGATAGATATCGCCGGGCCGCATCGCCTGGAGCGGGTACTGATCCAGCAACGGTCGGACGATCTGGCCGAACAGGGGCAGCACCGTGCCGGCGACCATGCGTGCCTGCGGATCGAAGATGGCTACGAAATAATCCTTCTTCTCCCGGATCATCGCCGACATCGCCGTGCGTTCGATCAAGGCTCCCATCTCGTCGAGCATGGCCCGCATGGCGCCGACGATGATTTCCAATCGAACCGGATCGCAAGTGTCGGAGGCGGTCTCTGCCTTGGGCGTCATGGCGTTTCTCGTAGAGCCAGTTCAGAGCATCACGCCGCGCAGGAACGACTCGACCGCAAGCAGAACCTCCTTCGGGGAATGGGTGGCGCCGGGAACGATGTCGAACCGGCTTCGAATGTCATGGCGAGCCAATGAGTCTCGCAGCGCCTGGGCACGCTGGACGCGGGTGCTGCCGGTGTCGTTGATTCCCGGGGCAAACAGAGGGTCGCCAGGCTCCACGTTGATCTCCGGATGCTTGTCGTCTCCGCCCACTACGATGTGGACCGGAACGCGGCGAATGGCTGGCAGATCCAGCCGCTTTCCGAAGCGGCTCTCGAAGTCGCGCGTGCCGGTGAACCAATCCCGGCTGTCGTCCAGCAAGGTCACCATGCCAGGCGCGCCGATCGATATCGCCGACAGCCGCTCGGGATGCAGGTACAGCATCCGGTGACCGAACTGCCCGCCGCCCGAGAATCCGGTCAGGGCGAAACGGTCGGCTGGCACGCCATAGCGCCGCGACGCCTCGTCCAGCATGGCGAAGAGAATCCTGTCGTAGCGGATGTCCTGGTAGCTGACCCAGATGTAGTTGTGCATCTCCTCCTGGTCCGTGACAGCCATCGGAAACAAGGGGGCCAGCACAAGGCACTGGATCTCCTCGGCGAGATCGGCGTAGAGATCGCGAGCAGTTTCCGCCCCCCGGCTCGTTCCGTGCATCGCCACCAGGAAGCGGTGCCGAGCGGCCGTTTCAGGGGACCAGCTTTCAGGCACATAGAGGCTGTACGAAAAGCGCCGGTCCATGGGGCATGCGCGCGACGGCTGAATGCCGGTGGTCTGGCCCAGGAGTATCTGTCGTCTTCTCATGGCGTTATCGGCAGCGGCGGGATTCGAAAGCCACTCTATCATCGCCATTCGAGATGATTGCTGGTATTTGGAGATGCTATTCGTTCCAAAAGGAGATGATCTTGGGCTCCCATGCGCTGTCGGCTTCACCGCTCGCCGCGTCGATGCGGCACCTGGACTTGACCAGCTTTCGCCTGTTCATCGCGGTATGCGAAAAGCGCAGCATCGCAGCGGCAGCGCAGCAGCACAGCATCGCGGCGTCGGCCGTCAGCAAGCGTCTTTCGCTGCTGCGCGAGGCAGCGGGCGTGCCGCTGCTGGAGCGGAGCAAAGGGGGCATGCGGGCCACATTGGCCGGTGAGGCGATGCTCGAGCATGCGCGGACGCTGCTGTCCACCGTGGAGGCCCTGGAGCAGGACATGGCCGCCTGCGGCGCGGGCATCTCGGGCCGGGTTCGAATCGCCCTCTCGAGCGGCTCGGTCTCCTCGTGGCTGTTCGAGGCCGTGGCCAGCTTCATGCGCAAGGAGGAGCATCGGAGCATCCAGGTGGATATCGAGGAAATGCTGAGCCGGGACGTGGTCCGGCAGGTGCGTGACGGTAGCGCGGCAATCGGCGTCTGTCGGGCGGATGCGGATCATGAAGGCCTGGACACCTGGGTGTTTCACTCGGATCACCTGGCGCTGGTCACGCCGGCCGATCACCCTCTTGCCGATCGCAGCGAGTGCACGCTGGAAGAAAGCTTCGACTACGATCATGTCGGCCTGCCGCCGCCCAGGGCCGTGCGAGTGCTGGTCGGGCAGGTGGCGACGACGGCAGGCCGCTCGATCCGCTACAAGGCCGTTCTGTCGAATGTGGACTCGGTGTTGCGCGCAGTCCTGGCCGGCCTGGGGGTGGCGGTGCTGCCGAGCGAAATGGCAATTCCCTTCGAGTGCGCATTCGGTCTTCGGGTGATTCCCTTGTCCGACGCCTGGGCCCGCCGGGACTTCGTGATGTGCCGATCGCCTCTGCTGCCGCCCAGCCCGGCTGCCCGCCTGCTGGTGGCCCATCTCGAAGATCCCGCGAATCGCTCGTGACCCGGCGGCAAGTCCTGGCGCCGCAGGCCCATCCGCTCAGCCCGCACCGGCCATCGCCCGCAGCAGCGCGGCGCTGGCCTCGTCGGCCGGATAGAACAGCTCGACGCAAAGCTCTTCCAGCGTGATGTCGCGCGGCGTGCCGAAGGTCGTCAGCGTGGTGAACATCGACACGCGGCCGGCCGGCAGCTGCATCACGCAGGGCACGAGCAGCGTGGCCTCCTCCGCGGGCACCTCGCGGCTGGCCAGCGCCGCCACATTGGGGTAGGCCAGCACTTCGCTGCTCAGCGCCTCCCACTGTGCGTCGGGGGCATCGGCGGCGAGCCGCCGCAGCTGGCGCAGCAGATAGCGCCCCCACTCGTCGAAATTGGCGGTGATCGAGGCCATGCCCTGCGGATGCAGGCTGAGCCGGAAGATGTTCGGCACCGGCGTGATCAGCTCGGGCGGCAGCAGCCCTATCATCGCCTGCGTCGCGGCGTTGCCCAGCACGACGTTCCAGTGCCGGTCGAGCACCACGCCGGGGTAAGGCTGATGGGCGTCGAGCAACCGCTGCAGCGACTGCAGCACGACCGACATCTCGGGGCCAGCAATGGCGCGCTCCTGGAAGCGCGGCGCGTAGCCGGCGGCCAGCAGCAGCCGGTTGCGTTCGCGCAGCGGCACTTGCAGCTCCTCGGCCATCGCCAGCAGAGTCGCCGGGCTCGGCCGCGAGCGGCCGGTCTCGACGAAGCTCAGGTGGCGCGGCGATACGCCCACTGCGAGCGCTACGTCCATCTGGCTGCGGCGGCGCCGCGTGCGCCATTCGCGCATCAGCGCGCCGACCGGGATGCGTTCGGCCGCTGCGTGGATTGGTGTCGTGTGCATGTTCGCCATGCTCCTGAGTATGCCGGTGCCGCCGCGCCCGCAGCGTGCGTTCACGAGGCCGAGGTCTGCAGCCGTCCGCCGCTGCCGGCCGGCCGGCTGCGCTTCAAGCCCATGTATTCGACCTCGGCCAGCGCCAGCACGGCAAGCGCCTGCACCAGCACGTAGGCGACGCCGAAGCCGTTGCCGGTGCTCGATCCGACGAGCAGCCACAGCAGGCTGCCCACCGCCCAGCCGAAGTTGCCGACGACGACCAGCAGCACCAGCGCCGCCGGCAGGCGCGTCGCGCGAGCCATCAGCACGAGCAGGACGACGAAGCCGAGCAGGAAGGCGCCGCTGCCCAGCAGCAGCGCGGTGGGCAGCCCGGTGAGCCGGACCACGGCGGCGGTGCCCAGCAGCTGCAGCAGCGCCATTGCACCACCGGCGGCGGCATCCATCCACAGGGCGTTCTTCAGCAGTTTGGAGGACTCGATGTATCGCATGACAGGACTCCTTGCAGAAGCGGCACGATTGCCGCTGTGACTGCATGGTGCCGGCGCCGCGATCCGGTGGCGATTACCTGGCAGGTCATGGCCGGGATGCACGCTGTCGCGCTCAGGACAGCGTCAGCACGCGATCCCCTGCTTCGGGCCGGCAGCCGTCGGCGATCGGCTGCCAGCCGTGGCGCACCACGATGCGCGAATCGTCGTGGCACAGCTCGATGCGCCGCGCCTGCGGCAGGCGATGCCGGATGAAGGCTTCTATCGTCGTCGGCAGGCTAACGCGCAGCCGCAGGCCCAGCCGCTCGTCCTCGGGGTGATCGTCGAAATGCAGCAGCGGCATCAGTGAACCGGCGAACTTCAGCAGATGCGAGCCTATGTCGATCGGCACCGGCGCATAGCCGGCCTCGGCCAGCCAGCGCTGCGCGCGGGCGCGGGCTTCGCCTGCCGCTACGGTGTCCGCCGCGGTATCCGCTGCGAGATCCGCTGCGAGATCCGCTGCGAGATCCGCCGCGGGATCCAGCGGGCCGTCGGATCCGCTCCAAGCGGCGGCAAGCATCTCGGCCACCCATTGATTGCAGTTCTGATAGCGCACCGAGAACGGGAAGGCATTGGCGCTGTATCGCGCAGCCAGCAGGCGCCGCGCCACGCGCGTATCGCTTGCGGCGCGCTGCAGATCGCGGGCGGCGGAGTCGGGCAGCAGCACGATGGAAACGTAGGCGATCGCCGGTGCTTCCATGCCGAACAGGAACCCGGCCACGCCCTGGTCGTACAGTCGCGGCCGCGCCTCGTCGCAGGCGTAGTAGAGCTGCCGGACCGACCAGCGTGCGTCGTCGCCGGACTTCAGCGCGATTCCGGCATGCGAATAGCGGACGTCGAAGCGGCTCAGATCGATGCCGGAGCGGGCGATCAGCGCGACGCCGGCGCCGCGCGCCGAAGATGCGTCCAGCGCATCATGGACCGCGGCCGCGAAGCGCAGCAGCCGGTCCTGCTGTCGTGCATCGTGGACCTGCGCACGGTCGCAGAACTGGGCAGATGAGGGCCATGCGGACGGCGCCGTCTGTGCCGCCGCTGTGTTCGCGGCCAGAGGAGCCAGAGCGGTCAAGCCCAGCAGGCCCGCCACGCGCGTCCAGCGCATCATAGCGGCCAGTGCGCCCTGCGTCACTCGGTCAGCGGCCGGGTCTGCAGATCGTGCTGCCAGGCATCGGCCAGCACGAGAAAGAACGGCTCTCCGGTGTCGCGGCGCGCGAACTCCAGCCCGTACGGCCGGTGCCGCGCGCTGACCAGCTCACCGGCCCGCAGCGGCCGTCCGTTCAGCGCCTGCTGCGGCAGATACAGATCGAAAGCGGCGCCCGCCGCGGTGCCGGGCTCCGGCTGCATGGCGACGCGCAGTGTCCCGGGGCGCGCGTCGGCGGCCGCGACCTCGGCGACGCGATAGTCGCCTTCGGCCACCGCGTTGCCGCCGCGCGAGCTGTCACCGGACGAGCGGATCGAATCCGACGAACCGCGCAGCGAAGCCGAGCCCGCGCTGGAAGCCGACGACCCGGCGCTCGACGCCGAAGTCGCGAGGCTTTCGGCAGAGGCCGGCGCGCTGCCGAGGAGCGCGGCCGACGCTACGGCGGCCGCAGCCGCCCTGGTGACGATCGCATTGCGGCGCGATCGTGCGCGCCGTCGCGCCGGCAGGCTGATCGCGGCAGCGCCGCTGAGCGAGGCAAAGGGCATGCGGGCAGACTCCGATGGATGAAGAGACCGGCGGCGGGGCCATCAGGGCCGGTGTTCAAGAGGGTCGGTGTTCAAGAGGGCCAGTGTTCAACAGCGGACCAGCATAGCGCATCGCGGCCCGCTCCCTCGCCGCCCCCTCGCTGCGCCCTTCCGGCCCTGGCCGATCCGGACTTCCGGCCTGTACTTACAGCCCGCAGCTCCGATTCGTGCTATCGCCGCTGGTGCTCCCGACTCGCGCTTTCGTCCCGTGCTATAAGCGCGTGATGGCCAAGCGCACGATGACTGCCGAACACCACAAGCCATGGCAGCCGCTGCCGCTGCGGCATGTCGCGGCGCTATTCGAGGGCGCGCCCTTCCCCTGGTGGATCGCCGGCGGCCACGCCATCGAATGCTTCGTGGGCCGAGCGCTGCGGCCGCATGGCGACATCGACGTGCTGCTGCTGCGGCGCGACCGTGAGCAGGCTCGCGAATGGCTGGCGGACTGGGACTGCTGGGCCGCCGACCCGCCGGGAACGCTTCGCCGCTGGCCGCGCGGCGAAGCGCTCGGCGCGGCGGTCTCCGACGTCTGGTGCCGCGAACCCGGCTCCTCCGCGTGGCGGCTGCAGCTGATGCTCGACGACGGCGACGATCACGAATGGCGATCACGCCATTGCGCGGCAGTCTCGCGGCCCTTGCCGGCGCTGGGCTTCCATACCGCCGACGGCGTGCCGGTGCTCGCGCCCGAGGTCCAGCTGTTCTACAAGGCCAGGCAGCCGCGCCCGAAGGACGAGGCGGACCTGGCCGCGGCATTGCCGCGCCTCGACCCGGCCCGCATCGCCTGGCTCAGGCAGGCCATCATTACCGCGTATGGTCCTCACAACGACTGGTTGGGCAGACTGGGGGATTTCGGCAGCGTTGGCCCGGTGTCCGATTCCGTTTTGCGCGGAAACTAATTTCGCGGGTATAGTGGCAGAGAGGTAAAAATCTTCTAAATCGCCGCCCATCGATGGACGAGATCGACCGAAAAATTCTTGCCCTGCTGCAGGAAGACGCGACCTTGCCCATCGCGCAGATCGCCAAGCGCGTCGAGCTTTCGCCCACGCCGTGCTGGAAGCGCATCCAGAAGCTGAAGGAAGACGGCATCATCGCCAAGCAGGTGGTGCTCTGCGATCCGAAGAAGCTCGGGCTGGGAACGACGGTCTTCGTCTCGGTGCGCACCAATCGCCACAACGACGCCTGGCTGCAGAAGTTCGCCAAGGCGGTCGCCGAGATCCCGCAGATCGTCGAGGTCTACCGGATGAGCGGCGACATCGACTATCTGCTGCGAGTCGTGGTGCGCGACATCGACGGCTACGACGAGGTCTACAAGCGGCTCATCAAGATGGTGGAGCTGCACGACGTCAGCTCCAGCTTCGCGATGGAGCAGATCAAGTTCTCTACCGCGCTGCCGATTCCGCAGGGCTAGCGTCCTGCCGGTGGCCGGCAGCCGTCTTGTAGCGGCCGACGATGTCGAGCAGCTCGGCGCGCGGCACCACGTCGTCGATGCTGGCGAAGCCGTCCGGCGCCCGCTCGTGCACGATGTCGAGGATCACGTCCGGCCCCTGCTGCCGGTTCATGCGCACGATCTGCGCAGCCTGCGGCAGCCGCTTGGCCTCGTAGTCGCGCAGCGCCGCCACCGGATCGGCGATCTCCGACAGCGACTGCGCGATCGTCTGCGCATCGAGAATCGCCTGCGTGGCGCCGTTCGACGCGATCGGATACATCGGATGCGCGGCGTCGCCGAGCAGCGTGACGCGGCCGAAGCTCCAGCGCTCGACCGGATCGCGGTCGACCATGGGAAACTCGAAGATGCTGTCCGCGTTGCGGATCACCCAGGGCACGTCCATGAACGGAAACTTCCACGACTCGAACTTCGGCAGGAAGTCTTCCAGCCGGCCGGGGCGGTTCCAGTCCTCGCGTTCGAGCAGTGTCTTGTCGTCCGAATGCAGGTCGGCGATCCAGTTGATCAGCGCCAGCCCCTGGTCGGCATGCTTCTTCGAGATCGGATAGCAGATGAACTTCTGCGCCGTCCAGCCCGCCTTGACGATGCTGCTGCCGCTCAGGAAGGGCTTGCCCACCGTGGTGCCGCGCCAGATCGTCACGCCGTTCCACTTCGGCATCCCCTCGTCGGGATAGAAATGCGCGCGGACCATCGAATGGATGCCGTCGGCGGCGATCAGCACGTCGGCGTCGAACTCGCCCGACGGCTTGCCGTAGCGATCGACGAAGCTGGCATGCACGCGGTCGCCGCGCTCCTCGAAGCGCGCCAGCCGCGAGCTGGTGCGGATGCGGTCGGCGCCGAGCATGCGCGTCGCGGCGTTCAGCAGCACCATCTGCAGCTCGCCGCGATGGATGGAGATCTGCGGATACGCGTAGCCGGCTGAACGGCCGCGTGCGTCGGCCAGGATCGGCTGGCCGTGCCGATTCATGAAAATGTACTCTTTCGCATCCAGCCCGGTGGCCAGCAGCGCATCGAGCAGCCCGAACTCGGCCAGCACACCCACCGCGTGCGGCAGGATGTTGATGCCGACGCCCAGCGCCCGTATCTCGGGCACCTGCTCGAACACGGTGACGTCGAACCCCTTGCGATGCAGCGCCATTGCGGTCGTCAGGCCGCCGATGCCGCCGCCGGCGATCATCACTTTCATCGCCGCTCCTCCCGATACAAACCCATTGCCTTGATCACCGGCCGATCGCTCATCGCGAACAGCACGGCCTCGTCTGCGCCCGCGTTCTCGTGGCGCTGCCATTGCCAGGCCGGCACCACGAAGGTGTCGCCGGCGGCCCATTCGATCCGCTGATCCGCCACTTCGGTGACGCCGCGTCCGCGCACCACGTGATAAAGATCCACGCCGGTACGCCGATGCTGGCGCGTGCGCAGGCCGGGCCGCAGCCGCCGCAGCTCACAGGCCATCGTCGGCAGCTCCGGATAGCGCAGCACGGCGCCATCGTCTGGGCTCTCGTCGGCCGGGTTGATCGCGCACAGCTCGGCATAGGCGCGCTGCCACGGATAGCGCCAGGCCTCGTCGGCCTCGCGCTCTATCGTCTGCGCCGGCTGCGTGTACTCCTCGAAGAACGCGAGGTTCAGCGCCTGCACGAGCGGCCCGTCCAGACCGTCCAGCCAGACGATAGGCTCATCGATCCGGTGATAGTGGTCGTGCCAGGACCACGACGGCGTGTAGATGAGATCGCCCGGCTCCATCTCGCAGCGGATGCCGTTGACCGTCGTGTAGGCGCCGCGGCCGCGCACGACGAAGCGGATCGCCGCCAGCGTATGCCGGTGCGCCGGCGCCACCTCTCCACCATTGACGATGGAGAAATTGAACTGGATCGTCCGGGACGCCGCCTTCGACGGAAGATGCGGATTGCACAGCTTCACCACGCGGCGATCGGCGAACGCGATGTCGATCTCGCGGCTGGCGCGCATCAGCGCGTCGTTGACCGGCTGCCACGGCCACAGGAACGCGGGCTCGGGCCGATGCGAGGGCACGCGCGCGTTCCACAGGCCGGCCAGGTTCTGCTCGGCCATCGCCCGGTCGAATTCGCCGGTGTCCGGCGCGGACGCCTGGGCTGCCGTCATGACGCTTGCGCGCGCTTCACCGGGATCGACATGCCGCCGACGTGCTCGATCTCTATCCTGACCACGTCGCCGGGAACGATGGGCGCAACGCCTTCCGGCGTGCCGGTGGCGATGACGTCGCCCGGGTACAGCGTCATGACCGACGACGTGTACGCGATGATCTGCGCGATGCCGAAGGTCATGTCTCGCGTGCTCGCGTCCTGCCGCAGCTGGTCGTTGACCCACAGCTTGATGCTGACGTTCTGCGGATCGGGCACTTCGTCGGCCGTGACTATCATCGGCCCCATGGGCGTGAACGTGTCGTACGACTTGCGCCGCGACCGGTCGCCGTCCTCGCGCACCGTGATGTCGAGCAGCGTCGTGTAGCCGAACACCGCCGAGTACGCATCCTCGACGCTGAGGTTGCGCACCTTGCGGCCGATGATGACGGTCAGCTCAGGCTCGTGATGAACCGGCTTGTCGATGGCGGGCAGCTCGATCGAATCGGCCGGGCCGACGATGGACGACGGCGCCTTCAGCAGGATGTCCGGCTTGGCCTGCACCGCGCCGGCGCCGCGCATCTCCACCGTATGCCGCCGATAGTTCGAGAAGGCGCCGATCACCTTCGTCGGCGACGGCATCGGCGCCTCCAGCCGCACCGAACTCAGCGGCACGCCGGGATTCTCGGCCGCCAGCTTCTTCAATGTCGGCTCCAGCTGCGCGAACTCCTCGATCGCGATGTGCATCTGCGTCAGCGGAAAACGCAGATCGCGCCCGGCGAAGACCGAGCTGACGTCGACGACCTTGTCATCCCGGACCACGCCGAGTTTGCCGCCATTGTGAAGAACCAGTTTCATAACGCTCCTGTGCCGTTCAATCCCGTACCGTTCAATCCAGCTTGATGCCGGTGCGCTTGATCACCTCGCCCCAGCTGTCATAGCTTTCGCGGATGATGCGAGCGTGTTCCTCGGCGCTCGTGGCCTTGAAGATCAGGCCGTTGCTGACGTACATCTGCTTGACTTCAGGCGAGTTCAACGCCTTGACCAGCTCGGCGTTGATCTTGTCGACCAGCGGCTTGGGCATGCCCGCCGGACCAAGCAGCTGCTCCAGGCCGGGCTGGTCGAAGCCCGGGAAGCCCAGCTCGCTCATCGTCTTCAGCTCGGGGGCGCTTTCGATCTTGCTGGGCCCCACGATGGCCAGCATCTTGACGCGGCCGGCGCGCGCGGCGTTCATTGCCGAGACCGGCGCATCGAACAGCAGGTCGACTTCGCCGCCCATCACCGCGCGGCCGGCATCCGAGCCGCCCTTGTACGGCACATGCGTCATCTGGATGTTGTATTGGCGCTTCAGCTGCTCGCTGACGATGTGCGGGAACGAACCGTTGCCGAACGACGCGTAGTTGACCTTGCCCGGATTGGCGCGCGCGTAGTCGATCAGGCCCTGCATCGAATCGAACGGCGCGTTCGTCTTGGCGATCAGGATCAGCTGGTTGTACGCCGCCAGGCACAGCGGCGTGAAATCGGCGAACACATCGTACGGCGGCTTCGAGTACAGATGCGGCAGCTGGCTGGTGGTGCCGGTGACCGTGTACATCAGCGTCGTGCCGTCCGGCGGTGAACGCTTGAGCTCGTTGACGGCAATGATCGTCGAACCGCCGGGGCGGTTCTCGACCACCACCGACACGCCCAGCTGTACCGTCAGCCGGGCGGCAATGGCGCGCGACAAGGTGTCGGCCGTGCCCCCCGGGGGGAACGGCATCAGGATGCGGATCGGCCGGCCGGGTACCGGCCATTCCTGCGCCGCGGCCGGGGCCGCGAACACGGAACCGACCGCAAGCGCGGCACTCATACGCAGAAATCGTTGGCGATTCATCTAGGCTTCCTCCGTGGCAAAGGTGGGATGGTTCAGCCGCGCGCGCCGTGCGGCTTGGCCTCGAATCGGGAACCGCGCACGCACATCCGGCCCTCGGCGGTCTGCCAGAGCTTCTGCTCCTCGTGCAGTTGGCCGAGCGCGCGCGCGATGGTCTGGAAGTCGTACATCGAGAAGCGATCCGCGATGTCCTGGTAGTACAGCGGCGTCGCGTCGATCGCCGTCAGAATGGCCTGTGCCGCTTCGGTCACCTTGTCGGCGCCGGCGACATTCACCGGATCGGCCTTGCCGCCGACGTAGTCGGCGATCTTGGCGCGATCGGCGTATGCGTACGAGATGCGCTCGAAGCGCTCGTGCGGAATGCCTTCCGAGATCGTCGCGTCGACGCCGACCTTGGCGCCGGTCGGCACCACGCCTGGAGGCATCACCGGCAGGCTGGGATCAAGCGGCTTGGCGCGCGCGCCCGGGATGATGATCAGGTCGCGGTCGCCCTGCACGCGCGTGGCGATGGCCCACTCGACTTCGACCGGATCGAACACGTTGATATCGTCGTCGACCACCACGACGTGCTTCAGGTCCATGACCGACAAGGCCGCCAGCAGCGCGTTCTTGCCCTCGCCTGCCTGCTTCTTGATCGAGATGATGGCGTGCCAGAAGGCCCGGCCGCCGAGCGTGACGTTGATGTCCTTCACCTGCACGCCGGCGGTCTTCAATGCGCGGCGGATCGCCTGATAGCGGGTCGGCGCGGCCAGCCAGGTGTTCTCCCAGGGCATGTGCAGCGCGTAGTACATGGCGTCCTTCCGATGCAGGATCGCCTTCACGCGCACGTTCGGATTCCAGTGCAGCCCGCCCATCAGCGCGGTGAACTCGCCGAAGCGCCCTTCCGGCTGCGTCCAGCCGGTAGGCAGGATCTCCGCCTCGAGCACGATCTCGGCGTCGGCGATGTACGGCAGGTCTATCGTCTCGCACGGCGCGAGCTCGACCGCATGGCCGCGGATGCCGCCCGCGATCGCCATCTCGTCGACGCCGATCGGCGCGCGATAGCCCGAGCCCATGATCTCGAACGGATGCGTGCCGATCGAGATCGAGATCGGGCACGGCCGCCCGGCCTCGTAGGCGCGCTGCGCGAACAGCCGCATATTGTTCGGCGTGACGATGTCGATGCCGGTCAGCGCCTTCTCCTTGACCATGAAGCGGTAGATGCCGCAGTTCATGCCGTACTCGGGATCCTTGGCGATGACGACGCCGGCGGTGATCATCGGGCCGCCGTCGAAGATCGACGACATCGGAATCGGGATCTGGAACAGGTCGACGTCGTCGCCGGTCTTGATCACTTCCTTGGTCGGCGAGGTGCTGACGCGCTTCGGCGGAATCGGATTGTCGATGCCGCGTTGCAGCTTCAGCTCGACCTCGCTGTAGTTCTCGCAGCCCATCGACATGATCGCGCGCTCGCGCGAGCGGATGATGCCGGACACGATAGGCATCTGATAGCCGACCACGTTGTGGAACATCAGCGCCTTGTCGCTCTGGTCGACCAGCGTGGCGACGTGGCGGATGTCCACCGGCTGCCGCATGTCGACCAGCTCGTCATGCTCGCGCAGGCGGTCCAGAAAGCCGCGAAAACCCTCGTTCATTGCTTCAATCCTTGATGTCGTCTGAAACCGGCGGATCGCCGCCGTCGGCGCCGGTGCGGCGCCCGTTCTTCATGCCTTCCCAGCGTGCCAGCCGGTTGGAATGGATGCCGAACAGGTCGAGCACCCGGCGCACCGTGTGATTGACCAGGTCGTCGACTGTGGCAGCGCCCGAATAGAACGCCGGCACCGGCGGGAAGATGATTCCCCCCATCTCGGTCACCGCCGTCATGTTGCGCAGGTGCGCGAGGTTCAGCGGCGCTTCGCGCGTCAGCAGCACCAGCCGGCGCCGTTCCTTCAGCACGACGTCGGCGGCGCGGCTGATCAGATTGTCGGCGTAGCCATGCGCCACGGCGGCCAGCGTCTTCATCGAACAGGGCACGACCACCATGCCCTCGGTCAGGAACGAGCCGCTGGCAATGGCCGCGCCGACGTCGCGCGGGTTGTAGATGACGTCGGCCAGTCCGGTGAAGTCCTTACGCGACAGTCCGTGCTCCTGCCAGGCATTGAGCACGCCGGCCTCGGACACGACCAGATGGCTTTCCCAGCCGGGCAGCGCGCGCAGCTCTTCGAGCACACGCAAGCCGTACACGGCGCCGGTGGCGCCGGTGATTGCGACGATCAGGCGCTTCTTCGCTTGGCTCATTGAGGTCCCGTGAAACCGTCCAGCGCCTCGCCGATCGCCCGCTCGACGGCGGCGGAGTCATCGACCGCCTTCATCAGCAGCAGCGCCAGCCGGGCCAGTACCATAGGCGTGCGCGTCTCGCCCGCCTCGGTCAGACCGTAACACAGCTTCGTGTACAGCTCATCCAGTTCCTGCTCGGTCACGACAGCACCTCCGATTCGGCGGCGACCACGCGGCCCAGCGCCTCGACCAGCTCGTCCGGCTCGGCGCTCAGCCAGCGCGCCATCACGTGCCCGTCGGGCCGCACCAAGTAAAGGCTGCCGTCGCGCGCCCCGTACATGGGGAAAAGGCGCCCGGTCGCATCGATCGCCGCCGCCTCCGCTATGGAGGCCTGCGGCGCAGCCGGCATTCCCGGCGGCGCCTTTCCGCCCGCCGCCGCGCCGCGGACGATCCGCTGCACCTGGAACGGCATGCGCGACGCGATCGACGCGAAGGCGGCCGCCAGCGGCGCCGGCACCTCGCCGCTCTCGCTGAAGTAGAAGGCGGTGAAATGCGGCCCCAGCAGATCGGTCAGGAAGCCGCGGCGGCCTTCGATCTCGATCGGGCATTCACGCAGGATGTCGCCCGGCACGGGCCCAGCACCGAACTCCGCCGAGCGCCGCGCGAACGCATTGAGCGGCGAATGGACCAGCGGAATCGCGGCATGCTGGCGCGGGTTCATCAGCCGCGTCACCCACGGGTGCTTCTCGGACAGCGACAGCACGGCGTCGCGCATCAAGCGGAACGGCCGGGACGGCGGCGCCATGAATTCGGCGCTCTTGGAGGCGAAGCGGTGGTTCTCGCGCGCGGCATAGACGCGCTCGTCGCTGTAGGTCTGCAGCAGCGTGCGCGAGGCCAGGCCCTTCACGACGAAGGCCAGCTTCCAGCCGAGGTTGTGCGCGTCGTCGATCGCCGAGTTCATGCCGCGCACGCCGAAGATCGGCACCAGGTGCGCGGCGTCGCCGGCAAACAGCACGCGGCCGTGCAGATAGCTGTCCAGCGTCAGCGCGCTGGCCCGGTACAGGCTCATCCAGACCGGCTCCCACGGGCGGTCGACGCCGAGCATCTTCAGGTGCTCGCCGACCTGCTTGAACACCCGCTCGGGCTTCATCTCCTCGTTCTCGTCGTCTTCGTCGTCGAGCTGGTAGTCGAAGCGCAGCATGCCGCTCGGCTTCTTGTACATCAGCAGCGTGCCGCCCGGCTTCGACGGCGGATCGAACCAGCAGCGTCGCCCCACGGGCAGGCCGTCGGTATCGATGCGGATGTCGATGATGACGTAGCGCCCTTCGTGCCGGCGGCCTTCCAGCCGCAGGCCGAGCAGCTCGCGCACCGTGCTGCGCCCGCCGTCGCAGGCGACCACCCAGTCGGCGTCCAGCGCATAGTCGCCGGCCGGCGTCGTCACTTCCAGGCGCGCGCCCTGCGCGTCCTGCCGCAGCGCCTTGACCTGCGTCTGCCAGCGGATGTCGATCAGATCGCCCAGGCGCTCGGCCTCATCGACCATGCAGTGCTCGATGTAGTTCTGCAGATGGCTGATGATCGGCGGATACTTCTGGTTTTCGTCGTGCGGCATCTCGAGACGGAAGACTTCCTTGTCTCGGTAGTAGGTCCAGCCCGTCGTCCAGCCATGACCGGTTCGCATCACTTCGTCGATGACCCCCAGCCGCTCCAGGATCTCCAGCGTGCGCCGCGTGAACGCGCCGGCGCGGCTGCCGCTGCAGACGGTGTCATCGGCCTCGAGAACCGTGACCGGCACGCCGTGCCGTGCAATGTCGAGCGCCAGCGCCAGGCCGGTCGGTCCGCCACCGGCGATGACCACGCGATGCCGCTGCGGATCGCTGCCGTCGGCTGTCAGGGCCGGGATGCGCGCCGCGTGGTGCTTGTATTCGAAGTACTCACCGAATGTGAATTCCACGGAGCCCTCTACGGATCATTTAGAAGAATATTACTTCAGAGCCCGCTCAACAGGCAATCATCGACCACAAACATTGGCGATCAAGTAAAAACAAATCTACAATTGCACGTATATCGAGCATGCAAAGCCATCCGCTCGGCCCGAAAGGAGTGCACCGATGCCCTATTTCATGCAGGTCGGCGACGTTCCGCGCAAGCGGTTCTCGCAGTTCCGCCGCGACGACGGCAAGCTCTACGCCGCGGAGGTGATGGGCGAGGAAGGATTTTCCTCCGATATGTCGCTGCTGTATCACCGCCATCCGCCGTCGGCCGTGGTACGCGTGGCCGCCCCCGAGCACGCCGCGCCGGAACTGGTCGCCAACCGGCCGCTGCTGCCGCGCCTGCTCGACACGCGCGGGGTGGCCGCCGGCGGCAACATGGTCGATTCGCGCCATCTGCTGTGCGGCAACAGCGACGTCCTGGTGTCGTTCGCGGTCTGCGACCAGACCTCCCCGCTGTATCGCAATGCGGTCGGCGACGAGCTGGTCTACATCCATGACGGCAGCGCCAGGATCGAGAGCGTGTTCGGCGTGCTCGACGTCGGCAAGGGCGACTACGTCGTCATGCCCAAGGCCACGACGCACCGCTGGGTGGTCCAGGGAGGCGAGCCGCTGCGCGCGCTGATCTTCGAGACCGCCGGACACGTACGCCCGCCGAAGCGCTATCTGACGCAGTACGGCCAGTACAACCAGGAAGCGCCCTATTCCGAGCTCGACCTGCGCCGGCCCGAGGGGCCGCTGCTGGTCGAGGGCAGCGACGTCGATGTCGTGGTCAAGAACCGCGACGGACTGACGCACTACACGTACCAGACCCATCCGTTCGACGTGGTCGGCTGGTTCGGCTGCAACTATCCGTACGCGCTGAACATCGCCGACTTCTCGCCGATCACGGGCAGCTTCCACCGGCCGCCGCCGGTGCACCAGGTGTTCGAGGCGCCGAACTGCGTCTTCTGCAACTTCGTGCCGCGCGTGCTCGACTACGATCCGCGTGCCATGCCGATTCCGTCGTACCACTCGAACGTCGATTCGGACGAGCTGATCTTCTACGCCGAGGGCAATTTCTTCAGCCGCAAAGGCAGCGGCATAGACCGCGGCTCGCTGTCGCTGCATCCGGCCGGCCACATCCACGGACCGCACCCGGCGGCCTACGAGTCGGCGGCCGCGCGCGTCGGCCAGCGCACCGAGGAGATCGCCGTCATGCTGGATACGTTCCAGCCGCTGCTGATCGGCCGCGCCGCGCTGGAGCGCGAGAACCCCGACTACTACCTGTCCTGGGCGGCGCGGTGAGCGCGATGAATACACGCACGGAATCGAAGCGCGAGCTGCTGGCGGTGCCCATGCAGGCCGCCGGCGCGATGGATGTCCAGTCTGGCGTGGCGCGCCGCGCCGGCGTGCTGTGGTGTACGCGGCACCGCGCGACCGGCGGCCCGTCGGACACCGCGGTGGTGGTGATCCACCCGTCGTCGAACTTCATGGGTCATTACGCGCTTGCTACGCTGGCCGAGAACGGCGTCGACGCAATCGGCATGACCACGCGCTATATCGGCAACGAATCGATGCTGCTGCTCGAGCACTGCGTCGTCGACATCGGCTCGGTGGTGCGGCATCTGCGCAGCGAGGGCTACAAGCGCGTCATCCTGATCGGCAATTCGGGCGGCGGCGGGCTGGTCGCGCTGTATCAGAATCAGGCCGAGCAGCCGACGATCACGGCGCCGCCCGCCGGCGGTCCGCCCGACCTGACCAGGATGGACCTGCCGCCGGCCGACGGCCTGATCATGCTGATGGCTCATCCGGGCCGCAACATCGTGCTGACCGAGAAGCTGGATCCAGCGGTGCTCGACGAGCACGATCCGTTCAAGCGCGATCCTGCGCTCGACATGTTCAACCCGGACAATGGCCCGCCGTACTCGGCCGATTTCCTGGCCCGCTATCGCGCGGCGCAGCTGGCGCGCAACGAGCGCATCACGCAGTGGGCGCTGCAGCGGCTGCAGGAGCTCGAAGGACAGACCGGCGGCCGCGTCGACGACCTGCCCTTCGTCGTTCACGCGACGATGGCGGACCCGCGCAATCTCGATCTGTCCATCGATCCGTCCGACCGTGCCGCCAGCACGCAGTGGGGCGACCCTTACGTGGCCAATCTGATCCCGGCCACGATCGGGCACTTCACGACGCTGCGCTCATGGCTGTCGCAATGGAGCAACCGGACATCGAACGGCAACGGCCCGGAACGGCTGAAGACCGTCCAGGCCCCCGTACACGTCATCTACGGCACGGCCGATCCCGGTTGCTATCCGGGTCACGCGAAGATGCTGTACGACGCAGTGCCGCACGAGCGCAAGCTGCTGACGCCCATCAAGGGCGCCAAGCACTATCTGTTCGATCAGCCGGAGCACCGGCGCGAGTGCTGCCGCATCATCGCCGACTGGGCGCGAAGCTGCGGCTGAGCGGGGCCGCCGAGCTGCAGCCGAGGCGCGCCGCTGCCGTCACTGCAGCGGCGCCACCTTGCCCTGCTTCACCAGCCGCGCCCACAGCTCCACGTCCTGATTGAAGTAGGTACCGAACGCAGCCGCCGGTACCGGCACCGGCTCGGAGCCGATCTGCGACAGGCGCTCGCGCACGGCCGGGCTGTTCAGCGCCGCCGCCGTCGCCTGCTCCAGCTTGGCGAGCGCCTCGGGCGGCGTGCCCGCCGGCGCGAAGAAGCCGAACCAGGTCACCAGCTCGTAGTCCGGGTAGCCCTGCTCGGCGATGGTCGGAACGTCGGGCAGCGCCTTGGAGCGGCGCTTCGAGGTCGTCGCCAGCGCCCTGACCTTGCCGCCCTTGACCTGTCCCACCGCCGAGCCCATCACGTCGAACAGCAGCGTGACCCGCTGCGCGATCAGGTCCGGATAGACGGCGCCGCTGCCCTTGTACGGCACGTGAGTGATCTGGATGCCGGCGGCGTCCTTGAACAGCTCGCCCGCCAGATGGCTGCCGGTGCCCGGCCCCGAGGAGCCGAAGTTCAGTTCGCCGGGCCGCGCCTTGGCGGCTTTCACCACGTCGCCGAGCGTCTTCAGCGGCGAATCGGCCGAGATCACGACCAGGTTGGGAATGGCCGCGATGCCCGCCACCGGCGTCAGATCCTTGCGCGGATCGAACTGCAGCTTCATCAGGCTGACGCTGGTGGCCAGGCTGCTGGCTGCCAGCAGGAAGGTATAGCCGTCCGGCTTGGCGACCTTGGCGACGTGCTCCGCGCCGATGTTGCCGCTGGCCCCCGGCCGCAGGTCGACCACGACGTTCTGCCCCAGTGTCGCCGACATCTCCTGCGCGAGAACGCGCCCGAGCACGTCGCCGGTCCCGCCCGGCGCATACGGAACGATCATCGTGATCGAACGCGACGGATAAGCCTGCGCATGGGCTTCGCCCACCTGCAGGGCGCCGGCCAGCAGTCCGGTGTTCAGCGTTACAGCCAAGGCGATTCCGAGCTTCTTCATCACGTAAACCTCTCTGTCGGAAGGAGGACCGCGGTTCGTCGGTGGGAGGGCCTGCCATTTTGCTGCACATCTTGCCGGCGTGCCGGGCGGGTACCTGCCGGGCGGGTGCCGATCGATTCCGAAGGGCCCACGCGCGGCACGTCGTGGCCACCGCGCGGACGAAGACTGGAAAGCGCGTGCGGACGCGCGTCGCCGCGGACCCGACTAGGCGGCCGCGCCGACCCGTTCGCGGGCCAGCGTCATCAGCGCCTTGCGATCGATCTTGTTCGTCGAGGCAAGCGGCAGCCGCTCGAGAAACCAGACGTGGCGCGGGTGCTGGTAGGCCGGCGCCTTGGCCAGCGCGTACTGCTTGACCTCGGCCTCGCCCAATGCGGCGCCGTCGCGCAGCACGCAGAAGGCCACCGGCTTCTGCCCCTTGACCTCGTCGTCGATCGGCACGACGCAGGCCTGCGCGATCGACGGATGCGACTCGAGCATCTTCTCGACTTCGCCCGGATAGATGTTCTCGCCGCCGCTGACGAACATGTCGTCGACGCGGCCGACGAAGAAGTGGAAGCCGTCGGCGTCGCGGCGGAACACGTCGCCGGTGACGTAGAACCCATCCTCGGTGAACGGCGGCTTCAGGTCGGGCCGGTTGTGATAGCCGGACATCAGCGCCGGACACTTCAACTGCAGCACACCCTGCTCGGCATTCAGCTCGTCGCCGTCGACCAGTCGAAGCTGCACGCGCGGATGCGGATAGCCGACCGACAGCGGCGGCTGCGGCAGGCCGCGCGGATGCGGGCCGAAGACCACCGGCCCGCCTTCGGTGGTGCCATATGCGTTATTGACCTTGGCGTTCGGAATCGCCTTGTGAATCGCTTCGAGCAGGCTGGGGCTGACCGGCGCCGAACCCATCCGCAGGAACTCGACCGACGAGAAATCGGCATGCGCCATCGCCTCGGCATCGCGCAGCATCATCGCCACCATGGGCGGCACCGCCGTGAGCCAGGTGCAGCGATACTTGCCGATGGCCTCGACGTAGGCCTTGGACGTGAACTGCGGCAGCATCACGATGCCGGCGTGCGCCGCGCAGGCCAGCTTGCTGAGCGCCAGCGCGTTCATGTGGTACAGCGGCGCGGCGATCAGGTAGCGGTGCCGCGACAGATCCTGTCCTTCCATCCGCACCTGCGCGACCCAGATATGGCTCTGGTGCGACAGCACGACGCCCTTGGGCTTGCCGGTGGAGCCGGACGTGTACAGGAACATCGCCGGCTCGCCCGGTGCGGGGTCGATCGCTGTGAAAGGACCGCGATCGAGGAACGCTGCAAAGCCGCCGGGTCCCGCCTCGTCGAACACGACCTGCGGCAGATCCGCGGGACAGTCTGCCTGCCGCTCGCGGTCGCAGAACACCAGCCGCGAGCCGCTGTCGCGAATGACGAAATCGATCGTGTCGCGCGGAAACTTGAAGTTGACCGGCACCGCGATCAGACCGGCGCGCATGGCGCCATAGTAGGCGGCCAGATACTCGGTGCAGTTCGCCGCCAGGATGGCGACCCGATCGCCGCGCTGCAGGCCGCGCGCCAGCAGCGCGCGCGCCGCGCCATTGGCCATCTCGTCGAGCTGCGCGAAGCTGTATTCGCGCGGCGCGCCCTCGCCGCTCAGATCGATCAGCGCCATCTTGCTCAGATCACGGCTCCGGTCGATCAGATCGCCCAGGTTGCGGATCTCGCGCATCGCAGCTTCCCTCATTCGACGAATTCAAGCACGCAGTTGAATGCCAGCGAGGCCGGCACGATGACGCTGGCAGCGCCGTTCTCGATCTGTCCATCCAGCCCCGCGGCCGCCACGCATGCGCGCAGCTTCGACAGCGCATCGGTGCGCACTGTCAGCGCCGCCATATAGCTGTCGCGGCCGCCGGCGTCGCAGCCATGGCTGCCGAAACGCCGCCTATGGACGTCCTCGCTGATCAGGCGAAGGCTGAAGCCGCCGAACGACAGCTCGCTTTCGCCCGCCGAGATCCGTTGCGCCGGGATGCCGAGCATGCGCTCGTACAGTGCCGCCTCGGCGGCCGGATCCGGCACCACAATGGCAAAGGACTGCAGTGCCTGCGCGCCGTTCGCATGGACCTGCCACGGCGGGTGCCAGACCCATTGCCGCGTCAGATGCTGGCAGAAATAAACGCGTCCGCCGCGCGCGACGCCGGGCTTGAGCCGCACCGTGCGGAACTCGGCGCGCCGTTCGCTGCCGTCGACGGCCACCGGCCGCCCGAAAGCCAGCGGCGGCTCCGCATCGATCCCCTCGGCGGCGAGCTCGCGGTGGCAGCGCTCGGCGTCGCCGGTGCCGAACACCAGCCCGTTCAGGCCCTGCGGGCTGTCGGCTACCTCGCGCCGGATCGGCGTCGCATCTCGCTCGACGCCGATCAGCTCGAGGTAATCGGAGCCGAACATCATCAGGTGGTTGATCGAGCCCAGCGAGTGGTAGCCGCGCTCGGTCAGCGTGAACCCGAGGCGGCGGAAGCGCTCCACCGCCGTATCCATGTCGTACAGGACGTTGATGACCGCATGGTCGATCGTCGGCGCTTCGGCACGCATGCGGGCCGCCTCAGAAGCCGACGGCCTGTCCATCCCGGCGCGGATCGGACGCGGCAAGATAGCCGCCCGGCACCCGGTGGACGATCTGCGCCGAGCCGAACTCGAAGTAGCCGCCGCGCGGCGGCGCGATGACGTGTCCGCGCGCGGCCAGCGCTTCGGCCAGCCTGGGGTCGACGGTTTCCTCGAGCGACAGCGTCATGTCTTCGTTGACCTTCCAGCGCGGCGCATCGGCGGCGGCCTGCGGGTTCTGCCCGAAGTCGCGCATGCGTACGAGGACCTGGACGTGGCCCTGCGGCTGCATGTTGCCGCCCATCACGCCGAAGCTCGTCGCCGCGCCCGACGCGTCGAGCACGAAGCCGGGAATGATCGTGTGGAACGGCCGCTTGCCGCCGGCCACGCAGTTCGGATGGCGCTGATCCAGCGAGAAGCCCGCGCCGCGGTTCTGCAGGCTGATGCCGGTGCCCGGAATCACGACGCCCGAGCCGAAGCCCATGTAGTTCGACTGGATGAACGAGACCATGCGGCCGGCCGAATCGGCGGCGCTCAGGTATACGGTGCCGCTGTTGAACGGCAGTCGCGACACGGGCTTGGAGGCACGCTCCAGCGAGATCGAGTCCGCGATCGAGCGCAGCAGCGCGGGATCGAGCAGCTCCTGCGGCGAACGCAGCATCGCGGTGGGGTCGGCGACGTGCGCGTAGACCTCGGCGAAGGCATGCTTCATCGCCTCGATCTGCAGGTGCCAGCTGTCGACCGAATCGGGCTGGTGGGCGGACAGATCGAAATGTTCGAGGATGCCGAGCGCGATCAGCGCGGCGATGCCCTGCCCGTTCGGCGGCAGCTCGGCCACGGTCAGGTCGCGATAGCGCTGGTACAGCGGCGTGACCCACTCGGGCGCATGCGAGGCGAGATCGTCCAGCGACAGCGCTGCGCCGTGTTCGCGCGCATGCGCCGCGATCTTCTCGGCCAGTTCGCCGCGATAGAAGGCCTCGCCGTGGCTGGCGGCGATCTTGCGCAGCGTCTCGGCCTGCTCGGGGTGACGGAACAGCTCGCCGGCCTGCGGTGCGCGGCCGTTCGGCATGAAGGCCTGCGCGTAGCCGGGCCGCTCGTGCAGCTCGGCCGCCGCAGCGCGCCACTGCTGCGCGATCACCGGCGACACGAGGAAGCCGTCGCGGGCGTAGCGGACGGCAGGCTCGAACAGCGTCTCGAACGGCAGTTGTCCGAAACGCTGCGACACGGTGACCCAGGCCGACACGGCGCCGGGCACCGTGACGGCCTCCCAGCCGCGCACCGGCATGCGCGACTGGCCCGCGAAGCGCTCCGGCGTCCAGGCCTTGGGCGAGCGGCCCGAGGCGTTGAGTCCATGCAGCGCCTGGCCGTCCCAGATCAGCGCGAAGGCATCGCTGCCGATGCCGTTGCTGACCGGCTCGACGACCGTCAGCGCGATCGCCGTGGCCAAGGCCGCGTCGATCGCGTTGCCGCCGCGGCGAAGCATCTCCAGCCCGGCCTGCGCGGCCAGCGGCTGAGTGGTGGCGACAGCGTTCGCCGCCATCACCGGCGAGCGCCGCGAGCCGTATGGGAACGACCAGTCGAAGCTCATGCTGCTTTCGGCGGCGCGGTGAAGTAGACGCCCCGGCCGCTGGCGACCAGCGCACCGTCCTTGTCGAACACCTGCGCTTCAGCTACCGAGTACTGGCTGCCCCACTTGACCAGCTTGCCGTGCGCCGTCAGGTCGCCCGGCATCGCCGCGCGGTGGTAGTCGACGCGCATGTCTATGGTCGGCACGCCGCGGCCGGTCTTGGAGACCAGCGCCCAGTCGGCGGTGAGGTCGACCAGCGCGGCGAGGATGCCGCCGTGCGTGTACTTGCGATCGGGGTTGACCACCCACTCCTCGCGCCAGGTGGCCTTCAGCTTGATCTCGCCATCGCCCACTTCAAGCACTTCCAGCCCCAGCCATTGATGAAACGGCCCGCGCCGCAGCATCGTCGTGACTTGTTCCGGGGTCAGCGTCTGTTCGCTCATGACTCGTTCTCTCGTTGCGTTGATGACCGGTGCTCAGGGGGTGATGACGACCTTGCCGAGGACTTCGCGGTCCTGGATCAGCCGCAGGCCTTCGGGGGCCTGTTCCAGCGGCAGCACCTTGTCGACGACCGGCTTGATCTTGCCGTCCTTGATCATCTCCATCAGCGCGGCCAGGTCGTCGTCATAGAAGCTGTTCGACCCGATCACCTGCAGCTCGAAGCTCCAGATGTAGCGCAGATCTTCCTTGGGATCGTGGCCGGCGGTAGCGCCGCAGACCAGCAGCTTGCCGCCGCGCTTGATGCACTTCAGCGAGGGCACCCAGGTGTCGCCGCCGGTGAAGTTGACCACTACGTCGACGCCGCCTTCGTAGCTGCGGCGCTGCGGCTTGCCGTACTTCTCGACCGCCCACTTCGAGAAGTCGACTTCCTTGTAGTTGATGACGTGGTCGGCGCCCATGTCCTTCAGGGCCTGCATCTTCTGCTCGCC
>JBFWXS010000041.1:41914-44129 GCA_050187175.1 Burkholderiaceae bacterium
CCGAGCCGGCGCATCGGCGCCTGGCGCGGTGAAACGGTCCGAAATGACAGGCGGTGGGGCCGCGGCGGCGTGCAATGCCGGTGCGGCCGCGCCTCGGCGGGTCAAGCCGACTTTACCACTCGATTGACGTGCGACCCGACGCGGGCCTGGTCGACGCCGTAGACATGGATCGAGACCGCCGGCGCGGCGCCCGAATTGCCCAGCCGGTGGATCTGATCGAGACCGGCATGCGCGAAGCGGCGATCGCCGGGAAGCCGGTCAGAAGCGTTCTGCAGCACGGCGGCCTTCGGATCGCCAGCCCACAGGTAAGTTTCCTCATGCAGGCGCCCGGCCACCACGACGTAGCCGCACCACGTGTAGTGGCCATGTACGGGACTGAACTGGCCGGGCCCCCAGACGAGCGAGACGATCGAGTAGCGGCCGAGCGGGTCGCCGTGCAGCAGGTGCCGAGCGTAGCGCTCGGGATTGCCTTGCATCTGCTCCGGCGTCAGCAGTCCGGGCGCGGCAGCCGCCTCGGTCAGGGCGGCGCTCACCGCGGCGTCGATCTCGTCGGAGGCGCCGATGCAGGCTGCATCAAGCCGATCGATCAGCCTGGCCAGCGGCCGGCTGAGCGCCTCGCGAACCATCGATTCATCCGTCGTTTGCATTGGGGGACCATTCGTTTTTCGTTGCGGATCAATAGTAGATTGAATTGCTACGAAAAATCAAGTTTCGGCAAAATGATATGTGAACGGATGTGTATGGTGGTTGATAATTCTCCGGGGCGTTGCGGCGCACATGGTTTACTGATCTAGTCGACAGGCCCACGCCGGCGGCGACTGCCGCTAGACTAGGGCGGCTGCTCAACCCGCCCAGAAAACCGCTCCCACCCAGGAGACCACGCATGGCCGATCCGCACGCCCCGCAGCTCAAAGCCCCGTCCGCGCCGATGAAGCGGGCAAGCGATTTCCATCCGGAGATCCTGCGGCTGTTCGACCGCTACGTTCACGGCGACATCTCGCGGCGTGAGTTCCTCGCCGGCGCCACCCGCTTCGCTGCCGCCGGCGTCAGCGCCGCGGCTATCCTGGAAGCGCTGTCGCCGCGTTTCGCGCAAGCGCAGCAGGTCCCCCCGACCGACGCCCGGATCCGCGGCGAGATGATCGACTTCGATTCGCCGAAAGGCTATGGCAAGGGACGCGGCTATCTGGTGCGCCCGGCCTCTGCCAGCGGCAAGCTGCCGGGCGTGCTGGTCGTTCACGAGAACCGTGGACTCAATCCGCATATCGAGGACATCGCGCGGCGGCTGGCCCTCGACGGCTTCGTCGCCTTCGCCCCCGATGCGCTGTTCACGCTCGGCGGCTACCCGGGTGACGAGGACAAGGCGCGAGCGCTGTTCCCCAAGCTGGACCAGGCCAAGACGCGCGAGGATTTCGTGGCTGCCACCGGCGTGCTGCGATCGCATTCGGCCGTCAACGGCCGCATCGGCGTCGTCGGCTTCTGCTACGGCGGCGGCATCGCCAACCTGCTGGCCACCCGCGTCCCCGAGCTGCGCGCCGCGGTGCCCTTCTACGGGCCGGCGCCGGCCGTCGCCGATGTTCCTAACATCAAGGCCGAGATGCAGATTCACTACGCCAGCAACGATGAGCGCATCAATGCCGGCTGGCCTGCGTACGAGGCAGCGCTGAAAGCGGCCGGCGTACGCTACGAGGCCTTCACCTATCCGAACACCGAGCACGGCTTCAACAACGACACGACGCCGCGCTATGACGCACAGGCGGCCAAGCTGGCCTGGCAGCGCACGATCGCGCTGTTCAACCGGACGCTGAAAGGCTGACGACCGCATCGTGGCGACGACGATCTGCGGCCCGGACGGGCGCCCCCGCTGCCATTGGTGCACGGCCACGCCGCAGTACCTGGCCTACCACGACAATGAATGGGGCTTTCCGGTCGACGACGACCGGCGCCTCTTCGAGAAGCTGAGCCTGGAAGGCTTCCAGGCCGGATTGAGCTGGCGCACGATTCTCGACAAGCGCGATAACTTCCGCGCGGCGTTCGAGAACTTCGAGATCGACCGCGTCGCGCGCTTCGGCGAACGCGACGTGCGACGGCTGCTGGCCGACGAAGGCATCGTGCGCCACCGCGGCAAGATCGAGGCGGTCATCCACAATGCGCGCTGCGCGCGCGAGCTGATCGACGAGCACGGCTCGCTGGCCGCCTACGTCTGGCGCTACGAAGA
>JBFWXS010000041.1:44229-48505 GCA_050187175.1 Burkholderiaceae bacterium
CCGCTTCATGACGGAATCCTTCCGATCTCCACTGCTGCGCGGTCGATGATGTCGGCCACGCGCCGCACGGTCTCGACATCCGGCAAGCCGTCGTCGAAGCGCATGCGCAGCGCCGTCTTCAGGTTCTCCATGGCGCGCCGGATCTCGGGGACGCCGCGTGCCCTCGCCCGCAGCCGGCCGTGCTCGAGCTGCTCGACCAGCCGCCGTGCGGCGTCACGATGCTCGTCCAGATGCACTCGGCCGGCGGCGGTGATGCGGTACTGCTTGCGGCCGCCCTCCTGGCTTGCCGATTCGGCATAGCCGATGTCCTCCAGCAGGCTCAGCGTCGGATAAATCGTTCCCGGGCTCGGGCTGTATTCACCGCCGACCAGCTCGCCGATCGCGCGGATGATCTCGTAGCCGTGGCGCGCCTGCTCACTCAGCAGATGCAGGATCAGCAGCCGGATGTGCCCGGGCTCGAACAGCCGTTCACGGCGGCCGCCGCGGCGGGGGTGGAAATCGGCCGGCACTCCGCCATCGGGGAAATGGTCGGCGCGGCCTCGGCGTGGGTTCATATCATGATATCTCATAGTTTTATCAAGATATATCTTGTAAATGTCGTTGTCAAGCAGACGGAACTGCAAATAACTGACAGAGCGTCCGCGCTGAGCACTCCAAAAATCCCTCGGCGCAGGGCGCCGGCCGCGGCCGGGCCACAGGCGCGAACAAGCCCTGCTCGCGTCTGCCGAGCCTGCTTCGTTCTTAGCGCCGTCCTATGCCGAGGCTCGCCATCGCCCGCAAAGCCCCGGCAGGCTCGCCTCATGTTCCCTCCCCGACAAGGAAAACCCATGAAGAACCGACTGCGAATCGCCGCCCTGCTGCTCATGCTCGGCGTGCCCTCCATTGCGCCGGCCCAGACGGACGCACCGTCAGGGGCTTCAGCGGGGACAGCCGCAAGCAAGGGAACCGGCGCCGGATACGCCGAGCTGACCGTGCAGCAAGTGCGCGAAATCGCCGCGGAGGCATATCTGTGGGGCTACCCGCTGGTGCTGATTGAGGCCACGCGCCGCGTCGTCACGAACGTGGCGGGCGCCGAGCCGGGTCTGGCGCGTCAGCCGATGAATCAACTGCTGCATGCGCGCGCGTTCCCGAACGCCGCCTCGCGCAACGTGGTACGTCCGAACTTCGACACGCTGTATTCCACTGCCTGGCTCGACCTCGGCGCCGGGCCCCTGGTGCTGCGGCTGCCGCCGATCGACCGCTACCATGTCTTCGCGCTTCATGACGCATGGACCGAGGTGTTCGCGGCGCCCGGCACGCGCAGCGACGGCGGCCGAGGCGGCGTCTACCTGATCGCCGATGCCGGATGGCAGGGCCCCGTGCCCGAGGGGATGCAGCTGCTGCGCAGCCCTACGCGCCTGGCCTGGCTGATCGGTCGAATCCAGACCAATACCGCGGCCGACTATGACAATGTGCGCGCGCTGCAGCAGCAGGTCACGCTCACTCCATTGAGCCAATGGGGCAGCCGCTACACACCACCTCGCATCAGCGTCGATGCGAGCGTCGACACCCGGACGCCGCCGATGCTGGCGGTCAATGCGCTGCCGGCCGAGGCCTTCTTCAGCCAGCTCGCCGCGCTGCTCGCGGTCAACTCGCCGCGCCTGAACGATCAATGGGTGACGACGCGCTTCAGCCGGCTCGGCATCGCGGCCGGCCACCGGATAGACTTCAGTGCGTGGCCGCAGGCCAGGCGGCAGGCGCTGCAGCAGGGCGTCGACGACGCACGCGCGGCGGTGCGCCGCAACCTCGCCGCCGGCCAGCTGCCGACCGGCTGGCGCACCTTCCCTGCCCACATCGGCGCCTTCGGCGGCGACTATCTGACGCGCGCGGCAGTGGCCATGTTCGGCCTGGGCGCGCTGCGGCCCGACGAGGCCCTCTATCCCGTCACGCAAAACGACGGCGATGGCCGCCCGCTGCGCGGCGAACACCGCTATGTGCTGCGGATGAGCAAGGAACAGATCCCGCCGGTGAGTGCGTTCTGGTCGCTCACGCTCTATGACGAGCAAGGCTATCCCGTCGCCAACTCTGCGCAGCGCTTCGCTCTCGGCGATCGCGATGCCCTGCGGTTCGAGGCCGACGGCTCTCTGATTCTGTACATCCAGCACGCACCGCCGGGTGGCGAGCGCGACAGCAACTGGCTGCCCGCGCCGGCGCAGGGGCCGTTCACGTTGACGATGCGGCTTTATCTGCCTAAGGCCGAGGCCGCGTCCGGGCAATGGGGTTTGCCTGGGGTGCGGCGCGTCGAGTGATTCGTCAGGCCGTGATCATGCCTCAGTCGTTCATGATCGACACGGCGCGCGCGTTCAGATAGGCCTCCATCGCCTCGGGGCCGCCCTCGGAGCCGTAGCCGGAATCCTTGATACCGCCGAACGGCATCTCGGCCGTGGGCATGGCCGGCATGTTGACCCACAGCATGCCGACCTCGACGCGTCGCGCCAGCAGGTCGGCATTCTTCAGCGAGCGCGTGAACGCGTAGCCCGCGAGACCGTACGACAGGCGGTTGGCTTCGGCGATGGCTTCATCGATCGTATCGAAGCTGCGTATCGCCGCCACCGGACCGAAGGGCTCGTCGTTGAACACCTTGGCGGTCAGCGGCACGTCGGTGAGGATCGTCGGCTGCCAGAAGTTGCCGGTCTCGCCGATGCGCGCGCCGCCTGCTGCCACCTTGGCACCCGCGCGAATCGCGTCCTCGGTGACCTCGGCCATCGCCGTCACGCGCCGCGGATTGGCCAGCGGCCCCATCTGCACGCCCTCTTCCGCGCCGTTGCCGACCTTCAGCGACTGCGCGCGTGCGACCAGCGCCGACGTGAATGCCTTGACGATGCTCTCGTGCACCAGGAAGCGCGTCGGCGAAATGCAGACCTGGCCGGCGTTGCGGAACTTGGCCGCGCCGCTGCTCTTGACCGCCAGATCGATGTCGGCATCCTCGGCGACGATCACCGGCGCATGCCCGCCCAGCTCCATCGTCGCGCGCTTCATGTGCTGACCGGCGAGCGCGGCCAGCTGCTTGCCCACGGCGGTGGAGCCGGTGAAGGTGATCTTGCGGATGACCGGATGCGGGATCAGATAGCCGGAGATCTCGGCCGGATTGCCGTAGACGAGTCCGAGCACACCGGCCGGGACGCCGGCGTCGGCGAATGCACGGATCAGCTGCGCAGGCGAAGCGGGCGTCTCCTCGGGGGCCTTGACGATCATCGAGCAGCCGGCGGCGAGCGCGGCGGCCAGCTTGCGCACCACCTGATTGATGGGGAAATTCCATGGCGTGAAGGCGGCCACCGGACCGACCGGATCTTTGACCACCATCTGCCGCAGCGCCAGACTGCCGCGCGACGGCACGATGCGGCCGTATGCTCGCAGCCCTTCGTCGGCGAACCATTCGATGATGTCGGCCGCGGCCATCGTCTCGCCCTTGGCCTCGACCAGCGGCTTGCCCTGCTCCTGCGTCAGCAGCGCTGCGATGCTGTCGGCACGCTCGCGCACCAGCGCGGCGGCGCGCCGCATGATCTTGTTGCGTTCGATGGCCGGCAGATTGCGCCAGGTCTCGAAGCCCTCCTGCGCTGCCGCCAGTGCGCGATCCAGGTCGGCACGGCTGGCATGGGCCACGCGGCCGATCTCGCTGCCGGTAGCCGGATTGACCACCGGGAGCGTCTTGCCGTCGGCCGCATCCTGCCATTGGCCGCGGATGAAGAGTTGCGTGTTCGGGTAGCTCATGAAGTCCTCGCTCTTGTTCGTCGGAATGTGTGTCTGTACCGGCTGCGCGTCGATAGCCGCCGCGACTTCAGCCGTCCGTGCGCACCACGATCCGTCCGCGTACTTCGCCGCTCATCAGGCGTTGCGCGGCGTCGATAGCGCCGCTCAGCGGCACTTCCTCGGTGATCGAATCCAGTCGCGCGGGGTCCAGATCCTCGGCCAGGCGGCGCCATGCTTGCTCGCGCAGCGCCAACGGCGCCATGACGCTGTCGACGCCCAGCAGTGCCACGCCGCGCAGAATGAAGGGCATCACGGTGGCCGGAAAATCGCCGCCCTGCGCCAGGCCGCAGGCGGCCACGGCGCCGCCGTAGCGCGTCTGCGCGCATGCATTGACCAGCGTATGGCTGCCGACGGCATCGACGACTGCTGCCCAGCGTTCCTTCTGCAGCGGCTTGCCCGGTGCGCTGAGCTCGGCGCGGTCGATGACCGCACTGGCGCCGAGCGACTTCAGATAATCGGCCTGCGCCGCTTTGCCGGTTGCCGCAGT
>JBFWXS010000042.1:0-5803 GCA_050187175.1 Burkholderiaceae bacterium
ACCGCTATTACTACCTGCAGAACTTCCAGCGCGCGCTCGCCTGGATCGGCGAGCGCTATGGCGATCTGCTGGATGAGCCGGAACAGCAGTTCCTGGTCCGGTTCGGGCAACTGCCGCCGCTGTCGCAGGCGCTGATGGTCCGCATGCTGATGCGGCGCGGCCCCTGGTTTCGCGCCGGCAAGCTGGTCTACGAGGAGATCCCGGACACCCTCGACGCGGCGGCCCCATTGCTGCAGCTCGGCTGGCTCGATGAGCAGCGTCCATTGGGGCTGGATGAGCTGTTCGCGCTGCACACCAAGCCCGAGCTGCTGCAGTTGTTCGCCGGCCTCCCGGTCCATGCGGGCATGCGCAAGGCGCAGCTGATGCAGGCGCTGCGTGCATCGCACGAGGTCTTGCAGCCGTATGCACGGTGGAACCCGCAGTCGCGCGAGCGGGTGTGGCGTGTCATGGTCGGTGATCTGTGCGAACGCTTTCGTCTGATGTTCTTCGGCAACCTGCATCAGACCTGGTCTGAGTTCGTGCTGGCGGACCTCGGGGTCTTCAGATACGAGACGGTGGGCTTCGACGCTGCGTCGCGTGCCTTCCAGTCGCGGGCGGATGTGGACGGCTACCTGGCCCTGCAAGCCTGCAGCGAAGCACTCGAGGAAGGCGCGGATGCCGATGCGCTGCTGCAGGCCGTCGCGCAATGCAGCAGCGCCAATCCGTGGCTCGAAAGACGCCGCGCCAGGCTGCTGCTTCGCATCGGCCAGGCCTGTGAGCGTGCGCAGGACTGGCTTCGCGCGGAGCAGGCCTATCTGCAATGCAGCTATCCCGGCGCACGGCACAGGCGCATCCGCGTCTATGAACGCACGGGGCGCTTCGCGGATGCGCTGACGCTCGCGCTGTCCGCTCAAGCCGCTCCCGAAAGCGACGAGGAGGGCCAGCGCGTGGCGCGCGCGCTGCCGCGCCTGCGGCGGCGCCTGCAGCAGGCTGGGGTCGAGCGTGCCGCCAGCCGGACGCATGCGGCGGCCGGGATGCGGATCGATCTGGAGCTGCCGCTGCCGGCCGAGCCGGCTGCCGTCGAGCATGTGCTGCGTGATCACTGGCACACCGATGCGGCGCCGGTGTTCTACGTCGAGAACGCGCTGATCAACTCGCTGTTCGGGCTGCTGTGCTGGCCGGCCATCTTCGCACCGCTGCAGGGAGCCTTCTTTCATCCGTTCCAGGGCGGCCCGGCGGACCTGGGCGCACCGGACTTTGCGCAACGCCGCGCCGCGGTGTTCGCCGCCAGCCTGGCCCGGCTCGACGACGGCAGCTACCGCGAGGCCATTCTGCGGCACCATGCCGACAAGCACGGCATGCAGTCGCCGTTCGTCTTCTGGGGCGTGCTGACCGAGCAGTTGCTGACGCTGGCGCTCGATTGCATCCCGGCGGCGCACCTGAGGCTGTTCTTCGAGCGGCTGCTGCGCGACGTGCAGGCCAACCGCTCGGGCTTCCCGGATCTCGTGCGCTTCTGGCCCACCGAGCGCCGCTATGCGCTGGTCGAGGTCAAGGCTCCCGGCGACAAGCTGCAGGACAACCAGATCCGCTGGCTGCAATACTGCGGTGAACATGGCATTCCGGTCAGTGTCTGCCATGTGCAGTGGCGTGAAGGGCAGCCGATCGCACGGAGCACCGGGTGAGCTACGTCGTGGCGGTGCGCGCGCTGTGCGAGTTCACGGCGCGTGCCGGTGACCTGGACCTGCGCTTCACGCCCGCGCCCAGCGCCGTGGAGGGCATCGCCGGTCATGGCCAGGTGCGATCGCGGCGGGGCAAGCATTACGAGACCGAGATCAGTCTTGCCGGCCAGTACGAGGATCTGCAGGTGCGCGGCCGCGCCGACGGCTTCGATCCGCATGCCGGCCAGCTGGAAGAGATCAAGACCTACCGCGGGCGGATCGACGGCGTGCGCGGCCACCACCGTGCGCTGCACTGGGCGCAGGCGCGCATCTACGGGCATCTGCTGTGCCAGTCGCGCGGGCTTGCCCGGCTGCGTGTGGCGCTGGTGTACTTCAATATCGGCACTCACGAGGAAACGGTGCTGGTCGAAACGCATGAGGCGGCCGCGCTGCGGGAGTTCTTCGAGCAGCAGTGCGCGAGCTTTCTGGCGTGGGCGCACGGCGAAGCCGAGCACCGGCGGGAGCGCGATGAGGCCTTGAGCGCCTTGCAGTTTCCGATGGAGCGCTTCCGCGCCGGCCAGCGCGCACTCGCGGTCGCCGTGTACCGCTGCGCACGCTCCGAAGCAGGCGGCCGCTGCCTGATGGCACAGGCGCCGACTGGCATCGGCAAGACGCTGGGCACGATCTTTCCCATGCTGAAGGCCTGCCCGGGCCAGGGACTCGACAGGCTCTTCTTCCTGACAGCCAAGAGCACGGGCCATGCGCTGGCGCTGCAGGCGCTGGCGGGCGTGAACCGGCAGCTGGCCGGCTCCGCCGGCGCGGCTTCGTTGCGCGTGCTGGACGTGCAGGCCCGCGACAAGACCTGCGAGCATCCGGACAAGGCTTGCCATGGGGACTCCTGCCCGCTGGCGCAAGGCTTCTACGACCGGCTGCCGGCGGCGCGGGCGGCAGCCCTGCAGCAGCCTCAGCCCTGGGATGCGCCGGCGCTGCGCACCGTCGCGCTCGCGCATGGCGTGTGCCCGTACTACCTCGCTCAGGAGCTGGTGCGCTGGAGCGACGTGGTAGTAGCCGACTATCACTACTACTACGACAGCGCGGCCATGCTGTACGCGCTGACGCAGGCGCAGCAGTGGAAGGTGGGCGTGCTGGTCGACGAAGCGCACAACCTGCCTGAGCGTGCGCGGCGCATGTACACGGCCGAGCTGTCGCAGCTCACGCTGGCCGAGGCGCGCAAGGCGGCGGCGGGCCCCGTCCGCAAGACCTTGGATGCGCTTCAACGCAGCTGGAATGCATTGAACAAGACCCAGGCCGTCGGCTACCAGGTCTATGACGAAGTGCCGGCCGCGCTGCTGGGCGCCGTGCAGCGCGCCGCGGCGGCCATCGCCGACGCCCATGCCGACAGCCCGCTGCCGCCTGATGATCCGGTGCTCGCATTCCACTGGGAGGCGCTACAGTTCACAGCGCTGGCCGAGCAGCTGGGCAGCCATGCGCTGTTCGACGTCAGCCTCGTATCCGCGGCCGCCCCCTTGTCCGCGGCGGCGTCCTCATCCGCGGTCCCGCCCTCATCCGCGCGGACCGGGCGCAGTCGCTCTTCGCGCTCCATCCTTTGCATCCGCAATGTGATTCCGGCGCCGCATCTGGCGGCGCGACACGCAGCGGCTCATGCCACCGTGCTGTTCTCCGGCACCTTGAGTCCGCCGCATTTCTACCGCGACATGCTGGGCCTTCCCGAGGGGACGGACTGGCTGGAAGTCGAGACGCCTTTCCAGGCCGAGCAGCTCACGGTACAGGTGGCAGCTCATATCTCCACGCGCTACCGCGACAGGCCGCGGTCGCTGCAACCGATCGCGGACGTGGTGGCCCGGCAGTACGAGCGGCAGCCCGGCAACTACCTCTGCTTCTTCAGCAGCTTCGACTATCTGCAGAGCGTGGCGCAGTGCATCCAGCAGGTGCATCCGCAACTTCCCGTCTGGCTGCAGACCCCGTCCATGGATGAGACGGATCGCAGCGCCTTCCTGGCGCGCTTCACCGAGGATGGGCAGGGCATCGGGCTGGCCGTGCTCGGCGGCGCGTTCTCCGAAGGCGTGGATCTGCCCGGCCGGCGCCTGATCGGCGCATTCGTCGCCACGCTGGGGCTGCCGCAGATCAACGCCGTCAATGAACAGATGAAGCGCGTCATGGATAATCACTTCGGCGCCGACAAGGGATACGACTACACGTATCTGTACCCTGGCCTGCGCAAGGTAGTGCAGGCGGCCGGGCGCGTAATCCGCACCGAGCAGGACCGCGGTGTGGTGTTGCTGATCGACGATCGTTATCGTCGGGTCGAGGTGCGGAAGTTGCTGCCCGGGTGGTGGCGGGTGTCGACGCTGAGCGAGCCTCAGCTGCCTGTCGCCGACAATTCGGCCGCCAGCCGCTGCTTCATGTCGTCGTAGGCAGACCTTATCAGCGCCGCGAGGGCCGCGTCCTCGACCTCGTGCCGCGGCCTGAGCTTCACGTGGCGCATGAATCTGCCGGTGCCTTCAAGCAGGCCGGCGGGATCGGCCAGCTCGGCGCCGCGGAAGAATCCGACGTTGACATGAGCCTTGAACGCGTTGACGTAGCCGAACGCTGCGTCGGCTGCGCATGCGGTCGGATGGTCGTCGTGCAGCAGTTCCCGGACGTCGCCGCCGCGATCCCGGCCCCTGCCGAGTCAGTCCAGCCGCAGACCAATATAGCGTATGACCTCGCCCCAGCGCCGCGTCTGATCGGCGAGCAGCCGCTGGAATTCTTCCGGCGTGGTGCGCACCGGACGGTTGCCGCTCTTTTCGATCGCGGCGACGATGTCGGGGCTGCCGAGTGCCTTGAGGATCTCGGTGTTCAGGCTTTCGACGACGGGCTTGGGCATGCCGCCCGGGCCGAACAGGCCGACGAAGCCCGGAATGTCCACGCCGGAGATTCCCTGTTCGGCCAGCGTCGGTACGTCCGGGAAGGCGGGGCTGCGAGTCGGCTCCGCCAGTCCCAGCGCCCTGACCCGGCCGGCACCCAGCGCGGTGGCGGCGGTCTGCATGCCGTCGAACATCAACTGCACTTCGCCCGCCCACAGATCGCGGGCGGCATCGCCCGCGCCCTTGTACGGGACATGGGTCAGTTCGATGCCGGCCTTCATCTTCAGCAGCTCGGCGAGCAGATGGCTGCTGCTGCCCGGCGCGATCGATGCATAGCGCAGCTTGCCGGGATTGGCCTTGGCGTAGGCAACCAGCTGCTGCATGTTCGAGGCAGGCACGGACGGATGCGCCGTCAGCAGATTGCCGGCCGACATCACCAGTGCGATCGGCGTGAAATCGGCCTGCGGATCGTAGGGCAGGTTCGAGCGCATCTGCGGCAGCTGCGTATGCGTCAGGCCATTGGTCATCAGCAGCATGCTGCCGTCAGGCTTGGCGCGAGCCACCAGCTGAGCGCCGATGACTGTGCTGGCGCCGGGCCGCGTCTCGATGACGACGGGGACGCCGAGCGAAGCGCCGAGCTTGGCCCCCAGCAGTCGCGCGAAATACTCGGCCTGTCCACCGGGCGCGAACGGCACGACGATCTGCATCGGCTTGTTCGGCAGCGCGGCCGGTTGCGCGCCGGCGATTCGCGGCCAGGCCGCGGCTGCGGTGATGGCCGGAAGGGCCAGCGCCGCCAGGGCGCGGCGGCGGGACTGACTGGGGGCGATATCGGTCATGGCGGCTCGTCTGGAGGGGAGGTGAAAGCCATCCTAGACGATGCGACCTGGGCGGAGTCCTCCCCGAACGATTATCGGACGGGCGGACGCCGTCCGCACCATCCGCCACATTGTGGCGACCTCGCCGCGTCGCCCTGCAATCGCGTTCATCGCTCGATATAGCATCCATCGCCAGAGGATTCGGTCCTGCCGGGATCGGTCCCGTCGAGATCAATACGGAGGTGACGAGAGATGAGCCCGAGTATGCGCGCAGCGCTGCGCCTGTCGGCGTCCACTGTGCTGGGTGTCGCGCTGTTCGCGCTGCAGACCGCAGCGAACGCCCAGACCTATCCCACGCGGCCGATCAAGCTGGTCGTGCCGATCGGGCAGGGTACGAACTCCGACATCGCATCGCGACTCATCGCGGAGCATCTGTCGAAGAAGATCGGCCAGCCGGTGGTGGTCGAGAACAAGCCGGGCGCGG
>JBFWXS010000042.1:5903-47929 GCA_050187175.1 Burkholderiaceae bacterium
GCGGACAGGCGATCCGAGCAGCTCGCTGAGCGCCTTGCTGGCGGAGTCGAAGAAGCGCCCGCGTGCGATCAGCGTTGCGATTCCCAGCACTTCGTCGCGCGTCGTCCTGGCGGAGATCAATCGGCTGGGCGGCACGCAGCTTGTACCGGTGGGCTATAACGGCAGCGCCAATGCCGTGACGGACCTGCTCGGCGGACACGTCGATGCGACGATCGATACGCTGGGCGCGCTGAAGACCTACATTCAGGCCGGCAAGATCACGCCGCTGGCGGTCAGTCTGTCCGAGCGCAGCGCGGCCATGCCCAACCTGCCTACCATCGTCGAAGCCGGCCTGAACGGCTTCTCGGTCAGTCCGTGGAACGTCATCGCGGCTCCCGCCGGAACGCCGGCGCCTATCGTCGAGCTGCTGAGCCGGCGCCTGCGCGAGGTGTTCGCCGAGCCCGAGGTCAGGGAAAGCCTGCAGAACCGCAACGGCCTGGTCTTCGGCAAGGAGGAGGCGATGAGCGTCGACGAGATCCGCCGCTTCATCGCCGACGAGCTGGCCAAGTGGGGGCAGCTGATCCGCACCTCCGGCATTCAGCCGCAGTGACCGCCGATGCATGATTCCGAAGCTAGCGCGGACGATCTCGGCGACAGCGTCGACGACTTGGAGCGCGGCGCAAAGGGCCGCGCCGCGGCCGCGGTGGGCCTGAAGGTGCAGCGCCGCGACGGCGTCGTCACGCTGACGCTGAACCGGCCCGAGCGCTCCAATAGTCTGTCCGGCGAACTCATCGCAGCGCTGTGCCGTGAATTGGACGCGCTGGAGCGCGACCCGAACAACCGTGTCGTCGTGCTGACCGGCGCGGGCGAGCGCAGCTTCTGCGGCGGCGCCGACCTGAAGAGCGCGGGCACGCTGAAGTTCGATCCCAATACGACGAGCGCGCCGTACGCGGATCTGCTGCGAAGCTTCCGCAGGCTGCAGCTGCCGCTGGTGGCCCGCGTCAATGGCAGCGCCGCCGCGGGTGGCGTCGGCCTGTTCGGCGTCTGCGATTTCGCGATTGCCGTATCGCAGGCGCGGTTCAGCATCAGCGAGATCGACATAGGCTTCTTCCCGTCCATGGTCGTCGCCGCGCTGCACCGATCGATGCCCCGGTTCAAGCTGAATGCGATGTGCATGCTTGGCCGGAAGATGTCGGCCGATGAGGCGGTGGAGGCCGGGCTTCTGTCGGCCGTCGTGGCGCCTGCCGAACTCGATGCGGCGGTCGACGAGCTGGTGCGGCAGCTGCTGGGCAAGCCGACGGCGGCGCTGCGCCGCGGCAAGTACATGCTGCGGGCCATCGAGTCCATGCCGTTCGGTGAATCGCTTGCGTTCACCGAGACGATGCTGCGGCTGCAGTCGAACGAACCCTCGGCGCTGGAGGGGCTGGCGGCGTTTCGCGAGAAGCGCCCGCCGGTCTGGCCGTGAAGATACCGGGCATCGGTGACGATGCCGGCCGTGCAAGCAAGGATTGATGATGACCGCGACTCTGTCTGCCACGCTCGCTGGCCCGCTTCAGGGTGTGAGGGTGCTCGACCTGACCCGGGTGCTGTCCGGGCCGTTCTGCACGATGATCTTCGCCGACCTGGGTGCCGACGTGATCAAGATCGAAGACTGCGAGGGCGGCGATCAGACGAGAAGCCACTATCCGTTCATCGACGATCTGAGCCACTACTTTCTTGCGGTCAACCGCAACAAGCGAAGCGTCGCGGTCAACCTGAAGCATGCCGCCGGGCGCGATCTGATCCTGCGGCTGGCGGCACAGGTCGACGTGCTGATCGAGAACTTCCGGCCCGGTGTCATGGCATCGCTCGGCCTGTCGATCGATGAGCTGCGGCAAGCGAACAGCCGCCTGATCGTCTGCTCGATCAGCGGCTATGGCCAGACCGGCTCGCTGCGGACGGCGCCGGCCTTCGACATCATCACGCAGGCGCTGAGCGGCGTGATGAGCATCAACGGCGAGGAGGGCGGAGGGCCGCTGCGGCTGGGAATACCGCTGGGCGACATAGGCGGCGGCCTGTGGGCGGCGATCGGCGTTCTGTCAGCGCTGCAGCATCGCCATCGAACCGGCGAAGCGCTGCACGTCGACCTCAGCCTGCTGGAAGCGCTGATGGCTCAGCTCGGCTACCTGTCCCAGCTGTATTTCGTGACCGGCGCTTCGCCCGGCTCGGCAGGCAATCGCCACCACACGGTATCGCCGTACGGCTGCTACGAAGCAAGCGACGGTTCGATCGTGATCGCCGTGCTGAATCAGCGTTTCTTCGAGAGCTTCTGCAGGACTTCCGGGCGCCTCGACCTGCTCGGTGATGCGCGCTTCTGCACGCCCGAGCAGCGCAGTGCCAATCGGGCTGAGCTCGACGCCATCGTCTGCGAGATCATCAAGGGCCGTGCCCGCGACGAGTGGGTGCGCGCCTTCGAGGCAGCCGACGTGCCGTGCGCGGCGGTCAAGTCGGTAGGCGAGGCGCTGGAGCAGCCCATCGTGCGCGAGCGCGGCTTCATCAGGACGGTCGATCATCCCACCGCCGGACCGCTGCCCGTGGTCGGCAATCCGCTGCGCTTCGAGGGGCGCTTCGAATCCGAGCGATTCGAACGGCCGCCGCAGCAGGGCGAGCACACGGCGCAGGTGCTGCGCGAGGCCGGCCTCGACGACGACGAGATCGGCCGGCTCGAGCGCTCGGGTACGATCAGACGATGGACGACGGCAGCGTAAAGGGAACGCAGAGCATTGCGCGAGCGATCGCGCTCATCAAGGCGATCTGCCAGCGGCCGATCAACGGCTGGTGCCTGGCGGATCTGGTCGCCTACTGCGGACTCGAGGACGGTACGGCCCGGCGGGTGCTCAAGAAGCTGGTGCTGGAACGTCTGCTTGCGCGGCGCGCCTGCGACGGCCGTTATGTGCCCGGCCCCCTGCTTTACGAACTAGGGATGACGGCGTTTCCCTACGCGCAGTTCCAGTCCGCATGCGAACCCTATCTCGGTCGCTTGGGGCGGCGCTTCGACAGCGCGGCGTTTCTGTATCTTCGTTCGGGCGACGAGTTCGTCTGCATCGGCCTGCGCAATCCCTTGTCGCTGAAAGGCGTGGTGCTGCAGGTCGGCACGCGGCGCTCGCTGGGCCTGGCCTCGGGCGGCATGGCGATCATCCTAGGCCTGGAAGAGCCGGAGCGCAGCCGCATGCTGCGCACCTGCGAGAAGGTCGCGCGCAAGCAGGGGAAGAAGGCGCTGGCGACCTTCCAGAACATCCATGCGCGGTCGGAGGCGTTCGGCGCCGGCGTCAATCTGAATGACGGGCTCGGCGGTGTTGCCGCGGTCTGCGCGGCATTGTTCCTGGCTCCCGGCGAACCGTTCGCCTCCATCGGTGTCGGCAACGCCGCCGATCACATCGCCATGCTCGGCGTGGAACGGGTCAAGGAAGCGGTCGAACAGGAGGCGCGAGCCATCGAGCGCGACCTGGCCGGGCTGATCGCGGCCTTCAGGCAGGTCGAACCGGGCGCCGGGCTGCAGTGCTAGATCCACATCTCCACATCTTGCCAGATAGACATCATAGGTGTCTATTGTCTAGAATGCCTCCCCACGGCGCGCAGCGTCGCCCCGGCATTGCCGGACAGCCTGCGTGGTTTGACAAGTCATGGCAGCAGGGAGGAGCGAGATGGGGACATCGGGCAGTATCAATCTTTGGCGTCGCCGCTGGGTCGGCGCGGCGGCGGCATTGCCGTGGGTGGGACTTCGCGCGCAGGCCGGATGGCAGCCGACGCGCCCGGTGGAGTTCGTCGTACCCGCGGGCCCGGGGGCATCGGTCGACAGCTGGGTGCGCATGGCCAAGGAAATCCTGGAGCGGCGCCAGCTGGTGCCGACGCCCATCATCGTCTCCAACCGTCCGGGCGGAGCGAACACCATCGCCATCAATACGGTGAACGCCTCCGGCAATGACGGTCATGCGCTGACCACGTTCACGCATTCGATGCTGCATTACAAGCTGATGGGCGAGGCGCGCTCGACCTGGGCGGATCTGACGCCGGTTGCCATGATGTTCGAGGAAGGGACGATGATCGTGGTGCGCGCCGATTCGCCGCTGCGCGATACCCGCGATCTGGTGCGCCGATTGCGTGCCGATCCGACGTCGGTGTCGATCGGCATTGCCACCGCGGTGGGCAATCACGTGCACGCCGCCATCGCCAAGCCGCTGATGGTCGCCGGTGTCGATATCGCCAGGCTGACCATGGTGCCGTTCAAGTCATCGACCGAATCGGTGACGGCAGTGCTGGGCGGGCACATCGATGCAGCGATCGCCTCTTCCTCCAACCTGGTCAGCCCCAAGGCTTCGGGCCGTGCGCGCGTGCTGGCGGCGATGAGCGGGACGCGGCTGTCCGCGCCCTTCGACGATGTTCCGACCTGGCGCGAACAGGGCGTCGATACGGAATATTCGTCGACGCAGGGCGTGCTCGGCCACCGCGGCATGACGCCGGAGCAGGTGGCGTTCTGGGCGGGCGCGTTCCGCGCCGTAAGCGAGACCGAAGAGTGGAAGCAGTTCCTGGTCAAGCAGCACCTGAAGCCGCGCTTCCTGCCCGGCGCCGAGATGCTGCGTTTCATGCAGTCGGAGGAAGTGGGCGCGCGGACGCTGCTGACGGAACTGAAGTTGATCAAGGGCTGATGAACAGCCCTTGAAGCCGGATCGCTTCGGCCCGGTCCACGCGAGGGCGATTCGCTCGCGCGGAGACCGACAGGCGCACAATGAGACTTTGTGACCGGCGCGGCAGCTGCGCCGCGTGCTGCAGTTGCGCCGGGCACGGCAGTTGCGCCAGGCACGGTAGCTGCGCGAGCGACAGGAGGTCGAAGTGGCCGAGCGATTCGAGATCGGCGATCACGTGAGCTGGAACTCGGAGGCGGGGCGCGTATCCGGCGTCATCATCGCCGTTCACACGCGTGACTTCGACTACAAGGGCCATACCCATCGCGCGTCGGAAGACGACCCGCAGTACGAGATCCGCAGCGACAAGACCGATCATGTCGCCGCCCACAAGGGCCGCGCGCTGACGCGCTTGAAGCGCTAGGAGCAGCGGAGCGCGCGATGCGGTTTCCGTTCTTCACGATCGGCCATTCCAATCGCAGCGTCGACGAATTCGTCGAGCTGCTCAAGAGCGCCGAAGTGCAGCGCGTGCTGGACATCCGGACCATTCCGCGCTCCAGATCGAATCCGCAGTTCAACCGCGATTCGCTGCCTGACGCGCTGTCCCCGGCGGGGATCGGCTACGAGCACATCGCTGCGCTGGGCGGTCTGCGCGGCAAGGCGCGTGCCGCGACGCCGGAGCTCAACGGCTTCTGGACGAACCAGAGCTTCCACAACTATGCCGACTATGCGCTGACGCCGGCTTTCCGCGAGGGCCTCGAGCAGCTGCTCGACGAGGGCGTCCGGCAGCGCTGCGCGATCATGTGCTCGGAAGCCGTCTGGTGGCGCTGCCACCGGCGCATCGTGTCCGACTACCTGCTCGCGAACGGCGAGCAGGTGTTCCACATCATGGGGCACGGGCGTCTGGAGGCTGCCCGGCTGACGCCTGGGGCGGTGCTTCGGGAGGACGGCAGTATCGTCTATCCCGTTTCGGCTTGAAGGCAGCGCAGCTTCGCGCGTCGCTCAAGCTGGCGCTCGACGCGGCGCTCAACGTGTCGTGTACGCCCCGTCGACTGTGTACTGGCTGCCGGTGACGAATGACGCCTTGTCCGACAGCAGGAATGCCACCACCTGGGCCACCTCCTCGGATCTGCCGATGCGGCCTATCGGGTGCAAGGCCTTCAGTCCGTCGTGCGTGGCGCGGTCCAGATTGCCGAGCAGCGGCGTTTCGATGTAGCCGGGGTGGATCGAGTTGATGCGTATGCCGCGATCGGCGTACTCGAGCGCCGCGGCCTTGGTCAGGCCCGACACGCCGTGCTTCGCCGCGACATAGGCCGCGACGTTCGGTGAGCCGACGAGGCCGAGGATGGACGCCATGTTGACGATGGCGCCGCCGCCGGCGTCGAGAATGGCCGGGATCTCGTAGCGCAGTCCGTAGAACACGCCGTTCAGATTGACGTCGATGATGCGCTGCCAGGCGCCGAGGTCCATCTCGCCGACCGGTACACGCGCGGATCCGATGCCGGCATTGTTGAAGGCCAGATGCAGCGCGCCGAAGGTCTTCTGCGTGAATGCGACGATGGCTTCGACCTGTTCGGGCCGGGCGGTGTCGGCGACGCTTGCCGCCGCGCGGCCGCCGGCCTGCGTGATCTCGCGGACCACGCGATCGGCGGCATCGGCCTTGACGTCGCTCACCACGACTGACGCGCCTTCTGCGGCCAGCAGCTTCGCGGTGGCCTCGCCTATGCCTGAGCCGGCGCCCGTGATCAAGGCTACCTTGCCTGCGAATTCGCTCATCTTCGATCTCCTTGCCATGAATGCCGGGTCAGCGCCGCGGCGGCCCGTGTACGGCCCGATACTCGCCGGGGGCTACGCCTACCCATTGCTTGAATGCCCGATGGAAAGTGCTCAGCTCCGAGAAGCCGATCCGATTTGCGATGGTACCGAGCGGCAGCGTCGTATGCAGCAGATATTCGATGGCGGCGTCGCGGCGCACTTCATCCTTCAGCTGCTGAAAGCCGTAGCCCTCGTCGTGCAGCCGGCGCCGCAGCGTCTGCGGATTGATCGACAAGGCCTCCCCGACCCTCTGCAGCGTGGGAACTGCGGTGCCGACGCGTCGCCGCAGCAGGCCGCGCGTGCGCTCGGCGACGCTGCTCTTGTCGCGATAGCGCAGCAGCAGGTTGGCGGGAGAGTCGCGCAGGAAGCCCGGCAGCTCGTCCAGTGACTGCATCACCGGCAGCGCCAGCACCCGCGCATCGAAGCGCAGCCGCAGATGCGGCTGGCCATAGCGAATCGCGACCTGATAGGCGTCCAGGCTTTCGTTGCTGGTCGATACCGTCGTGTAGTCGACGCCGGTCAGCGGAATGCGGCGCGCGATCAGCCACGAGGCGGCATTGAACGTGAACAGCAGGAAGATCTTCGTTCCGTAGTCCAGCCGGGGGTCCGCCGGCCGCCGCAGGACGATCTGCACCGAGGCCTCGCTGCCGTGGACCCGCAGCCGCGGGACGAAATCGTCCTGCAGCAGATGGTAGAAGCAGAAGCCGTCGCGCAGCGCTTCGGCGAGGTTCGCGCAGCGCAGCAGCTGCCGCATGCATTGACCGAAGCTGCCTGGCGCCAGCGGCCGCGACAGCATGCCCCACAGCTCGTCGCGCAGACGATGGCGGAGCACGCGGATCAGCATCGAATACTGCAGCTGCGAGACCCGCGCGAGCGGCGATTCCAGCAACTGCGGCGCGATGCCTACACGCGACAGCAGCGGCGCTACGTCGATGCCGCGCTGGCGTGCGCCCAGCAGCAGGTTGCGGACCTGCAGGATCGAGATGGTGTAGTGCGTGTTCTTCATCGCACGGCGGACCGGATCGGCGGGCTGCGTGGGCCCCTCGGCCCATGGGGCGGCGCGGGTCGGAGCGCCGGCCGCCTAGCTTCCCTTGAAGCGCGGCGGGCGCTTTTCCAGGAATGCCTGGCGGCCTTCCTGGTAGTCGTCGCTGCTGCGGATGAGCTCGGTGTCGCGCGCGGCCGCGGCAGCGATCTCGGCCGGGCTGGTCGGCAGGATCTTCCCGTTCACCGTGCGCTTGATCGTGCCGAGCACCAGCGGCGCCAGCGCCGCCAGCTCATTGGCCATCCGCAGCGCCGCCTCCAGCTGTTCGCCGTCGGCGGCGACCTCGTTCACCAGTCCGACTTCGTAGGCCCGCCGCGCGCTCGTCTTGCGCGCGAGATACATGATCTCCATCGCCGCCTTGTGCGGGATGCGCGCGGCCAGACCGCAAACCATGCCGCCGGTGATGCCTAGCTTGGCTTCCGGATACCAGAAGGTCGTGCCTTCGGCGGCGACGCACAGGTCGGCCATGCCTGCGATGACCACGCCGCCGCCTACGCACCAGCCCTGGACGGCCGCGATGACCGGCTTGTCCGTGGTGATGCCCACGTTGGGAACGCAGCGCCAGAACTCGGGCGGATCCTTGACGTCGGCGCCGGCGGTGAAGTTCTTGCCTTCGGCGGCGAAGATCGCGACTTTCTGCGTCGAGGCGTCGAACTCGCCGAAGGCCTGCTGCAGGCTCTTGGCGACGCCGTTGCTCAGCGCATTCATCTTGTCGGGGCGATTGATCGAGATGATGCGGATCTCGCCTTCGTCTCTTACCAGGACTTCGCTCATTCGGTCTCCTGTTCGTATGCGCTCGCTCGCATGGCCGCGGCTGTCGAGCGAGCGGCCCGACGGCGGATCACGAGAAGGGAGAGCGCCTTGGGCATCCCCGGGGGCCTGCGCCCGGGCTGCAGGCGCGACCGAGCCGACGATTCTGTCATGGAATCGTCGACCGTCGCAACCGCGGGTGCGAGCGAAGCGCCTGCAGGGTTTCCGAGGCGCCGGAGCTGATCATTTCTGCCAAGTTGATTGGTGATTCCCGCCATTGCCCGGTGCCGTCCAGCGTTCTAGCCTGTACGGCGACGCCGGTCTGTCGGCGCGACGAAAGCGAATGCGATCAAGGACTTGCATCGACGTTCGACGATCCACACCACGAGGATGAGCATGGGGAAGACTGGAAAACGCAGCGACGACAGCGCGACGACGGCGGTCGGCATCCACGGAGCACGGGGCCACATGCGCCGCCGCGTGCTGAGCCTTGCGCCGCTGGCATTGACGCTAGGCAGCGGGACCGCAATGGGGCAGGGCAACTGGCCCAGCGGCACGATCAAGTTCATCTGCCCGTATCCGCCGGGAGGCAGCTCGGATCTGATCACGCGGCTGATCGCCGACGGCGTCAGCGCCGGACTCAAGCATCCGGTCGTGGTCGAGAACAAGGGCGGCGCGGGTGGTGCCATCGGCACGCAGCTGTTCGTCAACAGTCCGCCCGACGGCAATACTTTCCTGATGGGGGCCTCCTCGGCGGTGGCGATCTCGCCGAACCTGCGCAAGCTGCCTTACGACCCGCTGACCGACATGGTGTCGGTGGCGATGGTTTCGGCGGCTTACGGATTGATCGCGGCCCGCAAGGACCTGCCGTTCAATAACGTGCATGAAATGGCCGAGTACGCGAAGAAGAATCCCGGCAAGCTGACCTTCGGTTCGGCGGGCCCCGCGACGGCCACGCACATCAATGGCGAGATCATGCATTCCAAGCTCGGACTGCAGATCCGCCATATTCCGTACAAGGGCTCGGCGGCCTCGCTGAACGACCTGATGGGCGGACACATCGATCTGATCTATGACGCGATCGCGCTGCCCCAGGCGAAGCTCGGTGCCGTGAAGGTGCTGGCCGTGACCAGCGCGGAGCGCCATCCCGAGCTGCCGAACGTGCCGACGCTGCGCGAGCAGAACGCACCCGAAGTGTCGGCAACGTGGTTCGGGTTGTTCGCGCCGCGCGGCACGCCGCGCGCCATCATCACGCGCATGGCTGCCGAAGTGGAGAAGGTCGTGAAGCAGCCCGAGACGCGCGCGCAGATGCTGAAGATGAGCCAGTTTCCGAAGTACGAAGGGCCGGACGAGATGGCGGCGACGGTTCGGAAGGAGTATGCGTACTTTAAGGAGCTGTTTGCGCAGCTTGGCATCAAAGGCGAGTGAGCGAGCGGGGAGCGGCAGGCGTGGGCTGGCGGGTGGGATGATGCGGCGGTCGGCCCTGTGGGCCGACTGCCCTGTGCTGCTCGCCGGGGGGCTGGCGCGGCGTAACTCGCTCCGCGCCCTGTGGGCGCTGCGCTCAGACAGACGCCGCGATACAGATAACGACGCGCGCTACGCGCGCCGCCCCCCGGCTGCGCTGCTCGGCGCCGCATACATCCCACCCGCCAACCCGCGGCTGCCGCTCCCTGCAGCGGTGGTGGCGTGCTGAAGAAAACCTAGTGGTGTCTATGGAGGGCTGTTCGGTTCACTGACGCCCGATGCCCGACGCCTCGATGTCCCGATGTCCCGGTGCGGCCGCAAGTGCCGCAAGTACGGCTTCCCGCGTGGCCGAATCATCAGACAGATCGACCGTCAAGGGGACGTCCGGCACCAGCGCCTCATTGTTCGCGCGCAGCCGATTGCGCCAGACCTTCAGCGGCACGATCAGCGTATTGCCGCTGGGCAGCTTGACGGAGCCGATGTCGATATAGATGGTGTCGGCGCTGGTCGTGCGGCCCAGATGGATGGAGCCCGGTACGGCGCGCACCAGATCGGCGAAGTCCAGGCACGCGCTGGCGCAGAACTCGTCGGTGAGCAGCGCGACCGATCCGACCGGGCGGCGCAGCTTCGCATGACGGGCGCGCGGGTCGTCGCGGGCGATGCGCGGGGCTGCGCCGCCGGGCTGCAGTACCCAGTCTTCGCCGCGGGCCTGTGCAGCCTTCATCGCGGCAAGCAGTTGTCGCGTGAGGCGGCGCGTTTCTTCGTCGCCGCGTTTCTCGAACCAGGCGTCGCGCCAGGCCAGCGAGGCCACGGCGATGTCCGATACGCGCCACCAAGCCTGCGTCAGCGGCAGGCCGTCGAGCAGTGCAGGGTCGATGTCCAAGCCGCCGGTGGCGGCCGCGAACAGGCGCTGGCCGATGCCGCTGTTGCCGCCGTTGTTGCCGCGCGCGTCGAACACCACGCGCGGTGCCGCGGGTTCGGCGGCGAGGGCGGCCAGCAGTTGTTCGAGCGCGGCATTCTGTGCCGGCGAAGGCTGGAAGTTGGCGGTGCGTATCCACAGCGTGCCGTCGGGCAGACGCTGGATGCCGTTCTCCGGTGGCGGCGCCGTGCGCCGCCCGCCCTGTTTCAGCCGCCGGAACAGGTCCGCGGGGACTTCGGCCCAGTGCTGGAGCAGATCGAGCTGCCGGTCCTGCGCCCCGAACCGGCAGCGGCTCCAGCGCTGGTCGGCGAAGGGCGGATGCATCAGCCGGCTCGCATGAGCCACGCGTCCCGCGGCGCCGTGCGGAGCGCCCGTGAACGGCGCGATGTCCTCGTCCAGCAGCCGTGCCGTGGGCCGGCCATCGCAGCTCAGCAGCGCGGCACCGAGCGGCGGCAGCGGGACCGGCCAGTCGGGCGCCACGGCGTCGACGACGATGGCCTGGCCGCGCGGCGATGCGTGCCAGCCGTTGACGACGACCGAGCGTGCCCGCCGTGCTTCGCCGGCGACCTGCCGTGCCTCGTCGACGTATCCCAGATGTCCGTCCTGAAAGCCGACGGCATAGAAGCTGACCGCCGACAGCATGTCGTCGTAGCTGCGCACGCGATCGACCTGGGCCAGCGCGGTCGCGGCACCGAAAGAAAGCCAGTCTCGAAAGCGCGGGTTCTCAGCGTCGATCGCGCCGGGATGGGCGGATTCGATGGCGCGGCGTATCGCCAGGATGTCGGTGCGAGCCAGTTGCTGCCAATGCTGCGGTGTGAGAGCCGGGACCTGTGCCGCTGCCGAAGCGCTTGGCTGGGATTGAGCCCGGGCCCCCTGCGGCAGCGCGCAGGCAAGCATCGCGCAGACAAGGACCGTGCAGGCAGGCATTGCGCAGGCAGGCACCATGCAGGCAGGCACAGCGCTGGCGAGTGAGCGATATTTCATCCTTTAATCTTACTATTCTGACGATTGACGGTGAGCAAGTTCCGCCGGCATACGCCTCGCCGGGCGGGTGCCCGATTGGACAATCGCGCCATTTCATCGGATGCTTGGCCCAGCCCAGCCAGGCGCCATCCAGCCAAGCACAGGAGACCCTACGAATGGCACGCCGCTTCGTCGACTTGTCGATCTACCTCGAGAACGACGTGGTGTCCGATCCGCCCGCCTTCGCGCCCAAGATCGACTATTTCACGCACCAGAATACGTTCGAGCAGATCGAGCCCTTCTTTCCCGGCCTGAAGAAGAGCGATCTGCCCGACGGCGAAGGCTGGGCGGTCGAGCGCGTGCAGCTGTCGACGCATAACGGTACTCATCTCGATGCGCCGTATCACTTCCACTCGACCATGGATCAGGCGCTGGGTGAGCGCAAGCCGTCGATCGCGATCGATCAGGTGCCGCTGGAATGGTGCTTCCAGCCGGGCGTGAAGCTCGACTTCAGGCACCTGCCCGACGGCTACGTCGTCACCGCCGCCGATGTGGAAGCCGAGCTGGCGCGCATCGGCCATTCTCTGCAGCCGCTGGAGATTGTCGTGGTCAACACGCGGGCCGGTTCGCGCTACGGCTGCGATGACTACGTGTCATCCGGATGCGGCATGGGCTACGAGGCAACCATGTATCTGCTCGAGCGCGGCGTGCGGCTGACCGGCACCGATGCCTGGAGCTGGGATGCGCCGTTCGTGCACACCGCGCGCAAGTATGGAGAGACCCGCGACGCGAGCCTGATCTGGGAAGGGCACAAGGCCGGCCGCGACATCGGCTATTGCCATATCGAGAAGCTGCACAATCTCGAAGCGCTACCCGCGAACGGCTTCTTCATTTCCTGTTTTCCGCACAAGATCCGTGGCGCGTCGGCCGGCTGGACGCGCGCGGTAGCGATCTTCGACGAGGCCTTGACGCGCGGCTAGCTCTGCACCGGCGGCAGCATCGCACTGCGCAGACAGGCGCTGCGGTGCGCCGGCGCGACGAGCTGCAGCTCGGGCCGCTCGGCTCGGCATGCGTCCACGGCATAGCCGCAGCGGGCCGCGAATGCGCAGCCGGCAGGCAGCGCCGCCAGGTTCGGCGGCGAACCTTCTATGCCGCGCAGCGGCTTGCCGCGCATGTTGCCGTGCACGGTCGCCGCCATCAGGCCGCGCGTATAGGGATGAGCCGGTGCGGTGAGCACGTCGACCGCAGAGCCGACTTCTACGAAGCGGCCCGCGTACATCACCGCCACGCGGTCGGAGATCTCGGCGGCGACGCCGATGTCGTGCGTCACGAAGATCACCGCCATGTCCAGCTCGGCGCGCAGCTTGCGCAGCAGCAACAGCAGCTGCATCTGCACGGTGGCGTCGAGCGCGGTCGTCGGTTCGTCGGCGAGCAGGATCTTCGGATTGCATGCCAGCGCCAGCGCGATGACGGCGCGCTGGCGCATGCCGCCGGACATCTCGTGCGGATAATTGCGCAGCCGCTGTTCGGGGGAGGGGATCGATACCAGTTCCAGCAGCTCGATCGCCCGCCGCCGCGCGGCCGTGCCGGACAGCCTGTCGAAACGCCGCAGCATCTCCATGATCTGGTCGCCGATCGTGAAGACCGGGTCCAGCGCCGTCGACGGCTCCTGGAAGATCATGGCGATGGACCGGCCCCGCAGCTGCCTGAGCTGCGCCGGCGAGGCCTGGCGCAGGTCGAGGCCGTCGACGATGGCGCGGCCGGACAGCTCGGCATTCGCCGGCAGCAGGCCGATCAGCGAGCGCAGCATGACCGACTTGCCGGATCCGCTTTCGCCGATCACCGTCAGGCACTCGCCGCGCTGCAGCTCGAAGCTGATGCCGTTGACGGCGGCGATGGCGGCGCCGCGGCGATGCAGCCGGACGCGCAGGTCGGAGACCGACAGGACGGCGGAGGACTCGGTCGACGAGGTCATGGGCTGCTCATGCCGCGAGGCTGTGGCCGGAGCCGGGTTCGTACATCAGGCAGGCGACGCGATGCGCGTCGCCATCGTCTGCACCCAGCGTGGGCGCGCGTGCCGCGCAGACGCTTTCGGCGTGCGCGCAGCGCGTGCGGAAGCGGCAGCCGCTCGGCGGATTGAGCGGACTGGGCGGGTCGCCTGACAGCGCGGCGGCGGCCGTGGGCCGGCGCGGATCGAGGCTGGGCTTGGAGGCCAGCAGCGCGCGCGTGTACGGATGACGCGGTTGCGAGTACACCTGTTCGACCGGGCCGGTCTCGACGAGCTGGCCCAGATACATGACCAGGATCCTGTCGCTGACGTATTCGACGACGTTCAGATCGTGCGAGATGAACAGATAGGTCAGCGACAGCGAGGTCTTGATCTGCTTCAGCAGGTTCAGGATCTGCGCCTCGACCGACTTGTCCAGCGCCGACACCGATTCGTCGAGGATCAGGATCTCGGGCTGCAAGGCCAGCGCGCGGGCGATGTTGACCCGCTGCCGCTGGCCCCCCGAAAGCTCGTGCGGGTAGCGGCCGCGAAACAGTGCCGGATCCAGGCCGACCAGGCCGAGCAGCGATTCGGCCGCGGCGTGCGCGGCCGCGCGGGGCTTGCCGTGGACGCGCGGCGCGAACGAGATCGCGTCGATGACCGTGCGCTGCGGGTCGAATGAGGCATGGCTGTCCTGGAACACCATCTGCATCTTGCGGCGCAGCGTCAGCAGCGAGCGGCCCTGCATCTGCAGCGGCTGTCCCTGCAGCCGCAGCTCGCCGCGGTCGACGGGAATCAGGCCCATCAGCAGACGGGCCAGCGTCGACTTGCCGCAGCCGCTCTCACCGACGATGCCGACCACCTCGCCGCGTTCGACGTCGAACGAGACGTCGTCGACTGCCTTGACGATGCCGAGACTCGAGCCGATGCCGCTCTTCACCTTGAAGTGCTTGGTCAGGCCCTCGACGGACAAGTAGGGTGCGGCAGCCACGCTAGCCTCGGTTGCGAACTAGAACTGCTTCTTCACGTCGAGCGCATTGCGCAGCCCGTCGCTGATGAAGTTCAGCGACAGCGACGTGACGAAGATCATCAGGCCGGGCAGCGCTGCCAGCCAGGGCTGGATGTAGATGCTCTGGCGCAGCGAGTTCAGCATCTGCCCCCATTCGGCCGCCGGCGGCGGCACGCCCAGCCCGATGAAGCTCAGGCCGGCGGCCAGGATCAGCGAGATGCTGGCCAGGCTGGTGGCATAGACGATGATGGGACCCGCGATGTTGCCCAGGACGTGGTGCGTGATGATAGGCAGGGTGCCCACGCCGGCGGCGCGCGCCGCTTCGATGAAGTCCATGTGCCGCACGCGCGTGGTCACGCTCTCCGTGACGCGGACGATCGGGGGGATGAAGACGATGGTCAGCGTCATCACGGTGTTCAGCAGTCCGCTGCCGGCCAGCGCGCCCACGGCGACGGCCAGCAGCACCGACGGGAACGCGTAGAACACGTCCATCGTCCGCATGATCAGCGTGTTCGCGCGTCCGCCCGCGTAGCCGGCATAGACGCCCAGCGAACCGCCGATCAGCACGGCGCAGACGATGGGGGCGATCCCGGAAAGCAGCGACAGCCGGGCTCCGTAGGCCAGCCGCGTCCACATGTCGCGGCCGATCTCGTCGGTGCCCAGCCAGTGGCCGGGCGTGCCGATCGGCTTGAGCCGGCTCAGCACGCTGCCGGTGTAGGGGTCGCCGCTGGACAGCCACGGTGCGAAGACGGCGATCAGCACGATCAGCGCGAACACCAGCAGCGCCGCGACCGTGGTCTTCTCACGCGTCAGGCGGCTCCAGACCGAATCGTGGGCGCTTGTCGCGCCGGCGACCGGTGCCATGTCCGATGGCTGTGCGATCAATCAGCGCCTCATTCTCGGATCAATCAGACCTTGCAGCAGATCGACCAGCAGGTTGACCGCGACGAAGATCGCGGCCAGCACCAGGACGGTGGACTGGATCATCGTCACGTCGCGCGTGAAGATGGCCTGATTCAGCAGACGCCCGGTGCCCGGCCAGTTGAAGACGGTCTCGACCAGGATGGAGCCGCCGATCAGATAGCCGAACTGCAGGCCCATCAGCGCCAGGACCGCCGGCGCGGCATTGCGCGCGACGTGCAGCAAGATGCGCCCGCGCGACAGGCCGCGCGCGGCGAGCGCGCCGACGAACTCCTGCGACAGCACGTCCAGCACCGATGCGCGGACCAGGCGCCCCACGACGCCCATGGGGATCATCGATAGCGCGACGATGGGCAGGATCATGTAGCGCCATTGGGCCCAGCTGAGCGGCAGTCCTTCCTCGCCCATGCCCTGCGGCGGCAGCAGCTGCAGCTGCACCGAAAACACCGCGACGCACAGAATGGCCAGCCAATAGTTGGGAACGCTCAGGCCCACGGTCATCACGGTCGACAGCACGCGGTCGGGCCAACGCTTGTGGAACAGCGCCGCGATCGTGCCGAAGACGATGGCACAGCCGAATCCGAGCGCGGCCGCGAAGAAAGTGATCTTCAGCGTATTGGCGAGCGCCGGCAGAACTTCGCCGGCGACCGGCCTGCCGGTGGCCACCGACAGGCCCATGTTGCCGGTAAGTATCTGTCCGAGCCAGCGCAGATACTGTTCCCAGACCGGCTTGTCGAAGCCGTACAGCGCGCCGATCTCGCGGATCAGCTCCGGCGGCGCGCCGGGCGGCACCATGAGGTCGGCGATGGTGCCGGGCATCAGCTGGATCAGCACGAAGACCAGCACGCTGACGCCGAGCAGGATCGGCAGCGCGTGCATCAGTCTTCTCGCGAGCAGCGTCAGCATGCCGGAGGGAGGATCCGCATGTCGGGCATCGAGCTTCGGGCTTCGGTTCTCAGTTGCTGCGCTTCACTTGTCGACCGTGATGGTGGTCAGGTCCAGGAACCAGCTCTGGACCGGCAGGTAGCCCTTGACCTTGGGCGAGAAGGCGCGCGGGTTGCGGTCGTGCACGATCCACGCCCACGGCGCATCGTCGACGAGTTTCTCGTGCAGCCGCGCCAGCACTTCGGTGGTGTCGCCCTCGAAGGTGTTGCGATACTTGTCCATCAGCGCGACGGCGGCAGGATCGGTGTAGTTGGCCCAGTTCTTCGGATAGAACGAGAAGTAGAACCACATCATGTCGGCGGTGGTGAAGCTCGAGTTCATCGCCACCACGCCCTGCATCTCCGGCGCGCTCGGATTGAAGCGCACGGCCACCATCTTCGCGAAGTCGACGACGCTGAACTCGAGGTCGAAGCCGGCGGCGCGCGCCTTCTGCTGAATCAGCTCGTTCATCTGCAGCGGCAGCATCTGACCCGAGCCGGCGGTTGTGATCATGACCTTGGCCTTGACCGGCTTGCCGGCCGGATAGCCGGCTTCGGCGAGCAGGGCCTTGGCGCGGGTCGGATCGTAGCGGTACTGGTTCTTCGGCTTGCCGAAGCGCGGGTCGTTGCGCTTCCAGAAGCCGAAGGCGGGTTCGGCCGAGCCGTTGAGCAGCGTGACGAGGCCTTCCCGGTCGATGGCGTAGTTCAGGGCCTGGCGCACGCGCACGTCCTTGAACGGGGAGCCTTCGTCGATCTTCAGCCAGTACGGCCAGATGTGCGGGAAGCTGCTCATCGTGACCTTGAAGCCGCCGCGCTCGAGCACGGGGATGCTGTCGGGGGCCGGCGCCTCGATCCAGTCGACTTCGCCCGACATCAGCGCGGCCATGCGGGTGGTCGGCTCGGGCATCGCCTGCAGCGTGATGCGGTTGACCTTGGCCATGCGCTCCTTGTTCCAGTACGCGTCGTTGCGCGTCATCGTCAGCACGGTCCGCGTGACCTGCGTGAAGGCGAACGGGCCGGTGCCCGACGGCTGCTGGCCGAACTTGGCCCAGTCGCGGCCGACCTTCTCCCATTGCGTCGGGCTGGCGATCAGGATGCCCGCCATGATCTCGGGGAAGTAGGCGGTCGGCGCGCTGGTATGGATCGCGATCGTGTAGTCGTCGATCTTCTCCCACTTCGACAGGATGGACGCACGCGAGCGCTGGTAGGCGGCGGCGGCCGGGTCGAACTGCGGCGCCTTGTCGTTGTAGAACCGCTGCAGGTTCCAGACCACCGCGTCGGCATTGAACGTGCTGCCGTCATGGAACTTGACGTCGCGGCGCAGCTTGAAGGTCCATTTGTTGCGGTCGGCCGGATCCGAGCGCCATTCGCTGGCCAGCCACGGGATGATATTGACCGGGCCTTCCGCCTTGCGCAGATCCCACATCACCAGCGGCTCGAAGACCGGATAGCCCGCGAAGCGCGTGCCCTCCAGCCCTTGCGTGGGAGCGCCGGTGGTGGTCGGCAGGTCGGCCGACGTCATGGCGATGCGCAGTGTCGATTGCGCCTGCGCGGTGGCGAGCGGCAGGGCCATCGCGGCACCGACGCTCAGAGTGGCCAGCAGCTTTGCGATTGTCATCGAAGTTCCTCGGTTGAAGAATCCCGCGGCAGGGAGCGGGTCGCGTGGAAGCGGTTCAGAACATCTGCAGCACTTGCTGCGACGGGATGACGGTGATCCGGTTCGAGTCCAGGATGCGATTGCCTTCGTCGTCGCTCATTCGAGCATTGCCCTTGCTGGCATCGTCGACGAGGAATACCTCGTAGCCGTCGGCGGCGGCGTCGACGGCGGTGCGCAGCACACAGCCGAAGCGCGCCAGGCCGGCGACGAAGATGCGCTCGACGCCGCGCGAACGCAGGTAGCCCGACAGTCCGGACGGCGTTCTGCCGTCATTGGCGACGAAGGCCGAGAACGCATCGAGGCCGGCGACGAAACCCTTGCGCAGGATCAGCTGCGCGCGGTCCACGTGCAGGTGCGAATCGGGTTCGGCGCCCCAGCTTCCCTGCACGCAATGGTCGGCGTAGACCCGTTGCGTTCCGTAGACCGTCTCGATCTCATCGCCGGGCGAGGCGCCGGGGTGCGCGCTGGCGAACGACACGTGATCGGGCGGATGCCAGTCGAGTGACAGCACGGCCACGGGGGCATGCGCGAGCAGACGGTTGATCGGCTCGATGATCGTCTCGGCGCCCGCAATTGCGAGCGCGCCCGAGACGAAGTCGTTCTGGACATCGACGACGATCAGCGCCTGCTGCGAACGTTCCATCTCTTCCCCTGAACCCGGCGGCTGACCAGGACCGCGCTCGATGCCTCGTTCGCCGGTCTAGGTCGCGACGCTGCAAGACGTTCAATTAGAGTGTATACGAGTTAATTGGTCAATTGGAATCTACGCCACCACCCGAGGGGACGGACACCGTCGAGCGCCGGCGATCAGCTGAAATGCCTGGAAATATGCACCTTCCGAGCTCACCGACTTGGTGCGTCCCGCGCCCCGCCGGGCTTCGCGCAGCCCGATGAAAAGATGCTCGCAGGGGAGATATTTGAGCGTAGACATTGGAATTCCTCGGCAGGGCGGCAGTGGGCGTGCGAGCGCCGGCGGCGTTTCAGGCCGCGCCCGCGGCCAGGCGTGAGGCCAGCGCCTGCCGCACGCGCTCCGGCGTGAACGGCACTTCCTCGAAGCGCTGACCGGTGGCGTCGAACAATGCATTCGCGACCGCCGCGGGGGCCGGTACCGACGACGATTCGCCGGCACCCAGCGGCGGCTCGTCCTGTCGTTCGATGAGGACGAGCTCGATCGGCGGAATGTCGCGAAACCTCAGCATCGGATAGCTGCCCCATTCGCGATCGGCTGATCCGTTGGCATCGAAGCTGGAAGCCTCGTGCAGCACGCGGCTGAGCGACTGGATCACATTGCCGTGGATCTGGTGCCGGATGCCCGCCGGGTTGACCATCATGCCGGAGTCCTGGCCGACGACCACGCGCTCGATGTTGATCCGCCCGCTGTCCGGGTCGATGCTGAGATCGAGGACCCAGGCGCTCCAGGCCGCGGGGAAGCCCGGAAACTTGCTGTGGGTGTAGCGGGCGTACGAGATGCCGCGGCCGCGCAGACGGCCGTCGGCGCCCGGTTCGCCGCGCGAGCCGCGACTGCCGGCGCGCCAGCCGGCGCGCGCGGCGGTCGCCTCGAGCAGCGCCTTAGCGCGCTCATCGTCCAGATGATGCAGCCGGAACGCGAGCGGATCGACGCCGGCGAGAGCCGCCAGTTCGTCCATGACCGCATCGTGCGCGAGCGAGTTCGGCATCGCGGATACGCCGCGCAGCCAGGAGGCGCGCACGACAGGCGCGACGTCGTGGCACAGCACGCGGCGGTTCCGGTAGCGGTACGGCGGGACCGCAGTGCGATCGCCGATCTCGAGCATGCGCGGCGCGGCGGCCATTCGGCCCGTCAGCAGCAGTCCCAGATTGGGCGCGTCGTTGGCGGGATAGCGGACGCAGAACCGATAGTCGAGCAGCGCGCCGTCGCTGCCGATCGATGCCTGCACGTCGATCAGCTGCGCTGCGCCTTTGGGTTCCCATGCATGCTCGTCTTCGCGCGACAACTGCACTCGCACGGGTCGTCCGATCTGGCGCGAGACCAGCAGCGCGTCGGCGCTGACGTCGTCGGCACAGTTGCGGCCATAGCAGCCCGCCGCTTCGAGCCGGATGATCTCGACCAGGCCTTCGTCCTGCTCGATCAGCCGGCTCAGGTCGGCGCGCAGCCAGTGCGGATTCTGGGTGCCCGACCATATGCGCGAGCCGGCTTCGGCATAGTCGGCGACGGCGCACGAAGGGCCGATGGAGCCGTGCAGCTGATACGGCCAGCGGAAGCTGCGCCGGACGGTCGCGGCCGCCGTGGTCGAGTCGTCGGTGCGTTCGTCGACGAGTACGCGCTCGCGGTGCGGCAGGCCGCGCAGCAGCGCGTCGATGTCGTCGACGGCGGGCAGCGGCGGAACCGGTGCCCATTCCACTCGCAGCCGGCGGCTTGCGGCGATGGCGGTCTCCTCGCGAGGCGCGGCGACCGCGACGAAGTCGCCGATCACGATCACCTCGACCGGCTGCGGCAGGTCGGCGAGCGCGCTGCGGTCGACCTGCCGCAGCGATTTGCCGATGAACTCGCCGCAGTCTCGTCCGGCATACGGCGGGCGGACGACGCGAGCATGCCACATGCCGGGGACGCGGACGTCGTGGACGTAGATCGGCGCTCCAGCCGCCTTGGCGGCAAGCTCGACGCGCGGCACCGAGCGTCCGATCCAGCGATGCTCGGCCGCGGGCTTCAGGGCGACGTCGTCGCGCACCGACAGCTGCAGCGTCTGCTCGCCGATCAGTTCGGCATACGTCAGGCTGCGGCCGTCAGCGTGCCGCAGGACGCCGTCGGCGGCGCTCAGATCTTCGTCGCGGGCGGACAGGTGCCGGGCGGCCAGCTGGCGCAGATGCAGGCGCGCAGTAGCCGCGGCACGGCGCAGCGGCAGCGCTGAGATCTGCAGGGTCGCGCTTGCCACCGTGGGGCCCTGGTCGGGGGTTGCCGAGGTATGGCCGAGCTCGACGCGCACGCGATCGAAGCTGACGTCGAGCTCGTCGGCGACGAGCTGGCCCAGCGCTGTCCGCACGCCGGTGCCCAGATCGACGTGTCCGTTGAACGCGAGCACGGTTCCGTCGCTGCGCACCGCGACGAGGATGTCGGGATAGGGCTGCTGATAGCGGCTGAGCACGCCCAGCTGCCGCTCGGCGGGCGGCGGCGGAGGCGGCGGTGCGGGCCGCGTGACGAGCAGGACGCCGCGTGCGTCGAACAGCGCGCGGTGTTCGTGCGCAGGCGCCTGGTAATAGCGTCCGGCCGGGGAATGGATGCCTGCGGGCGTCTCCGTTCTCGTGCCCGAGGGAGCATCCGCAGCAGGCACGTACGCGCCCAGGTCGGCGTCCGTGGCGGGCGTCGAACCTCGTCTCGTCGCTGGCGCTTGATGACCGGTGTCCGTCATTCGGGCAGGCTCCGCGCAGGCGGACGGATTCTTGATCCACATGAGTGTATACGTCTGAAAAGCTCGTGTGAAGCGTCGTCGACGAACTGGCGGAATCGGCGGTTTGCTCCTATCCTGACGAATCGATCGACATCGACGCGGGCGTGTTGTGCGGCGCCAATTGGAGCGTATACTCTTTAATCGATTCTTCGTCTCGGCGAATCGCAGATGCTCTACAAGGCCAGGAAATGACTCGGAAACCTAGGATCGCGGTCATCGGTGCGGGCTTGGGCGGTTGCACGATGGCGGCGCTGCTGGCGCGCGCCGATTGCACGGTTCGCGTCTACGAACAGGCACCCGGGTTCAGTCGCCTGGGAGCCGGCATCCATCTCGGACCGAATCTGATGCAGGTGATGGCCAAGATCGACCTGCAGCAGAAGCTCACGTCGATCGGATCGCGTCCCGACTTCTGGTACAGCCGGGACGGCATCACAGGTGAAGTCATGGCCCGCATCCCGCTGGCGGGCTATGCGGAGACACACTATGGCGCGCCTTACCTGACGATTCATCGCGGCGATTTCCACCAGGCCTTGTGCGATGCGGTGCCTGACGGAGTGATCCGGTTCGGCGCCAGACTGATGCGCACGGTCGACGACGGCCGCAGCGTCCGGCTCGAGTTCGCCGACGGCACGATCGAGGAAGCCGACATCGTGATCGGCGCCGACGGCGTGAACTCGGTGATCCGCAGCGCGCTGCTCGGCGAAGAGCTGCCGCAGCACTCCGGCTACGCCGCGCACCGCGCCGTCTTCCGTACGCCGGCTCAGCCCGCGCTGCCGTTCGACATGTGCACCAAATGGTGGGCCGACGATCGCCATCTGATGGTCTATTACGTGTCGGCGCGACGCGATGAGATCTACTACGTCTCCGGCGTGCCCGGCGGCGAGGATTGGTCGCTCGAACGCAGCTTTACGCCGAGCAGCCCCGACGAAGTGCGATCCTTCTTCGGCGACTGGCATCCGACGGTGCAGGCGCTGATCGACGCATCGACCGAAGTCACCTTCTGGCCGCTGCTCGAACGCGCGCCGCTGCCGCTGTGGAGCCGCGGCCGCATGGTGCTGCTCGGCGATGCTTGCCATCCGATGAAGCCGCACATGGGCCAGGGCGCGGCAATGGCGATCGAGGACGCCGGCATGCTGTGGCGCTGCTTCGACGAGCTGGGCTTCTCCGACCCCGAAGCGGTGTTCAGGCTGTATGAGTGCAACCGCACCGAGCGCACCAGCCGGGTGCAATCCACGTCGCAGGCGAATACCTGGCTGCGGACGAACGAGAATCCCGACTGGTGCTTCGGCTACGATGTCTTCAAGGTGCCGCTGGTGAACGCTTGAGCCGCGTCCGACGCGCCCTGCAGCGGGGTGCGCAGACGGCCGGGCGGTCGACCGCCCTGGCATGAACGTTGCGGAGTCGCTGCCATGAGCAGTTGCGAACGCGTACACGAGATTCAGGTCAATCGACAGCGGCGTGCAGTGGATGTGGCCGGCGATGTGCCGTTGCTGCTGGTGCTGCGCAATGAACTGGGACTGAACGGCCCGCGCTTCGGCTGCGGCCTGGGCGAATGCGGCGCGTGCACCGTGCTGATCGACGGTGTCGCCGGCCGCTCCTGCGTGATTCCGGTGGCGATGGTCAAGGGACGCGAAGTCACGACGCTCGAGGGTCTCGGCACCGCCGGCGCGCCCGGGCCGGTGCAGCAGGCGTTCATCGATCATCAGGCGGCGCAGTGCGGCTACTGCCTGAACGGGATGATCATGACGGTGCACGCGCTGCTGCAGCGCAACCCGTGTCCCACCGATGCCGAGCTGCGCCGCGAGCTCGATCACAATCTGTGCCGCTGTGGGGCGCACGTCGAGATCCTGGAAGCCGCACGAGCGGCGATCCGCCGGCTGGACTGACGCGTGACGCCGGACAGCCTGCCCGCCATCGCTGCATGCCTGCATGGCTACGTGCTGCGGCCGCCGCAGCTGCGCTGGGACGGATCCTGCTACGACGGCGCGCGCCTGCTGCACTTCGACGACAGTGCTGCGCGCGCGGTGGTGGGCGTGGTCGAAGTGGTGCGGCGCCGCGATCTGGTCGGCGTCGTGGCGGCGACTCCGAATCAGGCCTTGCTGGCGATCGATCGTCTCGCGCTGGTCTGGTCGGAGGCACCGGCGTTGCCTGCGCCGTCAGTGCCTGTGTCGATTGCCGGTGCCGGTGCCAGAGGCGATGCCGATGCCAGAGCCGATGCGGCTGCCGATGCTCAGGCTGTTGCGGAAGCCGGCGGCCATGCCGGCGCTCAGCGATACCGGTGGCTCGGCGGTCTTGCGTCGACGGGGGAGGGTTGGGCGATCGGCACCTGCGGCGAGGCCGGCGATCTGACGGTCTGGGCGCCGTGCCGCGCCGAGCCGGCGCTGCTGCGCGAGATTGCTGCCGTCTGCGGTCTGGAGCCGCAGCGAGTGCGCATCGTGACGGTCGGCGAGCCGCTCCGCGATGCGATCGATCTGGTGGTGGAGGCGGCGTTGCTCGCGCAGGCCGTTCGCCGGCCGGTGCGGGTGTGGCCGATGCCGGCCGCAGCGCTGCAGTCGGAGATAGTGCTGTCGGTCCTGGCGCCGGCGGCAAGCGAGCTGACGATGCATGCGACGCAGCATGCGCGGCGTCGTCCCAGCATCGCCGCTCTGCTGACGGGCGTCGCAGCGGCAGTGCCTGCCGAACTGCGGCCCGAGCCGCCGATGCCGATGGCTCCGATGCCCGGAGAGCCGGCGCCGGTCTGGCGCGATGCCGGCAGCGATCCGCTGCATGCGCATGTGTTCGCGCGCGAATCGGCACTGGACGAGCAGGCGCGTCAGCAAGGGCAGGATCCGATCGAACAGCGGCTGGCGGCTATCGGCGATGCCGACGGCATGGGGCTGGCCGGGCGTATCCGGCAGCAGGCCGGGGCCGTCATCGAGCGCCGGCGCGCCGATGGCTGGCTCGCCGGCCGCGGCTTCGCCTGCGCGCAGGCGATAGACGCTGAAGCCCAGCCGCCGGCCACGGTGTGGTCGGCCTGGCTGGTCGACGTAGCGGTGGATCCGCGCAGCGGTGCCGTGGCGATCGAGCGGCTGACGGTGGGGCAGAGTCCGCGAGGCCGCGATTCCGCCGCGCTCGGACGGCGTATGGCGGGCGATGTCATGAACGTCGATGTCGCGAACCTCGACGTCGCGAACCTCGACGAGCGGCCGGGCTGGGTTCGAGCGGTGGCGGATCGCCTGCTCAGCGCCGGAGAGCCGTGGCGATCGCGCGATCGGTCCGCGGCGAATGGCGCTGCTTCGCGGCCAGCGGCGAACGTCGTCGCGCCGTCGCTGCATCCGGAGGCTGCCGCCGTCGAGCTGATTGCGGAAGAAGGCGCGACTGCTCCGCCGGTTGCGGTCTGGACCCCGCTTGCCGAGCTGCCGGCTTCCGCGGCGATCGCCAATGCGATCCGCGATGCCACCGGCATCCGGCTGCGCAGTGCGCCGTTCGATCTCGACGAGCTCAGACAGCAGCTGGAGCAGCGCCCTGTGGAACGCCACCGGCGCTGGCCGTGGATCACAGCGGCGGCCGGCGCCGCGGCGGGGCTGTTCGCGGCCATCGCCCCGTGGCAGGCCGCCATCGCGACGCGGCCGCTAGTCGATCCTTCGGTCTACAGCGCCGAAGCAATCGAGCGTGGGCGCTTGATCGCATCCGCCGGCGACTGTGCCGTCTGCCATACGCGCGAAGGCGGTGCGACGAATGCGGGAGGGCGGCCGATAGAGACACCGTTCGGCGTGATTCCTGCGAGCAACATCACGCCAGATCGGGACACCGGCATCGGCGGCTGGAGCCTGGAAGCGTTCGAGCGCGCGATGCGGCAGGGGGTGAGCCGAGACGGACGGCATTTGTACCCCGCTTTCCCGTACACGTCGTTCGCGCGCATCAGCGATGCCGACATGCAGGCGCTGTATGCCTATCTGATGAGCCAGCCGCCAGTCAGCAACGCGGTGACTCAGCCCTCGCTGCGCTTCCCGTTCAATCTGCGGCCATTGCTAGCGGGCTGGAAGCTGCTCTATCACGATGCCGCGCCGTTCGAGGCCGACCCGCAGCGCTCGGCGCAGTGGAATCGCGGCGCGTACCTCGTCGACGCGGTCGGCCATTGCTCGGCCTGCCACTCGCCGCGTGACGCGCTCGGCGGCGAACGCAAGGGTCCCGGCCGCTATCTGAGCGGAGGCATGGTCGACGGCTGGCAGGCGCCCGCGCTCGACGGCTCGGCCGGCGGCGCCAAGCCGTGGAGCGAAGAGGATTTCTTCCGCTACCTGAGGACCGGCCACAGTCCGCGCCACGGCGTCGCCGCCGGGCCGATGGCGCCGGTGCTGGAGGGTCTGAGCGCGCTGCCGGATCAGGACATTGCGGCGATCGCGCACTATCTGCATTCGCTGCGGCCGGGCAGCACGGCTGGCGCCGCAGCCGCAGCCGCCGCCGGCATGCCACAGGAATCCGTGAACGCGTCCACCGGCGTATCGATCAACGCGGCAGGCGCTGCGCCGATCGGCGCAGCGCCCATCGCCAATAACGCCATCGAGGCCGCCGCCGATACTGCTGCCATGCTCCGCGGCGAACGGCTCTTCACGGGCGCCTGCGCGGCGTGTCATGAGCCCGAGCGGGGCCCGGCGATGTTCGGCATCAAGCCGTTGATGGCCAATAGCACGAAGCTGCGCAGCGAATCGCCGGACAGCCTGATCCGCGTGATCCTGGACGGCGTGCCGCTGACGGCGGGTACCGAGCTGGGCGTGATGCCGCCGTTCCGCTACAGCTTCAGCGACCGTCAGGTGGCCGATCTGGTGCGCTATCTGCGCGCCCGGCATGCGCCGGACCTGCCGCCGTGGCCGGATACCGAGGCCGGCGTCGCGGCGCTGCGCGCCATGCCGGTGCATTGATCGACACGCGTCAAATGAGCGTGTACTCTCTAAATCCATTACAACGAAGAACGATCCTCCAACCTCCTCGAAAACGGTGAATACGATGCTTCGAACGGCTGGTCTTTGCGGGATTCTTCTGATGAGCTTGTCGCTGACAGGCACGGCTTCGGCGCAGGCCGACTATCCTGGCCGGCAACCGGTCAAGCTGGTCGTGCCGTTCGGCGCGGGCAGCGGTGTCGATCAGCTGGCGCGCCACGTGGCCGAGGGGCTGCAGCGCGAGCTGGGCGGCAACTTCGTGGTCGACAACCGGCCCGGTGCGTCCGGCATGATTGCGGCATCGGCCGTCGCGCGGGCCGCGCCCGACGGCTATACGCTGCTGATGGCGAGCTCCTCGACGCATTCGTCGATCGGCGCGCTGGTCAAGAACGTGAGCTATGACGTCGAGCGCGATTTCCAGCCGATCGCCAACTTCATTGACGCCGATTTCTTCCTGGTCGTGCGCGGCGACAGCGAGGTCAAGTCGGTGAAGGATCTGGTCGCCCGCATTAAGGCGCAGCCCGGCAAGACCGCCTACGGCTTCGGCTCGGTGACCACGCAGGTGGCCGGCGCGACTTTCGCGAAGCAGGCCGGGCTCGACTCCGCCGCCACTGCCTACAAGAGCAACCCGTCGGCGCTGACCGATCTGCTGGGCGGCACGATAGACTGGATGTTCATCGATCAGACGATAGGGTTGCAGCAGATCGCCAGCGGCAAGATCAGGCCGCTGGCCGTCGCCGCGCAGGACCGCCGCAGCGATCTGAAGGATGTGCCGACGACTTATGAATCGGGCTATCCGTTCACTATCACCGCCTGGATCGGCCTGATGACGCCGGCCGGCATTCCCGACGAGGTCAGACGCAAGCTGTCGCAGGCCACCGCCAATCTGCTGCGCAACGAGGACATGCGCGCCCGCTTCGTCCGTTCCGGCCGCGTGGCGGCGCCGATGTCGACCGAGGCGTACGCGGCCTATCTGAAGCAGCAGCGCGAATCGTGGGAGTCGAAGATCCGCGACGCCGGCATCAAGCCCGAATGATCCGAGGGCCCGTTCAAACCATCTGCAGGGGGACTTCATGACGCAACCGATTCGAATCGGCGAGATCAACACCTATTCGCCGTCCGCGCTGAGCGGATTCATGGCCACCTACAAGAACGGTATCGATCTGGTGGTCGATGAGATCAATGCGAACGGCGGCGTGCTGGGTCGTCCGCTGGAGGTGGTCTATCGCGACGACGGGCTCGACAAGGCGCAGGCCGCAGCGGCAGCGCGTTCGCTGCTGCAGCAGGACGGCGTCGACCTGATCGCGGGCACGTTCACGTCGGACGTCGGCATGGCGGTTGCCGAGGTCGCCGATGAATTGAAGCGCGTGTTCATCGCCACCGAGCCGCGCACCGACCGGCTGATCTGGGACCGCGGCAGCCGCTACGTGTTCCGGATCCGCACCTGCCAGACCATGATGGTGTCGATGCTGGCGACGCGCGTCGCGCAGCTGCCGCACAAGCGGTGGACCGTCATCACGCCGTCGTACGAGGGCGCCAAGCGCGTGGCGCTGGTCACGCGCGAGATGATGGCCAAGCTGCGGCCGGACATCGTCTTCGCCGAGAACATCCATTTCCCGCTGGGCGGCATCGATGCCGAGACGGTCGACCGGCTGGTCGCCACGGAGCCCGAAGCGGTGCTCAGCATCGTCTACGGCAGCGATCTGCTGCCCTTCGTGCGCATGGGCCGCGAACGCGGGCTGTTCGACAAATCGCTGATCGTGACGCCTTTGGGCGATCCCGAATACCTGGACACGCTCGGCGACGAGCTGCCGGAAGGCTGGCTCGTGCTCGGCTATCCGGTGCGCGACGACAAGCGTCCGGCGCATCAGGCTTTCGTGCAGGCGTACCGCGCGCGCTTCGGCGTCGATCCCGACGCGGGGGCGCTGGTGGGGTACATGGGCTTCCAGGCGATCGCGGCGGGCATCACGCGGGCAGGATCGACCGATACCGAGGCGCTGATCGCCGGCTTCCGCGGCTTGAGCTTCGAGAGCCCGATCGGCCCGGTCCGCATCCGCCCCGGCGATCACCAGGCCACGGTCGGCAGCTGGATAGGCACCACCGTGCTGCGCGACGGCCGCAGCAGCCTGACCGACTGGAGCTTCCTGGACGGCGAGGATCATCTGCCGCCCGAGGCCGAGGCGGCGGCGCTGCGGCCCGCAGCGGCACGCGTCTGAGCGGAAACGGCGGCGGCGCGGGTTAGAATCGCTGTGCCCGGCCAGCGGGCGCACTCTATTCGAGAATCGATGTCTTCACGGAGCCGTTCGGCCGAGGCCGTCGCCACCCGACGCGAGGCCACGATCGCCAACTACGAGTTCAGCGAACAGGTCGGGCATCTGATCCGGCGCGCCTATCAACGGCACGCCGCGATCTTCCAGCAGCTGATGCCCGATCAGCAGCTGACCTCGCCGCAGTTCGCCGTCCTGTGCTGCCTGATGCGCCAGGACCGCTGTTCGCTGAGCGAGATCGTGCAGCAGACGGCCATCGATCAGGCCACCGCGCGCGGCGTCGTCGACCGGCTGCGCGCGCGGCGCCTCATCGACGTGGTGCCCGACAAGGAAGACCGGCGGCGCGTCGTCATCAGCCTGACCGGCGCCGGCGAGAAGCTGGTGGAGTCCATGCTGCCGTTTGCGCACGACGTCACGGCCAGGACCTTCGGCGACTTCACGCCGGTCGAGCAGACGGCTTTCCTGTACCTGTTGCGCAAGATGCTGGCGTCGGACGAGATTCCCGTCGATTCGCGCTAGCGCGGCGGGCCGGCGCGCGTCACAGCGGCCGGAAGCGGTGCGCGTAGAGGCGGCTGACCGGCAACGCGCGCGCGAGTCCATGCAGCCGCAGCGATACGCGGCCGCTTTCGTCGCGCACGGCGGATTCGATGGCGTCGGCACGCACGACGGTGCCGCGGTGGATCTGCCAGAAGACGTCCGGATCGAGCTGCGGCAGCAGTTCCTTCAGCGGCGTGCGGATCGGCGTTTCGCCGTCGCGGGTCAGCACCAGCACGTACTTGTCGGCGGCCTCGAAGGCCAGCACCTCGTCGATCGGGATCATCTTCACGGTCTGGCCGACGCCGGCAGGAATCAGCCGCAGGCGCGGCTTCGCGGCGTCCGGCGCCGGCTTCGTATCAGCCAGCAGCCGGCGCAGCGGCGCCAGGGCGTCTTCCAGCGGCGGCGTGGCGGCGCTGCGCCGCAGCTGCAGGGCCTGCCGCAATCGTTCACAGCAATGCATCAGCCGCTGCGGATCGACCGGCTTGAGCAGATAGTCGGCCGCGGCGCGCTCGAAGGCCTCGATGGCATATTGATCGTAGGCCGTGACGAAGACCAGCAGCGGAAAGGCCGGGCTCTCGGGCCAGGCCTCGGCCAGTTGCTCGGCGGCATCGAGCCCGCTCAGGCCGGGCATGCGGATGTCGAAGAACAGCACGTCGGGCTGAAGCTCGAGCGACGCGCGCACGGCCGTCTCGCCGTCGCCCACGACGCCGACGATCTGCAGCGCCGGCCACGCGCGCTGCAGCGACGAGCGCAGCGCGGCGGCCAGCAGCGGTTCGTCTTCGGCGATCAGGCCGCGAGCGGGTATGTCGTTCATGTCGCGGTGCCGGCGTCGGCGGGTAGGGTCAGGCTGACGATGGTACCGCCGCCGGCACGATCGCCGATGTTCATCTGCGCGCGGGGACCGAACGAGGTGGCGAGCCGTTCGCTGACCTGGTCGAGTCCGAAGCCGCTGTCTGCGGGCGCGGCAGCCTTGGGCGCGAACGCGTTGCCGGGCTCTTGCGCTCGCTGCGGCCGACCCAGCCCGTCGTCGGTGACGGTCAGGCGGATCGTGTCGCCGTCGCGCTGCGCGGCCACTTCGATGCAGCCGCCGGTGATCTTCGGTTCGAGGCCGTGCCGGATCGCGTTCTCGACCAGAGGCTGCAGCAGCAGCGGTGGAATCGGTACATCGCGCAGCGCTTCGGGCAGCGTCAAGGTGTAGCGCAGCCGCGTGCCCATGCGTACCGCCATCAGTTCGAGGTAATCGCGCAGTCGCTCGAACTCGGCCGCCAGCGGGTGGCTGCCGGCGCGCGATGCGGCCAGCGTGGCACGCAGATACGCGATCAGGCGGTCGAGCATGCGCTGCGCGGCGGGCGGATCGACTGTGATCAGCGCCTGCAGGTTGGCCAGCGTATTGAACAGCATGTGCGGTTCGAGCTGGGTTTCGAGCAGCCGCAGCCGCGCTTCGCTGGCCTGGCGCTGAGCCGCTTCGGCGCGCGTGCGCGCGTCGGCCAGCAGCGCGCGGCTGGAGAAGTACAGCGAGCCGGCCAGACCGAGCGCCATCGACATCAGCAGGATGCCGATCGCCATGCGCGGCGCCGCGCTCCACGACGCCAGCATGGAGCGGCCGGTGATCAGGTCTGCGACGGCCGCGCCGGCCACGTAGCCGGCCAGCGCGCCTACCAGCGTCAGCATGAGCAGCCTGAGCCCGGTGACGCGGCCCTGCGGTTCGATCAGATAGCGGCCGCGATCGATCAGCAGCCAGATCGACAGGCCGATGCACTCCGAATAGATCCAGTTCTCTTTGAAGCTGTCGTGCTGCGACCCGAACACCGTCAATGCGGTGGCGATCACCGTGTTCAGCGCGACGACTACCAGCATGCGCGGCAGCAGCTGCAGCAGCGAGGAGCGGGCGTCGGTCATGGCGGACAGTGTAAGGCCTGGGATCGGGCCGCTCGCGCTCGTTCTAGCGCTGCGCGCCTCCGCCGCCGGCCGAGCCGCGCTCGCGCAGCCGCCGGCGCTCCTGCTCCACGAGGCTCTCCATCAGCCCCTTGCCGCTCAGCGACAGCGTCACCACGGCGGCGTGGATGGCGAGGCCCAGGCCCCAGCCCAGCATCGGATAGCCGCTCCAGCGAGGGCCGCCCGTAGTGGTGTCCAGCAGGAACAGGCCGAGGTTGACGGCGACGTAGACGAAGGCATGGATGTACAGACCGTAGCGCATGCGGGCGCGCCGCAGCGCCTGGCGTTCGATCGGATCGAGAGCGGCATCGTGGCAGATCATGGTCGGACTCCTGGGGTGATGATGCAGTGGTATGGAGGTCGGGCGATGCGTGCGTCTGCTCAACGCGCGGCCGAAGAGGCGTCGCCGAGCCTGCGCGTGCTGCTGAAGGCGAGCTGCCACAAGCGCGCGCTGCGCGACAGGAACAGGCCGCTGAACAGGCCGTACGACAGGCTGACCGCCTCGATGAAGGTGGCGTCGTGCAGCCATTGAGGCGAGCGTGCTTCGATGATGCCGACCGCGTACTTGACGATGAAGATGCCCATCATCAGCAGCAGCGGTATGACGCTGCCGGGCAGCTCGAAGCGGCGCGTCGCGGCATCGTAGCGGACCGTCGCCGGTGCGGGCCGGCGCAGCGCGATGAGCAGCACGCCCAGCAGCGCGAGCATCCAGCAGCCCAGCGCGCGCGGGTCCTGGCCGAAGGCGGAGACCAGGCCGTACAGCGACAGGCCGGTCATCGCGACCGGCATGAGGGTGATGCGGCGCAGGCTGGCGCGGCGGGGCCGCAGCTGCGAGCTGCCGAGCCAGAGCAGGCCGGCGAAGATGGCGAAGACCCAGGGTGGCGTCTGCCTGATGATTTCGATGAACATGAGCGGACTCCCGTTGCGCGATGAAGATCGACGGGAGCCACTGTGCGCTGGGCGGCGCGGCGTCGCGAGCGGCGTGCGACGAAACGGCGGATCGGCGCCGCGAGCCGCCGATCCGCGGCGCGAACGGCGGCGTCAGGCCCTGCCGGTGTAGGCCGGGTCAGCCGCCGCCCGCGCAGGGGGTAGCCCCCGCCCGCGCAGGTGGGTCAGCCCGCGCGCGCGTAGGCGGCGAAGCCGGCTTCCAGGTCGGCGATCAGGTCGGCCGGATCTTCCAGACCGATGTGCAGGCGGATCAGCGGTCCGCCTGCCCACGGCCGTGCCGTACGCAGGCTGCCGATCTGCGCCGGCATGATCAGGCTCTCGAAGCCGCCCCACGAGTAGCCGAGTCGGAAATGCGCGCGTGCATCGGCCAGCGCGGCGATCTGTGCCGGCGTGCCGCGCTTGAGCTCGAACGAGAACAGGCCGCTGGAGCCGAGGAAGTCGCGCTGCCAGCGTTCGTGCTGCGGGTGCGAGGGCAGCGCCGGGTGCAGTACGCGGGCCACTTCGGGGCGCGTCTCCAGCCAGCGTGCCACCGTCAGCGCGCTGGCCTCCTGCTGCTTCATCCGCACGCCGGCGGTGCGCAGGCCGCGCAGGATCAGCCAGGCATCGTCGCCGCCGACGCAGACGCCGAGCTGGCGCACCGCCTGATGCAGCGTCGGCCACAGCTCTTCGCGGACGACGACGGTGCCCATCAGCACGTCGGCGTGGCCGCTCCAGTACTTGGTCAGCGGCAAGATCGACATGTCGACGCCCCAGTCGAAGGGCCGCGCGAACATCGGCGAAGCCCAGGCATTGTCGATCATGGTCAGGATGCCGCGCTCGCGGGCCAGCGTGCAGATCGCCGGCACGTCCTGGATCTCGAAGGTGTAGCTGCCCGGGCTTTCCAGATAGATCAGCCGCGTGTTCGGCCGCAGCTGCGAGGCCAGTTCGCCGGCGCTGATCGCCGGCTCGTAGAACGTGGTCTCGACGCCGTAGCGCGTCAGCATGCCTTGCGCGAACAGGCGCGTCGGTCCGTACACCGAGTCGCTCATCAGCAGGTGGTCACCCGGCTTCAGATAGGCCAGCAGGGCGGTGGTGATCGCGGACAGGCCGGACGGCATCAGCGCGGCCCGGGCCGGATGCGGGCCGGCTTCGACCTCGGCCAGCGCGTCGGCCAGCGAGAACGTGGTCGGCGTGCCGGCCGTGGCGTAGGTAGTGGCGTGGCGTTCGCCGGCCACGGCGCGCTTGACCTCGGGTTCGACGTCGGCGACTCGCTCGAACAGTACGCTGGAAGCGCGCCAGACCGGCAGGTTGACCGTCTCGACGCGCTTGTCGAAGCGGCGCGACACGTCGACCAGCCGTGTGGCCAGGGATTCTTGCTGCGGGTGCGAAGGGGAATTCGACATGGGGAACGAGACTCGGAGAAAGGAATGAAGCGTGATTGTCGCCGCTGCGGCTGCCGGGCGCTGCGTCCGCCACGCGGCGGGGAGGGCCGCGCCGCCGCGTGGCGCCGTCGCCGCGCGCCGTGCGCCGTGCTGCGCCGGGTGCGGCCTTGCGGTATTACCAGGCGATCTCGGTGCCGCGGCGCTGCTGCTGCGCCTGCTGCAGCGCCAGCTCGATGGCGGCCAGATCCTGCGCGCCCATGCCCAGCGACTTGTACAGCGTGAACTCGTCGTCGGAGCGACGGCCCGGATGGCGGCCGCTGAGCACTTCGCCGAGCTCGGCCTGGATGTGCTCGGGCGTGATCGCGCCTTCGCGCAGTGCGCCGATGACGTCGCCCGATTCGCCGAGCGCGCCTTCCCGGCGATCGACGAACAGCCGGGCAGCGGCCACCGTCGCTGCGTCGAGCTCGCGCGCGCCGGAATGGCTGGAACCCACGGCATTGACGTGACAGCCGGGCTTGAACCAGTCGCGCTGCACGATGGGCTCCAGCGCGGCAGTGACGGTGCAGACCACGTCGGCATCGCGCAGTGCCGCCTCGATCGAATCAGCCGGCTCGCAGCCGTGGCGCGCCGCGAATTCACGCGTCTTGTCGGGCGTGCGGCCCCAGACGCGCAGCGTCGCGTCGGGCAGGATGCTGCGCATCGCCGCGACGTGGCTGCGGCCCTGCACGCCGATGCCGAGGATGGCGACGATGCGCGCGCCCGGCTTGGCCAGCGTCTGCGTGGCCAGCGCGCTGACCGCGGCGGTGCGGATCGTGGTCAGCGTCGGCGCGTGCGCGATGGCCAGCAGCCGGCCGTCGTCGCCGTCGTGCAGCAGCACCGTGCCCTGCAGCGGATCGAGCCCGAAGCGCGACGGGTTGCTCGGCGTCACGACCATCTGCTTCATGGCCCAGCGGCGCGGCGCGCGCTTGCGCAGCGTGGGCATGAAGGTCATGCCGTTCGGGCCTTCGCCGGGGTGCACGCGCATGCGCAGCGGGTTGAAGTAGGCGTCTTCGGCCAGATCGATGAACACGCGGCGCATTGCTTCGATGCACGACGGATAGTCGAGCACGGCGCGCAGGTCGGATTCGTTCAGGACGATCATGAGTTCAGTTTCCGGTAGGAGCCTTGGAATCGGGGCGGCAGCAGAACACCAGCGGCCGGATACGCGGCGGCGGCGTCTGCTGGCTGCGCCCTTCGACGACGATCTCGCCGTCGACCAGGATGTAGCTGATGCCCGGCAGATCGCCGTGCGCCACGGCGTCGGCCAGCGTGGTGCCGGCCGAGCCTTCGACCGGCCCGCACAGCGCCAGGTCCGCCGGCGCGCCGACTTCGAGCACGCCCACGTCCAGGCCGTGCGCGCGGCCCGTGTTGCCGGTGGCAATGGCGATCGCTTCGGCGGGCGGCACGCCGCAGACCGACGACAGGAACAGGATGTTGCGCCACATGCCGCGCGGGATGATGCCGGTACCGCCGGGCGTGTCGGTGCCCAGCGTCAGCCGGTCGAGCCGGCCCGCGGCCAGCAGCCGCTTGACGGCGCGCAGCCCCGAGCCGTAGTTGCCCGACGAGCACAGCTCGAGCGTGAACGGCAGCTCGTCGATGACGCGGTCGAGGTCGGCATCGCTCATCGGAATCGGGCCGCCGGAAACGTGGGCCGCGATGTCCGGGTCCAGCCACGACAGGATCTCGAAGCCGCAGATCTGGCTCACGCCCGAACGCGAGACGCCGCCGGTGTGGACCTTGCTGCGCAGACCGCGTTCGCGCGCCCAGCGCACGTAGCGGCGCGCCTCTTCGGGGTCGCGGTCGAGCGGATAGAACAGGAACTTGACGAGCCGGGCGCCGGCGGCCGCGAGCCGGTCGAAGTGCTGCTCGGTCATGCCCGGCACCAGCAGCGCGGTGCCGGCGTGGACCTTGGCGCCGCGCCAGCGCTGGCTGCCGAAGGTGGCGGCCGTGACGCAGGCGAGCGAGGTGACCAGGTCCGGCGTCAGCTTGCCGTAGTCCAGGCCGGGCGTGTGCAGTTCGCCGGCCGACAGCATCGTCGTGGTGCCGCCGTGCAGGTAGTTGCCTATCCAGCCGATCGAATCCTGCGTGGGCGTGTATTCGCCGATGACCGGGTGGACGTGTGCATCGATCAGCCCCGGCACGACGGCGCCCCCGGCGGCGTCGATGACGCGGTCGAAGCGGCCGTCGTCGACCGCGTCGAAGGCCTCGATGCGGCCGCCGGCAATGGCGATCGTGCGTGCGGTGGAGGTGGGCGCGGCCAGGTCGCCGGTGAACAGTTCGCCGATGTTGCGGATCAGGATTCGGGTCATCGTGCTGGCTTTCTTGTCATTACTTTCATGAATAGGGTTGTGCGATAATCGGACACTGGTTCACCGAAGCACGAGCCGATGCCCGAAATCTCCAAGACCGCCGACCAGGCGCTGACCGTCCTCGAATACGTCGCCGAACACGGGCCGATCGGTACCTCCGATCTGGCGCGGCGGTTGAAGATGCACCGCACCGTCGCGCACCGGCTGCTGGCCACGCTGCAGGGCCGCGGCTTCGTGCGACGCGTCAGCGACGGCTACCTGCCGGGCGTCGCGCTGCTGAAGGTAGCCCAGTTCGTGGAGCCGGAACTGCTGGCGGCGGCCCGGCCGGTGCTGGAGACGCTGGCGCGCACGCACGGCGAGACCTTCATTCTGACAGTTCCGAACGACGACGAGGCGATCCAGATCGAGCAGAGCGTCGGCAGTCATCATTTCGTGCGTGTGCAGCTGGCGCGCGGCTTCCGGCATCCGCTGAGCAAGGGCGCGAGCGGCCGCTCGATCCTGGCGTTCATGCCGAACGAAGTGATCGAGCGCACCGTGGCCTCCGACGACGAGCCGGAGCGCCTGCGTCAGCAGCTGGCGGACGCGCTGCGCGACGGCTACGCCGTGTCGCGCGACGAGCTGTCGCCCGGCGTGCACGGCGTTTCGGTGCCCATCATGATCGACGGGCTGCCGGCGGCGTCGCTCGGCGTCGTGTTCCCCGCGGTGCGCGCCGACAGTCTGCCGGCGTACGCGAAGATCCTGCGCAAGGCCGCCGTCAGCATCGTGCAAGGCCTGCATCGAAGCAGCGCCGACGACTGAGTTCTGCACCGAGCCGTGCACCGAAGCGGGCGCTGAGCCGCGCCCCGAGCCCGCGCTCATACCGGCCGCTCGACCGCCACCCGTTTCGGAAAGCCGTGCAGGGCCTCGTCGATGGCGCTGCGCACGCGCGCGGCGTCACCGACCTGGTTCATCAGCAGCAGCGACAGGCGCGCCAGGATCTCCGGCATCGCTTCCTCGCCGGCTTCGCTCATGCGATAGCAGAGGTCGGTGTACAGATCGTCCAGTTCCTGATGGCTCAGCGTCATGCGGCTTCTCCTTGGCAGCAGGCGTTCATCGCGGCCGCAACGGCGGCGGCGTCGGTGCGGCGCCAGCGCGCCAGCAGATGCCCATCGGGGCGGAACAGGTAGAGCGTGCCGGGGCGGGCGTCGTAGAGGCGGCCTAGTTCGCTGTCGGCGGGTGCGTTGACGCAGGCGAACGGCAGCGAGCCGTTCGACAGCGGCGCTAGTGCCGCGGTGTCGGCATCGAACGCAAGCGCGGTGAAATGCGCGCCCATCCGCTCCGACAGGAAGCCGCCGCCCGGCAGCGGCGCGTCGATCAGGTTCACGCCCGGCGCCGGACCGGCGCGGAAGTCGGCATTGTCGGCGGTCTGGTTCAGCGGCGAGTTCGGGTAGCCGATGGCCGCGCTCTGACGCGGGTCGACGAGCCGGCGGATCCATTCGTTGCGCAGTGCCAGCCCGAGCGCCGCCTTGCGCATCAGCTTGAAGGCCGGCGTGGGCGGCGCCATGAACTCGGCGCTCTTGGACGCATGCCGCATGTTCTCGCGCATCGCGAAGACGCGTTCGGCGGTATAGGTGTCGAGCAGCGCCGGCCTGGCCAGCCCCTTGATGACGAAGGCCAGCTTCCAGCACAGGTTGTGCGTGTCGTCGACGCCCGAGTTCAGCCCGCGCACGCCGAAGATCGGCACCAGGTGGGCGGCGTCGCCGGCGAGCAGGATGCGCCCGTGCCGATACTGCTCCAGCGTCAGGCAGCTCGCGCGATACAGGCTGATCCACACCGGGCTCCACGGCTGGCGCTCGCCCATCAGCTCCAGATGCTCGCGGATCCGCTGCAGCACGTTCTCGGGCTTGACCGCTTCATCCGGATCCTCGTCCTCGCGCAGCTGGTAGTCGAAGCGCCACAGATCGTCGCGGTGCTTGTGCAGCAGCAGCGTCGCACCGGGATTCGACGGCGGGTCGAACCAGGCGCGGCGGCCGGCGGGCAGATCGCTCTTCATCTTGATGTCGGCGATGATGTAGGTGCCCTCGTAGCGCGTGCCGACGAAGCGGGCGCCGAGCGCCTTGCGCACCGTGCTGTGCGCGCCGTCGCCGGCGATGACCCAGTCCGCTTCGAGCCGGTATTCGCCGGCCGGCGTGCTGATCGACAGCTCGACGCCGTCGTCGCGCTGCTGCAGCGCTGTGACGCGGCTGCCCCAGCGGATCTCGATCAGGTCGCGATGGCGCTCGATCTCGTCGACCTGGTACTGCTCGATGTAGCACTGCTGGATGTTGACCAGCCGCGGAAACTTGGTCGGCCCCTGCGGTACCTGCAGGTGGAACACCTCGTCGGTGCGGTAGTAGCTCCAGCCTTCGGCCCACGGCAGGCCCTGCTTCATGATGGGCGCGGCCATGCCGAGCTGGTCGAAGATCTCCAGCGTGCGGTCGGTGACGCAGCCGGCGCGGCTGCCGGTACAGACGCTGTCGTCGGCCTCGATGACCACCGAGGCGATGCCGTAGCGCGCCAGCCCGAGCGCCAGCGCGAAGCCGATCGGTCCGCCGCCGACGATGGCGACAGGGTGGCGCCGGGCGTCGAGGTCGCCGCGCAGCGGCGGTAGCACGGCGTCGTAGTGCGTGTAGTCGAAATAGGAAACGAACTGCATCGTAGGCGGCCTGTCTCGCGTTGTCGGATCCAGCCGGGTGGCTGGGGCTTCCATTGTCAAAGGGATTGTGGCAACATCAGGTCGTCCAATAATCGAACATTAATGTCCGATAGATGAACAGATGTGAAAAGACTAGCGGCACGGCGCGCACCCGTCAAGCCGTGTCGGAAACTGAGAGGTAAGCCGTGGCTGAGAAGACCTTCGATGTTCAGAAACTGAATCACATCGCCTGGCGCTGCCGCGATGCCGAGGAAACGCGCGCGTTCTATGAGGACGTGCTGGGGCTGCCGCTGGCTCACGTCGTGCGCGCCGACAGCGTGCCGTCGACTGGCGAGAGCTGCGCGTTCGCGCATCTGTTCTTCCGGATGCGCGACGGCTCCTTCGTCGCGTTCTTCGATCTGGGCGACAACAAGGCAACGGCCCCCGATCCGGCGACGCCGGGCTGGGTCAACCATCTGTCGCTCGAAGTCGGCAGCCTGGCCGAGCTGGAGCAGGCCAAGGCGCGGCTGCAGGCGAACGGCGTCGACGTGATCGGCGTCGTCGATCACGACTGGCTGCATTCGATCTATTTCCACGATCCGAACGGCCTGCGGCTGGAACTGGCCTGGCGCGCCCAGGGGCAGGAAGTGCTCGACGAATTCGAGCGCAAGGCCCGCGGCGAGCTGGAGCAATGGATGGCGCACAAGCGGAGCATGGCGGCATGAAGGAACTGGTCGTCATCGACGTCAAGCCGGGGGCGGCAATGGAGTCGCAGTCCGGCATCGCGCAGTTGTGGCCGCGCATCTATGGGGCCATGGTGCGCGCGCCGGGCAGCCGCACGGCGGCGATCGTCATGCACCCGGCCAGCAACTTCATGGGCCACTATCTGCTCGAGCCGCTGGCCGCGGCCGGCGTGACGATGCTGGGCCTGAACTCGCGCTACGTGAACAACGACACGCAGCTGATCATGGAGCGCGTGATCCAGGATCTGGGCGCGGGCGTGAAGTTCCTGCGCGGCGAGGGCTACGACAAGATCCTGCTGATCGGCAACTCGGGCGGCGCCGCGATGGCGGCGTTCTATCAGGCGCAGGCCGAGAAGCTGAGCGTCGATCGCACGCCGGCCGGCGATCGCATCGACCTCGTGCAATCGGACTTTCCGCCGATCGACGGCATCGTGCTCACCGCCGCGCATCCGGGGCGGTCGCGGCTGTTCTCGGACTGGCTGGACCCGTCGGTGACCGACGAGCGCGACGCCTTCGCCGCCGATCCCGCACTGGACATGTTCAATCCCGAGAACGGTCCGCCGTATGACCGGCAGTGGCTGGCGCGCTATCGCGCGGCGCAGCTCGAGCGCAATCGCCGCATCGAGCGCTGGGCGCGCGAGCAGCTCGAACGGGTGCGCGCGCTGCCGCACGGCGTGAACGACATGGCCTTCCTGATCTACCGCACGGCGGCCGATCCGCGGCATCTGGACGCCACCATCGATCCCAACGACCGGCCGCAGGGCAACATCTGGGGCGACCCGCGCCAGATCAACTACGGTGCGAACAATATCGGCCGCTATACGACGCTCACGGCCTATCTGAGCCAGTGGTCGCCGTCGACGCAGGCCGACGGCCCCGACAACCTGGCTCGCACCAAGGTGCCCGTGCTGGCGATCGAACATACCGCCGACGCGTCGGTGGTGCCGGTGATGAACGAGCTGTGGGCCTCGGCAGCGCCCGGCCGCATCGTCCGCCACCCGCTGGTCGGCGGCACGCACTACCTCGCGGGCCAGCCCAAGCTGGTCGAGGAGACCGTGACGGTGATCCGCGACTGGGCCGCGCGGCTGTAGGCAGCCGGCTGCAGCCGACCGGGCTGCGATCTGTTCTTACCTTGTCCCGACCGCAGCCTCGCAGGCTGCGGTCTCCCCAATGGAGATTCCCGATCATGCGAAATTCGATTCGCGCTGCTTTCCTGTTCTGTGCCGCGATGATCGTCGCGGCGCCCGCCGTCGCGCAGACCGCGGCGAACTATCCTAGCCAGCCGGTGAAGCTGCTGGTCCCGTTCCCGCCCGGCGGCGGCGCCGACGTGCTGGCGCGGATGTTCGGTCAGCGCTTCGCGGCGACGCTGGGCCAACCCTTCGTGGTCGAGAACAAGCCCGGCGCCGGCACGCTGCTCGCCGTTTCGCTGGCGGCGCAGGCGCCTGCCGACGGCTACACGCTGATCACGGCCACCGCCGACATGCTGGCCGTGGCCAGCGCGCTGTATCGCAATCCGATCGCCGTACCGGAGAAGGAGCTGACGCCGATCGGCCAGGTCGTGCAGACGCCCCTGGTGCTCGTCGTGCGGCCCGACAGCCCGTACAAGTCGTTGGGCGAGCTGCTCGACGCAGCGCGCAAGACGCCGGGCAAGCTGACCTACGGTTCGGCCGGCATCGGCACCATCCATCATCTGGCCATGGAACTGCTGATGCGCGATTCGAAGACCGAGCTGCGCCACATCGCATACAAGGGCTCGTCGGCCGCTCTCGGCGATCTGCTCGGCGGCCACGTCGACGTCATGTTCCTCGATTCGCCGCTGGCGCTGGGCCAGCTCAAGGCCAGCAAGGTGCGTCCGCTGGCGGTCAGCTCGGCCAAGCGCCTGAGCATGGTCGCCGACATCCCGACCGTGGCCGAACAGGGCTTCACCGGCTACGAGGCCTTGTCGTGGATGGGCTTCGCGGCGCCGCGCGGGACGCCGAAGGAAGTGCTGACCAAGGTGCACGGCGCCATTCGCGACGCGCTGGCCACGGCCGAGGTGCAGGAGCGGCTGCGCACCATGGGCGTCGAAGCAGTGGGCAGCGCGAGCCCCGAGGCGTTCGATGCCTATGCGACGCGGGAGCGGCAGCGGTGGGGGGCGCTGATCAAATCAGCAAACATCGAGCTGATGAACTGAGTGTGTAGCGGGCAAAGGCGTGTGCCGCGGGCTGGGACTGGGCAGCGCCCCGGCGGCGTGATGTCGGCGAACCGCGGCCCCGGGGGTGGGCGTGTCGCTGGATGCTTGCCCCTCTGCTGCGCAAAGGGGTTCCCTGCGATGCTCGGAAGCAGGGCCCCGCGGCATAACTCGCTGCGCTTCCCTTCGGGAAGCTCCGCTCAGACAGATGCCGCAAGCCAGTTAGTGGCGCGCTGACGCGCGCGGGCCCTGCTTCCTGCGCTTCTCGGCTGCGCATACAGCGACACGCCCACCCCCGGGGCCGCGGTTCGCCGACATCACGCCGCCGGGGCGCTGCCCAGTCCCAGCCCGCGGCACACGCCTTTGCCGATACAGCGGTCGCAGGCGACGAGACCCGGCTCGCCGGATGAGGGCTTGAATAGAGAGTCGTTCGCTTCGAGGTCCGCCGAATTTGGTACTTGCTCGAATCAGACACTTGCCCGAACCAGCAGAATCGAACGAGACTGATCGCTGCAGACGCCGCTTGGATTCTCTTGGCATGTCACCATCGTTGCAGGGAGCGGCAGGCGCGGGCTGGCCGGTGGGATGTATGCGGCGCCGAGCAGCGCAGGGTAGTCGGCCCATAGGGCCGAC
>JBFWXS010000043.1:0-32951 GCA_050187175.1 Burkholderiaceae bacterium
CGATCCCGGCAGAAATCGACTGCGCGCCTGCTGCACCGGTCGGTGCGCCCGTGGCGGACGGCTCCGTCATCGTTGCGTCACAGCACTGCCGTCCACCACGCCGGCCGCCCCGGCAGCAATGAAACCCCTAGAAATGCTGGGTTGCAGCAATAGCCGTTACGTACAATGCAAAACCGATGCCGTTGCTCATCCTCCTGATCCTTCCGTTCCTCGGCAGCCTGCTGGCCGTCCTGCTGCCTATCAACGCTCGCAATCGCGAGGCTTGGCTCGCCGGGCTGATCTCGCTCGGCGGCACGCTGCTGGCCGCGTCACTGTATCCGCAGGTGGCCGACGGCGGCGTGATGCGCTTCGAGCTGGCCTGGATGCCGCAGCTCGGCCTGAGCTTCGTGCTGCGGCTCGACGGCTATGCCTGGCTGTTCGCCATGCTGATACTGGGCATCGGCTTCCTGGTGGTGCTCTACGCGCGCTACTACATGTCGCCCGAAGACCCGGTGCCGCGCTTCTTCTGCTTCTTCCTGGCCTTCATGGGGTCCATGCTCGGCCTGGTGCTGTCGGGCAACCTGATCCAGATCGTGCTGTTCTGGGAGCTGACCAGCCTGGCCTCGTTCCTGCTGATCGGCTACTGGCATCACCGCTCCGATGCGCGGCGCGGCGCGCGGATGGCATTGACGGTCACCGCCACCGGCGGCCTGTGCCTGTTCGTCGGCGTTCTGATGCTGGGCCGCATCGTAGGCAGCTACGACCTCGACGACGTGCTGCGGGCCGGCGACGTGGTGCGCGAGCATGGCTGGTATCGCCCCATCCTGGTGCTGATCGTGCTGGGCGCGCTGACCAAGAGCGCCCAGTTCCCGTTCCATTTCTGGCTGCCGCGCGCCATGGCGGCGCCGACGCCGGTGTCGGCCTACCTGCACTCGGCGACCATGGTCAAGGCCGGCGTGTTCCTGCTGACGCGGCTGTGGCCGGTGCTCGCCGGAACGCCGGAATGGAACATGATCATCGGCGGCGCCGGCGTCTGCACGCTGCTGATCGGCGCCTTCCTGGCGATCTTCCAGCAGGATCTGAAGGGCCTGCTGGCCTATTCCACGATCAGCCACCTGGGCCTGATCACGCTGCTGCTGGGCATCGGCAGTCCGCTGGCCGCGGTGGCGGCGATCTTCCATACGATCAATCACGCCACCTTCAAGGCCTCGCTGTTCATGGCCGCCGGCATCATCGACCATGAGACCGGCACGCGCGACATCCGGCGGCTGTCGGGCCTGATCCATTCGATGCCGATCACCGGCACGCTGGCGCTGGTGGCCAGCGCCGCCATGGCGGGCGTGCCGCTGCTGAACGGCTTCATCTCCAAGGAGATGTTCTTCGCCGAAACCATCATGGAGGGCGGCACGGCCAGCGACTACGCGCTGCCGGTGGCGGCCACCATCGCCGGCATGTTCAGCGTCACCTATTCGCTGCGCTTCATTCACGACGTCTTCTTCGGGCCGCCGGCGCAGTCGCTGCCGCGCGAGCCGCATGAACCGCCGCACTGGATGCGCTTTCCGGTCGAGCTGCTGGTACTGGCCTGCCTGGTGGTCGGCGTGCTGCCGGCGCTGACCGTGGGGCCGCTGCTGCACAGCGCAGCCAACGCGGTGCTGGGCGACGACATGCCGGTCTACAGCCTGGCCGTCTGGCACGGCTGGAACACGCCGCTGCTGATGAGCCTGGCCGCGCTGGGCGGCGGTGCGCTGCTGTATCTGCTGCTGCAGCGGCATCTGAAGCTGGGTACCGTCGAGCGGCTGCCCATCGTTCACCACTTCGACGGCAAGCGCGCGTTCGACTGGGTGCTGACCAGCATCGGTGCGGTGGCGGCGCGGCTGGAAGCGGTGTTCAGCACGCGGCGGCTGCAGCCGCAGCTGACGCTGGTGTTCGTGCTGACCATCGCGGCGGCCGGCATCCCGCTGTATCGGCGCGGCCTGGCCTGGGGCGAGGTGGCGCACACGCCGGTCGATCCGGTGTTCGCCATGCTGTGGGCGATAGGCGTGGCCTGCGCGGCGGGTGCCGCCTATCAGGCCAAGTACCACCGGCTGATGGCGCTGGCGCTGATGGGCGGCGCCGGCCTCGTCACCTGCCTGACCTTCATCTGGTTCTCGGCGCCCGATCTGGCGCTGACGCAGCTCATGGTCGAGACCGTGACCATGGTGCTGCTGCTGCTGGGCCTGCGCTGGCTGCCTCGCCGCCTCGAGCCGAAGGAGCTCGACTGGCACGCGTCGCTGCGCGACTGGGGCCGGCGCGGCCGCGACCTGCTGATCGCCGTCGGTTCCGGCGCCGGCGCCGCCGTGCTCGCCTACGCCGTGTTGACGCGGCCGCAGCTGACCGACGGCATCGCGTCGTTCTTCATGACGCGGGCACTGCCGGAGGGCGGCGGCGGCAATGTCGTCAACGTCATCCTGGTCGATTTCCGCGGCTTCGACACGATGGGCGAGATCACCGTCCTCGGCATCGTCGCGCTGACCGTCTACGCGCTGCTGCGGCGCTTCCGGCCCGCGCCCGAGAGCGCCGGCATTCCGGCGCAGCAGACCGACGCTCCGACTCCTCCCGGCGCCGATGCCGACAGCGGCTACCTGATGGTTCCCGGCGTGTTTCTGCGGCTGCTGCTGCCCATCATGCTGATGGTCGCAATCTTCTTCTTCATGCGCGGCCACAACGTGCCGGGCGGCGGCTTCGTCGCCGGCCTGATCGCTGCCGTCGCGCTGATCCTGCAATACATGACCGGCGGCACGGTATGGGTCGAGGCGCACTCGCGGTTGCATCCGCACCGCTGGGTTGCCACGGGGCTGCTGACGGCGGTCTTCACCGGCATGGGCGCCTGGGTGTTCGGCTATCCGTTCCTGACCAGTCATTCGCCGCATCCGCGGCTGCCGTGGATAGGCGAAGTGCCTTTGCCTAGCGCGTTCCTGTTCGACCTGGGCGTGTTCACGCTGGTGGTCGGCGCGACGCTGCTGGTCCTGGTGGCCCTCGCGCACCAGTCGGTGCGCAGCCATCGCATGCCTCAGGCGGCGTCCGCGCCGACACCGGCGCCGGCTGCGGTGGGCGTGGTCCGCCCCGAGGAGTCCTGATGGAACTGATTCTTGCCCTCGCGATCGGCGTGCTGACCGGTTCGGGCGTCTGGCTGGTGCTGCGCCCGCGAACCTTCCAGCTGATCATCGGCCTGTCGCTGATCTCGTATGCGGTGAACCTGTTCATCTTCGGCATGGGTCGGCTGGTGATCGACGGCGCGCCCGTGGTCGCGGCCGGCACGCCGGCGGCGGCGACCACCGATCCGGTGCCGCAGGCGCTGGTGCTGACTGCGATCGTGATCAGCTTCGCGATGACGGCGCTGTTCCTGGTGGTCCTGCTGGCCTCACGCGGCCTGACGGGCACCGACCACGTCGACGGCCGGGAGCCGCGCGCATGAGCGGCTGGCTCGATCACCTGATCATGGTGCCCATCGCGCTCCCGCTCGTCGCGGGCGCGCTGATGGTGCTGATCGACGAGCATCATCGGCGCGCCCAGATCGCAATCGGGCTGAGCTCGGTGGTGGGGCTGCTGGCAGTCGCCGTCGCGCTCGTCTACCTGGCCGACGGCCACGGCGCCGAGCATGGCTGGTCCGGGTCCATCGGCGTCTATCTGGCGGCCAACTGGCCGGCGCCGTTCGGCATCGCGCTGGCCGTGGATCGCCTGTCGGCATTGCTGCTGCTGCTGACCTCCTGCCTGGCGCTGGGTGCGCTGACTTTCGCGTCGGCGCGCTGGGATCGCGCCGGCGTGCACTTCGGTCCGCTGTTCCAGTTCCTGCTGATGGGACTGAACGGCGCCTTTCTGACCGCCGACCTGTTCAATCTGTTCGTCTTCTTCGAGGTCATGCTGGCCGCCTCGTACGGGCTGGTGCTGCACGGCTCGGGCGTGGCCCGCGTGCGGGCCGGCCTGCACTACATCGCGGTCAATCTGGTGGCCTCGTCGCTGTTCCTGGTCGGCGTCTCGCTGCTGTATGCGGTCACCGGCACCTTGAACATGGCGGACCTGGCGCGTCTCGTGCCGCAGGTCTCGGGCAGCGACCGGATGCTGGTCGAGGCGGGGGCCGCGATCCTCGGCATGGCCTTCCTCGTCAAGAGCGCGATGTGGCCGCTGAACTTCTGGCTGCCCGGCGCCTACTCGGCGGTGGCCGCGCCGGTGGCGGCGATCTTCGCGATGATGACCAAGGTCGGCGTCTACGTGCTGCTGCGGCTGTGGATGATGATCTTCGCCGACGGCGCCGGCGATTCGACCGGCTTCGGCGGCTACTGGCTGCTCTACGGCGGACTGGCGACGCTGGCCTTCGGCACCATCGGCGTGCTCGCGGCGCAGGATTTCGCGCGGCTCTCCGCCTTCAGCCTGATCGTTTCGTCCGGCACGCTGCTGGCGGCGATCGGCTTTGCCGAGGTCAAGGTCATCGCCGGCGCGCTGTTCTATCTGCTGAGCTCGACGATGGCGATCAGCGCCTTCTTCCTGCTCGGCGAGCTCGCCGCGCGCACGCGCAGCGCCGGCGCCAATGTGCTGGCGCTGACCATGGAAGCCTTCGAAGCGCAGGGCAAGCTGCATCTGCACGAGGAAGAAGAAGTCGGCGTGGCGATTCCCGCCGCGATGGCCTTCCTGGGCCTGGCCTTCGTCTGTTGCGCGCTGCTGATCGCGGGCCTGCCGCCGCTGTCCGGCTTCGTGGCCAAGTTCCTGCTGCTGACCGCCGTGCTCGACACGCGCGCCGTCGCCGATGCCATCGGCGTCGCCTTCGAGGCCGACGCCTGGCTGGCGCTCGGCTTGATCGTCATCTCCGGGCTGGCCGGCATCATCTCGCTGACGCGGCTCGGCGTGCGCACGTTCTGGGCGCCGCTGCACCGGGTCACGCCGCGGCTGCGGGTGATCGAGGTCGCGCCGATCGCCGGGCTGCTGACGCTGTGCATGGCGCTGACGGTCGCCGCCGGACCGGCGATGCGTTACCTGGAGGAGACTGCCAAGGGAATGTATGGGCGCACCGGCTATGTCGAGCGCGTGCTGTCGACCGAGGCGGTGCCGGGGCCGGTGTCCGGTGCCGGTGCGGCAGCGGCCGCGGCGGCGGCTGCGTCCGATGCGGCTTCATCCGGCGCGGCTTCGGCGACGGCCATGCCTGGCGCATCGGGCACCGCCGGCGGAGCCGGCGCTCCGGCTTCGGCACCGCTGCCGGCTGTCGCTCCTTCCGCGCCTGCGTCCGCGCCCGCCCCGGCGCAAGGAGCAACGCGATGAAGCGCTGGTTTCCCGCACCGGTCCTGTCGGTGTTCCTGCTGCTGATGTGGCTGCTGCTGAACCAGACGCTGGAGCCCGCTCACTGGCTGCTGGGCGCGGCGCTCGGCTTCGCGCTGCCGCTCGCGACGCGGCGGTTGCGTCCGCGGGTGCCGCGCATCCGCCGGCCGGGGGCCATCGTGCGGCTGTTCTTCGTCGTGCTGTACGACATCGTCAAGTCGAACGTCAATGTCGCCAAGGTGATCCTCGGCGGCCGCCACCGGCGCGAGACCTCGGGCTTCATGACGATTCCGCTCGACCTGCGCGATCCGCACGGGCTCGCGGTTCTGTCGAGCATCATCAACTCGACGCCGGGCACGGTCTGGGGTGAGCTGAGTCCCGACCGCAGGCTGCTGATGATCCACGTGCTCGACCTGCACGACGAGCAATGGTGGATCGATACCATCAAGAACCGCTACGAGCGCCCGCTACGGAGCATCTTCGAATGACCGCTGCGCTATTGATGGCCATGGGCTTCGCGCTGTTCTGCCTGGGCCTGGGTATGCTGTTCGCCACGCTGAGGCTGTTCCGCGGGCCCACCGCGCAGGATCGCGTGATGGCGCTCGACACGCTTTATCTGTCGGCGATGCTGGTGGTCCTGGTGCTCGGCATGCGCTTCGGCACCCAGGTGTATTTCGAGATCGCGCTGCTGATCGCGTTGGTCGGCTTCGTGGGCTCGATCGCCATGGCCAAGTTCCTGCTGCGCGGCGAGGTCATCGAATGACGCCGTTCGACGCGCTGCCGGCCTGGGCCGCCGTGGCGGTCATCGTGCTGCTGGTGATCGGCGGCTGCCTGGTTCTGATCGGTTCGCTCGGCCTGCTGCGGCTGTCGAACTTCTATCAGCGCCTGCATGGCCCGGCGATGATCAATACGCTGGGCGCCGGCTGCATGCTGATCGCGTCGATGCTGCTGTTCTCGGTGCTGCAATCGCGAGTGGTCGTCCACGAAGTGCTGATCACCATCTTCGTCGTCATCACGGCACCGGTCACGGCCATCCTGCTGATGCGTGCGGCGATCTTCCGCGATCGGCGCAGCGGCCGCAACAACGTGCCGCCGCTGCCGGGGCAGGCCGACGGGCAGGCGCTGACCGGGCAGCGGGAGGAGTGAGCCCGCCATGCCGGGTGCGCTGAAACCAGGGGCCGTCATCTTCGCCAAGGACCTCGAACGCCTCGCGAGGTTCTATGAACGGCTGCTCACCTTTCGAGTGAGCCATGCGGAGCCCGACCACGTCGTCCTCGAGTCCGAAGCGTTCGAGCTGGTGATCCACGCGATCCCGGAACACATCGCCAGCTCCATCGTCATCAGCGAACCGCCGGAGGTTCGAGAGGAAACGCCGATCAAGCTGTTCTTCGCGGTGGAAAACCTGGCGCAGGCGCGAGCGGCCGCTGCGCAGCTGGGCGGCCTGCTGGCTCCCGTCCAACGGGAGTGGCAGGGAGCCGGCTTTCGGGTCTGCGACGGCCACGATCCTGAAGGCAATGTCTTCCAGCTGCGGCAGTCAGGTCCCTGATTCGTTCGCCGCCGCTTCGTGCGGCGCGGCCGCGTGCCGCAGCAGCAGCTGCTTCATCTCGAGCATGATCAGCACCTCGCCGCGCTGGTTGATGCCCTCGTAGCGCAGCGTCGCGACACCGCAGCCGGGCCGGCTCGCCGAAGGACGCAGCGCCAGGACGGTGATGCGCACCTTCAGGCTGTCGCCGGCCAGCAGCGGGCGGCTCCAGCGCAGCGTGTCGAGCCCGAGTCCCGCGATGCTGCTGTCGCGGAAATAGCCGGCCGCCACGGTCAGCCCCCACAGCAGCGAAGCCGTCTGGAAGCCGGGCGCGGACAAACCCTTGAAGATCGACCGCTGCGCACGCTCGGCGTCGAGATGGAACCACTGCGCATCGTAGTGCCGCGCGAAATCGATGATCTGCTGCGCGTCTATCGTTACGGCGTGCGTCTCGAAGTTCTCGCCGACGCGCAGGTCGTCGAACCAGCGGCGAGGGTCGGCCGCCGGTTCAGCGCTGCGCGGCATCGAACGGCTCCCACAGCCGCGACTTCACCTCGAAGCGCTCGAGCGTGTCCGGCGCCAGCAGCTGCACGCGAACGTTCAGCCCCAGTGCCTGCCGCAGCCGTGCCTTCAGTTCCGAGTCCAGCGCCGACAGGTCGCCGGTCGACAAGCCCACCGCGTGCTCGGCGCGCAGCTGCAGGTATTCGCCGCGCTCGGGCGTCGACAGCCGGAAGTGGCCGTTGAGCAAGGCCAGATCGCGGACGACGGCTTCGACCGTGCTCGGGAACACGTTGATGCCGCCGATGATCCGCATGTCGTCGCGCCGGCCGATGTAGCGCAGCCGGCGGTGCGTGCGGCCGCAGGCGCAGGGCTGGTCGGTATGGCGCACCAGGTCATTGGTGCGGAAACGGAAGGCCGGCACCAGGTCGCGCTGCAGGAAGCTGGTGACGATCAGCTCGCCGATCTCGCCCTCGGCCACCGGCTTGGACGGATCATTGGGATCGGTGATGTCGCAATGATGGATGTCCTCGAACAGATGCAGCCATTGCTCGGCTTCGCAGTCGGAGAACATCCAGCCGGTGGTCTCCGACATGCCGCCGCAGTCGCGAATGCCCAGCGTCGGCTGCCACAGCTTGCGGATCGCGGCGCGCGTCTCGTCGGTGGTGACCTCGCCGCCGACCATCAGCGTGCGGATGCCCAGCGTAGGCAGATCGATGCCGGCCTCGCGCGCCGTCTCGCCGAGCCGCAGCGCGAAAGTCGGCGTGAGGAACAGCGCGTCGGGGCGGTACTGCTCGATCAGCGCCAGCTTGGTACGGGAGTCGAACGGCGGACCGAGCATCAGCGGCGTGGCGCCTATGCTGCGGCAGGCCAGATATAGCCCCAGGCCGGCGATCCAGAAGTTCACCGGCGCGGTGATCGCCACGCTGTCGCCGGGCCCGATGCCGGCCATGCGCACGACGCGCGCGCAGGCCCGCACGCAGGTGCGGTCGAACTCGTCGCTGCTGGCAACGAAGGCGCGCTGCTTGCCGGTGGTGCCGGTGGTGCGCCAGTAGACGGCGCCCATGGCCTTGAGCTCGTCCAGCGGCCGGCACAGCAGGCCGCCGTAGTCGGCCTGGCCGCTTTCGAGCGCCTGCGCCTGTTCCGACTTGTCGGTGGTCGGCAGCCGGCGGAACGCCTCCCAGTCGCTGACGTCGCCGGCGGAGACACCGGCCGCGCGCAGCTTGTTCTGCCAGAACGGGCTGCGGCCCTCCAGCCAGCGCAGATAGGCTCCCAGGCGCTGCCATTGATAGGCGAGCACCTGTTCGCGCGGTGCGTCTTCGAGCCAGTCGAGGCCGGCGGGACGATGGGTGCCCGCCGTGCGCGCGGACGACGGGGCGAACGGAGCGGCGACGGTGTTCATGGCGGCGCGCTCAGTTCAGGCCGAACTTCTGCTTCACCGACGGCGCCAGCACCACGCCCTGCGCGGTGAAATCGGGGAAGCGCAGTCCGGCGCGCTCCATGATGGGCGCCAGCGAATCGAAGTAGCGCATCTGCACCTCCTCGGTCGTCATGTTCTTCAGGCCGACCCGCAGGCAGTACTCGTTCTCTTCGCCGTCGAGGCGGCCGAACGCGCGCTTGACGGTGGGCGGCAGGATGCGGTCGACAGTGGCCTGCATCTGCCGGCGCAGCTCGGGGTCCTGGCACAGCTCGATCGACTGATCGGCGCCGTAGCTCTGGTGCCGCGATTCGTCGCGCAGGATCTTGTCGATCTGGCCGCCCCAGGCGTCCAGGCTGTTGCGGTGGTAGGCGCGGATCTGCGCGGTGCCGGCGCGGTCGCCGATCAGGTTGAACGCGATCACGTCGATCCACGAATCGAAGCCGGTCTTCTTGGCGCCGAAGAACTCGCCGGCGTTGCCGCGCTGCGCCAGGATCTCGTCGACGTCGGCGCCCAGCGCCTCCAGCACTTCGGCGCAGATGCGCACATGGTCGGCCTCCTCTTCGGTGAACTCGGCCTGCCGCACGCGGTCGCGCCAGGTCGGGCCGAGCCGGATGGCATCGCCGAACAGCTCGGCGGTGGCTGATTCGGCAAGCAGCTGGCGTTTCAGCAGCCGGACTGCCATGTCGCGGTAGTCGGGGGTGAGCTCGTTCGTGTCGATCTGTACGGTCATCATCGTTCTCCAAAGAAAAAAGCGTCGGTCAGGGCTAGCGGCCGCTGAACTGCGCCTTGCGTTTCTCGAGGAAGGCGGTCACGCCCTCCTGGTGATCTTGCGTCTTCACCAGCACGGCCTGGCCGAGCCGTTCGACGAAGCGCGCCGTATGCTGGTCGATGCCCGTGTTCACGTTGATCACGTGCTTGGCGATGCCCAGCGCCATCGTCGCCTGCCCGGCCATGTGGCGCGCCAGCGTCCACGCGCGTTCCAGCAGCTGTTCGGGAGCGAGCACCTCGTGCACCAGGCCGAGCCGGTGCGCGGCCGCGCTGTCCAGCCTTTCGCCCGACAGCACGATGTACTTGGTCCACGAGGCGCCCACCGCGTTGATCATCCGCGAGCAGCCACCCGACGCCGGAATCAGGCCGATCCGGTGCTCCGGGTACAGAAACGAGGCGCCTTCGGCAGCCAGACGGATGTCGCAGGCAAGCGCCATCTCCAGGCCGCCGCCGGCGCAGGTGCCGTTGATCGCGGCGATCACCGGCTTCTCCATGCGCTCGAGCTGGTCGAAGAAATCGTGGATGCGCCTGTACTCGTAGCGGAAGCGCTTGTCCTTGGGCCCGGAGACGAACCAGTTGACGTCGGCGCCGGCGCAGAAGGCGCGGCCCGCGCCGGTGATGATCACGGCGCGGATCTCGTCGTCGGACTGGATGCGGTGCGGCAGCTCGAACAGCGCCTCCTTCAGCGCTTCATTGAATGCGTTCAGCGCTTCGGGGCGGTTCAGCGTGATCTCGAAGACGCCATCCGCCTGCCGGGTGCGCAGCACGTCCTTGTCGGTACTCATCGATGCTCCTTTGTTGTTCGTCCGGATCGGAGAGGGGTTCGGGAAGAAAGCAGGCCGTGCTGCTCGAGCAGCCGCTGGGCCTTGTCGAGCGCTTCCGGCGGGAAGGAAGGCATCTGGCCGTCGAAACCCGCCTTGCGCGTCGCGTCCAGCAGCAGCTTGCCGCTGAGCCCGCGGCTGGCCGGATCGATCCACGACGTGAAGGTGCCCTTGATGACGTCGACGTCTTCCTTGATGTCGCAGTGCATGGCCACCGCCCACATGACATCGGTCAGGTCGTACAGATCGACCGACTTGTCCACGGCGATGACGATCTTCAGGCGCGTCATCACCGCATTGGTCGCCAGCATCAACGTCTTGATCATGCCCGGCGGCGCGCGCGCTACGTCGACCTGCAGCACGACCAGCAAGTCGCGGCCGATCTGCGGCGGCCGGTGCACGCCGGTGAGCATCGGAAAGCGCCGGCGCAGCGTCTGCAGAACCTCGACTTCCTCCAGCTCGCGCCACAGCACGTCGGTCTCGCACGGCGGCTTGCCGGCGAAGATGCCGTGCATGATCGGCGCCTCGCGGTGCGTGATCGCAGTGATGCGGAACACCGGACTCTGGATCACCGGCGACTGATAGCCGGTGTATTCGACGAACGGCCCTTCGCTGCGCACCTCGCCGTCGAAGTAGCCTTCGATGACGATCTCGGCATCCTCGGGCACGTCTATGTCCACCGTCAGGCAGCGCACGACGTCGATCGGCCGGTTCTCGAGCGCGCCGGCGATCTCCAGCTCATAGTCGCCCATCGGAAAGTCGGACGAGGCGGCGATCGAGATCGACGGCCGCGTGCCGAGCACGATCGCCGCCTCGACGCGGCCGCCGTCGCTGCGCCCGATGTCGGTCACCAGCCGCAGCTGGTGCTCGGGCGCCATGGCGACGCCCAGCTCGCACGCCCCATAGACCTGGCAGCGGTGATGCGCGATGTTCCAGCCGAACTCCGGATGGCGCGCGATCACCAGGCTGGCGGTCAGGTAGGGGCCGCCGTCGCCGATGTTCCACAGCGGTACCGGCAGCGTGCGCACGTCGATCGAGTCGCCGATGCACGAACGCTGCTGGCAGCGCGGCGCGTTGCCGGTGAAGCGCTGTACCGGCACGCGGCGCTTGAGCCGCTGTGCCAGCTCGGCCACCATCGAGGACTCGTCCAGTCCCAGGCCGAGCGCGATGCGCCGGCGCGTGCCGTACAGATTGGTGGCCAGCGCGACGCTGTGTCCGTCGACGCGGCTCAGCAGCGCTGCCGGCCCGCCGGCGTCGGACAGCTTGCGGCACAGCGCGCCGACCTCGTAGTCGAGCGACATCGGCGTGTCGACGCGCAGCAGTTCGCCGGCGTCGTCGAGCTGTTCGAGGAACTTGCGAAACTCCATGGCGTGTCCGTGTCGGTCGTGATCGTTGCGTTCAGCTAGTCGGCCGTCGCGCCCGACAGCTCGATGATCTTTCGCCATTTGTCGGACTCGGTCGCGATGAAGCGGCCGAACTCGGCCGGCGAATCGGCGACCACCGTCAGCCCCAGGTCATCGAAGCGCTTGAGCACTTCCGGAGTGCGCAGCGCGTCGACCAGATGGCGGTTCACGCGCTCGATGTCCGCGGCCGGCGTGCCGCTCGGCGCCACGAACCCGAACCACGCGCTCGCCTCGAAGCCGGGCAGGCCGACCTGCGCCGACGTGGGGATGCTGGGCGCCTGCGGATGGGGCTGCTGCGCGGCCAGCACCAGCGCGCGCAGCCGGCCCGACCGCACGTGGACCATCGCGTTCGAGAACGCCTCGCACATCATCGTCACCCGTCCGGACAGCACGTCCTGCATCGCCGGGCCCGGCCCCTTGTAGGGAACGTGCACGATGTCGATACCGGCCATCTTCCTGAGCAGCTCGCCGCACAGATGGCTGGTGCTGCCGTTGCCCGACGATGCGAAGGTCAGCGTATCGGGCTTGGCCTTGGCCATCGCGATCAGCTCCTGCAGCGAGTTGATCGGCAGCGACGAGGACACCACCACCATGTTCGGCGTGGTCGCGGCATTGGTGATCGGCGCCAGATCGCGCTCGGGCTTGTACGGCAGCTGCTTGTACAGCCACTGGTTGATCGACAGCACGCCGGTCGGGGCCATCAGCACCGTGTGCCCGTCGGGCGCCGCCCGTGCCACGTGCGCGGCGCCTATGCTGCCGTTCGCGCCGGGACGATTCTCGACGATGACCGAGGTCTTGGCGGTGCGCGACACGATGGGCGTGAGCAGCCTGGGAATCACGTCGGTGGACCCGCCCGGCGGATACGGCACGACGAACACCAGCGGCTGCGCCGCCGCCGGTGGCGCGGCGAGCGGCAGCGTGCAGACGGCGACCGCGATCGCCGCGGCGGCTCTGAGCAGAACTCCTGATTTCATGACATCTCCTCCTCTGTTCTTTAGTGGTGCGCCGGTGCCGTTCAGTCGCTGCCATGCCCGGTCCAGCGCCGCAGGCCTGGCAGCTCGATGTCGAACAGGTCCAGTACCCGGCCCAGGCTGTGGTCGATCATCTCGTCGAGGCTGCGCGGCCTGGCGTAGAAGGCGGGCACCGGCGGCGCGATCACGGCCCCCATCTCGGACAGGCCCGCCAGTGTGCGCAGATGGCCCAGGTGCAGCGGCGTCTCGCGCACCATGAGGACCAGCCGCCGGTGCTCCTTCAGCACGACGTCGGCCGCGCGCGTCAGCAGGCTCGAGGTCACGCCGCTGGCGATCTCGGACATCGTGCGCACCGAGCACGGCGCGACGACCATGCCCTCGGTGCGGAACGAACCGCTGGAGATGCTCGCGCCGATGTCGTCGATGCGGTGACAGTGGCTGGCCAGCGCGCGCACCTCGGCGCTCTTCATGTGCGTTTCGTGGGCCAGCGTCACTTCCGCCGAGCGCGACATCACCAGATGCGTCTCGAAATGCCGTTCGCGCAGCAACTGCAGCAGGCGGATGCCGTAGATGACGCCCGAGGCACCCGAGATGCCGACGATCAGTCGCCTGCCTGCTGTCTGCGTCGATTGCATTGTGCCGCCGGAGCCCGGTCCCCTCGTTGAACGTGGACGGCATCCTAGCCCGATCGAATCGCTGCTGCTATGCTGCTTTGCGCTATGCGCAAAAAAGTCGAAGTTGCCGCCGCTGCGAAACCCCCGAAACCCGAGAGGCCCGCCGCCCGCGCTCATCCGCGCGACCATGTCGGCGGCCTCGAAAAAGGCCTGCGCGTGCTGGCCGCGTTCGATGGTGCCCATACGCGGCTGACGATCAGCGACGCTGCCCGGCTGACCGACGTGTCGCCGGCTTCGGCGCGGCGCAGCCTGCTGACGCTGTGGAAAGCCGACTATCTGGACAGCGACGGCAAGCGCTTCTGGATGAAGCCCAAGGTGCTGATGCTGGCGGCCGGCTATTCGTCTTCGCGCGCGCTGCCGCGGCTGGTGCAGCCGCTGCTCGATTCGCTGAGCGAACGTACGCGCGAGTCGGCGTCGGCGGCGCAGTTGTACGGCGACCAGGTGATCATCGTCGCCCGCTCCACCGCGCGGCGCAGCCTGACGGTGGGATTGGGGCCGGGTTCGCGGCTGCCCGTCTGGTGCTCGGCCACCGGGCGGATGCTGCTCGCTTCACTGTCCGATGCCGAGGCGCTGCGGCTGATCCAGCAGGCCAGGCCGCGCGCGCTGACGCCTCTGACGGTGACCGCTCCGCGCGAGGTGCTCGAACGCGTTCGCCTCGCCCGCCGGCGCGGGTACTCGCTGTCGAACGAGGAGATCGAGCTGGGTGTGCGGTCGCTCGCGGTGCCTTTGTACGATCGATCGGGCCAGGTCGCGGCCGCGTTGAACCTGTCGGTGCGCGCCGAGCGGATGGCCGCCGATGCCTTCGTTGCCGAGTTCCTGCCGGTGCTGCAGCGCGCGCAGCGGCGGATGGAGCAGGTGCTGCCGGAGATCTAGACACCGATAAATCTGCCTAATGTCCTCCTCAAAACTTCCCATTTGCCTGCGCCGCTCGGGGGGCCTGATGCTATTGCCTTCAAGTTTCAGCCGGGACTTCATCGCGATCGCGGTGGTGGGGAAAAGGAAACGTGGGCGTTCTGAATCTGGGCATCGACATCGGCGGGACATTCACCGATCTGGTGCTGTTCGATCCGAGAGTCGGCATCTGCCATTCGCACAAGGAACTGACGACGCATGGCGATCCGGCTAGGGGGGTATTGAGAGGCGTCGACACCCTGTTCGATGCAGCTCACGCGGCGGGTTCGGATGTCGTTCGTGTGGTCCATGCGACCACGCTCTTCACCAATGCGCTGCTCGAGCGACGTGGAGCGTGCACCGGGCTGATCACCACAGAGGGCTTTCGCGACATCCTGGAGATCGGTCGCGAGCGCCGCTATGAGCTTTTCGATCTGAACATTCGCCGTCCCCAGCCCTTGGTCCCCCGCCATCTGCGGCGCGAGGTTCCGGGCCGGATCGATGCGCGCGGCCGGGAACTGGTACCGCTCGATCTGGACAGGCTTCTTGCCGAGGTGGGCGACCTGGTCGGCCACGGTGTCACGTCGCTGGCCATCGCTTTCCTGCACGCATATTTGAATCCAGGGCATGAGAGGTGCGCGGCGGCGGCTGTCCGGCAAGCCTTCCCGGGGTTGGCGATCAGTACGTCCCACGAAGTAGCGCCGGTGATTCGCGAGGACGAGCGTTTCTCGACGACGGTGGCAAATGCCTATGTGAAGCCGTTGGCCGCGACCTATCTCGACCGGCTTGTCGACGGACTCGTCGGACGGTCGATCAGGGCACCGATGCTGCTGATGCTGTCGGACGGCGGCCTAGCCGCCCGCGAGGACGTTGTCAGGGTACCCGTCCATGCAATTGAATCCGGTCCGGCCGCGGGTGTCATCGCCGCGACGGCTTTCGGCTTGGAAACGGGGCGGCGTGAGTTGCTTGCCTTCGACATGGGCGGCACCACCGCCAAGCTCTGCTTGGTCTCCGACGGCCAGCCGAATCGCAGTCGATTGTTCGAGGCGGCGAGGACAAGGCGTTTCATGAAAGGCAGCGGCCTGCCGATCAGTACACCGACTGTCGAACTGATCGAGATTGGCGCCGGCGGTGGATCGATCGCGTCGGCCGATGCGATGGGACTGCTGAAGGTCGGCCCTGAAAGCGCTGGTTCGTCTCCCGGACCGGCTTGTTTCGGCCTGGGAGGGACTCGACCGACGGTGACTGACGCCAATTTCCTGCTTGGCTATCTGGACCCGAAGAGCTTCGCGGGCGGTACGCTTGCCATCCGGACCGAGCTGGCGCGAGAGGCGATCGGCCGGTTGGCCGCCGAACTGGGATTGAGCCTGGAGCGCACTGCCTGGGGTATCGTCGACGTCGTCAACGAGACGATGGCGCGAGCTGCCAGTGTGCATATCGCGGAGCACGGCCGCGATCCTCGTGAGTTCGTTCTGACCGCCACCGGGGGCGGGGGACCGCTGCATGCCTGGCAAGTTGCGCGGAAGCTCGGCGTCAGCCGGATCCTGTGCCCGGCCGGTGCCGGCGTGGCTTCAGCGATCGGGTTGCTGAGGGCGCCCGCCAGCGTCACTGCAGTGCGGTCGAGTCTGCAGGCTTTCGACCAGATCGACTGGGAGGCTCTCGAGCGGCTGTTCCGGGCGCTCGAGGACGAGGCGCGCACGTTGCTCGCCCGAACCGGCATCGACATGTCGCACGCTATCGTCCGGCGTCAGATCGATCTGCGCTATGCCGGACAGTCATCGGAAACTTCCGTACCGCTTCGGGCGACCCCCTGCGCTCCACTCGAGAGCCGTGAGCAGGCGCTGAAAGCTTTCGATCGCGTCTACCGCAGCCGATATGCGAGAGCACCACGCAGCACTGCACTGGAGCTGACCGGAATCCAGGTCGAGGTCGGCGTCGAAGCACCGGAATGGCCTCAAGGTGCTTCTTATGACGCTCGCCCGAAAGCGGAGGGTGCGACGGCCAGCGTCCGTCCCGCCTATTTTCCGGAAGTCGAAAGATATATGCCGACTCCGGTTCACCATCGGATGCATCTGACGCCCGGCCAGACATACGAGGGGCCGGCTATCGTCGAGGATCGGACATCGACAATCGTGGTGGGTCCAGGGGCACGCTTCACCGTCGACGCCGCTACGCACCTGACGATCATCCTGACCGAAGTTGGCGAACATGTCTCATGAAACGCTCGATGCGCTGACGCTCGAATTGGTGCTCACGCGAGTGATCTCGGCGGCAGACGAGGCCGCTGAAGCGCTCAAGCGCAGTTCCTTCTCCACGCTGGTCACCGAATCCAATGACCTGGCGATCGTAGTGACCGACACTGGCGGGCGGCTGATCGGACAGAGCACGGAGAGCATCCCAGCCTTCATCGGGACACTGCCGATCACTGTAAAGCACGTATTGTCGGTCTTCGGCGACGATCTGAAGGAAGGCGACTTGATCGCCACCAATGATCCGTGGACAGGCTCCGGACATCTGAATGACATTTCCCTGGTGCGGCCGGTCTTCCGCGGAGGGCGTCTGACTTGCATCGCAGCAAGCTGCGCGCATGCGCCCGACATCGGCGGGCGCGGCCGCTCGCTGGAGTCGCGGGAGCTCTATGAGGAGGGCTTTATGATTCCGCCGCTGAAGATCTTGCGAGGCGGAGTCGTCGACGAAACCTTCTTCGCCCTATACCGGGAGAATTCGCGGACGCCAGGTGAATCGGAGGGCGACGTATGGGCCGGTATCAACGCACTGGCCTCCGTGGAACGGCGTATCGGGCGCATCCTCGACGACTACGGTCTGGACGACCTCGATGCCGTCGCGCGCGAAATCAACCGCCGTAGCGAGCTGGCGATGCGCAAGGCGATCTCCGCCGTGCCGGACGGCGTCTATCGGCACCGGCTGCTAACCGATGGTTTCGAGGTGCCGCTATCGCTCGAGGTTGCGGTGACTGTTGCGGGTGATCGAATCGGCGTCGACTTCACGGGATCCTCGGCGGCCGTACCCAGAGCAATCAATTGCCCGATCACTTATACGTTTGCGATGACGGCATACGCGCTGAAATCGCTATTGCTGCCCGATCTGCCCAACTGCGAAGGGCCGCTGAGCTGCTTGAACGTGGCAGCACCCGTAGGATCCATCGTCAACCCGATCCGACCCTCAGCGGTTGCGGGCCGTGTTGCCGTCGGACAGTATCTGCCGCCGCTGATCTTCGCGGCCCTCGCGCCGGTATTGCCGGAGCGGGTGATGGCCATGCCCGGTTCACCGCTATGGAGCTGCGTGCTGAACTACCGCTCGTCCGAGGGGCGGCCTGCGACCGCGACGCTGTTCTTCAACGGTGGTATGGGGGCGACGGCGCACAACGACGGCGAGCCCTGCTACTCGTGGCCAAGCAACGTATCGAACGTGCCAGTCGAGATCGTCGAGGCACGCAGCCCGCTGCGCATCAACTACAAGAGGCTTGTCCCCGGCAGCGGCGGCCGTGGTCGACGGCGCGGCGGGTTGGGTCAGGAGATCTCGATGACCGCACTCGACGACGCGGTTACCGTCAAGTTACTCGCCGAGCGCTGCAGGCAGCCGGCCGAAGGCTTGCTCGGGGCTGGCGATGGACAGGTAGGCGCAGTGCGAATCAATGGCGTCGAAATCGATGTCCGCGTCGATCACCTGTTGCATGCTGGCGATGAGCTTAGCATCCGTACACCGGGGGGCGGTGGTCTCGGGCCTGTGAGCGAGCGTGCCGCTATCGATGGGGAACGAGACCGGATGATGGGATATGTGCCGCCGTCAAACGCAGAGGATCGGACATGAACGATGCATTCGTCTCATTTCGGCGGGATTTTCCTGCGTTCGCGGACTGCACCTATCTGAACCTCGCGGGCCGTGGACTGCTGTCCCGTACCACTCGCCGCGCCCTTGACGCGGGATTCGACCAGCAGATGCTGGGCAGTGTAGATAAGGGGGCCTGGAAAGCGGCTGCGGATGATGCACGGGCGGGCTTCGCGCGCATCGTGCACGCCCGGCCGGCCGAGATCGCCTGCATGAAGAACGTGTCCGATGGCCTGAACGCGCTCGCCACGGCGTTGCCGTGGGCTCCCGGCGACAACGCCGTGGTTTGTACGGCCTTCGATCATCCCAACGCAGCGTATGCCTGGCTGAACCTCCGCCGTCTCGGCGTCGAGCTGCGTGAGACGCCGCTATTGGCAGACGGATCGATCGATACCGCTCGTATGCTGCGTGCAGTGGATGGCCGTACCCGGATGGTCGCGGTCTCCTCGGTGAACTTTCTGACAGGTGCGCGGGCTGAGCTGGGCGAGATCGGCACACACTGCCGACGACACGGTGTTTTCTTTCTAGTCGATGGCGCCCAGTCGACAGGTGTACTCGATCTCGACGTCGAGGCGGCCTGCGTCGACGGTTGGTGTGCGTCGGCGAACAAGGGATTGCTCGGTCCCTACGGCGTCGGGCTGCTCTACTGTCACGAGGAATGGGCCGCAACGATGCATCCGTGCTACTTGAGCCGCTTCGGCATTGACGCCGGTGAGCTGCCGGAGTCGGAAATGGGGCCCCAGCATTACGCACTATACGCGGGGGCCCGACGCTTCGAGGTCGGCAATGCGAACTGGGCCGGTCTGATGGCGGTTGCCGCCTCCATGGCACAGCTGCTCATTCTCGGCACGGCGACGATCGAGGTCCGTGCCGTCGAGCTCGCCACCCGGCTTTCGCAAGGACTTCTCGAGGCAGGCTTCAATGTGCCTCGGCCTGAACGCCACGATCTGCGCTCGCACATCGTTGCCGTCCATGGCGGTGTGCATGGAGAAAAGGGGGTAGCAGCATTGGATGCTGCGCTGCGTGCCCACCGGATCGTCTTCTCCCGAAGACTCGGGGCGATACGGTTTGGTCTGCATGCCTACAACGACGAAATCGATGTTGATCGTGTCGTTGACTTGGCGCGGCTCGTTCAACGTTCTCCACAAGGATATTTCCGATGAAAGACGCCAGCTTCCGTTCGTTTGAATCCAGAGTCGCGGGCCGACGGCTACTGCTGTTGACCGCAACGGCTCTCGGATTCGGCATCGCTGCTGCTCGGCCGCTCCCGGCCTTGGCCGACAACGCCTGGCCAAGCCGACCTATCACGATGGTTGTTCCATATCCGGCCGGAGGCGTCGTCGACGTGGTTGCCCGCGCTGTTTCGGCCGAGATGGCGAAGGCACTGAAGCAATCGATCGTTGTTGTGAACAAGCCTGGCGGGAACGGAAATATCGCGGCCGAGACGGTGGCGCGGTCGGCACCTGATGGCTATACGCTGCTGGTTAGCGCTCCGTTCCTGGTGACCAACCCTTTTCTCGAGTCTGGCCTCCGCTGGCAGCCGAGCGATTTCACGCCGGTTGCATTGATGGCCCGCTCTTCCGACTACCTCGTCGTGCCGGCTGATTCGCCCCATGGCAGCGTCAAGGCATATGTCGAGGCGGCTCGGCTGGCATCACAGCCGTTGCAGTACGGCATCGCCGGCAAGGGTACGCCCCAGGCCTTATCCGTAGAAGTGCTCAAGCGCTCGGCGGGCATTGCATTGCAAGTCGTGCCTTACCAGGGGGCCCCCCACGTCATCAACGACCTCGTCAGCTCTCGTATCACCATGGCAGTGCTGCCAGCTTTCGTAGCCTCGCCCCAGATCAAGGCGGGCAAGCTCAAGGCTCTGGCGACGATGAGCGACCGCCGGACCGGTGAGTGGGCCCAGATTCCAACCATCACCGAGGCGGGCTATCCGGAACCGACGGTCTTCTCCTGGTATGGCCTCCAGGCTCCAAGCGCGACGCCGAAGGCCGTCATTGCACGCCTCAGCGACGCCGTACGCAGCGCCTTCGCCGTCGCGGCAACCCGGGACAAGCTGACGAACGCTCTCACCGAGCCTGCCTTCATGGATGTGGCTGAATTCACTGCTTTCGTCCAGAAGGAGACCGCGCGATGGGATCGCGTCACTCGCCAGCTCTCGCTGAACTGATGAATGATCGCATCGAGTTCCGTCTGGCCCAGCTCGGCATCGTCCTTCCCGTAGCCCCCCGCCCCGCGGGGAGCTATCGGCCATGGGTGCTCTCGCAGGGGATCGTTCACCTCTCCGGTCAGACGGCCCGCGTCGGAGGCCAGATTGCCTACGCGGGCAAGGTCGGTGGAGAGTTGACGCTGGAGCAGGGTCGCGAGGCGGCGCGCATTTGCGCGATCAATCTGCTTTCACAATTGAAGGCGGCCTGCGCAGGCCGCCTGGAACGGGTTGAGCGGTGCATCCGCATCAGCGGATTCGTTGCCAGTCATCCCTCGTTCATCCGCCAGCCGGCAGTCATCGATGCCGCATCGGACCTGTTGATCGAGGTTTTCGGCGAGGCCGGGCGCCATGCGCGTTCAGCGATCGGCGTCGCCGTACTGCCGTCCGATTCAGCGGTGGAGATCGAGGCGCTCTTCGCCGTCACCTCCGAAGCTTCGCCCGGGTGCGCTCCGGCGGCAACGTGAGCAGCTTGGTCGATTCGCGCACCCGGGCAATGAAGTCGGTTACCAGCCGCGAGGGTTCCCTCGCATTCGGCAGCAGAAGGCCGATCGTGATCCGTGCTGCCGGCTCGAACGGACGAAAGACTACTCCCGGGTAGCGTGCGATGTGGGGAGGCAACGGGCGGGCGATTGCCGCGATGCCCAGTCCACGGGCCACCAGGTTGCAGGCGATCTCCTGATTTCGGGCAGCAATACGCCGAGTGACACGGACGCCGGCTGACTGAAGCTGCTTTTCGGTCACCAGGTCGATCTGGGTGCCGCTGGTATTGGCGATCAGATCCTCGCCCTCGAGCTGTTCCGGGCGGATGTGTCGGGGCCTGGCGAGCGGGTGGGTGCGAGGTACCGCGCAGACTACCTCGAAGTCGCCGATCTCGCTGACATCGATCAGCGGATGATGGACCGGTAGGACGGCCACTCCTAGATCCACCACCTTGGCAGCAATCATTGCGACGATGTCTTGATGGGGCTGGACTTCGAGCGTCACCGACGCGTCCCCATGTCCTGCGAGAAAGGCGGCTGTCGCATCACAGAGAATACTGTTCGCGATGAAGCCGGGCGCAACTACGCGCAGGTGACCGCCTCGCAGCATCTTGATCTCGCGGGCCGCGCGGGTCAGTTCGTCGAGGCCGACGAAGGAACGAGAGACTTCGGCGAACAGTGACTCAGCCTCGCGAGTCGCGGTCAGCGGGCGCCCGGCCCGACGTTCGAACAACGAGAAACCCAGCCAGGCCTCGAGGTCGCTGATCAAGTGGCTGACGGCAGGCTGCGATAGTGCCATCGCGTCGGCCGCCCGTGTGATGCTCCCCTCTGTCATCACGTAGCGGAAGGCCTCAATCTGCCGGAACTTGATCCGTTCATGGACGGCCATCGCGGCATCGTCATCAGTCTGGCTATGGATCCGGCAGCCTAGCATGCCCCGCACCCGGCAGGCGAGACTCAATCGATGCGGATCCCGTTAGTCTTCACCACATGCCGCCACTTTGCCAGATCCGCGTCAATGAACGCGGTGAACTCCTGTGGAGTGTCTCCGATCGCTGTGGCCCCCGCTTTCGCGAAGGCCTGTTTTACCTGATTGGTGTGCACTACCGACCGAATCGTGCGGGCAAGCGTTTCAATGATCTCGGCCGGTGTCCCGGCCGGCGCGAGTATCCCGTTCCACGAGGAGGCCTGGTAGCCCTTCAGACCAGCCTCGTCCAGACTGGGCGTATCGGGAAGCTGGGAAAATCGCTGCGGCGTGGTCACTGCGAGTGGAATCAGGTTGCCCTGAGCAATCGGCTGCAGCACCGACGACGCTTGGTCAAACGCGACCTGCACACGACCGGCGATCAGATCGATCAGCGCCTGGCCGCTTCCTTTGTAGGGGACATGGTTCATCTGTACGCCAGCCATGCTCATGAACAGTTCGCTTGCCATGCGATTCACCGAGCTGGCCCCGGCCGATGCGAAGTTCAGCTTGCCGGGGTTGGCTCGTGCATAGGCGATCAGTTCGTCGACGCTGCGCGCCGGCACAGAGGGATGGACGACCAGGATATTGGGTAGTGCCGCAACCTTGGAAATCGGCGAGAACGCCGTTTTCGCGTCGTACTGCAGCGGGAACAGCGCCGGCGCAATGGTGTGGCCGGGGGCCGCGAACAGCAGCGTATGGCCGTCCGGTTTTGCCTGAGCAACGAGCCGTGCGGCGACGGTGCCCGTCGCACCCGGCTTGTTCTCGACGACCACTGATTGACCGAGGGCCCGCATCAGGTTTTCGGCCAGGATGCGTGCCAGGATGTCAGTCGATCCACCGGGCGCGAAGCCGACGACCAGTGTGATGGGCCGTTCAGGAAAGGCGGCCTGTGCGGCGGGCGCGGCGAGCAGCGCGGCACCGGCGACCATGCCAGCGATCCAGTTGCGAAGCGATCGGGTCTTCATCGCGTTACCTTGAAGATGAGGGGGAAAGGGGCTAGAACTCGCGAAGCAATCTGCCATGACCGTCGATCCGGTCTGCAAGGCCGAGCCGCCGCAGGCAATGCCATATCGTTGCCTGATTGCTGGTGATCACCGGTTTGCCGAGTTCCGCTTCCAGGCGGTCGATTACGTCGAGTGCGCCGAAGCCGGTGCAGCTGAGGAACAGTACGTCCGCCTCCCGGCTGTCCGCAGCCAGCGCGAGCTGACGGATCGATTCGGGGGGTACGCGGTGCAGCAGCAGCTTCTCCTCGTGAGTTCGGCCCAGGTCCAGTCCCAGGGCCGAGCGCACTCTGTAGCCGTTCTGTTCGAGGAAGGCGATCTCGCCGTCCGTGACGAACTGGCGGTACGGCGTGGCGAGCGCTATCGATTTCGCGCCGAACATGGCCAAGGCCTCTAGTACTGCATCGATCGTCGTTGTCACGGGCGTGCCCGAGACGCGTGTCATCTCGGCCTTGATGCTCTCGCGGTCACATAGCAGTGAGCCCGAAGTACAGGCATAGACGATCAGATCCGGCGAGGCCGTGCCGAGCAGACGTGCCGCGTCGGTCGTGCCAGCGGCCATCGTGTCGTAGTGAGCCTGGGTGACCGCTCCGTCGCTGAGCACGCGGGCAGTGTGTACGGTCACGCCGCGAGGCATCAGCCGATGGAATTCCGGTTCGCAGTTGATATTGACTGAGGGGACGATCAGGCCGACCAGGCCTCGTGCTCCATAGGTGCGCGCATAGCCCAGCGCTTTGATCTCCTCTATGGTCATCCGTCCGGTCATCGATCTCGGCCCCTGTGCGGCCGTTCAGGCCGATCACACTAGACTAAACGGGGCGTCGATCGTGTCCAAATGCGAATTCTTGCGGACCGCATTACCAATGTTTATGACCCCGGCGACTCGGCTCGTCGGGGTTCGCCTCTCGCCTATCGTCAATAGGTCTCCAGATGCAGCCGTCCCATCCGCTTCATCTGCTCGCCCACCGCTTCCCAATCCAGCCCTGCCTGCTTGGCCACGTCGCGCAGCGCGAGCACCACACCCTCTTCCATCGCCTTCAGTCCGCAGACGTAGAAGTAGGCATTGGGGTCTGCCAGCAGCGGTCCGAGGTCGGCCGCGCGCTCGCGCATCAGGTCCTGCACGTAGCGCTTCGGCTGGCCGGGCGTGCGGCTGAAGGCCAGGTTGATGTCGATGAAATCCTTCGGCAGGCTTTGCAGCGGGCCGAAGTAGGGCAGTTCCTCCTTGGTGCGAGCACCGAAGAACAGCAGCAGCTTGCCGCTCTCGAACTTGCCCGACTGGCGCAGCCGGCGGCGCCATTCGGTCATGGCGCGCATGGGCGCCGAGCCGGTGCCGGTGCAGATCATGACGATGTTCGAGCGCGGATGGTTCGGCATCAGGAAGCTGGCGCCGAACGGGCCGATCACCTGCACTTTGTCGCCCACCTGCAGATCGCACATGTAGTTGCTGCAGACGCCGCGCACCGGATTGCCCTGGTGGTCCTCCAGCACGCGCTTGATCGTCAGCGAGACGTTGTTGTATCCCGGCCTTTCGCCGTTGCGCGGACTGGCGATCGAATACTGCCGCGGATGATGCGCGCGCCCCCCGGCATCGGTGCCGGGTGGCACGATGCCGATCGACTGGCCTTCGAGCACCGGGAACGGCATCGCGCCGAAGTCGAGCACGACGTGGTGCGTGTCGTAGTCCTTGCCGACTTCGGTGACGCGCACGTTGCCGACCACCGTCGCGGTGACCGTCTTCTCGGCCGCCTTCGGGCCGTACAGGTTGGTGTACGCGTGCGCGGCCGACCACGGCGGCACGGTGGCGCCGTATGCGGCGCTATTGAACGGCGTCTCGCCGGTGACGGCAGCGGGCAGCTCCGGCGCCTCGGGTTCGACCGGCGCGGCGTCGGCGGCGACGCCCGCGTCGGCCAGCTCCTCCGCGGACAGCTCGACGGGCAGCACGTCCCAGCCGAGCTGCTCGTCCAGGCTGTAGGCCTTGACCCGCGGCATCGTGCGCCAGTTGTCGATCGAGCCGGTCGGGCACGGCGGCACGCAGGCCATGCACAGATTGCACTTGTCGGCATCGACGACGTAGTTGCGCGAATCATGCGTGATCGCCTGCACGGGGCAGGTCGCTTCACAGGTATTGCAGCGGATGCAGATCTCGGGATCGATCAGATGCTGCTTGATGACGACGGCATCGGCGGCCATGTCCATCGCGGGTCTCCTGAAGCAGAAGGGGCCCGCGGGCCCCTCCGTCATGCTGCGGTCTCTGCTGCGTTGCCTGCTGCGGCGAGGGTTTGCCGCGCTCAGGCGAAGCGCACGTACTCGAAGTCTACCGGCTGCCGGTTGATGCCCATCACCGGCGGTGCGATCCAGTTGGCGAACTTGCCGGGCTCGGCGACGCGGCCCATCAGGCTGGTGACGAAGGCGCGGTCGCTCTCGCTGGGCAGCCACTGGTCGACGTTGGCAGCCCACTCGGCTTCCGAGATCACGCGGCCGTCGGGCGACACCTTCACGCCGGACAGCGCGCCGATGTTGCGATGGAAGGCCTTGTGCGGCGTCTTCAGCCGGAACGGGATGCCGGCCTTCTCGATCACCTTGTTCCAGCGTTCGACGCCGGCCACGCTGTCCTTGATGTAGTCGTCGCGCAGCACTTCGTTCAGCGCGTTCAGCATCGGCACTTCCTTCTCGACCAACTGGCCGCCGGTTGCGTTCAGCACCTTGTAGCTCTGACCCTTCAGCTGATGGTCGTCGCTTCGCTTGCCTTCCTCGAAGCGGCCCTTCAGGCCCGTCGTGTAGAAGGTGGCGGCATTGCTCGACTCGTCCGCGCCGAACAGGTCTATCGTCACCGAGAAGTGGAAGTTCAGATAGCGCTGAATGGTCGGCAGGTCGATGACACCGGCGGCGCGCAGCTTGGCAGGATCGTCGGTCTTCAGCTCGTTCATCATCTGGCAGGTGCGCTGGATGATGCGCGACACGCCGCTTTCGCCGACGAACATGTGATGCGCTTCCTCGGTCAGCATGAACTTCGTGGTGCGCGCGAGCGGATCGAAGCTGGATTCGGCCAGCGCACACAACTGGAACTTGCCGTCACGATCGGTGAAGTACGTGAACATGAAGAACGACAGCCAGTCCGGCGTCTTCTCGTTGAACGCCTGCAGGATGCGCGGATTGTCCTCCTGGCCGCTGCGCCGCTCGAGCAGCGCCTCGCCTTCCTCGCGGCCGTCGCGGCCGAAGTACTTGTGCAGCAGGTAGACCATGGCCCACAGATGGCGGCCTTCCTCGACGTTGACCTGGAACAGGTTGCGCAGGTCGTACATGCTCGGGCAGGTCAGCCCCAGATGGCGCTGCTGCTCCACCGACGCCGGCTCGGTGTCGCCCTGCGTGACGATGATGCGGCGCAGGTTGGCGCGGTATTCGCCGGGGATGTCCTGCCAGGCGTCCTCGCCCTTGTGGTCGCCGAAATGGATCTTGCGGTCCTTCTCGGCCGGATTCAGGAAGATGCCCCAGCGGTAGTCGGGCATCTTGACGTAGCCGAACTGCGCCCAGCCCTGCGGATCGACGCTGACCGCGGTGCGCAGATAGACGTCGAACTTCTGCGAGCCTTCCGGCCCCATGTCGTCCCACCACTGCAGGTAGTTCGGCTGCCATTGCTCGAGCGCGCGCTTCAGCGTGCGGTCTTCGCCGAGATTGACGTTGTTGGGAATCTTCTCGCTGTAGTCGATGCTGCTCATCTGTCGCTCCTGATAGTCGAGTGTGTGGCCGCGGTTCCGGGTTCGCCGTCCGGGCTCAGACGCGGTTCCAGTCGAAGGCCGCCTTGTCGCCCTTGCCGTAGACCTTCAGCGCGCCTTTCTCGCCGACGGCATTGGGGCGTTGGAAGATCCAGTTCTGCCAGGCGGTGAGCCGCCCGAAGACGCGCGTGAACATGTTTTCCGGGCCGTTGAAGCGCAGGTTGGCCTCCATGCCGGTCAGCGCATCGGGCGACATCGCGACCCGTTCCTCGACGGCGATGCGTACCTCGTCGTCCCAGTCGATGTCGTCGGGATTGCTGGTCACCAGGCCGAGCGCGAACGCGGCGTCGGCGTCCAGCGGCTTGCCGGCCGCGGCGCGGACCGCGTCCAGCGCGGGCTGCTCGTCGTAGAAGCGGCGTGCCAGCCGCGTCTGGCCGGTGGCCATCGGATACAACCCGAAATTGGCGTCGCCGACCACGATCTTCGGTGCGCGCGCTTCGTCGTCGGGCAGCGCCAACTGGTAGCTGCGGTCGCAGGCCAGCGCCAGCTCGAGCAGCGTGCCGGCGAAACACGAGCCGGGCTCGATCAGCGCGAACAGGCTGCGTGACGAGACGTCGATGCGACTGAGCGTGCGGCGCAGCAGGCCTGTCGTCTCGCGCACCAGCCAGTGCGAGCGGTGCGCCAGCAGCGTCGCGTCGACGGCCAGCACCGCCTCGGCATCGCCTTCGGTCTTCAGCAGCCAGGTGCCTATGTCGAGCTCATTGGTGCGCATCGACAGGATCGCGTCGTCGAGCTCGCGCCCCATCTGCAGCGGATACCAGGCGGCCCCGGCGGCCTCGATGCCGGCGATGTCGGTCGGCTGCGGTGCGTCCGGACCCTTGACGGTGAACGTGGCGACGCGCTTGCTGCGATCGATCTCGACCGTCACGTAGCGGTAGCGCAGCGCATCGGCCTCGACGCTGCGCTGCAGCGGTGTCAGCGCCACGCCGCGCGCGTCGGCGGGGCGGTCGCTCTGCGCCGCCAGCGTGCTCGCACGCTCCTGCACCTTGGCGGCGAAGGCGGCCGGCTTGGCGATGTCGTCGACCAGCCGCCATTCCTTGGCACGCTGGCCGCGCACGCCTTCGGACGTGGTGCAGAAGATGTCGGCCAGGTCGTGCCGCACGTGGCGCTTGTCGGTGACGCGGGTCAGGCCGCCGGTGCCCGGCAGCACGCCGAGCAGAGGCACCTCGGGCAGGCTCACTGCCGATGAGCGGTCGTCGACCAGCAGGATCTCGTCGCAGGCCAGCGCCAGCTCGTAGCCGCCGCCGGCGCAGGCGCCGTTGACCGCGGCCAGGAACTTCAGGCCGCTGTGCTGCGACGAATCCTCGATGCCGTTGCGCGTTTCATTGGTGAACTTGCAGAAATTCACCTTCCACGCATGGCTGCTCAGGCCGAGCATGAAGATGTTCGCGCCCGAGCAGAACACCTTGTCCTTGCCGCTGGTGACGACCACGGTCCGCACTTCGGGATGCTCGAAGCGGATGCGGTTCAGCGCGTCGTTCAGCTCGATGTCGACGCCCAGGTCGTAGCTGTTCAGCTTCAGCTTGTAGCCGGGGCGCAGCCCGCCGTTCTCGTCGAAGTCCGCGGCCAGCGTGGCGATCGGGCCGTCGAAGCTGAGCTTCCAGTGGCGGTATTGCGAGGGGTCGGTCTGATAGTCGACGCGGGGGGCTTGGTTCACGGCGGGGCTCCTCGGGGCGGACGCGGAGGCAGCTGCGGAACGTGTCGATCGGCTCGCTGGTCGACGGACCGGAGTGCAGCTACCGGCTTGGTATGTCAGGCATGATAATGCATGTCATCGATCGGGGTCAAGCATTTTTATGCATTAACAATGGCCGCCAACACACCGGCAGGCTTCCATTGGCTCAGGCTCGCCGGACCGGATTCCTCCCCCTCAGGCCGACAGGCCCAGCGCCTCGCGCACCAGCGTGCGCAAGGCCTTGAACGTGGGGTCCAGCGGCTGGGCGCTGGTGTCGAGCTGGAATTCGGCCTTCGAGTAGAAGGCCGAGCGGCCGGCCAGGATCACCCGCAGGTCCTCCATTGCCTCCTTGCTGTCGGCCATCGGCCGCAGGTCGCCCTGGGCAATGACGCGGCGCATGTGATCCTCGGGTTCGGCCTTCAGCCATACCGTGGTGCAATGGCTGAGCAGCAGATTGAAGGTGGCGGGGTCGGAGACCAGGCCTCCCGGCATTGCGATCACCGCCTCCGGATAGATCTGGATCGCTTCCTCGACGGCGCGCCGCTCGTAGCGGCGGTAGGCGTTCTGGCCATACAGCGCCTGGATTTCGGAGATGCTGCAGCCGGCGAACTTCTCGATCTCGCGGCTCAGCTCGACGAACGGAAAGCCCAGGTCCTCGGCCAGCATCTGGCCCAGCGTCGACTTGCCGGCGCCGCGCAGCCCGATCAGCGCGATGCGCGGAACGCGCTGCGCCGGTCCCGCGGCGCTGCCGTGGCCGAGCAGCGCGCCGATCGCCTCGCGCACGCGGCGCAGCGTCGCCTCGTCGCGGCCGCTCAGCAGCTCGCGGATCAGCAGCCATTCGGGAGAGGCGGTGGTGACGTCGCCGAGCAGCTCCGCCAGCGAGCATTGCAGCGTCTGCGCGACTTGCAGCAGCACCAGGATCGACGCGTTGCCCAGCCCGTATTCGAGATTGGCGAGATGACGTTCGGACACGCCGGCCGACAGCGCCACCGCCTTGCGCGTCATGCCGCGCCGTGCGCGCAGCGAGCGCACGCGTTCGCCGAGCGCGACCAGGAACGGATTCTTCTCGCCGTCGCCCAGGTCCAGAACGGTATCGGGGGCCGGGGCATCCGGCGAATAAGCCGCGAGCGGCACTATAGTGCTTGACATGTTGGGTTTGGCAACCTACAGTTCGTCTATGCACAATACTGCATATCGCGGGCCCGAACAAGAGGGACGTCGAATGCAAGCACCCACCGGACCGGTCGCAGCAGCGCGGCACGCAGTACCGCGGCATCCTCGCTTCGACCGCCCCCGGCCACCACCGCCGCCACCAAGTGAGGGCCTCCGTGAGCGAATTGCTATCCAACTACGTCGCCGGCCATTGGCAGGCCGGCAATGGCAGCGGCATCCCGCTGTTCGACCCCGTGCTGGGTACCGAGCTGGTGCGCGTCGATGCCGGCGGGCTTGATCTGCCGGCGGCCTTCGCGTTCGCTCGCGAGCAGGGCGGCGCTGCGCTGCGCGCACTCAGCTACCGCGAGCGCGCCGGCCTGCTGGCCGCGGTCGTGAAGCTGCTGCAGGGCAAGCGCGACGACTATTACGAGATCGCCACCGCGAACAGCGGCACGGTCAAGAACGATTCAGCGGTCGACATCGACGGCGGCATCTACACGCTGTCGACGTACGCCAGGCTCGGTGAAGGTCTCGGCGACCGGCATCATCTCGCCGACGGCGACGCAGCCCGGCTCGGCAAGGAACCGCTGTTCCAGTCGCAGCACGTGCTGGTGCCGACGCGCGGCCTGGCGCTGTTCATCAATGCGTTCAATTTTCCCAGCTGGGGCTTGTGGGAGAAGGCCGCTCCTGCGCTGCTGTCCGGTGTCCCGGTCGTCGTCAAACCGGCGACCGCCACCGCGTGGCTGACGCAGCGGATGGTGAAGGACGTGGTCGACGCCGGCATCCTGCCGGCCGGCGCGCTGTCGGTGGTCTGCGGCAGCTCGGCGGGGCTGCTAGATGCGCTGCAGCCGTTCGACGTGGTCTCGTTCACGGGGTCCGCCGAGACGGCGGCACTGATTCGCTCGCACCCGGCCGTGGCGCAGCGCTCGGTCCGCATCAACGTCGAGGCCGACAGCCTGAACTCGGCGCTGCTGATGCCTGGCGAAGCCGCCGGCAGCGAGGCTTTCGATCTGCTGGTCAAGGAAGCCGCGCGCGAAATGACGCAGAAGTCGGGGCAGAAGTGCACTGCGATCCGCCGCATCCTGGTGCCGCATGCGCTGTACGACGCAGCGGCTGCCGCGATCAGCGCGCGCCTGAGCAAGACCACCGTCGGCAATCCGCGCAATGAGGGGGTGCGCATGGGCGCGCTGGTCAGTCGCGCGCAGCTCGCCGCGGTGCGCGACGGTCTGGCGGCGCTGCGCGAACAGACGGAGGTGCTGCACGACGGCGCGACGCATCAGCTGGTCGATGCCGACCCGGCGGTGGCCTGCTGCGTCGGTCCGACGCTGCTGGGCACGCGCAATCCCGACGGCGCCGACCGCGTCCATGAGCTCGAAGTGTTCGGCCCGGTGGCGACGCTGCTGCCGTATCTCGACCTGCCGCATGCATTGGCGCTGATCCGCCGCGGCCACGGCTCGCTGGTCGCGTCGGTCTATGGCGCCGATGCGCCGGCCATGGCCGAGGCCGCGCTGCAGCTCGCCGACAGCCACGGCCGCGTGCATCTGGTCTCGCCCGACGTCGCCGCGCTGCAGACCGGCCACGGCAACGTGATGCCGCAGTCGCTGCATGGCGGCCCGGGCCGTGCCGGCGGCGGCGAGGAATTGGGCGGCCTGCGTGCGCTGAACTTCTATCATCGCCGGGCCGCCATCCAGGCGAGTACTGCGGTCTTGACGGCGTTGAGTCCCGCGCCGCAGGCTTGAGCCGCAGGCGGGGCTGGGCGCCGCAGGCAGATTCGACGCGTCGCAAGCCCGGACCGCTGAGACAATGCACCGACGAGGAGACCGACAATGACCGATAGCCCAGCCGCTGCCGCCGCCGTGCCGCCGCCCGCCGAGCGCTTCAACTTCGCTCAGCATCTGCTGGACTGCAACGCGCAGCGCGGCGCCAAGGCCGCGTTCATCGATGATGCCGGCACGCTCAGCTACGGCGAGCTCGCCGAGCGCTTGCGGCGCATGGCGGCAGGGCTGCGAGCGCTCGGCATCCGCCGCGAGGAGCGGGTGCTGCTGCTGATGCACGACTGCAACGACTGGCCGGTGGCCTTCCTGGGCGCGATGTATGCCGGCATCGTGCCTGTGGCGGTCAATACGCTGCTGACCGCCGACGACTACGCGTACATGCTCGAGCATTCGCGGGCGCAGGCGGCGCTGGTCTCCGGCGCGCTGCTGCCCGCGCTGGCGGCGGCGATGACGCGCTCGGATCATGAAGTAGGCAAAGTGATCGTGTCGCGCCCGGTGGCGCCGCTGCAGCCCGACGAGATCGAGTTCGACGACTTCCTCGCGCGGCACGCCGCGGCGCCCAAGCCCGCGGCCACCGGTTCCGACGATCCCGGATTCTGGCTGTACTCGTCCGGCTCCACCGGCCGTCCGAAGGGCACGGTGCATTCGCACGCCAATCCGTACTGGACTGCCGAGCTGTACGGAAAGGGCGTGCTGAACCTGCTGGACAGTGACGTCTGTTTCTCGGCGGCCAAGCTGTTCTTCGCGTACGGACTGGGCAATGCGCTGACCTTCCCGCTGGCCGTCGGTGCGACCGTGCTGCTGATGAGCGAGCGCCCGACTCCCGATGCGACCTTCCGCCGCTGGCGCGGCGAGGTCGGCGGCGTCAGGCCCACCGTCTTCTACGGCGCGCCGACCGGCTTCGCCGGCATGCTCGCCTCGCCCGGTCTGCCGGGCCGCGACGAAGTGGCGCTGCGGCTGGTGTCCTCGGCCGGCGAGGCGCTGCCGGCCGAGATCGGCGAGCGCTTCCGGCGGCAGTTCGGCGTCGACATCATCGATGGCATCGGCTCGACCGAGATGCTGCACATCTTCATCTCCAACCGGCCCGACCGCGTGCGCTACGGCAGCACCGGCTGGCCGGTTCCCGGCTACGAGGTCGAGCTGCGCGGCGACGACGGCAAGCCGGTGCCCGACGGCGAGCCCGGCGATCTCTACATCCACGGCCCGTCGGCCGCGATCATGTACTGGGGCAATCGCAGCAAGACGCGCGATACCTTCCAGGGCGGCTGGACCAAGAGCGGCGACAAGTACATCCGCAACGACGACGGCAGCTATACCTACGGCGGCCGCAGCGACGACATGCTGAAGGTCAGCGGCATCTACGTGTCGCCGTTCGAGGTCGAGGCGACGCTGGTGCAGCATCCGGCCGTGCTCGAAGCGGCGGTGATCGGCAGGATCGACGCCGACGGCCTGACCAAGACCAAGGCCTTCGTCGTGCTGAAGCCGGGCGGCGAGGCCACCGAGGACGAGTTGAAGTCCTTCGTCAAGGACAGGCTGGCGCCGTACAAGTACCCGCGCTTCATCGAGTTCGTCGCCGAGCTGCCGAAGACCGCCACCGGCAAGATCCAGCGCTTCAAGCTGCGCGAGCAGGAGGCGCAACGCGGGCAGGCTTGACGGGGCGTTCATCCCGCGTCAGGCTTGACATGTCGGGCCTGCGGCCGGACAGTGATCCTCCGACGAGCGAGGAGGATCGGCCCCATGCCGCACATCGTCATCGAGTACTCCGCCAATCTGCGCGAGCGCATCGCGCTGCCGGCGCTGATCGACCGGCTGCATGGCGCGGCGCTGGCCACCGG
>JBFWXS010000043.1:33051-37579 GCA_050187175.1 Burkholderiaceae bacterium
GCGGTAGCAGGCAGCGAGCGGCGGCGTCTGCTGCATCGCGTCGCCGATCTGATCGAGCAGCGCGCCGACGAGATCGCGCTGGTCGAGTGCATGGACACCGGCCAGGCCTGGCGTTTCATGAGCAAGGCCGCGCTGCGCGGCGCCGAGAACTTCCGCTTCTTCGCCGACCGGGCGCCGGACGCGGCCAATGGCTTGTCGCTGCCCACCGGCACGCATCTGAACTACACGCTGCGGCAGCCGATCGGCCCGGTCGGCGTGATCACGCCGTGGAACACGCCGTTCATGCTGTCGACGTGGAAGATCGCGCCGGCGCTGGCGGCCGGCTGCACGGTGGTGCACAAGCCGGCCGAATGGAGTCCGCTGAGCGCGCGCCTGCTGGCCGAGATCGCGCTCGAAGCCGGCCTGCCCGCCGGCGTGCTCAATCTGGTCAACGGCATCGGCGAGACCACCGGCAAGGCGCTGACGCAGCACGCGGCGATCCGCGCCGTCGCGTTCATCGGCGAGTCGGCCACCGGCAGCCTGATCATGGCGCAGGGCGCGCCGACGCTGAAGCGCGTGCATCTGGAGCTGGGCGGCAAGAATCCGGTGATCGTGTTCGACGATGCCGATCTGGACCGCGCGCTGGACGCGGTCGTGTTCATGCTGTACAGCCTGAATGGCGAGCGCTGCACCTCGTCGAGCCGGCTGCTGGTGCAGCGCTCGATCCACGACGCCTTCGTCGAGCGGCTGGCGCAGCGCGTGGCGCGGCTGCGTGTCGGCCATCCGCTCGATGCGCGCACCGAGGTCGGGCCGCTGATCCATGCGCGGCATTGCGACAAGGTGCTGTCCTACGCCGACATCGCGCGCGCCGACGGCGCGACGGTCGCGGTGGGCGGCGGCCGCGCCGCAGGCAGCGATCTGCCGGCAGGCGGCCACTGGGTGCGTCCGACGCTGTTCACGCATGCCGGCAGCGGCATGCGCATCGCGCAGGAGGAGATCTTCGGCCCCGTGCTGACGGTCATCGCATTCGACGACGAAGCCGAGGCGATAGCGATCGGCAACGACGTCCGCTACGGACTGGCGGGTTACGTATGGACTGGCGACGCGGGCCGCGCGCATCGCGTGGCGGCGGCGCTGGACGCCGGCATGGTGTGGGTCAACTCCGAGAACGTGCGCCATCTGCCGACGCCGTTCGGCGGCATGAAGGCGAGCGGCATCGGCCGCGACGGCGGCGACTACAGCTTCGACTTCTACATGGAGACGAAGAACGTCGCGGTGGCGCTGGGGCGGCACGCGATCGCGCGGATGGGCGTCCAGTGACCGGAGGCCCGACGGCGGAAAGGCCCTAGGGACGCGACGCCGCGATCAGCTCGACCAGCGCGCGCGCCGCCGGCGACAGCGCGTTGCCGGCGCGCGTCATCATCGAGATCGGCCGGCGGATCGCCGGCGCGACCAGCGGGCGCCAGACCAGCGTCTGCGAGGCCAGCGCGGCCGCGCCCAGCCGCGAGATCAGCAGATGGCCGACGCCGGCCTTCACCAGGCCCACGCCAGCGACCATGGTCTCGATCTGGTGCGTGGCAGTGAAGCTGAGCCCCGCCTGTTCGAGCTGCGCACCGCGATAGCGGCTCATCGAGCCGTAGCCCTTGAAGCTGATCGAGGTCTCGCCGAGAAAGCGCGCCCAGCGGATCTGCCGCTGCCGGCCAAGCGCGCTGTCCTTGAGCGTCAACACGCCGAGCTCCTGTTCGCCGATGCGGACATAGTCGAGGTCGGGCAGGCGGTCGAACTCGGTGGCCACGGCGATGTCGACCTGGCCGGCCAGCAGGCGCCGCAGCGTCTCCTCGGTGGTCCCGTCGACGAAATCCAGTTCGATCTCGCGATGGCCGGCGCGGAAGCGGCGGATCGCCGGCATCAGCAGGCTGCCGTAGACCTGCGGCATCGCAGCCAGCCGGACGCGGCCGCGGCGCGTGCCGATGTATTCGTCCAGTTCGTGGATCGCGCGATCGAACTCGCCGAGCACGCGCCGCGCCAGGCCGACGAGTTCGCGGCCTACCGGCGTCAGCGCCAGCGAGCGGGTGTTGCGGTCGAAGACGCGCTCGCCGATCGCCCGCTCGAGATTGCGCACCACTGCGCTCAGCGTCGGCTGCGTCAGCCGCATCCGCTCGGCTGCCAGGCTGAAGCTGCGCAGTTCGGCCACCAGCTGGAACACCCTCAGCTGATGCAGGCTGATCTGCTCGGCTTGGATCGCCATAGAGTGAATCAATGAATGGATCAGCCCATTCTATTTGATCGATGCCGGGGCGGCCACTACACTCGACGATTGCCCGCGATATTCAATGGGGGAGACGATGTCCGACATGTCCAGCAAGCGCAGCGCCACCGACGCCGCCGCATTGCCGCCGCCGCGCGCCAGCGTGCGCGAGATCCTGCATCCGCGCTCGGTGGCCATCGTCGGCGCCTCCGACGGCGAAGCGAAATGGGGCGGGCGCCTGCTGCGCCACATGATCAAGTTCCGCATGGATGGTCCGGTGTATCCGATCAATCCGCGCGCGAAGGAGCTGTACGGCCTGCCGGTCTTCCCGACGGTGTCGGCCTGCCCGGGGCCGGTCGATCTGGCCATCGTGGTGCTGCCGAAGCCGCACGTGCAGGCTGCCGTCGAAGACTGCGTCGCCAAGGGCGCGACCTGCATTCTGACGATCACCGCCGGCTATGCCGAAATGGGCGAGGACGGCGCCCGCGCGCAGCGCAAGCTGGTCGAGACCGCGCGCGCCGGCGGCGCGCGGCTGATCGGGCCGAACTGCATGGGCTTGATGAACACGCATCACAATCTGGCAGCCACGACCTGCGTGGCGCTGAGCTCGATCCCCGCCTGGCCGGTGGGCGGCATCGGGCTGGCCAGCCAGAGCGGCGGCCTGATGGGCGCGATGCTGGCGCGCGGCGCCGACATCGGTGCCGGATTCAGCACCATGGTTTCGGCCGGCAACCAGGCCGACCTCGACCTGAACGACTTCTTCGAGTATCTGATCGACGACCCCAGGAGCGACGTCGTCTGCCTGTACCTGGAGAGCGTCAAGGACGCGGCGCGCTTCACCGCGCTGCTGGCGCGCGCCGCGCAGGCCGGCAAGCCGGTGCTGATCACCAAGGCCGGACGCAGCGAGGCCGGCGCACGCGCGGCGCAGTCGCATACCGCCAGTCTGGCCGGCGCATGGCCGGCCTTCGAGGCCACCTGCCGGGCGCATGGCGCCTATCTGTTCGAGACCATCTACGACCTGCTGCACGGCGCCCAGATGCTGCAGCGCGGCGCTTTCCCCACGTCGCGCGGCGTCGCCGTGTTCTCGGGCTCGGGCGGCGGCGGGGCCCTGCTGATCGACGGGCTCGAAGCGGCCGGCCTCGAGTCGCCGACGCTGACGGCGCGGACCGTGGAGCAGCTGGCGCCGCTGATGGCCGATTCGCACCGCGAGCTGCCGATCGACTTCGGCATGCGCAACAAGGAGGCGACGCCGCACCCCGACATGCCGGGTGGCATCGTGGGCATGGTGCTCGATCGCGTCATGGCCGATGACAAGGTAGGCGCGGGCGCGCTGCTGCTCACGACGCAGCCGGGCATGGACAACGTGGCGCAGGCGGCGATCGCCGCCGGTACGCGGCAGCGCAAGCCGCTGCTGTTCGTGCATGCCGCCGGCGACGTCGGCGAATCGGCGCGTGCGCTGCTGCGCAAGCACGGCTACGGCTATGTCGACAGTCCGCACGACGCGCTCAAGGTGCTGGCCGCGCTGATCGACCGGCAGGCTCCGGCGCCCGTCGATGCCGGCCTGCCGCAGGCCGTGAACGCGCTGCGCGAGCGGTTGCCGGCGCTGCCAGAAGGCTATCTGACCGAGCCGGCGGCACGGCGGCTGCTCGAAGCGGCCGGCATCGCCACCACACCGTGGCGCGAGGCGCGCAGCATCGACGAGGCGGTCGCCGCGGCGCGGGCGCTCGGCACACCGGTGGCGATCAAGGGCATCAGCGCGCGCATCGTGCACAAGAGCGATGCCGGCGTCGTCAAGCTGAACGTCTCGGGCGATGCCGCGGTGCGCGAGGCCTGCGCGGCGATCGACAGCGCGGCGCGCGCCGCGGGCGTGACGGCGCTCGACGGCTGGCTGGTCACCGAGATGGTCCGCGCCGATGCTGAACTGATCCTGGGCGTGAACACCGATCCCGACTTCGGTCCGATGCTGATGATAGGCGCCGGCGGAGTGCTGGTCGAACTGATGCACGACGTGCAGCTGGCGCCCGCACCGGTCTCGCAGGCGCAGGCCCGCGGCATGATCGATGGTCTGCGCACGCGCGCGCTGCTGACCGGCTTTCGCGGCCGTCCGCCCGCCGATCTGGCGCGGATCGCCGACGCGCTGTACCGGCTGGGGCTGCTGGCCGCCGCGCTCGGGCCGCGGCTGCGGGAACTGGACGTCAATCCGCTGCTGGTGGCTGGCGGCACTATCGTCGCCGCCGACGCGCGCGCCGTCCTGGGCGCTGACGCCTGAGGCCTGAGGCCTGACGCCCGACGCCCGACGCC
>JBFWXS010000043.1:37679-47374 GCA_050187175.1 Burkholderiaceae bacterium
CGCGGCTGCGGGAACTGGACGTCAATCCGCTGCTGGTGGCTGGCGGCACTATCGTCGCCGCCGACGCGCGCGCCGTCCTGGGCGCTGACGCCTGAGGCCTGAGGCCTGACGCCCGACGCCCGACGCCCGACGCCCGACGCCGCGGCCCCGGCCGGGCGGTGCCCGCTGAGAGAGGTGCCGCCGCCAAGCGACGGCGCCCGCTGAGGGCTGCCGCCCGAGCTACACTATCCGGGACCTTGGAGGGGACACCGGATGACCATCGCTGCCGGCAATCCGCCGCCGGGATCGAGCATCGGCGCCGACGAGTGGGCGCTGCGCGTCGAACTGGCCGCCTGCTACCGAATCTTCGCGATGCTCGGCTGGACCGAGCTCATCTACAACCACATCACGGTGCGCATTCCGGGGCCGGAGCGGCACTTCCTGATCAATCCGTTCGGCTTGCACTACAGCGAAGTCACGGCTTCCAGGCTGCTGCGCATCGATCTGGACGGGCGTCCGGTGGGCGCCGCGGACTGGCCGGTGAATCCCGCCGGCTTCACCGTCCACGCCGCGCTGCATGAGGGTATCGCCGACGCCCATTGCGTGATGCATACGCACACCACCGCCGGCATGGCCGTGGCCTGTTCGCGCGCCGGGCTGTCGATGACCAATTTCTACGCCGCGCAGCTGCACGACAAGGTCGCGTACCACGACTTCGAGGGCATCACCGTCTATGCCGACGAGGCGCCGCGCCTGCTGGCCAGCATCGGCGGCCGTCCGGCGGTGATCCTGCGCAATCACGGCCTGCTTGCCTGGGGCGATTCGATCGCGCGCACCTTCGCCATCCTGTGGCTGCTCAATCGTGCCTGCGAAATCCAGGTCGCGACGGCGGCGCTCGGTCCCCTGATCGAGATTCCCGAAGCTGTCAGCCGCCGCTGCACGGCCGACGCGCTGCAGTTCGATCCGCGCTATGGCGCCGGCCGCGATGTGTTCGCGGCCATGGTTCGGCAGATCGATAGAATCGACCCCTCGTACCGGTATTGAGGGCAGCATCGTCCATGCGCATCTGCATCTATGGCTTGGGAGCCGTCGGCGGCTACATCGGCGGCCGGCTGGCGGCGGCCGGCGGCAAGGTCTCGGCGGTCGCGCGCGGCGCGACGCTCGAAGCCGTGGCGCGTGACGGGCTGCGCCTGATCGAGAAAGGCGCCGACGGGCCGCGCGACACCCGGCTGCAGCTGCGCGTCGCGGCTGATCCGGCCGAACTCGGCGCGCAGGACCTGGTCGTGGTCAGCGTCAAGACCACCGGGCTGCGTGAAGCCGCGCGCCGCATCGCGCCGCTGATCGGCCCACAGACCGTGGTGCTGTCGGCGATGAACGGCGTGCCGTGGTGGTTCTTCCATGGGCTCGATGCGGATCTGGCGGCGCGGCAGTGGCCGGCGATCGACGAGGGCGGCGAGATCGGCCGCGCCATTCCCGCCGGGCGCGTGCTGGGCTGCGTCGTTCATCTGGCCTGCGCCATGCCGGAGCCCGGCACGGTGCGCCATACGCAGGGCCGGCGCCTGATCGTCGGCGAACCGGCCGGCGGCGACAGCGAGCGCTGCGCGCGAGTGGCGGCGCTGCTGGCGGATGCCGGATTCGAGGTCGAGATTTCGCAGCGCATCCAGCAGGACGTCTGGTACAAGCTGTGGGGCAACATGACGATCAATCCGATCTCGGCCTTCACCGGCGCGACCACCGATCTGGTCCTCGACGATCCGCTGGTGCGCGACTACGTGTCGGCGGCGATGCGCGAGGCCTCTGCGATCGGCGCGCGGATGGGCCTGCCGATCCCGATCACGCCCGAGCAGCGGCATCAGGTGACGCGCCAGCTCGGCGCCTTCAAATCGTCGATGCTGCAGGACGCCGAGGCCGGCAAGCAGGTCGAGCTCGACTCGCTGGTCACCATCGTCGTCGATCTGGGCCGCGTGCTCGGCGTCGCCACGCCGGTGATCGATTCGCTGCTCGGGCTGGCGCGGCTGCACGCCCGGGTCCATCGACTGTATCCGCCCGCGGGCGAGCGCTGACGCGGCGCGGACGATCATGGCGCGGCATGTTTCCGAAACTCCGGCGACGCAGTGGCTGAAGAAGCACGGCGTGGCCTACGGCGAGCATCCATACGACTATGTCGAGCACGGCGGCACGGCCGAGTCGGCGCGCCAGCTCGGCGTCGACGAGCACAGCGTGGTCAAGACGCTGGTCATGCAGGACGAAGCGGCCAGGCCGCTGATCATTCTGATGCACGGCGACCGCAAGGTGTCGACCAAGAATCTGGCTCGGCAGATCGGGCGCAAGAGCGTCGAGCCGTGCGCTGCCGATGTCGCGCAGCGCCACTCCGGCTATCTGGTCGGCGGCACCTCGCCGTTCGGCACGCGCAAGCCGCTGCCGGTGTACGTCGAAGCCAGCGTGCTCGAACTGCCGCTCGTCCATCTGAACGGCGGGCGGCGCGGCTATCTGGTGTCCATCGCACCGAAGGTGCTGGTTGAATCATTGGGCGCGCAGCCGGTGCAGTGCGCGCTCGAAGGCTGAATCGCGGGGATCGCGGGAACCACTCATGCAAACACTGTCGAGCTTGCTGGCCATCGTCGCCGCGTATCTGATCGGTTCAGTCTCATTCGCCGTCGTGGTGAGCCGGCTCATGGGGCTGGCCGATCCGCGCAGCTACGGCTCGAAGAATCCCGGCGCCACCAATGTGCTGCGCAGCGGCAACAAGCGGGCGGCGCTGCTCACGCTGTTCGGCGACGGCGCCAAGGGCTGGCTGGCGGTGTACCTGGCACACCGGTTCGCGCCGCAGTACGGCTTCGGCGACGGGACGATCGCGCTGGTGGCGCTGGCTGTGTTCCTCGGCCATCTGTTCCCGGTGTTTCATCGTTTCAAGGGCGGCAAGGGCGTGGCCACCGCAGCCGGCGTGCTGCTCGCGCTCGACCCGTGGCTCGGCATCGCCACGCTCGCGACCTGGGTGATCATCGCCTTCTTCTTTCGCTACTCGTCGCTGGCGGCGATCGTGGCCGCGATCTTCGCGCCGCTGTGGTACCTGTTCCTCTATGGCCCCGATGAGATTGCCGCCGCGGTCCTGGTGATGAGCGGGCTGCTGCTGTGGCGGCATCGCGCGAACATCGGCAATCTGCTTGCCGGCAAGGAAACGCGCATCGGGCAGAAACGCGCCGCGCAGCGCTGACCCTGAGGATCCGTTCATGATCCGGCTCGGCATCGATCTCGGCGGCACCAAGATCGAGATCATCGCGCTCGACGCGGCGGGCACGCCGCTGCTGCGCCGCCGGGTCGCCGCGCCGCAGGGCGACTATGCCGCGACGGTCGCGGCCATCGTCGGGCTGGTCGAACAGGCCGAGAGCGATCTCGGCGGGCGCGGCACGGTCGGGCTCGGCATCCCGGGTTCGATCTCGCCGCACAGCGGGCTGGTGCGCAACGCCAATTCGACGTGGATCAACGGCCAGCCCCTGCAGCGCGATCTGCAGGCTCGGCTCGGCCGCGAGATACGCGTCGCCAACGACGCCAACTGCTTCACCGTATCGGAGGCGGTCGACGGCGCGGCGGCCGGCTGCGGCAGCGTGTTCGGCGTGATCCTCGGCACCGGCGTCGGCGGCGGCCTCGTCATCGGCGGCGGGCTGGTGGCCGGTGCCAACCAGATTGCCGGCGAATGGGGGCACGCGCCGCTGCCGCCGCAGCGGCTCGTGGGCCGGCCGATCGACGCGATCGGCGATGCCGACGAGCGTCCCGGGCCGGCCTGCTGGTGCGGCCGTTACGGCTGCATCGAGACCTGGCTGAGCGGTCCTGGCTGGGCAGCGGAATTCCGGCGCCGCGTCGCGCTGCAGGAGGCGGCCACGCGTTCGGGCATCGCGCTTCATGCCGATCAGCTGAGCGCACCCGACATCATCGCCGCGGCGCGGGCCGGCGACGCCACGGCGCTCGCGGCGCTGGATCGCTACATCGCACGCCTGGCGCGCGCCCTTGCGCTGATCATCGGCATCGTCGATCCCGAGGCGATCGTGCTGGGCGGCGGCCTGAGCGCCATCGACGAACTCTACGACGCCGTGCCGCGGGCCTGGGACGGCGAGGTGTTCGCCGACCGTGTCACCACGCGGCTGCTGCGCAATCGGCATGGGGATTCGTCAGGCGTGCGCGGCGCCGCCTGGCTGTGGCCGCCGGCGGCTTCGTGAGCGGTGCGCGCGCTCGTGAGCTGCGCGCGTTAATGAGCTGTGCGCGTTCGTGGCCGGTGCGTGCGTTCGTGACGGGTAGGGCGACCGTCCCGCTCAGCCCGGCCGCCGCGTGTCGAGCGATGCCGAGGTTTCAATCGGTGGCAGCGTGTCGAGCGGCCAGCGCGGCCGTACCGCGAACCCTTTGATCGCACCGGCCGTGGCCGCCGCCGCGCCTGCCGATGCGCGCAGCCGCTGAGCACCGGCGAACGCGATCATTGCGCCATTGTCGGCGCACAACTGCAGCTCAGGAAAATGCACGCGCACGCCGTCGCGCTCGGTGGCCTGCGCCAGGCGTTCGCGCAGCCGGCGATTGGCACTGACTCCGCCGGCGACGACCAGCCGCCGATGGCCGCTGTGCTCGAGCGCGCGCAGCGCCTTCGCGACCAGCACGTCGACGATCGCCGCCTCGACCTCGGCGGCGAGGTCCGCGCGCGCCTGTTCGTCGGGCAGGCCGCGCCGCACCGCCGTCAGGACCGCCGTCTTCAGGCCGCTGAAGCTGAAATCGAGATCGCCGGAATGCAGCATCGGCCGCGGCAGCGTGTAGCGTCCCGGCGTGCCGCGGCTGGCCAGCGCCGCGATCGCCGGTCCGCCCGGATAGCCGAGCCCGAGCAGCTTGGCGCTTTTGTCGAAGGCCTCGCCGGCGGCGTCGTCCAGCGTGTCGCCGAGGAACGCGTAGCGCCCGATGCCGGTCACGTCCATCAATTGCGTATGGCCGCCTGAAACCAGCAGCGCGACGAACGGAAACGACGGCGGATCGCTGGACAGCAACGGCGACAGCAGATGCCCTTCGAGGTGATGCACGCCGATCGCCGGAACGCCGAGCGCGAACGCGATCGACGCGCCGATGCCGGCCCCGACCAGCAAGGCGCCGGCGAGCCCCGGGCCCTCGGTGTAGGCGACCGCGTCGAGCTCGCGCAGCGTCAGTCCGGCCTGCGCCAGCGCCTGCCGCGCCAGAGGCAGCACGCGGCGCACGTGATCGCGCGAGGCCAGCTCCGGCACCACGCCGCCATAGCGCTCATGCATGGCGATCTGCGAATGCAGCGCCTGGCCCAGCAGGCCGCGCTCGGTGCTGTAGACCGCGACGCCCGTCTCGTCGCAGGAGGTTTCGATTCCAAGCACGTTCATCGGTCAAGTATCGCACGCGGGCTTGGACGCGCGCGGCGTTCGACGTTCGAGCGATGCGATGATCGAGCCTGTGGGCAGGGGGAGGGCGGGCACTGGACATGCTGCCTGTTCTTCGCGGGCGCATCGCGGCCGGTCGTCGCGGCGCGCATCCGCATCGGCGCGCCGATGCGGCTCGTTTGACAGAGGCAACAGGAGAACGCCCCATGGCCAGATGCGACGTCTGCGGCAACGACTATCGCCGCTCGTTCACGGTCTCGATGAACGGAAATTCCTACACCTTCGATAGCTTCGAGTGCGCAATCCATCGGCTCGCGCCGGCCTGCGCGCACTGCCAGTGCCGGATCGTCGGCCACGGCATCGAGGCCGGCGAGCTGATCTACTGCTGCGCCCACTGCGCGCGCAACGACGGCGTGCACGGCGCTGTCGATCACCCTGCTCAGCAGCAAGGAGTCAGCCATGCCGCGCGGTGATAAGTCAGCCTATACCGACAAGCAGAAGCGTCAGGCGGAGCACATCGAGGAGGGCTACGAGAAGCGCGGCGTCTCCGACCAGGAGGCCGAGCGGCGCGCTTGGGCAACCGTCAACAAGATCACCGGCGGCGGGAAGCGCTCGGGCTCCGGCCGCGGCAAGGCCGAGAACCCGGCGCCGTCCCGCAAGGGCGGTCATCTGGGTGGCAAGGCTGCGGCGGCACGGCCGGCGGCTGCGCGGTCTGCGTCGGCGCGCAAGGCGGCGGCCACTCGTCGTCGGCGTGCTGCAGCCGGCTGAAGGATATTCGTCGGCTGGCCACGGGCGGCGCGGGCAAAGGCGCCGCCCAGCCTCCGGCCCGCACCTTCGCCGAGTCATCGTGGCAGGCGAAGAAACCCGGCTCGCGCACGAATCGGGCTCGCGTACGACCCGATGCAGCCGGTAACAAAGGCCTGAGCCAAGGGCCTGAGCGGCGCCGTTGACATCGAGGTTCACCCATCGAATCCGATCGAGCTCTGATCGAATCTCATCCGATTGCCCGGATCAAACAAATCGCCGCAACCCCGCTCCATTTGCGCAGACATCATCCGACCTGCACAAACGCCACCAGGTTTTCTTCAGCACGCCACCAGTGTTGCAGGGAGCGGCAGGCGTGGGGTGGCGGGCAGGATGTATGCGGCGACTAGCAGCGCAGCCTGGGGGCGGCGCGCGCAGCGCGCTTCGTCATCTAGCTCACGGCGTCTGTTTGAACGGAGCTCCCCACAGGGGAGCGCAGTGAGTTACGCCGTGCCAGCCCCCAGGCGAGCAGCACAGGGAAGCCGGCCCACAGGGCCGGCCGCCGCATCCATCCTGCCCGCCACCCCACGCCTGCCGCTCCCCGCCTCACCCTATAATCGCCGCTCTCATGCCCCACCCATTCGACGCCATCGTCATCGGAGCCGGCGCAGCCGGACTGTTCTGCGCGTCGGTGGCGGGACAGCGCGGCCTGCGCGTGGCGGTGATCGACCACGCCGAGCGGCTGGCCGAGAAGATCCGCATCTCGGGCGGCGGCCGCTGCAATTTCACCAATCTCGCCGCCGATCGCGTCGAGCGCTTCGTGGGCGAGTCGCCGCGCTTCGCGCGCGATGCGCTGCGGGCGTATCCGCCGGCCCGCTTCATCCGGCTGCTGCGCGAGCGCGGCATCGGCTTCCACGAGAAGCATCGCGGACAACTGTTCTGCGACGAGTCGTCCGAGCGCATCATCGACCTCCTGCGCGACGAATGCGAGGCCGGCGGGGTGCAATGGTTCCGGCCCTGCAGTGTCGAAACCGTCACATACCGCGACCTGCCGGACGACGACACCGGTGCGCGCTACGAACTGCAGACGAGCGCGGGCGTGCTGCAGGCGCGCGAGCTGGTGGTGGCCACCGGCGGACTGTCCATCCCCAAGATCGGGGCAACCGATCTGGGCTATCGGCTGGCGCGCCAGTTCGGGCTGCGGATCGTCGAGCCGCGGCCGGCGCTGGTGCCGCTGACCTTCGCGTCCGACGTGTGGGCGCCGTTCGCCGAGCTGGCGGGCGTCGCGTTGCCGGTGGTGATTCGTGCGCCGGCGCAGCCGCAGGCGCCCGCGTTCGACGAGGACCTGCTGTTCACGCATCGCGGCCTGTCGGGTCCCGCCGTATTGCAGATTTCCACGTTCTGGCGGCACGGCGAGCCGATCGCCATCGACCTGGCGGCCGGTGCCGACCTGGCCGTCCGCCTGACGGCAGCCAAAGAGGGCACGCGCCAGACGCTCACCGCGGCGCTGTCGGCCGAACTGCCGCGCCGGCTCGCGATGCGCTGGCTGGAGCTGGCGGCCGCGCCGCTGGCCGCGCGCCGGCTGGCCGAGATCGGCCGCCGCGACCTGCTCGCGCTGACGCAGCAGCTGCGCGACTGGCGGCTGATGCCCAGCGGCACCGAGGGCTTCCGCAAGGCCGAGGTCACGGTCGGCGGGGTCGCCACTGACGGACTCGATCCGCGTGCTCTCCGAGCCCGCCGCCAGCCGGGCCTGTACTTCATCGGCGAGGTGGTCGACGTGACCGGCTGGCTGGGCGGCTACAACTTCCAGTGGGCCTGGGCATCGGGCTTCGTGGCAGGGCAGGCGCTCGGTCGCAGCTGAACCGGTTCCGTCGCCGTTCGCGGCGATGGCATAGCCGGCACGGGGTCGATGATGAGCGCGTGTCAACGGTCCGGATAGCAGGGCGCGCGCCGGTCGCGCCACGAATTCATGGCTTCCTGAAAGCCGGGTGAATGGTCCAAGGGGTCGCGCAATCTGCTCGACAGTTCATTCGCGGCGTCCATGCCCATTTCGCTTCCCTCGCGGATGAGCTGCTTGGCGGCGCTTATGGCAGTCGGACTGTTGCCTGCGATCTGGCCGGCCAACTCGGCCACCGCTTGATCCAGCTGCGAGTCCGGTGCGCCGGGGAAACCGCCGGCACTTCTGACTTCGGGAAGCCCGACTACCGCGCGCTCGGACGCTACGCGAATGTCGCATGCAAGTGCCAGCTCGAAGCCACCCGCCAGTGCGGGACCGTTGATGCTGGCAATGACGGGGCAGGGGAAGCGATCGATCAGATCGATCGCGCGAAGGGCCGTGTCGCGCTGTTCACGCGCCTCGCGGGGGCCGACGGCAAGCCGCTCCTTCAAGTCTCCGCCGGCGCAGAACGAAGCGCTGTCGCCGGTCAGCACCAGCACCCTCATGTTGGAGCGGCCCGACAGCTCGGATAGGGCGTCTTCCAGCTCGGCAGCCATGTGCCGGTCGATCGCATTGCGTCGATCCGGACGGCTCAGAATCAGCGAGCCTATATCCGGGCGGTTCGCCACGAACCTCAGCGTATGCCAGTTATTCATGCGTCAGCCTTCTGGGTGCTTGCCTGATCCGCATCGTGCATTTGCCGCTTATGCATGTCCAATGTATCTCCTTGAGTCCCGAGGGGTGGAATCTTCTGCGCGATGCGGAAGCGATACTCGGCAACGTAGACGCGCTGAACGAGCGCGCGCGGCGATTGCGGGCAGGCAAGGCGTTCGTGCTGAGAATCGGCGGCGCCGCCAGTACGATCGAACGCGTCCTGCCGCGCCTGATCGCGCTCTATCGCGCGGAATGGAGCTCGGCCGAGATTTCGATCACCATCGACAGCGGAGGCAAGCTGCTGGACGCAGTCGGTCGCGGAGAGCTGGATCTGGCCTTCACGAGGCTTACCACCGGCGAGACCATCGAATCGGCGCCGCTGTTTCCGGTCCATGTCGTTGCGGTAGTCTCGAAGCATCATCGCTCGGCGCCGCGAAAAAGCGTACGGGTCGCCGATCTGGCGCAGGGATCAAGGTCTTGCCGCTGCACCTGGCTCAACGCCCCCTGGGCCTGTGGTCCGCCCTGATATGGGGCCGTCAGGAACGGGGCTGCCAGCAACCACCGGCCCACGTCGCCGCCTTCACCGACATCTCCATTCGGGCATTGAAGACGAACTATCCGGGCAGTACGTTGAAACTGCCCGCGCTTCAGATGTCCAGCCGGCACGGCGCGAATGACGCGCCGAATGCGCGATCACCATCATCCAGCCTGAGGTCGTGAAGCGCTCCAATCCCTGTTCTGCGAAGTTCGGAACGGCCGGAAACGCAGGCAGCCGGTGCGCGATGCTATTCCGATCATGCGCGGCCTACCGGCCGTTGCCTGTCCCACCGGCGGGTAAGGGATCGTCGCTCCCTGGCTCGACGAGCGCAAGTTTCAACAGCTAGGCCTCCGTAGCGTCGTCCGCAACCACGCGATTGCGGCCGTGCGCCTTGGCCCGATAGGCGCGGCGGTCGGCCTCGTCGAGCAGCTGGCGCAGCGTGGCGCCGTGGCGATGCAGGGTGACGCCG
>JBFWXS010000044.1:0-5701 GCA_050187175.1 Burkholderiaceae bacterium
TGAAGCTCGGCGGCCAGGAGCGGGCCGAGGTACGCGTCATCAATACCTCGGGCAGCTGAGATGGGCCTGTCGGACGTCTGCATCCGCCGGCCGGTGTTCGCCACCGTGCTGGCGCTGATCATCGTTCTGCTCGGACTGGTGTCGTTCACGCGGCTGCAGGTCCGCGAATATCCGAAGATCGACGAGCCGACCGTCACCGTCACGACGCGCTACCAGGGCGCGTCGGCCGACATCATCGAGACGCAGGTCACCAAGCCGATCGAGGACTCGATCGCCGGCATCGAGGGCGTCGATCTGCTGACGTCGATCTCGCGCCCGGAACAGAGCCAGATCACGGTCCGTTTCCGCCTCGACCGCGACCCGGACGGCGCCGCCGCCGATGTGCGCGACCGCACGGCGCGGGTGCGCGCGCGGCTGCCGGACACGATCGACGAGCCGGTCATCGCCAAGGTCGAGGCCGACGCCAATCCGATCATCTGGCTGTCATTTTCCAGCGACACGGTGTCCGCGCTCGAGGTCTCGGACCTTGCCAATCGCTTCATCAAGCCGCGGCTGCAAACGCTGCCTGGCGCCGCCGACGTACGCATTTCCGGCGAACGCAAATTCTCGATGCGTGTCTGGCTCGACCCGGACCGGCTGGCCGGCTTCAGCCTGACGCCCGGCGACGTCGAGGACGCCTTGCGCCGGCAGAACGTCGAACTGCCGTCGGGCCGCATCGAAAGCCAGCAGCGCGAATTCACCGTGGTCTCGCAGACCGACCTGCAGCGCGTGCACGAGTTCGAGAACGTAGTCGTTCGCACGGTCAACGGCTATCCGGTGCGCATCAAGGACATCGGTCGCGTCGCCGTGGCGCCGCTCGACGAGCGCAGCGTGGTCCGCTTCAATGGCCGCAGCGCGGTGTCGCTGGGCGTCATCAAGCAGGCCACCGCCAATCCGCTGGACCTCGCCAACGCGCTGAAAGCGGAACTGCCGCGGCTGCGCGAGGAGCTGCCGCCCGGCATTTCAGTGGACATCGCCAACGACAACACGCTGTTCATCGAGCGCTCGATCCGCTCGGTCTACGACACCATCGCCGAAGCGATCGTGCTGGTCGCGCTGGTGATCTTCCTGTTCCTCGGCACCCTGCGCGCCAGCATCATTCCGCTGGTCACCATTCCCGTCTGCCTGGTCGGGGTCTGCACACTGATGCTGGCGGCCGGCTTCTCGATCAACACGCTGACGCTGCTGGCCATGGTGCTGGCCATCGGCCTGGTCGTCGACGATTCGATCGTCGTGCTCGAGAACATCTATCGCCACGTCGAAGAAGGCATGGAGCCGATCGCCGCGGCGTTCCGTGGCGTCAAGGAAGTCGGCTTCGCCGTCGTCGCGATGACCGCTACGCTGGCCGCCGTCTACGCGCCGGTGGCGTTCACCACCGGCCGCACCGGCCGGCTGTTCATCGAGTTCGCGCTGACGCTGGCCGGCGCCGTCCTGGTGTCGGGCTTCGTCGCGCTGACGCTGTCGCCGATGCTGTGCTCGCGGCTGCTCAGGCACGACCCGAATCCCAACCGCTTCGTGCGGCTGATAGACCGCACCATCGGCGCGATGACGCGCGGCTACACGCGCATCCTGCGCCAGACGCTGCGCGTGCGCTGGCTGGTGGTGCTGGCCGGCCTGGCCGTCGGCGGCGCGAGCGTTCTGCTGTTCAACAGCATGAAGCGCGAACTGTCGCCGCTGGAAGATCGAGGCACGATCGTTGCGATCTTCAACGGACCCGACGGCGCCTCGATCGACTATACGTTCCGCTACGCGCAGGAGATCGAGAAACTGGCGTTGACGATTCGCGAGGCGGACCGCATCTTCGTCGTCACCGGCTCGCCAACGGTCTCGCAAGGCATCGGCTTCTTTCGTCTGATGGACTGGAACGAGCGTGAACGCAAGGTGCCGGACATCGTGCGCGAGCTGCAGCCCAAGCTGCTGGCGATTCCCGGCGTGCAGGCCTTCGCGCTGGCGCCGGGTTCGCTCGGCCAGTCGCCGCGCGCGCGGCCGCTGAACGTCGTCGTGCTCAGCTCCGATTCGTATGAGGAGATCGAGCAGACGCTGCAGCCGTTGATGACCGAGCTGCAAGCCGATGAGCGCTTCCAGGGCGTCGACAACGACCTGAAGCTGAACAAGCCCGAACTGAAGGTCAGCATCGACCGCGATCGCGCGGCCGATGCGGGCGTGTCGATCGATGCCGTCGGTCGCGCGCTCGAGACCGCGCTCGGCGGCCGGCAGGTGACGCGCTACAAGCAGAACAGCGAGCAGTACGACGTGATGGTGCAGTTCGAAGCCGGCAACCGCAACAGCCCGCAGGACATCTCCAAGATCTTCGTGCGCGGCCGCAGCGACACCATGGTGCCGCTGTCGAGTCTGGTGACCGTGCGCGAGGGCGTCACGGCGCGCGAGCTGAACCACTTCAACCAGCGGCGCGCCGTCTCGATCACCGCCAACCTGGCGCCGGGCACCTCGCTGGGCGAGGCCGTCGACGCGGTCGAGTCGCTGGCGCGCAAGCACCTGAAGCCGGGCTACGCGCTCGACTACAACGGCCAGACGCGCGAGTACAAGCAGTCGTCGGCGACCTTGCTGATCACGTTCGCGCTGGCGCTGTGCTTCATCTATCTGGTGCTGGCCGCGCAGTTCGAGAGCTTCGTCGATCCGCTGATCATCATGTTCACCGTGCCCTTGTCGATCACTGGTGCGCTGGCGCTGCTGCAGTGGACGGGAGGGACCCTGAACGTCTACAGCCAGATCGGCCTGATCACACTGGTCGGGCTGATCACCAAGCACGGCATTCTGATCGTTGAATTCGGCAACCAGTTGCGTGACCAGGGCAAGGACCTGATGAGCGCCACCGTCGAGGCCGCGGCGCTGCGGCTGCGGCCCATTCTGATGACGACCGGCGCGATGGTGCTGGGCGCGGTTCCGCTCGCGTTCGCCACCGGTGCTGGCGCCGAAAGCCGGATCCAGATCGGCATGGTGATCGTCGGCGGCATGACCTTCGGCACGGTGCTGACGCTGTTCGTGCTTCCGTCGGTGTACACGCTGCTGACGCGCAAGCGGCACCTGATCCTCGACGTGCCCGCCGGTGGCGCGTCGCATGGCGATGCTGCATCCGGCGGTGCGCCGTCCGGCGGCGCGCCTTCGGGTGGTTTTCCGTCGGGCGGTTCGCCGGCGGGCGGCGGTTCTCCCGTCGGCGGCGCGCCCGCGGGCGGCCATGATCTGACGGGTCCGCACGGGCCGGGGTCGCGCCGCGGCGAGCCGGTGCTGCGCTAGAGGGCCGCTGCTGCACGCGGCCCGTCGCCGACACGCCGCGCCCTTGCTGCCGTCGGCGCCGCCGACGGAGTAGACTGCGGCTGCTCCCCCATTCGTCGTTCGGCACCGCATGAACCTTCGCCAGATCGTCCTCGATACCGAGACCACCGGACTGTCGGCCGATGACGGCCACCGCATCGTCGAGATCGGCTGCATAGAGATCGTCAATCGGCGGCTGACCGGCCGTTCGCTGCACCTGTACCTGAACCCCGAGCGCGACATCGACGAGGGCGCGTTGAACGTCCACGGCCTGAGCCGGGAGCGACTGCAGGGCGAACCGCGCTTCGCCGAAGTCGCCGAGCGCATTCTCGGATTCATCGAAGGTGCGGAGATACTGATCCACAACGCGCCGTTCGACATCGGCTTTCTCGACGCGGAGCTGGCGCGGCTGCGCAGGCCGCGCTTCGCCAGCTTCGTCAGCGGCGTGATCGATACGCTGGCGATGGCGCGCGAGCTGCATCCGGGCAAGCGCAATTCGCTCGATGCGCTGTGCGAGCGCTACGAGGTCTCGAACGCCCATCGCAAGCTGCACGGCGCCTTGCTCGATGCGGAGCTGCTGGCGGACGTCTTTCTGGCCATGACGCGCGGCCAGGACAGCCTCGAGATCACCATAGGCGAAACCGGCGCGGACGGCAGCGATGCCGAGCTCGGCGGCGCCTGGCCGCCGGCCGGCCTGGTCGTCCTGCATGCCAGCGACGCGGAGCAGGCCGAGCATCTGGCGACGCTCGCCGCGATCGCGAAGGAGGCCAGGCAGCCGGCGCTGTGGACCGCGCTCGAGGCCGTGGCGGCGGAGCAGCCCCGGGACACGGCCGCCGCGGCCGTGCCGGAAAGCAGGGCCGCTGCCTAGCGCGCAGGGCCGGCCGGCTCGCGGCTCCCGCCAGCGCGCAACTCCCGCCCGCACGTAGCGCCCGCCCGCGCGCGGCCTGCCGCCGCTTGGCCCACCGGCCGCTGCCCGTCCACTCGCATGTGACGCCCCTGCGGCCGGCGTGGCGCCGGGCGGAGCGTCAGCCGAATTCGTCTAAACTGCGCCCTTGACTACCAAAGTGAGCATGAAAGAACACCGTCACGCCCGCGCGCGCGATCGCAAGAGCCATTTATCGCCCGACGCCGAGCGTCTCGTCGCGGCCGCCCTGGGCCTGGCCAATTCCGGCAGCCGGCTCGAGGACCGCTACTGGGATGCCCAACTGGCCGCGCGGCTGGATCGCCTGCTCGACGGCAGCCATGCCCCCGCCGTCTACGATGCGCTCGACCGGCTGAACCAGACCGACGGCGAGGCCTACGGCGCGCTGATCGAGGCGGTCGAGGAGTCGGCCGAGACGCTCAGCGTCGATATAGACGGCGAGCCCTGGGATGTGCTGCTGGTGGCCGCGCCGCTCGTCGTCTGGACGCGCTTCCGCATTCCGTCCGGCCCCATCCCTGCCGAGTTGGCGCAGGCCTTGTCGACGCACTGGCAGGCGCATACGCTGGCCCGCCATACCCGCTTCCGCCTGGTCCCGTATCTGTACAGTCTCGACCAGCTGCCGCGCGATTATGGCGAGCTGCGCCGGCTGGCGCGGCGGCTCAGCCAGTCGATCGCGTCGGGCCAGGCGCCGCGCATAGACTTGAAGACGCTGCCCGACGCGGCCGACATGCTGGCCGACACGCGCTTCGTGCTCGGCGCGGTGGCGGCCCCGGCCGGCCGGCCGCTGTTCCGCTGGCAGGAGACCGATTCCGGCGATCACGCCAACCGCGTGTCCTGCCTGGAGCAATGGATCGCGCAGGCCCGCCCCAGCATCGAGCCGCTGCTCGCGGGCTGCGGCTTCGAGTGCCTGCTGCCGGATGCCTACCACATCAACATCCGCGAATCGGACCGGCGCGTGCGCCCGTACTCGATCCGCGCGGCCGTGCATTTCCTGACGCACGCGCTGGACGTCGAACCGGGCGAGATCAAGGCCACCATCGCGGCTTTCGGCCATGAGCGCGCCGACGAATACCGGATCGGATTGTCGGTGCGCAATGACGACGACGTCGTGCACGGCATCGTCTGGCCGCTGCTGGGCGCCGAAAGCGACGAGGACGAACCGCCGCCGATCGAGCAGATGCGCGAAGTGCTGCGCGAGGTGGGCATCGGCGAGATGCGGCTGTGGCCGGAGCTGACCGAGCCCGAGTACTGCGAGGATTGCGGCGCGCCGCTGTATCCGAACGGCAAGGGCGAGGTCGTGCACGCCGAGCTGCCCGGCGACGTCGAGCCCGAGTCCACGCACTTCCATTGAAGATGCCTCGCGGCGCCGACAGGTGCCGCGACCGGGCTTGCCGCGCTTTCCGGGGCAGAATGCGCGCTGCTTCCGTCGATCCGCGCTCGTGTCCATGCCCGATCCCCGTCCGCCTT
>JBFWXS010000044.1:5801-20147 GCA_050187175.1 Burkholderiaceae bacterium
CTTCCGGCCGATGACCGCTGCCTGCTCGAAGAGCTGCGCCGCGCGGCGCCCGGCGTCACGGTCGAGCAGATCCGCGCTGCCTGCGCGGATGCGACGCGGCTCAACGGACCGCGCATCGCGCCGTCGCCGGCCGAGCTGCCGGCCGCGAAGGCCGTCCCCGGCGATGCGCCCGCGGCGAGCCCGGCCGAGCCGGCGCAGGCCGGTCCTGCTGCCGACGGCGAGACGGCAGTGGCGGCAGCGCCGGCCGGCAGCGTGCTCGAATCGCCGGTGCGCCGGCGCATCGACGACGAAAGCCTGCTGTGGGGCGAGCGCTTCGCGCTGCTGCCGCATCGGCCGAACTACCTGCACCCCCTGTCGCACGCGCTGACCACGCCGGCCGATCCCGGCCGCGCCTCCGGCGATCATCTGCAGCGCAACGAGGTCAAGTTCCAGATCAGCTTCAAGTTTCCGCTGACCAAGCCGCTGTTCGACGGCCGCGCGGCGCTGTTCTTCGCCTATACCGGGCAGTCGTGGTGGCAGGCCTATAACAAGGACCGTTCGAGCCCGTTCCGCGAATACAGCCACGAGCCCGAGCTGTTCGCGTCATGGGCGCCAGGCGTGCAAGTGCTGGGCTGGGACTGGCGCGTGGCCAGTGCCGGCTTCGTGCATCAGTCGAACGGCCGCTCAGGCGAGTTCTCGCGAAGCTGGAACCGGCTGTTCGCCGACTTCAAGTTCGATCGGCCGGGGCCCTGGTGGATCGGCGTGCGGCCGTGGCTGAGGCTGCGCGAAGATCCCAAGGAATGGCCCGGCGCTGCGCGCGGCGACGACAATCCCGACATCACGCGCTACATGGGCCACGGCGAGCTGCGGCTCGGCTACGTCGGCGACACGCACAACTGGACGCTGATGATGCGCCGCAGCCTGTCCAGCGGCGGCAAGGGCGCCGTGCAGCTCGACTACAGCCGGCCCACCGGCATCAGCCCGCAGCTGCGATGGCACGTCCAGTACTTCGACGGCTATGGCGAGAGCATGATCGACTACCAGACGCGGGTGCGGCGCATCGGGGTCGGCATCATGCTCAACGACTGGTTCTGAAGCCGGCCCGGCGGCGTGCCTCAGCCGACGTCCACCGTCGCGACGACCTGGCCTTCCTGGATCGCGTCGCCTTCGGCCACCGCCAGCTCGGCGACCTTGCCGCCTTCCTCGCTGATCACGGGGATCTCCATCTTCATCGATTCGATCAGCATGATCTCTTCGCCCGCGGCCACGGCGTCGCCGGGGCGCTTCAGTACTTTCCAGACGGAACCGGTCACTTCGCTGCGGATCTTCACGCTAGACATGGAATTGAGTCCTTTCTTTGGGTCTTCGAGGAAATTGCCTTGAGGCGGTGAGCAGGGATCGAGATCAGTAGCTGGTCGGCCAGGTCCGCATCAGGTGCTGTCCGACGCCGCCGCTCATCCGCAGTCCGGCGCTGTCGAGCAGCTCGATCACCGTGCCGCGGGTCTGTTCCGGCAGCACGACGAGATGGCCATTGTAGGGGGAGGCCATTTCGTACGCCGAGGTATCGTGCGCCATTTCGTCGAGCAGTGCATCGAAGCGCTGCGGATCCTCATCGCGCTTGACGCCGTGCACGATGGTGACGGCATGGCGCGGATCCATGAAGTTGATCTCGGCGCTGGGCCACATCAGCACGATGTCGCTATTGCCGGCGCCGCCCATGTTCAGCACGGCCTGGCCGTAGGTCTTGCGCACGATGATCGAGAACTTCGGCACCGTGACCAGGGCCAGCGCGTTCATCCAGTTCATGACCGCGCCGACGGCGCCGCGCCGCTCGCCCTCGATGCCGATCAGGAAGCCCGGCTGATCGACGAAGAACAGCAGCGGGATGTTGAACGAATCGCAGAGCACCATGAAGCTGGTGGCCTTGCGGCAGGCGTCGACGTCGATCGCGCCGCCCTTGTGCAGCGGATTGTTCGCGATGATGCCGACGCAGCGGCCGTCGATGCGCGCCAGCGCGGTCACCAGGTTCTTGGCGAAGCGGCCCTTCATCTCCAGCAGCGAATCGCGGTCGACGATGCATTGCAGGATGCGGCGCATGTCGTAGACGCGCGTGCGCTCCAGTGGCAGCAGCTCGCGGATCCGGCTTCCGTCGGGCGCGGCGTCGGCGCCGGGCGTGGTGCGCGGCGGCGCTTCGTTCTGATGCGACGGCATGTACGACAGGAAGCGCCGTATCGCGGCCAGCGCCTCGTCGTCGCTATCGGTGGCCAGATCGACCATGCCGGTGATGTCGGTATGCATGCGCCAGCCGCCGAGATCCTCGGGCTCCATCGCTTCGCTGATCGCCATGGACGTCAGCTTGACGCTGGACACCGCCATCACCGCGCCCTTGCGCATCACCACGTAGTCGGACAGCGCCGAGTACCACGACGAAGAGCCGTAGCAGTGGCCCAGCACGCCGGACACCCACGGCGTCTCGCGCATCCGCCGGTACTGCGTCGGCCGGTCGCCGGCGCCGATGCCGCGCGCGCCCATCACGTCGGGCATGCGCGCGCCGGTCGATTCGCCGAGGAAGACCATGGGCAGGCCGCGGCGCGTCGCCAGGTCCTTCATGTGCGCGATCTTGCGGCCATTGGTCGATGCGCTGGAGGCCCCCAGCACGGTGAAATCGTTCGCGACCAGCGCGACCGGCCGGCCGTCGATGCGGCCGAAGCCCGAGACCTTGCCGTCGGCCGGTGTGCGTTCGCGATCGGCCTCGCGCGCCGATTGCGCGAACAGGCCGAACTCGGTGAAGCTGCCGGCGTCGAGCAGCGTGTCGATGCGCTGGCGCGCGTCGAGCACGCCGGGCCGATGCTGCCGGGCCAGCCGCTGCGGGCCGCCCATGGCGCGGGCCCGCTCGGCGCGGGCGTGGAAGTCTCGTTCCAGATCGTCGAAGCTCGTCATGGCGGTGCTCAGCGCAGCTCCTGTGCAAGTTTTGCGTTGTCGGCGTAATCGTCACGCAGCCGCGCGGCCAGTTCGGCGGGGCTGCTCGACTGGATCTCGATGCCCTGAGAAATCATCTTGGCATTCAGCTCGGGCTGCTTGGCGGCCTGCACGGCGGCGGCGTTCAGGCGGCGGATCGCTGTTTCGGGCGTGCCTGCCGGTGCGAACAGCGCGAACCAGCTCTGCAGATCGACGTCGCCGATGCCGTTCTCGGCGAAGGTCGGAATGTTCGGCGCGGCCGCCGAGCGGCGCGGCGCGGTCAGCCCGATCGCCTTCAGCTTGCCGCTCTGGATGTGCGGCAGCAGCACCGGCAGCAGTGCGATGACCATGTCGACGTGGCCGGCGATCGCGTCGGCCGTGGCCTGGGCGCCGCCCTTGTACGGAACGTGCAGCAGCTCGATACCCGCGCGGCGATTCAGTGTCTTGACCTGCGTTTCCAGCGAGGCGGAGCTGATCGACAGCTTGTTCGGCGCGCGCCGCGCGGCGGCGACCAGTTCGGCGGGCGTATTGACCGGCAGCGACGGCCGCGCCGCCACGACGAAGGTCATGCTGGCCGCCATGCTGATCGGCACCACCGCCTTCTGCACGTCGACGCTGGGCTTGGGGCCGAAGTGCGGATTCGTCGCCATGCCGCTGGTACCGAAGTAGATCGTGTAGCCGTCGGCCGGTGAGCTGGCGACAATCTCCAGTCCGATATTGGTGGCGGCGCCGGGCCGGTTGTCGATGATCACCGGCTGGCCCAGTGCCTGAGCGAACACGTCGGTGAATGCGCGCGCCAGGATGTCGGTGCTGCCGCCGGGCGGGTAGGGCACGACCAGCTTCACCGGCCGGTTCGGAAACCCGCCTTGCGCCGCCAGCGGACCGAGCACCCCCGCCAGGCCCGCGCCGGCGATCAGCTGCAGCGCGTGCCGCCTCGAGAGATCCGGGAGTTCCATGGACACGTCTCCTTGCTTGTATGATATTAATGTCGACAATAATAGCAAATCGCCCGCAAGCCCCGCACTGACGAACCATGGCCAAGACGCGAACCGAGAATCTGCCGGATCTGTCGGGCCTGCTCGAGCCCGCCGACGATTTCATGCAGGACATCCAGCGCGCGCTGCTGCGTCATTCGGCGCGCCCGCTGCCGGCGCTGTCGCTGGCCGAGCAGATCGCATCGCGGCTGGCGGCGCTGATCGCGCTCGACCGCATCCAGCCCGGGCAGCGCATCCTGGAAGAGGACGTCAGCGCGGTGCTCGGCGTGAGCCGCGCACCGGTACGCGAAGCGCTGCGCATCCTGGAGCGCGACCGCCTGCTGGTCGTGCTGCCGCGTCGCGGCGCGCACGTCACCTATCCCAGCGTCAACGAGCTGCGCGACATCTTCGAGGTCCGCGCATCGCTGTGGGCGACGCTGGTCGAGCACGTGCTCGCGTGCCGGCCCGACGACGTCGGCGCGGTCCTCGACGAGGGCGTCCGGACACTGCAGTCGGCGCTGGATGCGGGCTCGGTCGACGGCTACGCGCTGGGTTCGTTCAAGATCAGCATGGGGCTGTGCGACCTGTGCGACAACCTGCTGCTGGCCGACATGACGCGCTCGGTGGCCTTGCAGACGCTGCGCTACGGACGCCTCGGCTTCCGCGTCCCCGGCCGCCTCGAGCAGTCGCTGCGCGACTGGCGCGTCATCCAGCGGGCGCTGCGCGCCGGCGATGCCGAGTGCGTCGTCGAGACGGTGCGCAAGCGCATCGGCGGTTCGCGCGACGCCGTGCTGGCCTGGATGTCCGAATCTTCAGCGCCGAGCGCCATGCCATCGCGCGCGCGCGGCGGCACTACCCGTATCAAGGAGGAGAACGATGCAGTCATCCGAGGCGTCCCAGTACGCCGAACTCGAACGGCGGCGCGAGCTGGCAAGACAACTCGGCGGTGAAGAGGCGATCGCCGCGCACCGCGCCAAGGGGCGCAGCACGGTACGCGAACGCATCGAGCGTCTGCTCGATGCCGACAGCTTCCATGAGATGGGCATGCTGGCCGGCAAGGGCCGCTACGACAAGGACGGCCGCTTCGAGTCGTTCACGCCGTCGAACGCGGTGATCGGCACCGGCCGGCTCGACGGCCGCCGCTGCGTGCTGTCGGCCGACGATTTCACTATTCGCGGCGGTTCTTCGGAGTCGACGGTCAGCGACAAGTGGCTGTATGCCGAGCGCTACGCGCACGAGATGCAGCTGCCGCTGGTGCGGTTGGTCGACACCGCGGGCGGCAGCGTCAAGCTGCTCGAGCAGCAGCAATCGACCAAGATTCCCGGCTATCCGACCTGGCCGTCGATCTCGCTGCTCGGCCGCGTACCGGTGGTCGGCGTGGCGCTCGGCGCATGCGCCGGCCTGGGCGCGGTGAAGGTGGCGGCTTCGCACTACTCGGTCATGATCCGCGGTGCGTCGCAGGTGTTCGCCGGCGGACCGCCGGTGGTCAAGCAGGGAATCGGCATAGACATCGACAAGGAGACGCTCGGCGGCTGGGAAGTGCACGTGCGGCACAGCGGCGTCGTCAGCGACGTTGCCGATGACGAGCTGGAAGCCTTCGCGCGCGTGCGCCGCTTTCTGTCGTATCTGCCCGGCAACGTCTGGCAGTCGCCGCCGCGAGCGGTGGGCGCCGAGCCCGACGAGGCCGCGCAGCGCTGGCTGGACGAGGCGATTCCGGCGGACCGCCGGCGCGTCTATGACGTGCGCCGCGTCCTGCGTTCGGTGCTCGATTCCGACAGCGTGTTCGAGATGTCGCGGCTGTACGGCGGCTCGGTGGTCACCGCGCTGGCGCGATTCGATGGCCACGCAGTGGGCGTGCTGGCGAGCGACCCGCGCGTCATGGGCGGTGCGCTGACCGCTGCGGCGGCGCGCAAGACAGAACGCTTCGTCGATCTGTGCGATACCTTCCATCTGCCGGTGATCAATTTCGTCGACCAACCCGGCGTCATGTTCGGACTGGAGGCCGAGCGCATCGGCACCATGCGCGATGCCATCCGCGCGATCGGGGCGATCGAGCAGGCCCGTGTACCATGGTGCTCGATCATGATGCGGCGCGCGTTCGGCGTCGGCGGCGGCATGCACGGACCCAAGCACGGACCCGAAGGCCGTTCGCTGAACCATCGGGTGGCGTGGCCGAGCGCGAGCTGGGGATCGATTCCCATCGAAGGTGGCGTGGCGGCGGCTTATCGCCGCGACATCGAAGCCAGCCCTGATCCCGTCGCGCGGCGAGACGAGCTCGAGCAGTACTACCACCGCCTCAGCTCGCCGTTCCGTACCGCGGAGAAGTTCGGCATCACGGATATCGTCCGCCCGAGCGAGACGCGGTCGGCGATCCGCGACTGGCTGTGCGACGCGGTCGAGCTGTGCGCGAGGCAGGGCGGGCTGCGCGAACGTACCATGCGCTGACGGCACTCAGCCGCTGACGCGACACACCACTCATCGAATTCATTCGACTCTAGCAACGAGGAGACACACGATGCGAAGAATGACTCTGGCCATCCTCTCGGCAGCCGTCGCGCTGACCGGCGGCGCCGCTTCCGCCCAGGAGTGGCGGCCCACGCAGCCGATCATCTACACGGTGCCGGCGGGGCCGGGCGGAGCGCTCGATCAGGCCGTGCGCATGTTCAAGAACATCGCCGAGAAGCGCGGGCTGGTGGACAAACCCATCCTCATCGAGAACAAGCCCGGCGGTGCCGGCCGCGTGGCGCTGGCGCCGCTCGACCAGAATCCGGGCAACCCGCACTATCTGTCGACGATCACGTACTCGCTGCTGACCAATCACATCATCGGGCAGATTCCCGGTACTTACTCCGACTACACGCCGCTGGCCATGCTGTTCGGCGAGTACACCACCGTCTCGGTGCGCACCGAATCGCCGATCAAGGATGCCAAGGACCTGGTGCAGCGGCTCAAGCAGAACCCGTCCAGCCTGTCGATCGGCGTCGCGACTTCGCTGGGCAATCACATTCACGTCGGCGTGGCCAAGCCGCTGAAGGCTGCGGGCGTCGACATCACCAAGCTCACGGTGGTGCCGTTCAAGTCGTCGCAGGAGTCGCTGACCAACCTGATGGGCGGTCACCTGGACGTCATGGCCTCGACCACGCCGAACGTGCTCGCGCAGATGCAGCAGGGGCGCATCCGTGTGCTCGCGATCGCCTCCGAGCGCAGGCTGAAGGGGCCGCTGTCGGTAGTGCCGACCTGGCGCGAGCTGGGCGTCGACAGCAGCTACGAGAGCGCGCAGGGCGCGCTGGCGCCTAAAGGGATTCCGCCCTCGGCCATCGCCTATTGGGACCGCGTGTTCCGCGCCGTCACCAATGATCCCGAGTGGATCGAGTTCGTGCAGCGGCAGCAGTGGGACCCGCGCTATCAGAACGCGGCCGATTCCGGCGCCGTTCTCGACAAGGCCTATCGCGAAACGCGCGAAGTCCTGAACGATCTGGGCCTTTCCAAGTAAGCACGAGGAGCGAAATGCAGGCTGCACAATACGACGCATCCGACCGCAGTACGACTGCGGCGGCGTCCGGTCCCCTGGCGGGTTATCGCGTGATCGAGCTTTGCTCGACGATCGCCGGCCCCGTCTGCACGCGGCTGATGGCCGATTTCGGCGCCGACGTGATCAAGGTCGAGCCGCCCGAGGGCGACGCCGTGCGCAACATGGGCTTGCACGACGGCGACGAATCGCTGTATTGCGCCAGCCTGCTGCGCAACAAGCGCACCGTCTGCATCGACCTGCGCCAGGAGGAGGGCCGGCAGCTGGTGCGCGAGCTGATACGCGACGCCGACTTCGTGGTCGAGAACTTTCGTCCCGGTACGCTGGAGCGGCTCGGTCTTGGCTACGAGGCGCTGAGCCGCGACAATCCGCGCCTGATCATGGTCCGCATCAGCGGCTATGGACAGGACGGGCCGTACAGCAAGCTGCCCGGCTACGGCGCGATCTGCGAGGCGGTGGCCGGCGTGCGCCATCTCACCGGCGACCCCGACCGGCCGCCGGCGCGCGTCGCGCTGGCCACTACCGACTATCTGACCGCGGTCTACGCTGCGTTCGGCGCCATGCTCGCGCTCGAGCAGCGGCATCGCAGCGGTCGCGGCCAGGTCGTCGACACTGCGCTGTACGAGGCCGCGTTCTCGATGATGGAGAGCTACGTGCCGGCCTACGAACGGCTCGGCACCGTGCCGCAGCGGCAGGGACCGCGGCTGATGAATACCGCGCCGAACAGCCTGTATCCGACGCGCGACGGCAGCTACGTGCTGCTGGCTGCGAACAACGATGCGATCTTCGGACGGCTGGCGCGGGCCATGGGCCATGCCGAATGGAGCAGCGATCCTCGCTACGCGACGCAGATCGAGCGCGGGCACCGCGTCGATGAAGTCGATGGGCTGGTCGAAGCCTGGACGCGCGCCCATGATGCCGCCGACATCGTGCAGATCATGCAGCAGGCCGAGGTTCCGGTGGCCAAGGTCTATACGATCGCCGACATCTTCGCCGATCCGCAGTTCGCCGCGCGCGGCATGCTGGCGCGGCTGCCGCATCCGCGGCTGGGCGAGGTCACGCTGCCGGGTATCGTGCCGCGTCTGAGCGAGACTCCCGGAGAGATCCGCGAAGCCGGGCATCTGCTCGGGGAGGACACGGGGTCGGTGCTTGCGCAGCAGCTCGGCCTGTCCGAGGAGCGGCTGCGCGCGCTGCGCGCCAGCGGCGTGATCAAGTGATGCGGTGACGCATGAATGAGAAAGGGCCGCCGATCGGCGGCCCTCGTCGGAGCCCGGTGCCGCGCGGGCGCGGCTCAGCGCCGGATCAGGTCCGGCACTCGTTGGCGAGCTGCTTGCCGTTCTTGGTGTCGAGCAGCATCGATTTGCCGACGATCACCAGCCAGGTCAGACCCGAGGCTGCGTCTTCATAGCGCAGCGCACCAGTGCGGGCATTGACTGCGCGCAGCGTGTAGTCCTTCTTGTTCCAGTGAACCACCGCCGATTGCAGATCGGGGGTGACGTGACGCACATGCACGCTGCGGTTCAGCTCGCAGCGATAGACGCCGGTCGGGAACCGGAAGCCGTGAGGATTGAACGAGGCAGCCGAGTCGCTGCTCGCGACGGCTTGCACGGCGGCCGCTGGCGCGGCGTCCGTAGCCATCGCAGGCGCGGCGGCTGCCGTCAGCACCAAGCCGATGGCAATCGACAGGGACTTGATTGAACGCATGAGGGGCTCCGCAAAGATGACGCTGCCTGCCGCAGGCCGCGGCGCAGTATACGCCGAAGGCCCGCCGTAGCGGGCCCTGGGACAGCGCTTAATGGTGCGCGCCGGGTGAGTTTGGTGCAAGCATGCTGTCGCTGGCATGCGACAGCAGTCGCCGCGTCAGCGCGCGCCGGCGCTCTCGAGCAGCTCCGTCGCCGCCGCATCCGAGCGCTGACGCGCGTACTGCAGCGCTGTCAGGCCGCGCGCGTCAGGTGCCTGCGGATCGGCCCCAGCCGCCAGCAGCGCAGCGATCAGCGCCGGGCGGCCCGCTGCGGCGGCCGCGGTGAGCGGACGGCGTCCCTGCGAGTCCAGCCCGCCGGGATCGGCGCCGGCGGCCAGGGCGGCGCGCAGTCCGGCCAGGTCGTCGCGCTCGATGGCGCCGAACAACCGCGCCAGCGCGCCGTTCGTCGGGCTGGCTTCGCCCGGCGCATCGCCGGCGCGGCCGGCGTCGGCGGCGGAGGCGGCGGAGGCGGAGGCCGCAGAGGCCGCAGAGGCCGCAGAGCCGGCATAGGAGCGGGCTGCCGGAGCGGCCGCCGCGGCTTCCGAGCGCGCTCGCGACGGGGCGGCGAGCGGCGGGGCAGGTGGTGGCGGGACAGCGGGCACGGAGGCCGCCGGTGCGGGAACCGGGGGCTGGGGGATTGCGAGCGCGGGGGCCGGCGGCACTGGCGGCGCGGCCGAGGAATCCGTCGCTGCCTGGGCCGGAACAGGCGTCTGGGCACGGAGCTTTGCGGGCGCGGCAGGCAGCGAAGCCGAAGCTGGAGCCGGAGCCGGAGCCGGAGCCGGAGCCGGAGCTGGCTGGGCCGGCAACTGCGCGGATTCACCAGCGCGCGGATCCCGGGCGGCCGCGTTCTTGGCCGCGGGCCGTGGAGCGGGAGCTGCAGCAGAGGCGGGGCCCGGTTCAGGCGCAGATGCCGCACGTTCCTGACGTGCTTCGCTGTCGCGGGTGATCGCCGGCATGCTCGGCGCGGCAGGTGCCGCTTCCACGGCAGCCGTAGCCCCCGCAGCCGTCGCGCCCGCCGTAGCCTGATCGGACGCACCGGCGACGGCCGCCGGCTGCTGCGATCCCTGCGGCATGCCGGGTTCCGGTTCCTGATACAGATGCCAGGCCAGCAGCGCGGCCACGCCTCCCAGCGCGATCGAGCCGAGCGCGCGCAGCCGCCAGTGAGCATCATTGGCTGCCGTGCGATTCGCTGTGCCGGCATGCTTCGGCGCATCCGCCGACTGTCGTGCCTGTGCGGCGGCCTCGGCGAGGATCCGCGCGCGCAGCGCGGCCGGCGGCGCTGCATCGTCGGCGAGCCGGACGGTCTCTCGGTAGCGATCAAGCAGCGGATCGCGTTGCGGATCTTCGGCGTTCATCGCAGCGGTCCTGACGGTAAGGCGGTATTCAGCGGCAAGCGGGTCATGAGCGCCTCTCAGTCGAGCCAGTCATGCAGCGCGAGGCGCAGCTTGGCGCGTGCATAGCGCAGGCGGCTCTTCACGGTCTCGCTGCCGGTGCCGGTGGCGGCAGCGATCTCCTCCAGCGACAGACCTGCTTCGGCCTGCAGCAGAAAGGCCTCGCGCTGCTCCGGCGGCAATGCATCGAGCGCGGCAAGAAAGGCCTGCGCCTGAGCGCGGCTTTCGAGCCGCGCCAGCGGTTCGTCGCGCGCGTCCGCCGCCAGCGCTTGGGCCAGCGCCGCGCCTTCGCCGTCCTCCTCGTCGAGCGATGCCCGGGGACCCGCGCTCACGCTGCGGCGCACCTGGTCGATGACGCGGTGCCGGGCGATGGTGTAAAGCCAGGTCGTGAAGCGCGCCTGCGGCTGGTAGCGGGCGGCATGCCGCATGACCGCGACCCAGGTGTCCTGGAACAGTTCCTCGGCCACGCCATGGCCCGCGGCGCTGCCCACGCAGCGCAGGATGAAGCGGAACAGCGGCTTCTCATGGCGTGCATAGAGCTGCTCGAAGGCCGCCGCGTCGCCGGCAGCGAACGACAGCATCAGCGCCTCATCGGCCGGCGGCGGCGTCTCGTGCATGGGTGCACATTGTGCCCGCACCCCCGGAACAGAGACAGCGGCCGGCAGCGGGCTGGCGGCACTGGTCATCGCGGCGGCGGGTCCGGGACGTAGCCGTTCGAGGCGGGGAAGGCCTCGGGTACGACGACCGGCGGCTTCGACGGCGGGCGGATCACTCCGAGCGCAACCAGGTTCCGATAGCTGTCATAGCGGATCGCGACGATCTCGTCGGGATCGCTGTGCAGGCGCTCGAACTGCGTGCGCACCACGCGCGAGACCTCGCGCTGACCATGACCGGTGCCCAGTCGCGATTCGCGCCGCGGCACGGCGCCCACGGCAGACGCGGCCCGGCCAGTGGCGTCGCCCGGTGCGGCGGCCTGCGATTCCGGCGCTTCGCGGTCGGCCGAGGCCGCGGGTGCTGGTCCGGGAGCGGGTGCAGGCAGAGGTCCTGACGGATGTGCTGACGGATGTGCTGACGGATGTGCTGACGGAGGCGCGGGCGGCAGCGCGGGCTGCGCCGACGTCTCCGCCTTCTCGCGGGGCTGTCCGTTCGCCGCGGGCGCGGCCGGCGCGCTGAGCGCCGGTGCGGCAGCGCGTTCGCGAAACAGGGCCACGCCGATCACGCCCACGTTGCCGGGGCGGCCGGTGCGGCTGGCATAGGCGTCGGACAGCGACGTGAACTCGAACGCGGCGATCTCCGCATCATTCTTGCGCCAGCCCGCCACGTCATGGCGCTGCCATGCGTCGAGCACGTAGCCGGTCTGCTGCCAGCCCGCCGTCTGGCCGCTGATCGCGTTGACGCCGTCGACCGCCGTTACCGCCAGAATCCGCTCGCCCGAGCGGTTGCGGATCGAGATCGCATAGCGTGCGCCGGGACTGCCTGCGACCCACCACTGGCCGGCGTGCTGATGCAGCGGCAGGCTGCGTCCGGTGCTGCGGTCGATGATGGTGATGTCGGCCAGCCGGCCGACGGCCACGGCCGGCGCCGTCGGCAGCAGCGCGGCAGCGGCGGCGCCGAACAGCAGGCCGACGGCCCGCGAAGCAGGGAAGCTAGGCACGGAACGACTCCTTGATCAGAGTGGTTCCGCTATGAACGCAGCAAGGGCGCCGACGGGGTTGATGCGTCCGCGATGCGCTGCGATGGCGCGCGCGAGGCTGACGTATAGTACCGGCCACGCGATCCGGCTCCTCGGGGAGATCATGCATGGCCGGCGTGTCGGCAGAGGCGCTCGACGAAGCGCCGCGAAAGGAGTTGCAATGAAAGTCGCTTTTCTGGGGCTCGGCGTGATGGGCATGGCGATCGCCAGGCGGCTGCAGGCCGCAGGCGTCGCGCTGCGGGTATGGAACCGCAGCGCCGACAAGTGCCGGCCGCTGATCGACGCCGGCGCCATCGGCTGCGCCACGCCGGCCGAGGCCGCCGCCGGTGCCGAGATCGTCTTCCTGTGCCTGATCGACGGCGCGGCGGTCGAGCAGACCGTGTTCAGCCGCGACGGCATCTCGTCAGCGGCATGCCCCGCCACGGTGATCGTCGATCATTCGAGCATCGCGCCCGATGAAGCGCGGAAGCTGGCGGCGCGCCTGGCCGAGCGCTGCGGCGCCGGCTGGCTCGATGCGCCGGTGTCCGGCGGCGTGCCGGCCGCCGAGCAGGGCGCGCTGACCGTGATGGCCGGCGGCGCGCGCGAGTCCTATGAACGCGTGCTGCCTTTGCTGCGGCACTATGCCCGCAACATCAATCTGATGGGACCGGTGGGCGCCGGGCAGATCACCAAGCTGTGCAACCAGATCCTGGTGGCCAATACCATCGCCTCGATTTCCGAAGCGCTGCGGCTGGCCGTGCGCGGCGGCATCGACGCCGCGCAGCTGCCGCAGGCGCTGCAGGGCGGCTGGGCCGATTCGACGCTGCTGCCGCTGATCGCGCCGCGCATGCTGAATGGCGTCGACAAGCCGCTGGGTGCATCCTCGACGATGCTGAAGGACCTCGGCAACGTCCATCGCTTCGCGGCCGAGCACGACGTGCCGCTGCCGCTGACCGCGGTCACCGAGCAGCTATTCCGCGTGCTCGACTTCCAGTCGCGCGGCCATCTGGAGCCGTCCGAGCTGCTGCGTCTGTTCGACCGCGGCTGAACGGGCGCGGTTGATCAGACGTGGTTGAACGCTGCGGCTGAACGGCCGCAGCCCGGGTCAACCGACGCGCACGAACTTCAGCGTGAAGCGGTCGCTCTCGCCGATCGCTTCGTAGCGAGCGCGGTCCTGATCCTTCAGGCGATAGGTCGGCGGTAGCGTCCAGACGCCGGCCGGATGGTCCTTGCCGTCCTTCGGATTGGCGTTCACTTCGGAGCTGCCCACCAGGCGGAAGCCCGCTTTCCCGATCAGCGCCGTCGCGAAATCCTGCCGTACATAGCCGCTGTTCATCTGCGCCTGCTGACTGAGGTCGTCGCGGCCTCGATGGTCGACCACGCCGAGCACGCCGCCCGGCTTGAGCGCGCGGTGGAACGCGCGCAGCGCGCCGTCCACCTCGTTGCGATCGATCCAGTTGTGCAGGTTGCGGAAGGTCAGCACGAAGTCGGCGCTGCCGGCCGGTGCGATCTCGTGCTTGTCGGCATTGAACGGCGTGACCTGAACCTTGCCGTACAGCGCCGGTTCCGCGCGCAGGCGTTCCAGCAGCCGGGCGTGGTCGGCCAAATAGTTCGGCGGCGCATTCTGGTCGCGGTTGGCAGCGATGTAGCGGCCCCGTGCCGCCAGATACGGCGCGAGGATCTCCATGTAGTATCCCGCGCTACCCGGCAGGATCTCGACCACCGTGCTGTCGGGCCGCACGCCGAAGAAGGCCAGCGTCTCGGCCGGATGGCGGTGGGGATCGCGCGCCACGTTGGCCGGGCGGCGATGCGGCGCGGCCAGCAATCGCCGGAACGGCGCCGGATCCACGGTACCGGCGGACACGGTGGGCGAAGCCCGCGAGGTCTGCGCGGTCTGCGAGGCCTGCCGGTTCTGCGAGGGCGCTGCGCCGCTGCAGCCGGCGCCGGCGGCACCGGTCACGATCAGCGCGGATCCGCTCAGCAGGCGAGCGGTGCGGCGGCGGGAGGGAGAATGCATCGTCAGGACTCCTGTCGATCGAAGCGAAGGACGGCCGCCTTCCGGGCGCCGCGTTCAGGCCGGGCCGCGTTCAGGCCGGGCCGCG
>JBFWXS010000044.1:20247-33128 GCA_050187175.1 Burkholderiaceae bacterium
ATCATCGCCTGCCAGCGCAGCCCGAACATCTCGACCACCGAACCGGCGATCAGCGGCGCGACGCCCAGCCACAGGAAGCCCATGATGCCGGCGAACAGCAGCGTACCGGCCGGCGTCGGCGGCGACATGAAGAACCATAGCAGGGCCAGCGAACGAAGCATATAGATCGCGCCGAGCAGCGCCTGCTTGTTCCAGCGGCTGCCGGCCCAGCCGAACGCCAGGCTGCCCAGCACATTGAATCCGCCTATGACGCCCAGCGCCTGCGCGCTCAGCATCGGGTCCATGCCGCACAGGTCCAGGTACGAGGGCAGATGCGTGGTCAGGAACACGAGCTGCATGCCGCAGACGAAATAGGCTGCCGTCATCACCAGGAAGCCGGGGTTGCGCAGCGCCTGCCGCGTCGCCATGCCGAAGGTGCTGCGCTCGCTGTCGCCGCGCACCGGGGGCGGCGCCGGCAGGCGGTCGACACGGCCGGCGTACCAGACGGCCGGCAGCATGACCAGCGCAAACACGACGAAGCCGAAGGCGCCCACGCGCCAGCCATGGCTGACCGATAGCCACTGCCCGACCGGAGCCGCCAGCATCGATCCGAGCGAACCGCCGGCCGCCACGATGCCCAGCATCGTGCTGCGGATCGCCGGCGGAACGCTGCGCGCGGCCACGGCCATCGCGATCGAGCTGCCGATGCAGGCCATCGAGACGCCGATCAGCAGCCCCGCACCGACGATGACGTGCACCAGCCCCTGAGCGGCTGCCAGCAGCGCCAGTCCGACCACGTAGCACAGCGCGCCGGCCAGCATCAGCGGCCGGAAGCCCCAGCGCACGGTCAGCGCGCCGGCGAACGGCTGCGCGAGGCCCCAGACCAGATTCTGAACGGCGATGGCGATGGTGAAATCCGAGACCCGGATGCCGATGTCGCGCGTCAGCGGCGGCATCAGAATGCCCAGCGACTGCCGCACGCCCATGCCGATGCTGTACGTCAGCGCGATGCCGATCAGGATCGGCAGGACCGGACGGAGGGAGCGCCAGGGGTTCATCGCGGCAGCTGCGGCTCGGCAACGGCCGCACGCGGAAGCGGACGCGGGAGGCGGCGGGAAGAAGGGCGGATCGACACGGAGCGGCCATTCTAGGCCATTGGGCCGGCCGCCGCTGGCTCGACCGGCCTCGACGCCGGCCTCGACAGCCGGGTTTGACAGCCGGCTTCGACAGCGCCGTGCTACGGCAGCGCCGCGTTACGGCAGCGCCGCGTTACGGCAGCGGCGAGAACGCGACCGGCGAAAGCAGCGTCGACTCCTGCGCCGCCAGATACGGCCGCGCCGGTTCGACGAAGCCGCTGATCCAGTCCGGATGGGCGGCAAGCGCGCGGAACGCCTGCTCGCGCGCCTGCGCATCGGCATATGCCCACAGATGCATGACGCGATTCAGCACGCCGGTGTCGGCACGGAAGTAGCCGGCCAGCCGCATCTGCGGCACGGCCGCGATGACAGGCAGCGCCTTCTCCTCGTACAGCTTCAGCCACGGCCCCATGCCGCCGGGCTGAAGCGTGTATGTGCGCAGCTCGTAGATCATTGCCCGCCGGCTTCGATGCGGCGGATCTCGTCGCGCATGAAGGCTAGCGCCGCCTTGCCGTCGACGTTCTTCTTCTGCGCGGCTGCGATCCATTGCTCCTCGACCGGCCGGAGCTTGGACTGCAGATCGCTGAGCAGCGCGCCCGAAGCCTTGCTGAAGACCACTCCTTCCTTGCGCAGGATGGTCTCCGCGGACGCGGTCGTCTTCGCCCACGCCTGGCCCCACAGCCGGGCGAAGTTCTCGCCCATGGTCTTCTCGATCGCCGCCTGGTCCTGCGCCGACAGCGCGTTCCACTTCGCTTCGTTGATCAGCATCGCCTGCGCCGACTGGTGGATGCCGCCCGGCACTTCGAGCGTGTACTTGATCGCCTTGGTGACGTTGAAGCCGACGATGGCCTCGGTCGCATACAGAACGCCGTCGGCGACGCGCCGCGACAGCACGTCGTAGACCTGCGGCGAAGGCGCGAAGAACGGCGTGGCGCCTATGCGTTCGACGACCTCCTTGGAGATGCCGCCGCTTTCGCGCAGCTTCAGGCCGCGCAGGTCGTTGATGGTCTCGATCTTCTTCTCGGTCGTGAACACATGGTACGGGCCGGCGATCATCAGGCTGGCCAGCTTCACGCCGCGGAACTCGCCCGCCTGCTTGAAGTGCTTCTCATACGTGCGCCATGCGGCCACCGACATGACCAGCGTCGAATCGGACAGGAACGGCAGCTCGAGCGCGCCGATCAGCGGAAATCGGCTGGCCGTATAGGCGATGCTGATGTTGCCGACGTCGGCCACCCCGTTGCGCACCAGATCATAGTGAGCCTGCGGCGTGCCCAGCGGCGGAATCATCTCGATGCGGACGCGTCCCTGCGTCGCCTGTTCGACCTGCGCCATCCACGGCTTCCAGACCAGCTCGACGATGGGGTGCGTAGGCGGCACCCAGGTCGAGAACTTCCATACCGTCTGTGCCATCGCGGTCGAGGCTCCCGCGGCCAATGACAGGGACAGCACCAGGCTTGCAACGGCTCTCATCGATTTCTCCCAGAGGATTGTTGAGCGGACGGCGGCGGTCACCGCATCAGCGAGGGCAGGGCCAGCGCCAGCGCCGGAAAGAGCACCAGAAGCGAGACCCGGATCAGATCGACGGCGATGAACGGCACCACGGCCCGGAAGATGCGGCCGGTGCCGATGTCCCTGAAAACGCCGCTGATCACGAAGACGTTCATGCCGACCGGCGGCGTGATCAGCGCCAGCTCGACCACCATGACCACGAGCACGCCGAACCAGACCGGGTCGTAGCCGAGCTGCATCACCACCGGAAAGAACACCGGGATGGTCAGGATGATCATCGCCATCGAGTCGAGCACGCAGCCGAGCACGAGGTAGATGCAGATGATCATGAAGACGACGGCCAGCGGCGCGACCTCCGCCGACGAGATCCAGGCCTGCAGCGTCGTGGTCAGGCCTGCGAGGTTGACGAAGTTGGCGAACATGAGCCCGCCGATGAGGATCGCGAACATGACCGCGCTGGTACGCACCGTTTCCGCGAAGACGCGCAGCAGGCTGGACAGCGTCAGCGTGCGCTTGCCCAGCGCCAGCAGCAGCGCGCCGAAGGCGCCGATGCCTGCGCCCTCGGTCGGCGTGAACACCTTCGCATAGAGGCCGCCGATCAGCGCGATGAACAGCAGCGCGACCGGCCACACAGGCCGCAGCAGCGCCAGCCGCTGCGCGGCAGTGCTGCGCGGACCGGCCGGACCGACCGCCGGATTGCGGCGCACCGTCCATTCGATCGCCACCAGATACAGCACGATCGCCAGCGCGCCGGGCAGGATGCCGGCGACGAACAGTTCGCCGATGTCGGTGCGGCTGAGGATTCCATAGACCACCATCACCACCGACGGCGGGATCAGGATGCCCAGCGTGCCGCCGGCAGCTACCGTCGCGGCGGCGAAGTCGGACGAATAGCCGAAGCGTCGCATCGACGGGATGGCCACCTTGGCCATCGTCGCGGCCGTGGCGACGCTGGAACCGGAAATGGCCGAGAAGCCGCCGCAAGACAGGATGGTGGCGAGCGCCAGGCCGCCGCGCCGATGGCCGACGAATGAATGCGCCGCCTCGTACAGCTGATGCGACATGCGCGCGTGATTGACCAGATTGCCCATCAGCACGAACATGGGCACCACCGACAGGTCGTAGCTCATCGCCGTCTCGAAGGCCACCTGTCCGGCCATCGCCAGCGCGGGGTCCACGCCGCGCAGCAGCGCGACGCCGCCGAAGCCGATGCCTATCATCGCCCAGGCGATGGGGATGCCGACGAAGGTCAGCCCCAGCAGGGCGATGAACGCGAACAGCGACAGCGTCATGCGCCCTCCTGCGACGGGGCAGTGGGCAGCGGCCCGGTGGACGGCGCGAACCGGCCGCGCGCGATGCGCACTGACTGCAGTGCGTAGACGATGCCGGTCAGCGCGCTGGCGACCGCCATCACATAAGCCATCGGCGCCAGCGGCACGCCGAGATAGGAGGAAGTGTCGCCGAAGTCGGCCAGCTCGAGCCCCTTGATCCAGATGCGCCACGCGATGAACAGCAGCGCCAGCGCCGATACGCCGTAGCCGAAGCTCTGCACGCGGCGCAGCGCGGCCGGTCCCCACAGGTGGTCGAGCAGATCGATGCGGATGTGTTCGGAGCGCGTCGCCGCCTGGAAGAAGCCGCCGAAGATCATCCAGGCCATTGCCAGCTCTATCCACTCCGCCGTTCCCGCCAGCGGATGATTGAATCCGTAGCGCCCGCCGACGTCGACCACCGTCAGCAGTACCAGTGAAGCCAGCAGCGCCGCCGTGATCCATGAGACGACGCGTTCGATGCCCAGCAGCCAGCGCGGCAGGCCGGTCGTTTCCGGTGTCGCGCGGTCGTGGTCGCGCATCATGTCGATGCTCCTTCCCGGCGGCCCGCCGCCGGCGCGCCGCGATGGCGCAGCAGGAAGCCGAGCACCGCGCGCTCGAAGGCCTCGGCTTGCTCGAGGTTCGACAGATGTCCGCTGTCGGCGATCTCGGTATAGACGGCGCCGCGGATGCATTCCGCCATCGGACGCATGACCTCGGGCGGAATCAGCCGGTCCTCGCTGGCGGCGACGACGTGCGTCGGCACCTCGATCGATTCGAGCGCGATCTCGCCTTCGTAAGTGGAGACCGCGGTCAGCGCCTTCATGTAGCCGTCGGCATGCAGCAGACACATGCTCTCGACCAGGCTGCGGTAGGCCTGTTCGGAGGCATTGGGGCCCATCAGCGAGCGAGCCACGTCGGGCGCGATGTCGGCCGGCGTCCTGCCTTCCTGCAGCGGCCGCAGCCGGCTGGCGAGGAAGGCCGCACGCCGCTCCGGGCTCATCTGGCTGGCGCGATGCGAAGCCGAGCAGATGGTCAGGCTGCGCACGCGGTCGGGATGCCGGTGCAGGAAATCGAACGCGATGCGTCCGCCCATCGACAGGCCCACCAGATGAACGCGGTCCGCGCCGAAATGCCGCAGCACGCGCAGCAGGTCGTCGCTGAGATCGGCGAACTGCAGAGGCCCGTCATAGTCGTCGCTGCTGCCGTAGCCGCGCATGTCCCATGCCGCCGCCAGGAAGTGCGGTGCGAAGGTCTGCAGCTGCCGCGTCCAGTTGATCTTGTTGCCGCCGACGCCGTGCAGAAACAGCACCAGTTCGCCGTCGCCGGCATGGTCGACGGACAGCGCCGGCGAGCCGGCGACACGGGCCGTCTTAACGGGCCGGGCAGGCGAGGGACTCGCATTCTCGTTCGCCATCTCGATTCGCTTCCGGATGCACTGCGTTGCAGGCGCGCGCCTCATTGCGCGGCGTTGCGGGTTCGTCGATGCTGCGGCGCTGCGTGCTCGTGGCTGCAGCGGCGCGCCGACCGCCGTGCTGCGGCTTCAGCCGTCGCCGCCCGGCGCCAGCTCACCCTGCAGCACGCCCCGATCGATGATCACGTCGCCGTCCAGCGCGATGGTGCAGTTGCGCATCGGCAGATCGAAGTGGCCCTTGGTGAAGCGCCCGGCATGTTCGTTGGCGCCGGTCGAGAACAGGAAGTTGCCGGCGAAGACGCGCAGCTCGGTGCCGTTGAAGTCGGCCTTGTCGTACATGACCATCGAATCCCAGCGCGCGCGCGGGTTCATGCCCCAGCCCACGTGCGAGACCGCGTAGGCCTCGCGATCGCCCCAGGCGGCGATGTAGCTGCGCAGCAGCTCGGCGTCCAGTCCGTCGCCGTCTATGGCCGTGATGTAGTCGCGCTCGATCTGCAGTGTCACGCGCGACTCGAAGTAGCGCTTGAAGGTCAGGTTGGCGTCGCCCGCCGAGAACACCAGCCGGCCGTTGACGCCGCCGGCCTTCGGAAACGCCGCCACCAGGCCGCCCGGCCAGTGCGAGCGGGTGCCCGGGTCGGTGCAGTAGCCCCAGTTGCCACCCGCCGGGCAGCCGTCGAGCACGACGTCCAGATCAGTGCCGGCGGCCGAGCTCACGTGCATCCGCTTGGTCCTGCGGATTCGCGCCACCGCCGCCTTGACGCGGGTCTCGAGCTGACGATCGACGCCGATGCGTTCGAGGATCTCCGGATGTTCGTTGCTGACCATCATCAGGCGCGCACCGCCGGCCATGATCTGCGGCAGCTCGCGCGCGTGCAGCATGCCCTCGACGGTGCAGTCGATGATGACCTCGGCCTGTGCCAGCGCGCTGATGACCGGCTGCAGCCCCTGGATCACGTCCGACGCGCCCGTCGATCGGATCGCCACGGCTTCGGTCTGCGGCGGCGTGGGCAGCTCGACGGTGAACAGCGACGCACCGAGCTCGAGCAGAGCCAGCCGGCTGGCCGCGACATTGACCGCGCGCGACTGCGTCTCGCACAGCAGGGCCACGACCGTTCCGCGGCCGATGCCGCAGGCGGCGAACTGCTGGACGAAACAGCGAACCCATTTGGGTTCCACCCCGGTGCTATGCATGTCGTTCCTCGACGCGGGCGGCTGAACGCGGACCTGCCGGCACGGCGTACGGTGCGCCCCGCCGCCTTGCTGATCACAGTCGTTCTATTATGATGAACATCATTCTGTGTATGTGAACATCCTAACCGGGCGATGGCGCTCCGTCAACATGACGGCGCGAGGGCGTGCAAGGCCGCGCGGCGGCTGGCCGCGGCGGCGAAGGTCGATAGGTATGTGCCGGAGGATGAGGACGCAGCAGACGCTGCGCCGTTCGCGGTCAGCGCTGAGAGCGGCCGCTGTCCTCGAGCATCTGGTCTGCGATCAGTTTGGCGGTGTTCGCCGAGTCGGTCATGCCGAGGTGGCCGTGGCCGACGGCCAGCCACAGTCCCGGAGCGCTGCGGCCGATGACGGGCAGCGAATCGGGCATGCAAGGACGGTGTCCCATCCAGTGCGTCGCGGGCGCCTGCGCCAGCCCGCTGAAGGTATCGCGGGCGATGCGTTCGAGCAGCCGCGCCCGTCGCATATCGGGAGGACGGTCGAGACCGGCGATCTCGACGGTGCCGCCCACGCGCAGGCCGTCCTCCATCGGTGCCACGAAGATCTTGCGGTCGGCCAGCACGACCGAACGCGACACCAGCGATGCGCAGCCCGGGAACTGGACGTGATAGCCGCGCTGGCTCTCCAGCGGCAGCCGGATGCCGAGCGGAGCGAGCAGCCGCGGCGCCCACGCGCCGGCCGCCACCACGACGCGCGCGAAGCGCTCGCTGCCCTGGTCGTGGACCAGTTCCCACTGATCCTGTTCGCAGCGTCGCAGCGCACGGATCTCCCGGTGCCGCAGGCGTCCGCCGCGAGCCGCGAAGGCGGCCGCAATGGCCTGCACGTAGCGCAGCGGGTTCAGGATGGTGGCATCGTCGGGCAGGAACATGCCTACCGTGTAGCGCGCACCGACCTCGGGTTCCAGATCCGTGATCGCGGCGCGGTCGAGCTGCTCGAAGCGCATGCCCTGGGCCGCGCGCAGCGACCAGCCTGCATCGTCCTTGGCGCGCGCGCGTTCATCGGGATACAGATGCAGCTGGCCGCGCTGCACGATCAGCTCGGGCACGCCGACTTCGGCCGCCAGTGCCTGGTGAGCGGCGACGGCGCCGGCATGCAGTCGCGCCAGCGCGGTCGACGATGCGCTCACCTTGTCGCGCCGCGCCGACGCAAGAAAGCGCAGCAGCCAGGGCAGGGCGCGCGGCAGGTAGCCCAGCGGCAGGAACAGCGGGCTCTCGGCATCGCGCAGCATCGCCGGCAGCGATGCGATGACGCCGGGCATCGCCAGCGGCACCACCGAGCTGGCGCTGACGGCGCCCAGGTTGCCGTAGCTGCAGCCGCGTCCGGGCTCGTCGCGGTCGAACAGCACGACGTCGGCGCCGCGCTTGCGCAGCGCGTACGCGATGCCGGCGCCGATGATGCCGGCACCGATCACCGCGATGCGCTGTGCTTGTCCATCGCCGTTCGCGACTGCCGCCTCTATGCGCATATGTCGCGCATCGCGCGCAGATAGTTCGCGCCGACGATCTTCACCACGGTCGACTCCGGAATTCCCCGGTGCAGCATCGCCGCTGTGAGATTGGGCCACTGGTCCCAGGTCTCGAGACCGACCGTCTGCGCATTCGGATCGAAGCGGTCCTGCGGACGCCAGCCGACCCAGTTGAAGCCGACGCGACCTTCGGGCCGCACCATGGCCGGCGTCCAGGTCAGCGCGTTGTAATAAGGCTTGCCCCAGTCCGTGCCGATGCCGACATGGTCTTCGCCCATCACGTTCAGCAGGTGCTGGACATGATCGACGACGCTGTCCAGCGTGGCCCAGCTGCGCGGCTTGCCCAGTTTCTCGGCGCGGCCGTCGCCTTCGGCGGGCAGGATGAAGGCCGGCAGGATAACGATGCCGGCGTAACCGCCGCGATCGGCGATCGCCTTCAGCACGTCGTCGGGCAGGCCGCGCGGATGGCCGCTGAGCGCGCGCGCCGCGGTGTGCGTCGCGAGCACCGGCTGCGCCGAGCAGGCGACCGCGTCGCGCGCGGTGTTCGCGCTGGCATGCGACAGGTCGACGATCATGCGGCGCTCGTTCATCTTCTGGATCAGCGCCGCGCCGAAGCGGCTGAGGCCGCCGTCATTGGTCTCCAGGCAGCCGTCGCCGAAACGGGTGCGCAGGTTGTAGGTCAGCTGCATGCTGCGCACGCCCAGCTGATACAGCGTCTCGACGCGATCGAGGTCGGCGCCCACCGGCTCGGCATTCTGCAGGTTGTACATGATCACGTGCCGCCCTTCGCGATGGGCGGCCTCGATCTGCGCAGCCTCGGTGGCCAGCGTCAATTGCCCCTGCAGCGAGGCCATCAGCGACTCGGCGCGCTTGGCGGCGGCCATCGTCTGCTCGAGCGCCGTGTCGGGCGGTCCTGACGCATACAGCGTGTGATTGCAGGCCGTGACGCCGGAGCGTTTCCAGTAGGCGATGTAGAAGTCGCGCGTCTCCGGATCGGTCGCACAGTGCGTGATCAGATGCTCGGCGAGCGCCTTCTTGATCGCCGGTCGCGAGCCGCCCTGCGCCTGTACCGCGCGGCCGATCTCGATCATCGCCGGCGTCAGCGCCGATTCGTCGACGAAGCTGGGCGCCAGCGAATCGATGACGATGTGCTCGGCGTGGATCCGCTGCGCCGCTGCCTGCGCATCGGCGAGTGCGAGAGCCTCCTGGTTCATGATGAGCCGCTCCCCTGTGCTATTGCCGCGGAATGCCGGCGATCGTCACCAGCTCGTTGAGCTTGGCGATGTCCTGCTCTATCATCGTCGCGTATTCCTCCGGCGTGCCGCCCAGCGGCCGCGCTCCGCCGGCCTGCATGTGCTGGATCGTGTCCGGAGACTTCAGGATCGCGTTGATCTCTCGATTGAGCCGGTCCACGATGGGCCGGGGCACCTGTGCCGTGGTCAGCACGCCCTGCCAGCTGCGCACAGCGTAGCCGGGCAGGCCCGATTCGTCGCAGGTCGGCACGTCGGGCAGCAACTGGCCGCGCTTGACGTCGCCCACGCAGATCGCCTTGATCGAACCGTTCTTCAGGAAGGGCAGGTAGGCGGTCACCGCGTCGACCGTCGACTTGACCTCGCCCGAAGCCAGATCGCGCAGCGCGTCATTGGTGCCCTTGTAGAACACGTGGTTGACCTTGATGTCCGCCGTACTGGTGAACAGGACCTGCGCCATGTGGCCCGACGAACCGACGCCCGGCGTGGCCATGCTGACCTGGCCGGGATTGGCCTTGACGTAGTCGATGAACTCCTTGGCGCTGCGCGCCGGCACCGAGGGGTGGGCCATCAGCAGGTTCAGCGTCGTCACCACGGTCGAGATGGGCTGGAAATCGGTGACCGGATTGAACGGCAGCGTCTTGTACAGCGCGGCGTTAATTGCCAGCGACGAGGACGTGTACAGCAGCGTGTAGCCGTCGGCCGGCGCCTTGGCCACCATGTTCGCGGCGATGCTGCCGCCGGCGCCCGGCCGGTTCTCTACCACTACCGACTGGCCCAGCCGCTCCGACAGCTTGCGGGCGATCAGCCGCGCCGACAGGTCGGTGGCACCGCCGGCCGAGAAGCCGACCAGGATCCGGATCTGCCGGTTCGGATAGTCGTCGGCGGACTGGGCCTGGGCGGGGCCGGCCAGCATGCCCAGCACCCCGAGGACGGCCGCGGAAAGAATCGGTCGCCGCGCTAGCTGTTTCATCATCGATGCTCCCGTATGGAGGTGGTCGTGAGGCGGTATCATTTGTTGGAATGCCTGGAAACCCAAGCGTACTGGGCGTCATGGGCAGCGTCCAATGTCGCTTTCTTCTGACTCCATAGAAATCACCTATACCCTTGGCCGGCCATGCTGAAGATCCGTCAGCTCGAGGCTTTCCATGCGGTCATGGTGGCCGGCACGGTCACCGCGGCGGCGGCACGGCTGCGCCTGTCGCAGCCGGCGATCAGCGCGCTGATCGCCGGCCTGGAGCAGCGGCTGGGCTTCAGTCTGTTCGTGCGCGAGAAGAGCCGGCTGCAGCCGACCGACGAGGCGCGCTACTTTCACGGCGCGGTGGTGGCCGCGCTGGAAGGTCTGGCCGGCGTCGAGCAGCTCGCTACCGACATCCGCACCACGAACGCCGGCACGCTGCGCGTGGCGGCCCTGCCGATGCTGGCGCTCGAGTTCCTGCCGCGCGTCGCGGCCCACATGCTGAAGCAGCATCCGGGTCTGAACGTCACCCTGCAGGCGCGCAGCTCACCGACGGTCGTCAATCTGGTGACGACGCAGCAGTTCGACATCGGCTTCTCCGAAACCGCTTACGACCCCGGCTGGGTCGACGCACAGAAGCTGCGCCTGCGCTGCGTCTGCGCGATGCCTGCGGACCATGAGCTGGCGCGCAAGCTCTTCGTCACGCCCGCGGATCTCAGCGGGCTGCCGTCGATCGCCGCGCCGCGCGACCACTTCCGCACGCAGCGCCTGCAGGAGCTGTTCGCCGAGCACGAGGCGACGCTGTCGATCAGGATAGAGACGCCGCTGTTCGCGTCGATGTGCGCGTTCGTCATCGAGGGCGCGGGCTACGCCATCGTCGATCCGGTCACGGCGCACAACTTCTCGGGACAGGGCCTGGTCGCGCGCCGCTTCGAGCCGGCGTTCTTCGCCGATTTCGCGATGCTGTTCCCGGCCAGCAAGCCGCGCTCGCTGGTCACGCAGGCATTCGCGGATCTGGTGGTGGCGTTTCTGAAGGACTATGAGTAGCGGGGATGGATACGGGCGCGGATACGGACACCGACGTGGATGTGGTCGCGCTCAGTGTCGTCGGAGCGGCTGGCGTGAGCAATGCAGCCGGGCCCACGGGTTCGGCGTCATCGAGCGGCAGAAAGGCCGGCCCCTGCAGATCGTCGAACTGGTCGTGTTCGACCGCCCAGACGAAGGCGAGCACGGCGCCGCCGACCACCAGCAGCGACAGCAGGATCATTGCCGGCACGATGCTCATCGCGTCGCGCGTCCGTCCGCGGCCGCAGCCGGCGCATGCAACGGCATCTTCAGGATCTTGAAGCCCGCCTCGTCGAGCGGCGGATCCGGATAGCGCGTGGCCAGCACGATCATCCAGACGCAGCCGGCGAGCGACGCGGCCAATATCAGCGCGCCCAGCCAGAACAGCGGCTGGCGGTGCCAGCCGCGGCCGACTTCGCCCCGGCTCATGGGGCAGACCTCGCCGGGTGCGACTGGCGATAAACCCAGGCAGCGACGACCCGTGCGTCACCCTCGGACAGGCGTCCGCGGAACGCCGGCATTTCGCCGCTGCGGCCGTCGCGCACGCTTTGCTCGACGCGTGCCACGCTGCCGCCGTACAGCCACACGCCGTCGCTGAGATCGGGCGCACCCAGCGCCGGGTTGCCCTTGCCGCTGGGGCCGTGGCACGCGGCGCAAGCCGAGAAGCGTGCCTTGCCGAGCGCCGCCTTGACCGGGTCGGTGGCACGGCCCGACAGGCTCAGGACGTACTGCGCCACTTCCTGCACGCCGGCCGCGCCGAGCGCTGCGCCGAAGCCGGGCATGGCACCGCGGCGGCCGTCGAGAATGCTCGTCAGCAGCGCCTGCCCGTCGCCGCCGTGCAGCCAGTCGCGGTCGGTGAGATCGGGCGCACCCAGCGCCGGGTTGCCGCGCGCGCTCGATCCGTGGCAGGCGGCGCAGTTGTCGAGGAACAGCCGCTGGCCGAGACGCAGCGCGTCGGCGTCATTGGCCAGCTGCTCGACCGGAAGCCGTGCGTGGCGCTCCGCCAGCGGTCCCATCCGGGCTCGCGTTGCCGTGATGTCGTCGGACAGCTCGGTCTGCGATGTCCAGCCGAGCACGCCCGGAAAACTGCCGAAACCGGGGAACAGCACCAGGTAGCCGATGCCTACGATGAACATCGCCGCCGATACCAGCACCCACCATAGCGGCAACGGCCGTACCGATTCGCGCAAGGCGCCGTTGGCCCACACATGGCCGGTGGTGCCGTCGGGCAGCGTCGGGATGCGCACTCGCAGGCCCCACAGGAACAGGAACAGCGTGACGCCCAGGTTGAAAGTGACCAGGGCCATGACCCAGCCGGACCAGAACGAGCTCATCGGCGATCACCTTGGTCTTTGTCGTTGCTCGGCGGACTGCCGTCATCCTCCATCGGCAGCTGTGCCATCCGATCGAAGTTGCGCTTGTGCCGCGGCCGCCAGGCCCAGTACCAGACGGCAATGAAGACGACCAGCAGCACCACCGTGATGACGCCCGCCATGTGGCCCCACAGCGCGCTCATTGCCGGCTTCCCCTGGCGGCTCCGCTGACAGCTCCGCTGGCGGTTCCATCGG
>JBFWXS010000044.1:33228-44292 GCA_050187175.1 Burkholderiaceae bacterium
GCCTTCGGCGCGGCCGCGATGTCCTCGTCAGTGTACGGATCGCCCAGCAGCCGCAGCGTGCGCATCCGCGCCTGCACGTCGGCCGCATCGAGCTTCGCATCGGCCAGCCACCGGTAGGCCGGCATGTTCGACGTGGGCACGACCTGCCGCGGATCGAGCAGATGCAGCCGATGCCATTCGTCCGAGTACTTGCCGCCGACGCGCGCCAAGTCGGGCCCCGTGCGCTTGGACCCCCACTGGTGCGGGCGGTCGTAGAAGGACTCGTCGGCCGTCGAATACGGGCCGTAGCGCTGCACCTCGAAGCGCTGCGCACGGATCATCTGCGTGTGACACAGATAGCAGCCGTCGCGCACGTAGATGTCCTTGCCGATCAGCCGCAGCGCATCGTACGGCTTCACGTTCGGCGGCGGCTCGACGGTCTGCGCGTGAATGAACAGCGGCGTGACCTCGGCCAGTCCGCCGATCGACACCATGATTGCGATGCAGACGCCGAGCAGCCCGGCGTGTTTCTCGATCTTCTCGAAGTACGGATAGCCGCCTGCCATCTTCAGCTCCTCAGCCGGCCGCCGGCAGCGGCGTGGGCACCTGGTGGGCCACCGGCTCGGGAACGGGGATAGGAATCGGCACGATCAGCCGCGCGCGGGCCTGCGCCGCCGTGTGCCACAGGTTCCACGCCATCACGACCATGCCGGCGACCACCATGACGCCGCCAACGAAGCGGATCGCATAGAACGGCTGTATCGCCTCCAGGCTGGCCAGGAACGAGTACGCGAGCGTGCCGTCCGGCAGCGTGGCGCGCCACATCACGCCTGATGTGACGCCGGCGATCCACATCGCTATGACATACAGCAGCAGGCCGCCGGTATGCAGCCAGAAGTGCAGCTCCATGCCGGCCGTCGAATGCATCGCCGGCCGACCGAGCGCGCGCGGCGCCATCGCATACAGCGAGCCGATCGTGATCATCGCCACCCAGCCGATCGAGCCCGAATGAACGTGGGCCACGGTCCAGTCGGTGTAGTGCGACAGCGAATTGACCGACTTGATCGCCATCATCGATCCCTCGAACGTCGACGCGGCATAGAAGACCAGGGCCACCACCATGAACTTGGCGGCTGGATCCACGCGCACCTTGTGCCACGAGCCGTTGAAGGTCAGCAGGCCGTTCGCGGCCGAGCCCCAGCTCGGCATCAGCAGCACCAGCGAGAACGCCATGCCGACCGACTGCACCCAGTCGGGCAGCGCCGTATAGAGCAGGTGGTGCGAACCGGCCCACATGTAGATCGAGATCAGCGCCCAGAAGTTGACGATAGAGAAGCGATAGCTCCACAGCGGCTGCTGCGCCTGCCGCGGAACGAAGTAGTACATCATCCCCAGGAAGCCTGCGGTCAGGAAGAAGGCGACCGCATTGTGGCCGTACCACCACTGCACCATTGCGTCGACTACGCCGGCGTAGATCGGGTAGGACTTGGTCAGCGATACCGGCACCGCCAGATTGTTGACGATGTGCAGCAGCCCGACTGCGATGATGAAGGCGCCGTAGTACCAGTTCGCGACGTAGATGTGCCGGATGCGCCGGCGCGCCAGCGTGGCGAAGAACACGGTGCCGAACGAGACCCAGACGACGGCGATCAGCAGATCGATCGGCCACTCCGGTTCGGCGTACTCCTTGCTCTGCGTGATGCCCATGGGCACCGTCACGAGGGTCAGCAGACAGGCCAGCTGCCAGCCCCAGAACGTGAAGCCGGCCAGCTTCTCCAATGCGAGCCTGACGTGCCCCGTGCGCTGCACGACGTAATAGCAGGTGCCCATCAGCGCAGAACCGCCGAAAGCGAAGATGACGCCGAAGGTGTGCGCCGGCCGCAGCCGGCTGAACGACAGCCAGGCCACGTCCGGATTCAGCCCGGGCCACGCGAGCTGCGCTGCCGCGATGACGCCGATGGACATGCCGATGACGCCCCAGACCGCCGCGGCGAGCAGGAACAGCCGGACGATCCGATCGTTGAAGGTATTCCGGTACACCGGCGCTCCTTGGGATGTCGCATGACACAACAACCTTGGAATCAGGCTGTGTGCATAATGATTCATTTTATATGAATGTATTGGCGCACGCGGATTCCCGCTACGCTCCGTACGGGGCGGTCCTCTTGCACCGATGCACGGATGCACCGATGCACGGCCGCAGCGCCGCACCGCTGCGCTGATTACCGGAGAAATCTGATGAGCATTCCCGTCGAGTTGTCCACGCTGGCCGAGGTCATGGCGCGCTATCGCTTCGCGTATCTGCTGACCTCAGCGGCGCAGGGTGCGCCGCATGCCGTCGCCGTCGTGCCTGTTCTGCAGGAAGGGCGGCTGCTCATAGACGCCGTCGGCCGCCGCACGCGCGAGAACCTGCTGGCGCGGCCCGCAGTCGGCCTGGTCTGGCCGCCGGCGGCGGAGAACGACTATTCGCTGATCGTCGATGGGCAGGCGACGCTGTCGGGCGATGTGCTTCAGATCGCTCCGACGCGCGCCGTGCTGCATCGGCCGGCGCCGCGCGCCGAAGCCGCGGCGCCCGGCACCTGCGGATCCGATTGCGTCGAGCTGAAGCTGCCGGAGCCGGCTGCGCGCTGACGCGGCGGCGGCGAGTTCTTGCGGCACAGACAGTAGACGAACTGCTGGACCGTTCCGAACGGTGTGTGATGCTCTTCGCGCGTATGGCGCAGCAGCGTGAACGGGGCGCCGAACTCGGCATGCAGTGCGTCGGGACTGTAGCGGGCAACCGGCAGGCCGCTGCACTGATCGGGCCCGTCTTCCGCGAAGGTCGCGACGATCACGTTGCCGCCCGGCCTGACGGCGTGCAGCACCGCGCGCACGTAGGCATCGCGTGCCTGCTGCGTGATCAGGAAGTGGAACACCGCGCGGTCGTGCCAGACCTCGTATGCATGGCGAGGAAACTCGAACTGTGTCACGTCGCCCACCTGCCAGCTGACGCGATCGCCCTTCGCGCCCAGCCGTGCGCGGGCCGCCGACAGCGCGGCAGCAGAGAGATCCAGCACCGTCAGGTTCGAGTAGCCGTCGTCGATGAGATCGTCGACCAGCGTCGACGCGCCGCCGCCCACGTCGATGATCGCGGCCTCATGCGACGCACCGGTTTGCCGGATGAGTTCGACCGATTGCCGCGCGTGTTCCTGGAACCAGCTGACGCGGGTCGATTCCTTGGTGGTGTAGACCCGCTCCCAATGCTGCTTGGCCTGTGACTCCATGGCTGCGCTCCGCCGGGCACCGAACTGATGCCAGCATAGCCGAAGACCGGCAGGCGCGGCTGCTTCAGCGGCAGCTGCTCTCGAAGAACGCCAATATCTCCTCGCCGAGCCGCTGCTCCGGCGTATTGAAATGGGCCATGATCGAGATGTGATTGTGATCGGCCAGCGCCGTATGCAGCGGCGCACGCCCCCGCGCCAGGCCGACCGCATGCGCGAACTCCAGGCCGTACAGGTCGAGCAGCGGATTCTCGTACTGGGCCGTGACGACGAACACCGGCAGTTCGAGCCGCGCAGCGTGCGTCACCGGCGAGACTTGGTCGTAGCGCGCCGGATCGTCGCCGAAATAGGCGCGCACGCCCCCGGCGTTCGGATTCTCCGGCCGCGTGTCGGCGCGCAGCCGGGCCGAAACCAGGACCAGCGCGTCGGGCCGGCGCGGCTGCGCGTCGAGCGCCGGATCGCAGGCCTGGCCGGCCACGTGCGTGCCGCCGGCCGAGTGGCCGATCACGCATAGCCGGTTCGCATCGCCGCCGTGCGCCGCGATGTGCCGTTCCATCCATCGGCAGGCCATGCCGACGTCGATCGCGCCGGCCGGATACGGTGCGTCGGGCGCCAGCCGGTACTCGACGTTGACGCCGACGCAGCCGTGGCGTGCGAACCAGGTCAGCACATTGCCGTAGATCGCGTCGTTGACGCCTCGCTCGCCGCGAACGAAGGCGCCACCGTGCACGAACGCGACCACTGGTGCGTTGCGCGCGCCGCGCGGCGTGTAGACGTCGAGCACCTGACGAGGATGTTCGCCGTAGGGCAGGTCGCGCGCGACGCTGACGCCGTCGCGCGGCGCCGCGGCGAGCAGCGGACGATACAGCGCCTTGGTGCGGTCGCCCGCCGCGCGGATGTCCTGCTGCCAGACGGCGCCGATCTCGCGCAGCTGCCGCGTCAGTTCGTCCGGCCGCACGGGCCGGATGCCAGCCGTCATGCTCATTCGACGGCGCGCTATTCGAGCTTGATGCCGGCGTCCCGGATGATCTTCTGCCAGGTGGCCGCATCGGCGCGCATCTGCGCACCGAAATCCTCCGGCGAACTGCCGACGACTTCGGCGCCGAGATCGGTCAGCCTGGAGCGCACGTCGGGCATCTCCAGCACGCGGCGGATGTCGCGGTTGATCCTGTCCACCAGCGGCTTGGGCATGCCGGCCGGGCCGAGAATGCCGTTCCAGACGCTCAGCTCGAAGTTCGGCACCGTTTCAGCCACCGTCGGCACGTTCGGGAAGCCGCTCGAGCGCTTGGCGCCGGCGGTGGCCAGCAGCTTCAGCCGGCCTTCCTTGACGTATGAGGTTGCCGATGCGGAGCCGATGAACAGGAAATCGACCTGACCGGCGGCCAGGTCGATCAGCGCCGGGTTGCCGCCCTTGTACGGAACGTGGACCGCATCCAGCGATGCGCTGCGCAGGAACAGGATGCCGGCCAGGTGGCTGAAGCTGCCGTTGCCGATCGACGCGTAGTTCAGCTTGCCGGGGTTGGCCTTGGCCCGCGCGATCAGATCGGACACGCTGTTCACCGGCGAGGAGGCCGGCACGAGCAGCACGGTCGTGTTATTGGCCATGATCGTGATCGGCGTGAAGTCCTTGACCGGATCGAAGGTCATCTTCGGAAACAGCCACTGATTCATGGCGTGGCTGCTCATGGCGCCGTACATCAGCGTGTAGCCGTCGGGCGCGGAGCGAGCCACGAACTCGCCGCCGATGTTGCCGGAGGCGCCGCCGCGATTGTCGATGATGACCGGCTGCTTCCATACTTCCTGCAGCTTCTGGCCGATGATGCGCGTCACGATGTCGGCGGAACCGCCGGTGGGCCAGGGGACGACCAGACGCACCGGCTTGGTGGGAAACTCCTGGGCGACTGCCGGCACGGAGGCCGTCAGCAGGGAAAGCAGGCAGGCAAAGAGAGGGCGCAGCATACGGACTTCGGCTCCATTGGTGGGTTCTGAATTTTCATACTACTACGCCGCTGCCGGCCGCGCATTCGCGGTCGGCGGCAGATCAGGCCCGGCGCCGCGCGCGCATCGCGGCTGCGCCCGCGATGAGGCCGGACAGTCCCATGAGGCCGAATGCGGACAGCGTCGGCACCGCTATGGGTCCGGCGCTCGCGACCGCGATCAGGATGTTGCCCGGCCCGTCGATCGTCAGGCGATAGGTGGTGCCGGGCTGCGCGAAGGTGTCGTCGAAGACGACTGCGATGTACTGGTTGGCCGCCGACAGCAGATACGAGATGCCGATCGGTGCCGAGTTGTCCGCGGCCACGCAGTTGACGGTGCCGTTCGACGGATCGAATGCGTTCTCGTACAGATAGATCGAAGAATTGCCGGACAGGATGTCGACGTCCAGCGCGTAGGTGCCGTCCAGCGTGACGGAGAAGGGATGAGTCCGGTATCCGACGATGGTGCCGCTCTGGGTCAGGCAGTTGGGCGGCGAGATGAGTACGACCGACATGGTCGGCGAACTGGCATCGACGGTTCCCACGACCGAGGCGGTTCCGGCATGCGCCGAAAAGGCCAGAGCCGAGCCGACCGCCGCGAGCACTCCGGCGAGCGCAACACGCGTGGAATGGCGCATGGATATTCTCCTTGACGCCAGGATTGTCATCAGTAAGGCCACCCAGTGTCAATGCAATCGCGTTGCCTCATTGTGGGGCGTGGCGCTGCCTGCGCTTCAGAACAGTGCCTTGATGAGCTCACCATGCTGCTGCTCGATGGCCTCGGCCTCGGCCCGCAGCTTCTTCACGACACCGGGCACCCTGGAGTCCGGCATCGATTCGGTCGAACAGATGGCCGTGACACCGGCGAACGGCAGTCCGTCGGTGCCCGGGATGGTGACGCTCACCGATGACAGGCCGCTGTTCACGTCGTCGCGGTGATATCCGAAGCCGCAGTCCTTCGAGCGGCGATACATGCGCAGGTAGCCGTCCAGGTTGTGTTCTTCGTGAAGCCGGATGTGCCGCGTGTTCGACTCCATGATCTGCTCGCGAAGCGCGGCCGGCATGGCCAGCAGCATCGCATTGCCGGTCGCGGCCGCAAGCAGCGGCCGGCGGGTGCCGCGCCGCGACATCAGCGTGGCGGAGCCGGTGCCCGCATCGTCGATCAACACGTACGAGTCGCCCGATCGGAACGACAGGAAGACATTGGTCTTGGTCTCCGCCGCCAGCTTCACCAGGTGCGGGTGGCAGGCGGCCTGGAACGCGAAGTGGGCCGGCAGCGTGAGCGCCAGGTCGTACAGCATGGGACCCGGCACGTAGCGCCGATCGCCTTCCCGCTGCTTCACCAGCCTGAGCCGCGTCAGCGCGGCCAGGATCCGGTGCGTGGTGGAGTTGCTCAGATCGCAATAGGCGGCGAGGTCCGTCAGCCGCCAGCCGAGCTGCGAGCGGCTCGCCACGGTGGTCAGCAGCTGGACTGCGCGCTCGATCGCCTGGGTGCCGCTGCTGTCGTTCGCTTGCATAGGAGTTCGTCGGTCGCTGTGCGTCGGTCGCCGTGGCCCTGCGTCCATGCGCCATGAATTTCCATGATATGGAAATTGGATGCCGATTGGAACCCCCGCGGGGCTGCCGGCGCGCGGTGGCGCTGGCTAGAATTTTTCTCGAGACCACCGAGCAAATCCCGATCGAAATGCAAGGCCGCGTCGAGCGTGCAGCTCGTACGCGCGGACGGCGATCGTCCGTACGCAGCGTGGCCGCAAGCCCGAAGAAACACCGAGGAGAGACATGAGCGGAAACGACAGTGCCGGCCATGCACGGTTCAGAGAGGAACTGCGTTCGTTCTTCGCCGACAGCGTGAGCCCGGCGCTTCGCAGCAGAGTGCGTGCCGGCCTGCGTCCCCACCACGACGACTGGCGCGAATGGCAGCGGATCATGTTCCGCCGGGGCTGGGCCGCGCCGACCTGGCCGAAGGAGTACGGCGGAACGGGCTGGACCCCGGAGGAACTGTACATCTACGAACAGGAGAAGGCGCGCGCCGACGCGCCGGCGCTGTATCACCAGGGGCTCGACCTGATCGGCCCCATCATCTTCACCTTCGGATCGCAGGCGCAGAAGGACTACTACCTGCCGCGCATTCTCGACGGCCGCGACTGGTGGTGCCAGGGCTACTCCGAACCCGGCGCCGGCTCGGATCTCGCGTCGCTGCGGACCCGCGCCGTGCGCGACGGCGACAGCTACGTCGTCACCGGCCAGAAGATCTGGACCAGCTATGCGCACGAGGCCGACCGCATTTTCTGCCTGGTTCGCACCAGCCGCGAGGAGCGCAGGCAGCAGGGCATCTCGCTGCTGCTCATCGACATTCATACGCCGGGAATCCGCATCCGGCCGATCGCGCTGATCGACGACGATCACCAGCTGAACGAGGTGTTCTTCGACGATGTGCGCGTTCCCGCGTCGGCGCTGGTCGGCGAGGAGGGAAAGGGCTGGAGCTACGGCAAGGTCCTGCTGACGCGCGAGCGCGCCATCTTCTCCGCCTACGGTGTCCGGCTGGGGCGGCAGCTGGAGCTGCTGCGCGAGCAGATGGAAAGCCGCAGCGCTGAGCCCGGGCCGCTGTTCCGCGCACGCCTTGCGCAGCTGGAGATCGAGTGCATGGCATTGACCGCCGCGGGCCTGCGCGAGCTGCATGCGCCCGCCGCGGACGCGGATGCCGGCTGGCGAGGATCGATGCTCAAGCTTCGCTCTTCGACGCTGCAGCAGGACATCGCCGAGCTGTGGCTGCAGCTGCTGGGCGACGACATCGCTTGCTACGCCGCCCTCGGCGCCGACGGCCGTGCGGGCTTCACTGACGCCGCGCCGCCGGTGTTCTCGTATCTGGGGCTGCGGGCCGCGACCATCTACGGCGGTTCGAGCGAGATCCAGCATGAAATCATCGCGCGCCAGGCGCTGGGACTATGAGGATGCGCAACAGCTTCCAGCTCTCTCCCGAACAGCAGCTGCTGCGCGACAGCGTCGATCGATTCGTCTCGGCTCATTTCAGCTTCGAGCAATGGCGCGCTGCGGCGGCCCGCCGGCCTTCCTTCGACCGTGCGCTGTGGAGCCGGATGGCGGAGATGGGCTGGCTCGGCATCGGCATCTCCGAAGAGGCCGGCGGAACCGGTGCGGACATCGGTGATGCGCTCATCGCGATGGAGGGCATGGGGCGCGGACTGGTTCCCGCGCCCTATCTGGGCAGCGTCGTGCTGGCAGGGCAGATTCTCGATGGCTGCACGTCGCCGGCCGGCAGGCAGCTACTGCAGGCGATGATGCGCGGTGAAGCGCTTGCCTGCGTCGCGCATGCTGAACCGGGCAGCTCGTTCGATGCCGTCGAACCATCGACGAGGGCTCGGCCGGAGGGCGACTCGTTCGTCCTGTCGGGGCGAAAGCGGCATGTCCTGGATGCCGATTCGGCCGATGAGATGATCGTATCGGCCTGCGTCGAAGGTGCTGGCGCGGCGGACGGTGGCGCGGCGGACGGTGGCGCGGCGGACGGTGGCGCGGCGGACGGTGGCGCGGCTGCGCTGTTCATCGTTCCTCGCGCCGCGACAGGTGTGCACCGCAGGGACTTCCGCGGAGCGGACGGACGGCACGTCAGCGACCTGCATCTGCATGAAGTCCGGGTACCGGCGTCGAAGCTGCTGGCATCGCCGCCGCGAGCCGCTGCCGTCCTGGGCCGTGCGTTCGACTATGCAATCCTCGCCAGCCTTGCCGAGGCGCTCGGCTGCATGTCGGTGCTGAGCGAGCGGACGCTCGAGTATTTGAAGACGCGCAGGCAGTTCGGCGTGACGATAGGAAGCTTCCAGGTGCTGCGGCATCGGATGGCCGACGTCGCCATCGCCTGCGAGGAGGCGCGCTCCCTGCTGCTGTACGCAGCCTCCCTCGTCGACGCCGCCCCGTCGCAGCGCGCCAATGCCGTGTCGGCGGCCAAGGTGCGCATCGGCCAGCTCGGCACCTTCGTCGCCAAGCAGGCGGTTCAGATGCACGGCGCGATCGGCGTCACCGACGAGCTGGCGGTCGGACACCATTTCAAGCGGCTGATGATGATCTTCGCCAGCTTCGGCGGGGCCGATGATCATCTGCAGCGCTTCGCCGCCACTCGCGAAGCGCTTCAGTCGCAAGCTGCTCAACCCTGCGTGGAGAATGCATGAATCCTGAAACCATCGACCTGTGCTACGACGCGGGCGTCGCCGTCATCACTTTGAATCGCCCGCCGGTGAACGCGATCAACGGACAGATGATCGCGGAAGTGACCCAGGCCTTCGACATGTTCAACGACAGCACGGAGGTCCGATGCGTCGTGCTCACGGGGCAGGGCAAGCTGTTCTGCGCAGGCGCCGACCTGAAGGACCGGCCGCCGACGGGGCCGGGCCATGAAGGCGCCTACTGGAAGTACGGACGCTCGGTGCGGGAATTCTTCAACGTCATCCAGGAATGCAGCAAGCCGGTCGTAGCCGCTGTCAATGGGCCGGCCATCGGAGCCGGCTTCGTGCTGATGGCCGCCTGCGACATCTGGGTCGCGTCCCGCGACGCCTATGTCGCGATGACCGAGATCAACGTCGGACTGGCCGGCGGCACCGCGATGCTGCAGGCGATCTTCGGCAAATCGAGGGCGCGGCGCATGTTCTTCACCGGCTGCCAGGTCAGCGCCGACGAGCTCTACCGTCTCGGCCTGATCGAGGAGAGCCTGGCGCCCGAGCAGCTGATGCCGTATGCGCTGAATCTTGCGCATGAGATCGCCTCGAAGGCGCCGCTGGCGATGCGCCATGCCAAGCAGGCCGCGCAGCTGACGGGTCTGCTGCCACCGCGCGACGCCTACCGCTACGAGCAGAACATCACGGCGGCGCTGGCCGGTTCCGAGGATGCGCGGGAGGCGCGCCAGGCCTTCATCGAGAAGCGCGCTCCCGTGTTCAAGGGGAACTGAGCATGGCGCATTCGCTGCAGCCGCTGTTCGAGCCCACGTCCGTGGTCGTGGTCGGCGGCTCGTCGGCGCCTGACAAGCTCAGCGGGCGGCCGATCCACTACACGCGCAGCGCGGGCTTCGCCGGCGAGCTGCTGGTCGTGAACCCGCGTGCCGACGAGCCGATCCAGGGGCTGCCGACCTTCGCGACGGTCGATGCGATCGATCGCGCCGTGGACCACGCGATCATCGTCGTGCCGGCGCCCCATGTCGCGTCCGCGCTGGACGCCTGCGGTAGGAAAGGCGTGAAGGCCGCGCAGGTACTGACCTCCGGATTCGCCGAAGCCGGGGAGGCCGGCGTTCGCGAACAGCAGCGTCTGCTCGACATCGCTCACCGCCACGGCATGCGCATGCTTGGCCCCAACTGCCTGGGCATCGTGGGCGTGCACAACCGCTTCCACGCCACGTTCGCCACGGTGCTCGCGGCATTCTCGCCGGCGCCCGGCGGACTGGGCATCGTCACGCAGAGCGGCGCGTTCGGCGCCTGCGCCTACACCATGGCCATCCGGCGCGGCATCGGACTGAGCCGCATCGTTGCCACCGGCAACGAAGCCGACGTCGACGTGGCCGAGTGCATCGACTTCATGGCGCATGACGAACGGACCCGCGTCATCTGCGCCGCGCTCGAAAGCTGCCGCGACGGCGACCGGCTGCGCCACGCGCTGCTCGCCGCCGCGGCCGCCGGCAAGCCCGTCATCCTGATGAAGGTGGGAGTCAGCGCAATCGGTGCCGCCGCGGCGGCCACGCATACCGGTTCGCTGGCGGGCGACGATGCCGTCTTCGATGCGGTGTTCGCCGAGTGCGGCGCCTGGCGGGCCCGCACCATCGAGGAGATGACCGACATCGCGTCGCTGCTGCTGGT
>JBFWXS010000044.1:44392-46807 GCA_050187175.1 Burkholderiaceae bacterium
GGCGTGCTGGTCACTCCCATGGCTGTCGGCGGCGTCGAGGTGATCATGGGCGTCCAGCACGATCCGGTGTTCGGACCGATGATGATGTACGGGCTCGGCGGCGTCGCCGTCGAGCTGTTCAAGGACGTGACCTTCGCCTCCGCGCCGCTGACGCCGGAGCGCGCCCGCGCCATGGTCGACTCGGTGCGCTCGGCCGCGCTGCTGGACGGCTGGCGCGGCGGACCGCGCATGGACAAGGGCGCCGTGATCGACGCGCTGTGCCGGCTGTCCCAGTTCGCCGTCGACCATGCGCACGCGATCGCGGGCGCGGAAATCAACCCGTTCCTTGCCCTGCCCGAGGGCGGCTTCTGCCTGGACGCGCTCATTCAACCAAGGAGACATCGATGACTACCGCCAAACCGCCCGCCGATTCGAACCCGGTACTGCCCGAACAAATGGAGAGGGAGCGCGTCTATCGCTGGGCGAACCGCAAGTCGCTGAGCGATGCCTTTCTGATGAGCCGCGTGCCCGGTCATCAGACCGACGTCTACAAGATCATCAACAAGGGGATCTCGGAGAATCCGAACGGCAATCCTGCGATCGACATCGAGCACCCGTTCTCGATGACCATCGTCGGCATCGAGCCCGATCACGGCAACGGCCTGCATTCGCACACCACCGAGGAGGTGTTCTTTCCGCTGGACGGAAACCTGACCTTCTCATGGGGAGACGAGGCCGAACACAGCCTGGAGCTAGGGCCCTGGGACGTCATCACCATCCCGAAAAACGTGATGCGCAAGTTCTGGAACCACGGCGACAAGACCGTGCATCTGCTGGCCATCCTGGGCGGCACCAATGCCGATACCAAGGGTTCGATGAGCTACCACCCCAGCGTGCTGGAAGCAGCCAGACGCAGCGGACTGAGCCTCGACGAGCAGGGCAGGCTGGTCGTGCCCGAGGAGAAGGCTCACGACTAGGACGTGCCGCCGGAGCCGCGAAAGCCCCACCACTTATCAGGAGACAATTCGATGAAGACGATCAGGATGTTCTTCGTGGCCATGATGGCCATTCTTTCACTTTCGCCCGTCAATCCTGCCTTCGCGCAGAATTATCCCGAGAAGCCCATTCGCCTCGTCGTCGGCTTCGGTACGGGCGGCCCCACCGACCTGGTCGCACGAGCGATCGCGGACAGCTTCCGCAAGCAGTTCAACAACTCGGTGGTCATCGTCGAGAACCGTCCCGGCGCCAGCGGCCTCATCGCGGCCAACTCGGTCAGGAACTCGGAAGGCGACGGCTATCGGCTGTTCGTCGGCGCCGCGTATGTCTTTCATCCGCTGTTCGATCCGAACGGCTTCGATGCGCTGCGCGAAATGTCGCTGGTAAGCCCGCTGGTCCAGCTCGACTGGCTGGTCTGCGTGCCCACCAGCATAGGCGCGACCAACCTGCAGGAGTTCGCCAGCTACGTCAAGGAGAATCCGGCCAAGGCCTTCTCGGGCTCGGTCTCCGACACCACCAGTCTGCTGAGCAGCGTGCTTGCCCGTCAGCTCGGCATCTCCGTGACCGACGTGCTGTACAAGACCAGCGAGCAGGTGACGCTGGCCCTGCTGTCCGGCGAAGTGGCCATCGGCGTGAACGCATCGTCCGCCTTCCTGCCGCACATCCGGGCCGGCAAGCTGCGCGTCATCTCGACCTTCTCTCCGGGCCGCATCCAGTATCTGCCGGATGCCCGCAGCGCGGTGGAGCAGGGCGTGGACATCACGGTTCTCAACGCCTATGGGCTATGGGCGCACAAGGACACGCCGCCGCAGGTCGTCGACAGGCTGAACAAGGCTGCCCGGCAGGCACTCGAGGATCCGCAGCTGCGCGCGATGTTCGAGACCAATCTGCTGACGCCGATCAGCATGCCGACGGACCGTTTCCTGGCCGAGCAGCGGAGGATGATCGACTTCTATTCGGAGGCGGCGAAGCGGTCGCCGAGGAAGTAGGCCGCAGCCGCGGCTTGCTTCAGGCCTCCATCAGCTCTTGCAAGACGTGAGGATGACGTTCAGCAACGCGCGCGTAGGGCTCGTGCCGACGCGAGGAGTTCGGCATTGAGATTGCGAGTGGCGTCGCGATCCATAGGCGGTGCCACCTCGGTGATGCTCACGTCGGGTGAAGTGCCGCCACAATTCCATCGCCTATGCTGGCATGTTAGAAGGCCCCAGCGCCAATACTTGCCGGGCGCGTTGACCAGCAGATACAGCCCCTTTTTCGTCCGCTAGCTTGCGCGGCCGATCGCCGGGCTTGGCATTGCGGCAGGCGGTATCTGTCGGCGCCATGACGGTATCTGTTTGAGTCGCTTATGGCGGTATATCAAAAGACCTTACGAGACTACCTTAGAGGATCGAGCCGTGGCTAAGTCTTTGATTTTTCTTGTTCGTTAGACTATCTGAGAGG
>JBFWXS010000045.1:0-4579 GCA_050187175.1 Burkholderiaceae bacterium
GCCGGCGCCGACGACGGCGTGCCGGCTGCTCGATCGCAATAGTGTTCATCTGTCCGCCTAAAGTTACGCGGACACAAGGCTCCTATCCCTTGCGATCAGTTTCAAGAGGGGTTCGCCGGGTGCTTACTTTCGGCCGACGCCTTTGCCGATACGGCAGTGACATACGACGACCGACGGCTCGCTTGCGAACCCACGCGCGCATCCGACCGAACAGCTCATCGATAGGCGCAGCGTTCGATGCGTCCGATACGTCCACTGTTCACTTGGCTCGACTAGTTCGTCCGCTACGCCTGAACCACCATAGACGCCGCTAGGTTTTCTTCAGCACGCCACCACTGTTGCAGGGAGCGGCAGGCGCGGGTCGGCGGCTGGGATGGATGCGGCGGTCGGCCCTTTGGGCCGACTTCCCTGCGCTGCTCGCCTGAGGGCTGGCGCGGCATGACTCACTGCGCTCCCCTTCGGGGAGCTCCGTTCAAACAGATGCCGCGATACAGAAGACGAAGCGCGCTGCGCGCGCCGCCCCCAGGCTGCGCTGCTCGGCGCCGCATACATCCCAGCCGCCGACCCGCGCCTGCCGCTCCCCCGCCACAACCGAAGCAGGCAAAAAAAAGGCAGCCCGAAGGCTGCCGAGGAGTGGCAGATAACGAAGTGTCGGCTTATTTGAGATGCTTGCCGACCAGTTTCGTCATCTCGAACATGTTGACCTGAGCCTTGCCGAACACCTGCTTCAGCTTTTCGTCGGCATTGATCAGGCGCTTGTTCACGTCGTCCTGCAGCTTGCCCTTCTTGATGTACTCCCACAGCTTCTTCACCACTTCGGTGCGCGGCAGCGGCTTGTCGCCGACCACGGCCGCCAGAGCGGGGGTGGGGGTCAGTGCCTTCATGAAGGCCGCGTTCGGCTTGCGCGCGGCTGCCTTGGCGGCAGGCTTTTTCGCGGCGGGGGCCTTGGCCGCCTTCTTGGCCGGCGCCTTGGCGACGGCTTTCTTGGCGGGTGCCTTCACCGCGGCAGCGGGCTTCTTGGCAGCAGGTTTCTTGGCGGGCGCGGCCTTCTTGGCCGGCGCCTTCTTCGCAGCAGCAGGTTTCTTGGCAGCCTTCTTGGCAGTGGCCATGCTCGATCCTCCTGAAAACCGTGGGCAGTGTTCGTTTCGAACAGCGTGTTCTCAGAGGGAAAACACGCTATCTCCACAGGAGCGAAGCATGACGCGTCTTTGCACGGAACGCCATCTAAAACAAGCGTCCGGAGCACCGGCACGCATCGAGTGTTGTATGGGCGACTCAATCTGCGCGCTGCCACGCGTGCAACAGGCCGTTTGCACGCGGCCGCGCGTGCCTTCACTGCGCGAGAAACAGCCGCCGGATGTCGATCGACGAACGCTTGCCGAGCTGCGCGAAGGCCGATTCGAGCCAGCGATCGGCAGCCTGGCGGCCGCGTTCGCGCAGGTCCTTGAGGAAGGTCGGTGCGGTGAGGAACTTGGTGGCGGCGCCGAGGTCGGACAGCACGCCGTCGGCGAGCACGGCATGGATCAGCATGTCCTTCACGGCGTCGCGCCGCTCGGGCACCAGCCAGTCTTCGCGCACCAGCTTCTGCGCGAAGGCGATCGCGCGCATCTCGGCGATCAGCGAGGCATTGAACGAGAGCTCGTTCAGCCGGTCGAGGATCTCGGTGGCTGAGCGCGGCACCTCGGGATGCGCCAGCGGATTGACCATCACCAGCAGCACGTCGCGGCTGCGGCAGGCGTAGAAGAACGGGAACAGCGGCGGGTCGGCCAGATAGCCGCCGTCCCAGTACGCCTCCCCGTCGATCTCGACCGCCTGGAACACCGTCGGCAGGCAGGCGGACGCCAGCAGCACGTCGACCGACAGCTCGCTGCTGTCGAAGACGCGCACGTGGCCGGTACGCACGTTGCTGGCCGACACGAACACCTGGATGGGCGAGCCGGCGCGCAGCCGCTCGAAGTCGATGCTCGACTCGAGCAGGCCGCGCAGCGGATTCAGGTTGGCCGGATTCAGCTGGTACGGGGAGAAGCTGCGCGACAGCATCTCGTACCAGCTGGCCGCCATCGCCGAGCTCTGCGCGATCCACCAGTCGGGCACGTTCGGCAGGCCGGCCAGCGACGAGCCGCCGCCGACCATGCCGGGCCCGAACACGGCGCCGGCATCGCCGACGCGGCGCCAGAAGTCGGCCAGCGATTCGCGTGCGCCGTCGCGGCCGCCCTGCGCCCAGCCGTGGGCCAGCGCGACCGCGTTCATCGCACCGGCGGAAGCGCCCGACAGGGCCTCGAAGCCCAGCCGGCCGTCTTCGAGCAGGCGGTCGAGCACGCCCCAGGTGTAGGCGCCATGCGAGCCGCCGCCCTGCAGCGCCAGGTTGATCGCCGGGCTGTCGCGGCCCGCTCGGGAGGCCATCGCGCCGGCCTCAGGCGGCTTCGTTCTCGCGCGCCGCGCGCTTGCGCTCATGCTCCTTCAGATGGCGCTTGCGCAGGCGGATCGTCTTGGGAGTCAGCTCGACCAGCTCGTCGTCGGCGATGAACTCGACCGCCTTTTCCAGCGTGAGCTGGATGGGCGGCGTCAGCACGATCGCCTCGTCCTTGCCCGAGGCCCGGACGTTGGTCAGCTTCTTCTCCTTGACCGGGTTGACGACGAGATCGTTGTCGCGGGTGTGGATCCCGATGATCATCCCCTCGTACAGCGCGTCGCCCGGCTTGACGAACATGCGGCCGCGCTCCTGCAGCTTCCACAGCGCGTAGGCCACCGCGTCGCCGTCATCCTGCGAGATCAGCACGCCGTTGCGGCGGTCGTCGATCTCGCCGGCCCAGGCGCCGTACTCGTCGAACACGTGGCTCATGATGCCGGTGCCGCGGGTCAGGTTCAGGAACTCGTTGTGAAAACCTATCAGGCCGCGCGCGGGCACGCGGTAGTCCAGCCGCACCCTGCCCTTGCCGTCCGGTTCCATGTGCGTCAGCTCGCCTCTGCGACGCCCCAGCAGCTCCATGACGGCACCCTGGTGCGAATCCTCCAGATCCATGGTCAGCAGCTCGTACGGCTCCTGCCGGTCGTCGCCGCTGCCGCGCAGCTTGGGCTTGGGACGCGAGACGGCCAGCTCATAGCCTTCGCGGCGCATGTTCTCGAGCAGGATGGTGAGGTGCAGCTCGCCGCGGCCCGACACGACGAAGGTGTCGGAGTCGGACGTGAACTCGACGCGCAGCGCCACATTGCTCTTGAGCTCGCGCTCCAGCCGCTCGCGGATCTGGCGGCTGGTCACGAACTTGCCTTCGCGGCCGGCCATGGGCGAGGTATTGACAAGGAATTCCATCGTCATCGTCGGCTCGTCCACGCGCAGCACCGGCAGCGCCTCGGGCCGGCCGGTATCGCAGACGGTCGAGCCGATGTCGAGCTGCTCGATCCCGTTGATGGCGATGATGTCGCCGGCCTGCGCCTCGTCGACGACGATGCGCTCCAGACCGCGGAAGCGCAGCACCTGGTTGACCTTGGCGGTGATCGGCGCAACGCCGGTCTCGGCGGCGTCGCCGTACAGGACGGCCACCGTCTGGCCGCTGCGGATGCGGCCGCGGTTGATGCGGCCGATGCCGATCTTGCCGACGTAGCTGGAATAGTCCAGCGCCGAGATCTGCAGCTGCAGCGGGCCGTCCGGATCGTCGGAGCGCGCCGGCACCTGGCGCAGGATGGCCTCGAACAGCGGCTTCATCGACAGCCCCTGCGACGCGGCATCGGCGGCGTCGGCCACGCCCTCTTCCGGCAGCGCCTTCAGTTCGTCCACGGCGAAGCCGTTGACGGCCGACGCATAGACGACCGGGAAGTCGAGCTGCTCCTCGGTGGCACCCAGCTTGTCGAACAGGTCGAAGGTCTGGTTGACGACCCAGTCCGGCCGGGCGCCGGGGCGGTCGATCTTGTTGACCACGACGATGGGCTTCAGCCCCAGGCCCAGCGCCTTGCGCGTGACGAAGCGCGTCTGCGGCATCGGCCCCTCGACGGCATCGACCAGCAGCAGCACGCCGTCGACCATGGACAGCGCGCGTTCGACCTCGCCGCCGAAATCGGCGTGGCCTGGCGTGTCGACGATATTGATTCGCGTGCCTTCGTACTCGACGGCACAGTTCTTGGCCAGGATCGTGATGCCGCGCTCACGCTCGATGTCGTTGCTGTCCATCACGCGCTCGGCCACCTGCTGGTTGGCGCGGAAGGTGCCCGACTGGCGCAGCAGCTGGTCGACCAGCGTGGTCTTGCCGTGGTCGACGTGCGCGATGATCGCGATGTTGCGGATGGCTGGCGTCATGACTGGTTCGCTTCGTGGGGTGCGCGCGGCGCCGGCGGCGCCGCGGGACTGGGATTGGGATGAGGATTGGGGGAGGAAGGGGAGGACAGGGAAGACGGAGAAGGCAGAGACGAAGGCGAGGAGCCGGCAGCGGCGGGCGACGTAGCGGCAGCAGGCGATGTGGCAGCGGACGGCACAGCCGCAATCAGCCGCAGCGGAGACAGCAGGCCGTCAGCGCGCTGTTGAGCGAGACCGAGAAGGCGCCCGTCGGCATAGACGCGCACTCGGCCGGCGGCGTCGTGACCGGCG
>JBFWXS010000045.1:4679-45432 GCA_050187175.1 Burkholderiaceae bacterium
GGCAGCGGACGGCACAGCCGCAATCAGCCGCAGCGGAGACAGCAGGCCGTCAGCGCGCTGTTGAGCGAGACCGAGAAGGCGCCCGTCGGCATAGACGCGCACTCGGCCGGCGGCGTCGTGACCGGCGCTGTCACCAGCCCTGCCACTGGCCCTGTCACCAGCCCTGTCAGCGGCGCTGCCGACGCCCTCCATGGCTTCAGCCGCAGCCGCAGCCGTGGCCACGGCTGCGCGCAGCCGCTGCCCCTGCAGGAAGCGGCGGGCCGCCGCCGCGTCCAGCTGCACGGACGGCAGCCCCGCGAGCAGCGCGTCGACCGGCGCCAGCCGCGCCACGCGCTGCTCCGGGGCCAGCGCCTCGAGCGCGTCGAGCGTGATCGCGTCGGCCACCGATAGCGCGCCGACGCGCTCGCGCCGCAGCGCGCTCAGATGCGCGCCGCAGCCGAGCCGCTCGCCGACGTCGGATGCCAGCGTGCGGATGTAGGTGCCCTTGCTGCAGCGGACGCGGACGAGGGCCCGCGGCGTCGCGAAGCTCAGCAGCTCGATTGCATGGATGGTCACGGGCCGCGCGGCGCGCTCCAGCTCGATGCCAGCGCGCGCGTACTCGTACAGCGGCTTGCCGTCGCGCTTGAGCGCCGAATGCATCGGCGGCACCTGCTCGATGTCGCCGACGAAGCCGGCCAGCGCGTCGCGCAGCTGCGCCTCGTCGCAGCGCGGCTCGCGGCGCGCGATCTCGCGGCCTTCGGCATCGGCGGTATCGGTGCTCACGCCCAGCGTCAGCTCGGCCAGATAGGTCTTGTCGGCGTCGAGCGAATCGTGGGCGAACTTGGTCGCCTCGCCGAACATCAGCGGCAGCAGCCCGGTGGCCATGGGATCGAGCGTGCCGCCATGGCCCGCCTTGGCCGCGTTCAGCAGCCGGCGAGCGCGCATCAGCGCGTCGTTCGAGCTGAGCGCGCGCGGCTTGTCGAGCAGCAGCACGCCATCGATCCGGTCACGGGGAGTTCTGCGAGGCTGGTTCATGTCATACGGCCGTCGCACTGCGCGGCGGCACCTGGCAACGCGGCAACACGGCACGCCGGCCCGGCAGGCAGCCCGGGCGAGCACCCACGCCGAAGCGTCTGAGCTAGTCGTCGGCCTGACGGCGGTTGGCTTCGTCGATCAGTTTCGACATCTCGATGCCGCGTTCGGTCGATGCGTCATGCACGAAGCGCAGCTGCGGCGTCGTATGGATGCGCACGCGCCGGCCGAGCTGCGACCGAAGGAACCCGGCGGCGTTGCGCAGGCCCGCCAGCGTACCGGCGACCGTGGCCTCGTCATCGGGCAGCACGCTGAAGTGGACGGTGGCATAGGCATAGTCCGGCGTCAGGTCGACGCCGGTGATCGTCACCAGGCCGACGCGCGGATCCTTCAGCTCGCCGCGCACCAGCTCGGCGAGCTCGTGGTGCACCTGTTCGGTGACGCGCACGCTGCGGCTGACGCCGCCCGGTTGATGCCTGACCATGCCTGCCCGCCCGCGCGCCTCACAGCGTGCGCGCGACCTCCTTGACTTCGAAGACCTCGAGCTGGTCGCCTTCCTTGATGTCGTCGTAGCCCTTCAGCGACAGGCCGCATTCGAAGCCGTCCCTGACTTCGCGCACGTCGTCCTTGAAGCGCTTCAGCGAATCGAGCTCGCCGGTCCAGATCACCGTGTTGTCGCGCAGCAGGCGCACCTTGGCGCCGCGCCGGACCACGCCTTCGAGCACCATGCAACCGGCGATGTTGCCGATCTTGGGCACCCGGAAGATCTGGCGGATCTCGACCAGGCCGATGGCCTCTTCCTTCTGCTCCGGCGACAGCAGGCCGGACATCGCGGCTTTCACGTCATCCACGGCGTCGTAGATGATGTTGTAGTAGCGAATGTCGATCCCGTTGGCCTCGGCCTGCCGCTTGGCCTGCTGGTCGGCGCGCACGTTGAAGCCGATGATGACCGCCTTCGACGCGATCCCCAGGTTGACGTCGTTCTCGCTGATGCCGCCGACCGCCTGGTGCACGATCTGCACCTTGACCTCGCTGGTCGACAGCTTCTGCATCGCGTGCGACAGCGCTTCCTGCGAACCCTGCACGTCGGACTTGATGATCAGCGGCAGCGTCTTCACCTCGCCGGCCGACATCTGGTCGAAGATGTTCTCCAGCTTGGCGGCTTGCTGCTTGGCCAGCTTGACGTCGCGGAACTTGCCCTGGCGGAACAGCGCGATTTCGCGCGCCTTGCGCTCGTCGCCCAGCACCATGACCTCTTCGCCGGCGGCCGGCACTTCCTGCAGGCCCTGGATCTCGACCGGAATCGACGGGCCGGCCTCGGCCACCGGACGTCCGTTCTCGTCCAGCATGGCGCGCACGCGGCCGAACGAGGACCCCGCCAGCACGATGTCGCCGCGCTTGAGCGTACCCGACTGGACCAGGACGGTGGCCACCGCGCCGCGGCCCTTGTCGAGCCGGGCCTCGATCACCAGGCCCTTGGCCGCGCCGTCGCGCACCGCCTTCAGGTCCAGGACCTCGGCCTGCAGCAGCACGTTCTCGAGCAGGTCGTCGATGCCGGCACCCGTCTTGGCCGACACCGGCACGATAGGCACATCGCCGCCGTATTCCTCGGGCACCACCTCGTGCGCGACCAGCTCCTGCTTGACGCGGTCGGGGTTGGCCTCGGCCTTATCCATCTTGTTCATCGCCACGACCAGCGGCACGCCGGCGGCCTTGGCATGGTTGATCGCCTCGATCGTCTGCGGCATGACGCCGTCGTCGGCGGCGACCACCAGGATCACGATGTCGGTGGCTCGCGCGCCGCGGGCACGCATCGCCGTGAACGCCTCGTGGCCCGGCGTGTCGAGGAACGTGACGACGCCGCGCGGCGTCTCGACGTGATAGGCGCCGATGTGCTGCGTGATGCCGCCCGCCTCGCCGGCAGCGACCTTGGCGCGCCGGATGTAGTCCAGCAGCGAGGTCTTGCCGTGATCGACGTGGCCCATCACGGTAACCACCGGCGGACGCGGCAGACGCTCTGCGTCGGCGTGCTCGGCCTTCTCCTCGAGGAAGGCCTCGGGGTCGTCGAGCTTGGCGGCCAGCGCCTTGTGGCCCATTTCCTCGACGACGATCATCGCCGTGTCCTGGTCCAGCACCTGGTTGATGGTGACCATCTGGCCGAGCTTCATCATCGTCTTGATGACTTCGGCGGCCTTCACCGACATCTTGTGCGCCAGATCGGCCACGGTGATCGTCTCGGGCACGTGCACTTCGCGCACGATCGGCTCGTTCGACATCATCTGCGATGCACCGCCGTCGTGCCGGTGGTCGCGGTGGCCGCCGCCGCGGCCTTTCGGACCGCGCCAGCCGCTGTCGCCCGATTCGCCGCGCGTCTTGATGCCGCGCTTCTTAGCCGCTTCCTCGGACCAGGTCGACGACAGCTTCTCGGACTTGACGTGCTTCTTCTGACCGTCGCCGGCCGGCGCAGGCGCGCCCGCCGGGCGTGCGCTGCCCGCCGGCGCGCGATGCAGCGTACCGCTCTTGCCGGGCGCGCCCTGCCCGGCCTGGGCCGGCTGGCCGGCGGCAGCGGGCTGTGCCGCCTGCGGCGGCTGCGCGGCGGCCGGCGGCGGCGCCTTCGGCTGCGGCCGGCGCTGCAGGCTCATCAGCCGGTTGATCTCGGCAACCTCGGCCTCGACCGCACGACGCGCATTGGCCTGCTGCGCGGCTTCGGCCGCCGCCTTGCGCGCGGCCTCATTGGCGGCCTTCGCTTCGGCCTCGGCGGCCTCGCGTTCAGCGACCTGCGAAGCGGCGTCCATCGCGGCGGCACGCTCGGCCTCGCGGCGCGCTTCCTCTTCGCGGCGCTGCGCTTCGGCAGCGGCCTCGGCCTCGCGCTCGCGTTCGCGCTCGAGGCGCTCCTGCTTCTCGCGCAGCTCGGCCGCCTGGCGCTCCAGCAGCTCGCGCTGACGCTGCTCCTCCAGCTCGCGCTGGCGGCGCTGCTCCTCGTCGACGACCGAAGGCGACGGCTCGGCCGGCGCGGGCGCCACGGCCTCGACCGGCACCGGCTCGGGCACCAGGCCGTCGCTGGCATCGCGCTTGACGAACACGCGCTTCTTGCGCACCTCGACCTGGATCGTGCGCGCCTTGCCGGTGGCATCGGCCTGCTTGATCTCCGAGGTCTGCTTGCGCGTCAGCGTGATCTTCCGCTTGGTGGCGTCATCGGCACCATGCGCGCGGCGCAGCGCAGCCAGCAGCTGTTCCTTGTCGGACTCGGTGAGCTCGTCGTCGGGCGAGCGCTTGCTCACGCCGGCCGCCTTCAGTTGCTCGAGCAACGCGTCCGCCGGCATCTTCAGCTCGGCCGCAAACTTCGCCACGTTCGTACTCGCCATTCAATTTCCTTCCGAACCGCATCGCAAATCGCGCCGCCGCGGGGCAGCGCACGAGGCCGTTCAACGGCCTCCGCCTGTGGGATCGCGCCGATCCCTTACGCCTGAGCCTGCTCGCTGGGCTCCGACTCGTCGAACCAGTGCGCGCGCGCCTTCATGATCAGATCCCTGGCGCGCTCGGCATCGATGCCGGTCGCGTCGATCAGCTCGTCGACCGCCAGCTCCGCCAGCTCGTCGCGCGTATGCACGTCGGCATCGGCCAGCTTCGCGGCCAGATCGCGATCCATGCCTTCGAGCGACAGCAGGTCGTCGGCGGTGGTCCCGATCTTTTCTTCGGTGGCGATGGCCTCGGTCAGCAGCACGTTGCGCGCGCGATTGCGCAGCTCGTTGACCGTTTCTTCGTCGAAGCCCTGGATCTCGAGCATCTCGTTGATCGGCACGTAGGCCACTTCCTCGACGGTGGTGAAGCCTTCGTCGATCAGGATGTCGGCCACTTCCTCGTCGACGTCGAGCTTAGCCATGAACAGCTGGCGCACGTCGCTGCGTTCGCTGGCCGACTTCGCCTCGGATTCCTCGGCGCTCATGATGTTGATCTGCCAGCCGGTCAGCTCCGAGGCCAGCCGCACGTTGCGGCCGTTCGTGCCGATCGCCAGCGCGAGATTGTCCTCGTCGACGACGACGTCCATGCTGTGCTTGTCCTCGTCGACGACGATGGACGAGACGTTGGCCGGCGCCAGCGCGCCGATGACGAACTGCGCCGGATCCTCGGACCACAGCACGATGTCCACGCGCTCGCCGGCCAGCTCGCCGGTGACGGCCTGCACGCGCGAGCCGCGCACGCCGACGCAGGTACCGATCGGATCGACGCGGCGGTCGTTCGAGTGCACGGCGATCTTGGCGCGCACGCCGGCATCGCGAGCGGCGGCCTTGATCTCGAGCAGGCCCTGCTCGATCTCGGGCACTTCGTTGGCGAACAGATGCTTGATGAACTCGGGCGCCGTCCGCGACAGGAACAACTGCGGGCCGCGGCCTTCGCGGTTGATCTTGGACACGTAGGCGCGGACCCGGTCGCCGACGCGCAGGTTCTCTTTCGGGATCATCTGGTCGCGCGGCAGCCGCGCCTCGACCTTGCCCGATTCGACGATCGCGCCTTCGCGGTCCATCCGCTTGATGGTGCCCGACAGGATGGCTTCGCCGCGCGCCAGGAAGTCGGTGATGATCTGCTCGCGCTCGGCATCGCGGATCTTCTGCAGGATGACCTGCTTGGCGGCCTGCGCGCCGATGCGGCCGAGCTCGATCGGCTCCAGCTCTTCCTCGATGTAGTCGCCGACCTGGATGTCGGCGATCTGCTTGCGCGCCTCCGACAGGATGATCTGCAGATCATGGTCCTCCAACTCGCCGTCGGGCACGACCTGCCAGCGGCGGAACGCCTCGTAGTCGCCGCTCATCCGGTCGATCGACACGCGCGCGTCGGCGTCTTCCTTGAAGCGCTTCTTGGTGGCCGAGGCCAGCGCGCTTTCCAGGGCGGTGAACACCACTTCGCGGGGAACGTTCTTCTCCCGCGCCAACGCATCGACCAGCAACAGTACTTCGCGGCTCATCTGGGCCTCCTAAAACTTCAGCATCGGCACCAGCCGAGCCCGCTCGATCTCGTCAAGCGAAAAAACCAGCTTGCGCGCCGGCGGCACTGCGGCCGACGCGTCCATTCCATCCTTGCTCGCGACTTTCTTCGCGACCTTCCCGGGTACGGCGCCCCGGGCGCCGGCTCCACGGCCTGCCTTGCCGCCCCTGCCTCCCTTGCCGGGTGCCGGCGCGGGCGGCCGTTCGATCAATTCGAGACCGAAACGCTCGTCGGGCTCGACCGTCAACACTCCTTCGAAGTTGCGCCGCCCTTCGAGCGGACGGCGCAGCTTGACCGCTACCTCGGCCCCGGCGAAACGCACGAAATCGGCCGGCTTGCGCAGCGGCCGGTCCAGACCCGGCGACGACACCTCGAGGCGGGCATAGTCGACGTTCTCGACGGTCAGCAGATGCGACAGCTGCCGGCTGACCGTCTCGCAATCATCGAGCGTGATGCCAGCCGGCGCATCGATGTAGACGCGCAGCAGGCCGTTCTGCGCCCATTCGAGATCGACCAGTTCGTAACCCATGCCGGCCAGCGTGCGTTCGATGATCGCCTGGACCGACGTCACCTGTGCGGACACTTGCGAACCCTCCGCCGAAAGCATGCGTTGCCGAGCACCCGTAAAAAAAAATGGGCCTCCCGAGAGCCCATTTCTTTGAGCACGCTGCTTTCGGCCCGGCTCCGTGGCGCTCCCGGCTGACGTCGGCCGGAAGGCCGATGACGGCCTAGACGAAAACAGCGATCTGTTATCAATGGAATTATAGCGCGAATGCGGAGTGTCCGCCAACGACTAATGTCCCCGCTCGCGCAATGAGCGACCCCCTGAGCGAAGCCCGGCCCGGATCGCGCCGATACTGACTCACTCCTCGCCGCGCCCCCGGCCGCCCGGGCGTCCGCCGCGGCGCCCGCCCCGGCCACCGCGTCCGGGCTTGCCGCCCTGGCCGCCGCCGCCCGGCCCCCCGCTCGGACCACGCGGCCCTGGGCCGTTGCGCGGCCCCTGACCGCCGCCACCGCCGCCACCGCCGGCGCGCGGCCCACCGCCAGGGCCGCCCGGCCCGCCGGCGCGCTTGCGCGGGCCGCCACGCTGGCCCGGCATGCCGCCTCGGCCGCCTCCCGGCTGCGCACCGCCGGCGCCGGGGCCGGCGCCGAAACCGCGCGAGGCGGCGCTGCCGGTATCCATTGGGCCGACGAAGGTGCCGCCGCGCGCGCCGCGGTTTTTTCCGAAGCCGCCGCCGGGACGGCCGTTGCGCCCGCCGCCGGCTCGCGGCAGGCCGTCACCCTTGCGCACTGCACGCGTGATGCCTTCGAGATGGGCGTCGGCCGACCGCGGCTGCCATTCGTCATCGTCGTAGGCTGCCGTATAGGCGGGGGCCGGCGCCGGGGGTTCGGCGCGGTTGCCGATCGAATCGGCCGGATCCTCGTAGTCGGGGTCCTCGTGCTCGTGCTCGTGCTCGTAGTCGCGGGCACGGTCGTGATCGTGCGGCAGCGCGGCCTGCAGCGATTCCCCTTGCGGCAGCGGCGGCTGCGCGTCATCGTTACCCCGCCGCGAGCCGCCACGCCGGTTGCCTCGGCCCGGCGCCTTTGCGCTGTCGCGGGCTGCCGGGCTCTGGCTCGCGCCGGGGGCGGAGCCTGCGCCGGTACCCGAGCCGGCCCCTGAACCTGCGCCTGAACCCGCGCCGGCACCGGCACCGGCACCTGTACCGGCACCAGTTCCTGCGCCAGGGCCGCCGGCACGGCGTACTGCCTGCTGCAGCGCCTGGACCTCGGCCTCGCCGAGCTCGATCCAGCGGCCCCGCGACAGGCCGCGCGGCAAGGCCAGCGGACCGAAGCGCAGCCGCACCAGCCGGCTGACCGTCAGCTCGACCACCTCGAACATGCGCCGCACTTCGCGATTGCGTCCCTCGGCGATGACCACGCGATACCAGGCATTGGCGCCATCGCCGCCCAGTTCCTCGATGGTCGAGAACTTGGCCGGCCCGTCCTCGAGCTGAACGCCGCTCAGCAGCTTTTCGCGCGCCTCTTCCTCGATGCGGCCGAGGATGCGCACCGCGTATTCGCGCTCCCAGCCATAGCGAGGATGCATCAGCTTGTTGGCCAGATCGCCGGAAGTCGTGAAGACGAGCAGCCCTTCCGTATTGAAGTCGAGCCGTCCCACCGCCACCCAGCGCGCGCCCTTCATCCGCGGCAGCTTCTCGAATACCGTCGAGCGCTGGCCGGGATCGTCGCGCGTGCAGATCTCGCCGGCCGGCTTGTGATACAGCAGTACACGCGGCGGCAATTGCGTCACGCGGCGGTTGACCACCCGTCCATTGACGCGCACCTGATCGGTCGGCGCGATACGCTGGCCGATATGCGCGGGCTGACCGTTGACCGACACGCGGCCGGCCAGGATCAGCTCCTCCATGTCGCGGCGCGATCCCATGCCTGAGTCGGCCAGCACCTTGTGCAGCTTGGGCTGATCCTCGCCGGCGGGCCGCCGCACCGCGGCTTTGCGACGCGGATCGGCTGCGTCCAGCCCGATTACCTTGCCGCTGGCGTAGGCCGGCAGCCGTTCGAGCTCGGCCGTCTCGGCATCCGGCGGCAAGGCCGCGGCCGTCTCGCCGTCCTGGCCTTCGCCCGGTGCGGCGCCGCTTCCGCCGTCACCGTCACCGGTGTCAGCGCGCCCGCGCCGTCCACGGCCGCGATTGCCGCCACGGCGCCGGTTGAACGCGGTACGCAGTGCGCGCGGCTCGCGGCCGTCTGCGCCGGCCGGGTCGGCTGACGCGGCGTTCGTGTCGGAAGCAGCGGTGCTGATCGCCGGCTCGGCCGGCGCGCTTGCCGGATCGCGGCTGTCGCTGGGAAATTCGTTGCTCAAGAAGACCCCCCTGAATTCGATTTGGGACAGGGTTCAAGTGCCGGAGGCCCGCGTTGCCGGGCCGTCCTGATCGGATGGATGGTCGGGGTCGACCGGTTCGGTTGCATCGGCCTGCGCGACGTGGCCGGGCTGGTCGGCGCGATCGACTTCGCTGGCCTCATCGGCGGAGATATCGACGGCGCCGGCTCCACGAACTACGTCAGCCTCACCGGGCGCATCGGCTGCATCGCTCGCGACAACCGCCGGAGCCCCCCGGTCCGCCTCGGCCTCGACAGGCTCGTCGATATCGACGGTCTGTCCGACCTCGACGACATCGCTGCCGTCACGATCCGCGACGACAGAGACGGTGTCTGCTGAGACGGTGTCTGCTGAGACGGTGTCTGCGGAGACAGTGTCCGGGGAAACGGTATCTACGGGGGCAGCTTCGGCCGAGACGGCCTCGTCTGCCGCATCATCGGCCGCAGACTCGACCGGGCGGTCCGCCACCGCATCCGCGCCGGCGGCATCGGACGATTCGGCCGCGGCCGCCCCTGCCGCTGCCGTTGCCGCTTCCCCCTCCTCATCGACCGGCTCGGCCCCGGCCAGCACATCGCTGACCCATTCCGCTTCGGCCTCGTCGAATTCGGCCAGGTCCTGCTGCAGTTGCAGCTCGGCGGCACCGGCCGCGACGGCGCCGTCGGCGATACCCGCCAGCAGCAAATCGTCCGCTGAAGCACCGGCGGCGTCGAGCGCCTGCACCGAGGTCGGCAGCGCGGCCTGATCCTCGGCTTGGTCGGCGACGGCGTCGGCCGATTCACCGTCGGCAGCTCCGGCGAAGTCCATGACGCGCTGCTCGATCGCGGCCACGGCCTCGGGCGACTGTCCCGGCTCGGGCAGCGCCGGCAGCTCGCTGATCGAACGCAGACCCAGATCGTCGAGGAACTGCCGCGTGGTGCCGAACAGCGACGGACGGCCGATCACGTCCTTGTGGCCGATGACCTCGATCCAGCCGCGGTCCTCGAGCGCCTTGACCACCTGCGACGAGACGGTGACGCCGCGGATCTCCTCGATGTCGCCGCGCGTGACCGGCTGCCGGTAGGCAATGATCGCCAGCGTCTCCATCACCGCGCGCGAATAGCGCGGCGGCTTCTCGGGGCTGAGCCGCTCGAGAAACTGCGCCATCTGCGGCGTGCTCTGGAAGCGCCAGCCGGTGGACAGCGCGGCGAGCTGGATGCCGCGCCCCTGCCATTCCTGCCCCAGCTCATCGAGCAGAGCACGAACCACGTCGCCGCCGAGCTCGTCGGCGAACAGCTTGCGCAGCTCCGCGATGTTCATCGGCTGCTGGGCACACAACAGCGCAGCCTCGATGACGATCTTCGCTTCGTGCGTATTCATCGAAATCGGCACGTCTTCGTGCGAATTCATTTGGTAGGGCATGTCGCCGCGGCCGTCGGCTCGCGGAATCTCGGATTCAATCGAATGGCGCGCCGGCCAGGAAGAACGGCGCACGTCCGTCATCGACGAGCCTGGTGGGCCGCGCGCCGGGAGTCTGTCAGCCAAGTTCGTCTCGCGGCTCGAGGGACACCGGCAATGCCGTGGGTCGCTCGGCCCTGGGACTTGGATGCCGCGGGCACGGGGGGCGGGTTTGACTTCGATCTTGCAGGAGTGTCTCGCTCCCGCATGAATCGAGCGGCATGCTGCCCGAAAACCGAGCCCCGATCGCGTCGACGATTCATTGGATGATACACGAAGGAGCGTGGCGGCCGGGTCCGACGTCCCGGCGCCACACCGGCCCGGCTCATTTGCTTCACACTGGGCGAAGTGATTGACTGCAGCGCAGGCCGCGAGGCGGAGCCGTAGGCGAGCCGCTTGCTTCGCCCCGATGCGGCCCGCTCGCTGCCGGACCTCGCGGAGATTCGCATGAACCCTCATCCTGCTCGTTCGCCGCTTGCTCGTTCGCCGCTGCCGCAATGGGCCGCCGCCGTCGCGGCAGCGCTGATGCTGCTGCTGCCGGGACTCGCCAGCGCGCAGGCCCATACCACCACCGCCGTCAATCTGCGCGCCGGTCCCGGCGTTTCGTATCCGATCGTCACCTGGTTGCCGGCGGGCGTCCGGGTTCAGGTGCTGGGCTGCCTCGACGGTTTCCAATGGTGTGATGTCATTGCATCCAACTATCGCGGCTGGGTTCATGCAGGCTTTCTTGCCTACCCCTATCGCGGACAGCCGGTGCCGGTCATCCGCTACGGCGCCTTGATCGGCCTGCCCCTCCTCACGTTCTCCCTGATTCCGTACTGGGATGCGCACTACCGGCATCAGCCCTGGTATGCGCAGAGGCCGCGCTGGGCGGACCGGCCGCCGCGGCCACGGCCACGGCCACCGGTTCCGCCGCCCGGCCAATGGAGCGGCCCGGGTCATCGGCCGGGTGATCATCGCCCTGGCCCCGGCCCGGGCTATAGGCCGCCGCCGCCGCAGCCACCGGCTGCTCGGCCACCCATCGTCCGGCCACCGGCCATGCCTCCGGGCAGGCCGCCGGCGGGAATCGCTCCGCCGCACGAGGGCCGGCCCGGCATGCCCGCGCAGCGGCCGCCGTCCGCGAGCGTACGCCCACCGGGTGCGGAGGCGCCGAATGCCTGGCCGCCAAACGCCAGGCCGCCCACTGCCAGACCACCGCACGCGGGACCACCGAACGCGGGACCACCGAACGCGGGACCGCCCAACTCGGGAGCACCCTACGCGAGGCCGCCTGGAGCGAGGCCACCCCCGTCAGCCGGACGCTCGCCCGCCGGCGTCCCTCCGCAGGGCGGGCCCGGGGCCGCGCGGCCGCCCTACGGTGGGCCGCCCCCGCAGAGAAGCGCACCGCCGCCGCCGCAGCGGCCTTCGCAGGCAGCGCGCCCCGCACAAGGAGCCCAGCCGCCGCAGGGCTCCCCACCTGGCCGCGTCCCGCAGCGCTGAGCTAACGCGGTCCGGCCGCCGCCGGCTGAGCCGCTGCGGAAGCCGTTGAAGGCGTCGAAGCCGTCGAAGGCGCCGGACCGACCGAGGCCGTGATTGCACTCGCCAGCTCGGCGGCCAGGCAGTGATAGCTGAAGTCGTTCAGATGAAGACGGTCGGGAGAGACCATCCGAGCATAGTCGTCGCCGAGCGCCTGCGCCCATCCGCGCATCACCGCATGGCGCCGGAACAGCGCGACTCCGTGCTCGCGCGCCAGCGCCTCGATGTCGGCCAGCATGGCGTCCCTCGCCGGCATCTCCTCGACGCGCGGCACGAACTGCAGATCCATCAGCATCACGTCGGTATCGGCGCTGCGGATCCGTGCGATGCCGGAACGCACGCCGGCCGCGAAACTGCGAGGATCGGTTCGGCGCAGCAGGCTGTTCGTACCGATCTGCCAGATCACCAGATCGGGCTGGTAGGCGAACAGGTCGCGCTCGAAGCGCTTGAGCATCGCCGGCACTTCCTCGCCATTGGTGCCGCTGTTGATCACCTTGATGACGCGGCCCGGATAGCGCTGCAGCAGCTCGATGCCGAGCCGCGCCGGATAGGTCGCCTGGATCGACGAGGCGCCGGCGCCGGCCGTCGACGACGAGCCGATGGTGACGATCGTCAGCGGACGCCCGTCACGCAGCCGGGCAGCGACGCGCGGCAGCGGTTGATCGAGCGTCGCCGCCGGCTGCCGCACCGGGCAGCGGAACTCCTCCCGAGTCTGCGCTCCGGCGGACGCACAGGCCAGCGCCAGCAGCGCGCTGCCGAGCAACCGCGCCGTGCGGAGCCGGTCACCCGGACGGATCGAACGCGCCCGCGGCGCACTCATCGCTTGTCGGCCATTCGGATGCCCTTGTGGATCATCCGCGCCAGCCAGCCGGCGACGCAGTCGTGCGCCAGATCGGCGCTGCGCTGCTGCTCGGCCTGCGTGCCGCCCTGGAAATCGAAGGCGGCGGTACCGATCCAATGTTCCATCAGTGCATAGCGCCGCAGCAGCGCCACGCCCTGGCGCCGGCTGATCCAGCGCAATTGATCGAGATACTCGCCGGGGCTGACCAGCAGCTCGGTATAGCGGCTGAACTGCATGTCCACCAGCAACACGTCGGCGTCGGCGGCACGCAGCAGCTTCAGCCCACGATCGAGATCACGCCTGAACCGGGCCAGCGGCACCGTTTCGACCACGTCGCTGACGCCGATCTGCCAGATCACCAGGGCGGGCTGCAAGGGCAGCACGTCGGCCTCCAGCCGCACGAGCATGTCGGCCACGCGGGCGCCCCGCTGGGCGAAGGTCGCCACGTCGAATGCAGCATCGGGATACAGCTTCTGCAGATGGCGTTTCAACGCAGCGGGATAGGCATTCTCGGGCGCGCTGACGCCGTTGCCCGCCGACGAACCGGAACCGAGCACCGCGATGCGGACTAGGCCGCCTGTGGCCAGCTCCGCCGCGGCATGGCCGAACGGCTGCGGCACCTGCGCCAGGGCCGCCGGCGCTTCACAGCGCGGCGGCAACTGCAGCGCAGCGGCGCCGGCCGACGACGCGACAGCGATCGCCGGCGCCAGACATGCCGCCGCAAAGGCACAACGAGCCACGATCCCAAGGCGCATCCGCCGAATCCCCTTCAATCGATCAGCCCCATCAATCGATCTGCCGTGATGCCGCCGGCTGCGTCGCGCCCGCGCGGTACCAGTGCAGCAGGCCGGCCAGCGCGGTCATCAGCGCGAGCCCTGTCCCTATCACCAAGACCTGCATCGGCAGCGCGTCTGAGAACTGCACCAGCACGAAGTGCGCGGCGAACGACAGGTAGATGCCCAGGCAGAACACATACAGCGAATGCTGCCCGCACAGCACCACCGGGCGCCAGACGCGCCAGCGCAGGAACGCGGCGTCACGGGGCACATATTGCGCGATCAGGTACGCCACGGCGAGGAAATGCAGCAGACGCAGGACATCGAGGTTGGTCTTGTCGATCGGATACAACAGATCGCCGAGCCAGCCGGGCACCAGGGCCTCGAGCTGAGGCCATCGCCAGCTCAGCACCAGGAAGAACGAGAACAGCAGGAAGCCGACCGCCACGCCGATCAACCAGCCGCGGCGCCGGGCCAGCGGTTCATAGAACGGCGGACGGTCCGCGCACAGAGCGCCCAGCACGAACAGGAACTGCCAGCCGAGCGGATTGAAGAACCACACGTCGCCGTCGGCATAGACCGGCAGCGTCCAGCCGAAGCGCTGCACACCCGCGTACACCACCGCTGAGACCAGCAGCACCGTGAACGGACTGCGCCGGATCGCCCACAGGACGGGCGGCAGCCCCAGCAGCAGCGCCATGTACAAGGGCAGGATGTCGAGGTTGACCGGGCGGAAATGCAGCACCAGCGCCTCCATCAGCGCCACGTCGGGCCGCTCGATGAAGCGCCGGATGTTCAGCTCCTCGATGAACATCGGGTTGTCGAAGCGCGCAGCCACGAACGCGATTTGCGCGACGAAGAAAACGCACAGCACGATGTGCGCCACGTACAGCTGCCAGCAGCGGCGCAGCACGCTGGCCGCCATGAAGCGAAAGCCGGACCGCTGCAGCACGCGGCCATAGACCAGCGCGGCGCTGTAGCCGGAGATGAACACGAAGATCTCGGTGGCGTCACTCAGGCCGAAGTTGCGGAAGGTCAGCGTTCCCAGCTGACTCGACGGCACGTGATCGATGAAGATGAACCACAGCGCCCAGCCGCGGAAGAAATCGAGGCGCAGGTCGCGAGTCCGGAACTCCGGCGTCGTGCCGGCGCCCGGGTCGCTGCGCGGCAGCGAGGAGTCGAGGATCACGGATGACATGGCAGCTCGGCGCGTTCCGGCGCAATGATGGCACCGAACGCGCGGCGCCCCCGGGAATAACCGGTACGCCGCGCTGGGACGGCGCTGGCGCGGCTGTTCAGCGCTGCGGCGCGTCCGGCGAGACGCCGAGTTCGTCGCACAATCGCGCGACGGTTCCCCGCAGCTCGGCCAGCTCGCGCTCGAGCCGCGCCACCGTATCGGTGAGGGCTGCGATCCCGTCGGCGGGGGAAACCGCTGAAACGTCAGCCCGCATCTCGCTCGCCGGCTGCGGCTGCGATAGTGGCTGCGGCGATTGCGGTTGCTGCGGTTGCAACTGCGCCGGCCCCGCACCGCCGAGCAGCTGCATCCAGCGCGCCTCGCGCGTGCCCGGCTGCCGCGGCAGCTGCACGACGAGCGCGCCCGCCGGCCGCGCCGCCAGCTCGTCCAGAAAGGCCTCGACCGACGAGGCATCGGCGAACCGATGCAGTCGCTCGCAGTTCAGCCGCAGCTCGCTCACCGTCTGCGGGCCGCGCAAGGCCAGCGTGGCAAGCAGCGCCACGGCCTCCGACGGCAGCTCGAGCACGCGCTTGACGTTGTGCGCATAACGCATCACGCGGCCGCCGCTCGATTCGATCACCAGCGAGGCCCGCCGCAGCGAATCGATCGCCGCCTGCACCTCGCCCTCGCCCGCCGACATGACCGGATCGCGGCTGGTCTTCTGGTTGCAGCCCGCGGCCAGAGCGTTCAGGCTCAGCGGATAGGTATCGGGAACGGTGCGCTCTTTCTCGACCAGCACGCCGAGCACGCGCACTTCGAGCGCCGTCAGCGCCGGCGGCATCCGATCGGCCATCGGCTCAGCCCGCCTGCGCCTGTTCCAGCCTCGCCGATACGGCGGGCCGCTGCACCGATGCGGCGCGCGCCGGTTCGCCGGTCGGATAGGTGCCCGGAATGAGGATGCGGTGGTCGACGCCCGCCAGCCGCGTATGGCCGCAGAAGGCCATCGTCAGATCGAGCTCGCGATGGATGATCTGCAGGCAGCGCGTCACGCCCTCCTCGCCCATGGCACCGAGCCCGTAGAGGAACGGGCGGCCGATCATCGTGCCGCGCGCGCCCAGGGCCCAGGCCTTGAGCACGTCCTGGCCGCTGCGGACGCCGCCGTCCATCCAGACCTCGATGCGCGAGCCCACTTCGTCGGCAATCGCCGGCAGCACTTCCACCGAGCTGAGCGCGCCGTCGAGCTGGCGTCCGCCGTGATTGCTGACCACCAGCGCATCGGCGCCGGTCTCGGCCGCCAGCCGCGCGTCCTCGACGTCCAGGATGCCCTTGAGCACCAGCTTGCCGCCCCAGCGGCGCTTGATCCATTCGACGTCGTTCCAGTTCAGCTGCGGATCGAACTGTTCGGCCGTCCACGAGCTCAGCGACGACATGTCGCCGACCCCCTTGGCATGACCGACGATGTTGCCGAAGGTGCGCCGGCGGGTGCCCAGCATGCCCATGCACCAGCGCGGCTTGGTCATCAGGTTCAGCAGGTTGCGCAGCGTCGGCTTGGGCGGGGCAGTCAGGCCGTTCTTCAGGTCCTTGTGGCGCTGGCCGAGGATCTGCAAATCGAGCGTCAGCACCAGGGCCGAGCAGCGCGCCGCCTTGGCGCGATCGATCAGCCGCTCGATGAAGTCGCGGTCGCGCATCACGTACAGCTGGAACCAGAACGGCGCCGAGGTGTTCGCGGCGATGTCCTCGATCGAGCAGATGCTCATCGTCGACAGCGTGAACGGAATGCCGAAGCGTTCGGCAGCCCGGGCGCCGAGGATTTCGCCGTCGGCGTGCTGCATGCCGGTCAGGCCGGTCGGCGCGATCGCCACCGGCATCGCGACATCATGGCCGATCATCGTCGTGCGCGTGCTGCGGTTGTCCATGTTCACTGCCACGCGCTGGCGCAGCTTGATCTTCTGGAACTCGCTTTCATTGGCGCGGTAGGTGCTCTCGGTCCAGGCGCCGCTGTCGGCGTAGTCGTAGAACATTCGCGGCACGCGCTTTTGCGCCAGCACGCGCAGGTCTTCGATATTGGTGATGACGGTCATGGAGGTCGGTGGCGGTCGTGGCAGGAAGCTGGGCGCGGCCCGCCGATGGATAGCAGCGCGGCGGGGCAGGACACCAGGGGCAGCGAACTATCCCACAGGCTCAGGGTGTCGCCAAGGGTTGCGGATGAAGCCGGCGAGCGCGGAGGACGCCGCTGAGCACAGATGACGCCCACGAGCTCCCGACGGCGCCCGCGGCGGCGAACACGTGCCCCCCTTGACGCGCCGCACGAGCCTGCGGCAGAATTCGATCAGATTTTTGGTATACCATAATACGGCATACATAATGGAGGACCCGACCATGCTCCCGCAGCCCGTTCTCGACCACGCGCAGACGCGCTTTTCGCTGCCCCGCCCGACGCGGCGCAGCTGGCTCGCCGCTGCCATCGCCGGCGCGGCCGCGACCTTCATCGGTACGGCGCCGGCGCCCGCAGCGGCGGCCGAGTACCCGGAACGCCCGATCACGCTGATCGTGCCCTTCGCCCCGGGCGGCAGCTCCGACAACATCGCGCGGACGCTGGCGCCGATGCTGTCCGAAAAGCTGGGCCAGCCGGTGGTGGTCGAGAACGTGGGCGGTGCCGGCGGCGTGCTCGGCACGCAGCGCGCGGTGCGTGCTGCCGCCGACGGCTACACGGTGCTGCTCGGCTCGGGCTCGGAAATCCTGATCAACAAGGTGATCAACCCGCGCCTGCCGTACGACGGCGTCCGCGATCTGACGCCGGTGGTGTTCGTCGGAACCGGCCCGATGGTGCTGCTCGGCAAGCCCGGCCTGCCTGCCCGCGACGTCAACGAGCTGATCGCGCTGGCCCGCTCGCGCCCCGGTGCGCTGAGCTACGCGTCGGCCGGCAACGGCACGCCCATGCACGTCGCCGGCGAGCTGCTGAAGATGCGCGCCAAGATCTTCATGACGCACATTCCCTACCGCGGCGCGGCCCCCGCCCTGCTGGACCTGCTGGGCGGCCAGATCGACGTCGCCGTGTCCACGCTCAGCGCCGCACAGCCGTACCTGAAGAACGGCCGGCTGAAGGCGTATGCCGTCACCGCCGCCGCACCGTCGGACCTGGCGCCGGACATTCCCGCGCTGGGCCGTCAGCCCGGACTCGACGGCTTCGACCTGGGCGTCTGGTTCGGCCTGTTCCTGCCCGCCAAGACTCCCGCTGCCATCGGCAGCAAGCTGCAGAACGCCGCCGCGCAGGTGCTCGCCGACCCGGCGATCCGCAAGCGTCTGGCCGAGCAGGGCATCAGTGCCTCCGGCGAATCGGCCGACGCGCTGCGCAAGTTCCTCGTCACCGAGCAGCAGAAATACGAAGCCGTCGTCAAGGCGGCGAACATCACCGCCGAGTGACGCAGCCGCCAGGCGACTCCCCCTCTCCTCCTCTGTCCACGCAACAGCGAGATCGAATCATGGAAACCGGCATCCGCAAGATCGTCACCTATCAGGAAGAGACGCGCATCGAAGGCGGCAAGGCCGCCGCGCGCCCGCTGCAGCTGTTCGGCGCGGCGGTGGTGCTCGCCAATCCGTGGGCGGGACGCGGCTTCGTCGACGACCTGAAGCCCGAGATCCACGCGCTCGCGCCCATCCTCGGCGCCTTGCTGACCGAGAAGATCCTGGCCATGGCCGGCAGCGGCGAAGCGGTCGAAGGCTACGGCAAGGCCGCGGTCGTCGGCACTGCGGGCGAGATCGAGCATGGGTCCGCGCTGATCCACACGCTGCGCTTCGGCAACCTGTACCGCAAGGCAGTCGGCGCCAAGAGCTATCTGAGCTTCACCAACCTGCGCGGCGGTCCGGACTGCGCCATCTCGATTCCGATGATGCACAAGCATGACGAAGGGCAGCGCTCGCACTACCTGACGCTGCAGTTCTCGATCAACGACGCGCCCGCCCCGGACGAGATCGTCGTCGCGCTGGGCGCCTCGATCGGCGGCCGTCCGCATCACCGCATCGGCAATCGCTATGAAGACCTGCGCGAACTCGGCGGCAACGATGCCTGAATCTGAACGCCTGCCGCGATCGACCGGCACGGCTGACGGCACCGCGTATCGCCTGTACGGGCCTGACGCGAGCGCCGGCAGTCCCGGCACCGCGGCCATGGTGCTGATCCACGGCGTGGGCATGCAGCAGGACGTCTGGGCGCCGCAGGTCGCGGCGCTGGCCGGCGAGCGATGCGTGCTCACCTACGATCTGCTGGGCCACGGCGCGAGCCGGCTGCCTCGCGAGGACGCAACGCTCGGCGACTACGCCGGACAGCTGCTTGCTCTGCTCGACCATCTGCGACTGGGTCTCGTCGACGTCGTCGGCCATTCGATGGGTGCGCTGGTGGCGCTCGAATTCGCGCTCAGTCATCCGCAGCGGACGCGGCGCGTCGTCGCCATGAACGCGGTGTTCCGCCGCAGCGCCGAGCAGCGCGCCGCGGTACGGCAGCGCGCGCAGGCCTTGCAGCGCGCCGGCGTGGACGCCACCATCGACAGCACGATCGAGCGCTGGTTCGGCGATCCGCCCCCGGCGCCGCTGGCGGCCACCGCGCGGCAGGTGCGCGGCTTCCTCGCCGACGTCGACCCGATCGGCTATGCGCGCACCTACCGGATCTTCGCCGAATCGGACGAAGTCCATCAGCAGCGGCTACGGCAGCTGGCGATGCCGGCGCTGTTCACCACCGGCGAATTCGACGGCAACTCGACGCCGGCGATGTCGGCGGCGATGGCCGAGCTGGCCCCGCAGGGCAGGCTCGACGTCGTGGCCGGTGCGCGCCACATGATGAATCTGACCGACGTGCCGCGCGTGAACGGCATGCTGCGCGAGTTCCTGTGCGCGGATGCCGGTGCGGGCGCCGGCACGCGCGCGACTGTGGGCGGCTGAGCGACGGCGGCGAAGCTGGTATCGTTGGCGCCTGCTGAAATCGCGGCGCGTCGCGCCGTCACTCGCGACCTGCTCCGCGCCCCGATCGCACCATGCCCCAAGTGCCTACCTCCGCCGGCTCCCTGAAGATCGACCGCAGCGCCAAGACGCTGCGCGAACTGTCGCTGGAGAAGATGCGCGACGCGATCCTCAGCGGCCACTTCAGACCCGGGCAGCGGCTGGTCGAGCGGCGGCTGTGCGAACAACTCGACGTGAGCCGATCGATCGTCCGCGAAGTGCTGCGGCATCTCGAAGCCGAGGGGCTGGTCGAGACCGTGCCTCATCACGGCCCCGTGGTGGCGCGGCTCGACCCCGACCAGGCCGCACAGATCTACGAGATCCGCGCGCTTCTCGAGGGCCATGCCGCGCGCCAGTGCGCGCAGCATGCGAGCACGGCCGATCTGGAGCGGCTCGATGAGCTGAACCGCCGCACGCAGGCTGCCTTCGACCGCAACAACCTGCATCAGGTCATGCTGCGCACGACCGCGTTCTACGAGGCGCTGTTCGCCGCGGCCGGCATGTCGGTGGCCTGGGAAGTGGTTCGTTCGCTGAACGCACGCATCAACCGGCTGCGCTCGATGACCATTGCATCACCCGGTCGGCGCGAGGAAGTCGCGGAGGAGATGCAGCGCATCGTCGACGCGATGCGCCGGCGCGACGCCGACGGCGCGCAGCAGGCTTCCGTGGCGCATCTGAAGCGGGTCGCCGAGCTGGCGGCGCAGCGGCTGGCCGAGAACGCCGACGAAGAAGGCGGCGAAAGCGACGACGAGTCCGCCGGTGATCGATGAAGGCAGCGGTCGATAAAGGCAGCGGTCGATGCCGGCGACGGTCGATGAGCCCTGATGACCGATGACCGCCGGCAAGCGGTGACCGCCGGCGCGGGGGGCCGTCAATCGGCGGCGGGATAGTCGGCGCCGTAGCCCACGACCTCCCAGGCCTCCAGCTCGCGGCGCTGCGCGTCCAGCTCCGTGCGCATCGAATCGACGGCCACGCGCCCCAGCAGCAGGCGGAACGGCGGCGTCGGCGACTGCAGCACCTCGATGATCGCTTCGGCCGCGCGCGCGGGATCGCCGGGCTGCGCCTCGTTCTGCGTCACGTTCTCCTTGCGCCGCTTGCCGGCGGTCTGCGCGTAGTCCGCGATCGGCGCTCGCGACTGCTGCAGCGAACGACCGCCGAAGTCGGTGCGGAACGGACCCGGCTCGACCACCAGCACGCGCACGCCGAGCGGCCGCAGCTCCTTGCTCAGCGCGACCGACAGGCCCTCGACCGCGAACTTGCTGGCCGAGTAGTAGCCCGAGCCCGGAAACGACATGCGCCCGGCGATCGACGACAGATTGACGATCCAGCCGCTGCCGCGCATACGCATCTCGGGCAGGACAGCGCGCGTCACCGCAACCAGACCGAAGAAGTTCGTCTCGAACAGCCTGCGCATGGCCTCGTCCTCGCCCTCCTCGACAGCGCTGCGATAGCCGTAGCCGGCATTGTTGACGAGCACGTCGATCGACCCGAAGCGCGCCCGCGCATCGCTCACCGCGGCGGCGATCTGCGCGGCGTCGGTGACGTCGAGCCGCAGCGCCAGCGCATGCGTCTCATGGCCGGCAACGAGATCGGCGACCGTATCCGGATCGCGCGCGGTGACCACCACGTTCCAGCCGCGCGACAGCACGGCGCGCGCGAGCTCGCGACCGAAGCCGGTCGAGCAGCCTGTGATGAACCAGGTGGGCATCATTGATCTCCTCTGAAAGCGGGCGATTGTGCATGGCAGGAGGGTGGCTGGTCCAGGCGCGATATGTCTGATGCTGCCCGCCTACGGAATTCCATCGAGAAAGATCTGCACCTGCAACGCGTGCACTGCGCGGCCGATATCCGCACACCCAGCCGGATCGCCTGGCATGCGCACGGCTCACCTCGCAACAAGGATTTTCCCGGAGTCGGGGTAACTTACATACACTCCGGCCGAGGAGAGCATGTGATTGATTTCAAAGAGCGGAACGCAAGTTGCTTCCCCTTGCAACAACAGTATCTGGGGGGATAGCCGTATGCCTTTCATCGAGGTCCTGGCACTAGTTGCAGTCACGTGGGCGCTGGGATTGACCTCCCAGCCCCTCTCCCGCCCTGTCAACTCTCACCCGACTCCTGCTTAAGGGCACATCACGATGCGACTCTTCCTGCTTGCCTTCATCCTCCTTTTCGCCCAAGCGACTAACGCCGACCCCCTCCGCGGCATCTTTTACGGCAAGATCGAAACCTACGAGGTCTACAGTGGTGGCCAGTGGATCGATGCGATACCGACCCTGTCTGATACTGCGATGTCGCTTTCTCTTTACTTTCCGTGGGGCAGCCGCTGCGCCAACGAACCATCCACTACGCACTGCTATGGACAGCCATTCCGGCCCATAGGGCATGAGCTGTACTTGGATCTGAATGCCGGAGGCCTCAGAGTCGCTCCCGACATCGCTCTGCCGTGCTGGCCTAAAGTGGGTATCTGCGAACCCTACGACCCGCTCAGGATCATCCGGGAAGCAGACGGTGACTACGCCTTTATCGGCGATCTCATGACCGAGACCGACCAGGATCCGAACAGGCCCGGTTCCTTCATGCATGCCATCCGCCTACATCTGGAGGGCCACTGGATACCTCCTGGGATTGTCGACTTCACCTCGTTGCGCGGCATCAATGGCAGCATTGTCGGCTATGGCGACTTTGAGCAGACCAGTGGCAGAGATCCCGAAGGAAGTACTCGCGGTACCTTCAGCATTCACACGGGATACGTCCCCACTCCAGGCACGCTCGCCCTTCTCGCCTTGGGTGCGCTCGGTGTAGCGCTGCGCCGGCGTCACTGACCGCCCCCGATCGCAGTCACCAGCACCGCGCGCGCCGCATCGTCGGCCGCGCGGATCTGCGCCCATTCCTCGTCGGTGAGCCGGTCGCGCCCTTCGGCCTGAGCCTTCAGCACCAGCGCACTGATCTGCTGCGCCTGCGCCATTGTGCGCGTCGCCACGGTCAGCAGATCGATCGTCAGCTCGATCTGCGCCTGCGCGCTGTTCAGGTCGACAGCGATCATCAGCATGCGAGCCGCGTCGACGGTGCGCCGCACGTGGTCGGTCAGGCGCCGCGCGCTGCTCGCCGACGCCCTGGCCAGTCGTATCGACGCCTTCGTCGTCGAGTCGCTGGACCGGCTGTCGCGCGATCAGGTGGAGCTCGAGCGCATCGTGCGCCGGCTGGAGCACCAGCAGATCCGCATCGTCGGCGTGTCCGATAGCTACGACTCGGCGGGCGCTGGCCGTAAGGTGCTGCGCGCCGTGCGGGGCATCGTCGCCGAGCTGTATCTCGACGACCTGCGCGCGAAAGTGCATCGCGGCCTGGGCGGCAAGGTTACAAGCGGGTCGTGGCCGGCGGCGGGTCGTTCGGCTACCGGCTGGTGCGCGACAGCGAGGCCGGCAGCCGGCTGGAGATCGACGATCGCGAGGCGCGCTGGGTGCGCGAGATATTCGAGCGCTACGCCAGCGGCCAGGGCGTGGCGCGCATCGCCCACGAACTGAATCGGCTGGGCGCGCCATCGCCGCGCGGCGGCAGGTGGGCCGTGTCGGCGCTATATGGCAGTCCCGCCAAAGGCTCGGGCGTGCTCAATAACGAGCTGTACGTCGGCCGACTCATCTGGAACCGCTCGCAGTGGCTGAAGACCCCGACACGGGGAAGCGCCGCCGGATCGACCAACCGCGGGCCGAGTGGATGATTCAGGACGCGCTACGGCTGCAACGCGCGAAAGGATCGCGACGAGACGGTGTGCCGCGGCTTCACGATCGGGCGCGAACTCGTCGACAAGCACCTGCTGGGCGTCGTGTATGGCGAATCGCTGTCGCCCGAAGCGCGGGCGGAATTCGACCGCGCGTGTCGCGCCTTGCGCGCCGAGCACGGGCAACGCGAGGCTGCCCCTGCGGCGCGAATCCAGGGGCTTAGCGCGGAGATCGGCAGGCTGTGGATGTGCGATTGCCAGGGTCGGGGCGTCTGACGCCCTGGCGGCCCGCCTGCGCGCCGCGGAGGCCGAGCGCGGGCGGCGGTGGCGCAGCTCATTGGCCGGGTTCGGCTGGAGCTGCGCGGCGAAAACGAAGTGTGGACCGAAATGCAAACTGGCCGGGCGCTTGAATAGCGGCCGGCCAGTCTATAACAGTGGTTGCGGAGACAGGATTTGAACCTGTGACCTTCGGGTTATGAGCCCGACGAGCTGCCAGACTGCTCCACTCCGCGTCAGAGAAAGAAATTATAGCACTGTTTCTTCAGTGCACGCCACCCGCCGCCCCCGGGCCTCCTCCGGCCGCGCCCTCGGGCTTCGTCAGCCAGACGAAACCGGCCAGTCCCAGGAACAGGATCGACGACACCAGGAACACGTCATTGGCCGCCATCGTGTGCGCCTGCTGCTCGATCATCCGGTCGATGGCGGCAAGGCTCTGCGTGGGCGTCAGCCCGGCAGCCTGCAGTCTGGCCAGCGCCTCGGCAGCGGCCGGCGCGCTGTGCGTGATCGCTTCGCTCAAGTGGGCATGGTGCATGGCGGCTCGGTCCTCCCACGCCGTGGTGGCGATCGAGGTGCCGAAGGCGCCGGCGGAGATCCGCACGAAGTTGCTGAGCCCCGAGGCCGCTGCCAGCTTCTCCGGCGGCAGGCCGGACAGAATGATGGACACCAGCGGGATGAAGAAGAAGGCGACGGCAATGCCCTGGATCACCGTGGGGATGATGATGGTCAGCATGTCGGCCTGCGTGTCGAAGCGCGAGCGCAGCCACATCACCAGCGCGAATACGACGAACGAGAACGTGGCCGCCCAGCGCAGGTCCCAGCGCGGCATGTTGCGTCCGACGATAGGCGTCAGCACCATGGCCATCAGCCCGACCGGCGCGATCGTCATGCCGGCATGCGTAGCGGTGTAGCCCATGTACTGCTGCAGCCACAGCGGCAGGATGACGATGTTGCCGAAGAACAGCGCATAGGCCAGCGACAGCGACAGCGCGCCAGCCGAGAAGTTGCGGCCGCGGAACAGCGACAGGTCGACCACCGGGTGCTCGTCGGTCAGCTCCCAGACGAGAAAGACCGCGAACGCGGTCAGCGAAACCAGCCCGAGCATGACGATCTGCCGCGATGCGAACCAGTCCAGCTCCTGGCCCTTGTCGAGCATGATCTGCAGCGCGCCCACCCAGATCACCAGCAGCGACAGTCCGACCACATCGACCGGCAGCCGCTGCCTCGGTGATTCACGGTCGCGGTAGATGGTCCAGGTCAGCGCCGCCGCAGCCAGGCCGACCGGAACATTGATGTAGAAGATCCACGGCCACGCGATGTTGTCGGTGATCCAGCCGCCGAGCAGCGGACCGGCCACCGGCGCGATCAGCGTCGTCATCGACCACATGGCCAGCGCCATGCCGGCCTTCTGCGGCGGATAGCTGCCCAGCAGCAGCGTCTGCGACAGCGGAATCATCGGGCCGGCTACGGCTCCCTGCAGCACGCGGAACGCGATCAGCCATTCGATGCTCGGCGCCAGCCCGCACAGCCACGAGGCCAGCACGAACAGCAGCACGCTCGACATGAACAGCCGCACCTGCCCGAAGCGCTGCGTCAGCCAGCCGGTCAGCGGCAGCGAGATCGCATTGGCCACTGCGAAGCTGGTTATCACCCAGGTGCCCTGGCTGGTGCTCACGCCGAGGTCGCCGGAGATCGCCGGGATCGACACATTGGCGATCGATGTGTCGAGCACGTTCATGAAGGTGGCCAGCGACAGTGCCAGCGTTCCGAGCACCAGCGTGCTGCCCGACAGCGGCGCGTGCTGTCCGTTCGGTGCGCCGGCTTGCCGCGACGACCGGCCGGTGCCGCGCGCCGGCGCAGCACCGGCGGACGGCGACGCGCCACTGGAACGCGACGGCACGCCGTCGGAACGCAGCGGCACGCCGTCCGAAGGCGGCAGCGCGGCGGAAGGCGTCGAGGCCAAGGCGATTGCTCCGGCGTTCTGGTGGCGTTCTGGTGGCGGCGTTCTGGTGGCGGCGTTCTGGTGGCGGCGTTCTGGCGGCGGCGTTCTGGCGGCAGGCCCAGGCGGCGCGCGCCGGCTCAGCGGCCCAGGGCCAGCGCCCGGCCGCCCGGCACGGCCGGGCCGGGGGACGCCGGCGCCGATGCGCGGCGGACCAGGTTGGCCTGGATGATTCGGCGCACCATCGATTCGGCGGCGCGCGTGTCGACCTCGAAGGCCCGCGTCTGCGCCGCCGCATCGGTGCGCGGCGCCGCGGCCAATGAGCCACCGTTCTGATCGCGGATGTCGACGGTCGCCGTCATCGACAGGCCGACGCGCAACGGATGCTCGCGCACCTGGCCGGCTTCGAGCGCGATGCGCACCGGCACCCGCTGCACCACCTTGATCCAGTTGCCGGTGGCGTTCTGCGCCGGCAGCAGCGCGAAAGCCGCGCCGGTGCCGGCGCCCATGCCGGCGACGCGGCCTTGATACGTCACCTTGCCGCCGTACATGTCGGCGGTCAGCGTCACCGGCTGGCCGATGCGCATGCTGCGCAGCTGCACCTCCTTGAAGTTGGCTTCCACCCAGACTTGATCGAGCGGAATGATCGCCATCAGCGGCGCGCCGGCCTGCACGCGCTGGCCGAGCTGTACGCTGCGCCGCGCGACATAGCCGGCCACCGGTGCCGGCAGCGTCATGCGCTGCACGGCCAGATAGGCTTCGCGCACGCGCGCCGCGGCGGCCAGCACGCTGGGATGCTGGGCCACCGGCGTGTCGCCGGTCAGCGCACGATTGACCTGCAGCTGCTCGCGCGCGGCGTCGACGGCGGCGCGCGCGGCGGCGGCGGCACTGGCGGCGCTGTCGACCGCCTTCTGTGCGTGGCGCAGCTCCTCGCCGCTCACCGCACCGGAAGCGCCGAGCTGCTGCCGGCGCTGCAGGTCCTCGCGCGCACGCTCGAGGTCGGACAGCGCCTTCAGCGCATCGGCCTGGCGCAGTGCGATGTTCGCCTGCAGCGCGGCATTGTTCGAATACACCGACTGCGCCTGCCGCACCGCCTGCGCCAGCTGCGCCTGCGCCTGTTCGAGCGCCACCTGCGCATCCGCCGCATCGAGCTCGACCAGCAGCTGGCCGGCTTCGACACGATCGGTATCGTCGGCATGGATCGCCAGCACCGTCCCGCCGATCTGCGGCGTGATCTGCACGACATTGCCCTGCACGTAGGCATTGTCGGTACTGACGTAGCGGCTGCCGATCAGGCTCCACCACACCGCATAGCCGGCACCGCCCAGCACGACGATCAGCAGGATCGCCAGCAGGCCGATCTTGCGCCGCCGGCCGTTGCGCGCAACCGGGGGTCCGCCTGTGGGCGCCGTCGGAGCGGATGACGAATCAGTGCTCATGCGGCTCTCGCTTCTCGCTTTCGCTTGTCAATCACCGGGCCGCCTCGGCATACCCGCCGCCCAGCGCGTGAATCAGCGCCACGTCGAGATCCACGCCGCGCGCCTTCAGCTCGGCGGCGTTGTGCCGTTGCGCGATCACACTGCTCTCGGCAGCCAGGACGGTCAGGTAGTTGCCCAGCCCCGCCCGGTACCGCTGCACCGCCAGCTCGAAGGCGCTCTCGGCGGCGGCCTGGGCCGCTCGCTGCTCGACCGCCTGGCGCTCGACCGAGCGCAGCGATGCGAGCTGATCGGCGACGTCGCGCACCGCTTCACCGACGGCCGAGTTGTAGCTGGCCACGGCCGCGTCCATGTCGGCCGTGCGGCCGCGCAGCTCGGCCCGCAGCCGCCCCGCGTCGAATACCGGCAGTCTCAGCGCGGGACCCGCGCCGTAGACGCGGCTGCCGCCCTCGAGCAACCTCGAAAAGCCGAGGCTGGACAAGCCGACGAACGCGGCCAGGTTGACGTTCGGATAGAAGTCGGCCTTGGCCGCATCGCGGCCCCGCAGCGCGGCTTCGATGCGCCAGCGGGCCGCCACGACGTCGGCGCGCCGGCCGAGCAGATCGGCCGGAATCGATGCCGGCACCGCGAGCGCCGCCTGCTTGGGCAGACGCGGCGCCAGCGTCGCCAGCGCCATCGGCGGCTGGACAGTCAGCGCAGCCAGCGCGTTGCGGGCCAGCGCGATCTGTTCGTCGAACTGTTCGATGCGCTGCCGCGTTTCCGGCAGCGCGCCCTCGGCCTGGCGCAGCTCGACTCGCGTATCCAGCCCGGCGGCGACGCGCGAACGCACCAGCTCGAGCAACTGCTCGCGCTGCGCCAGCGTCAGCCGGGTCAGCGCGCGCTGCTCGATCGCGCGCGCCAGCTGGAAATAGATGCGCGCCACCTGGCTGGCGAGCAACTGCCGCGCCGCCTGCAGATCGGCCTGCGCCGCGCGCTGCTGGCCGACGGCAGCGTCGAGGGCCGCCTGATGCCGGCCGAAGAAATCGAGCGCCCAGCTTGCGTTGAGCAGCAGCGAGCCGCTGGTGCGCGTACTGCCCGCCAGCAGCGCCGGCACGCTGCCGTTCTCGCTGTAGCGCTGCCGCGTGGCCTCGGCCGACGCGGCAAGCTGCGGCCCGCCAGCCGCCGCGGCAGCCTCGGTGAGGCTGCCGGCCCACGCCAGCCGCGCCGCCGCCGTCGCCAGCGTCGGGTTGCCGTCGAGCGCGCGAGCTATCAGCTGATCCAGCGTGGCGTCGCCGTAGGTCTGCCACCAGTGATCGCTGGGCCAGTCGAAGCGCTCGTCACCCCCTGCAGCGCCCGATCCGGTCATGCCGACAGCAGCCGGATCGATCTGTCGCAGCGTAGGCTCGATGTCCCCATGACTGACGCAGCCGGCCAGCGCCGACAAGGCCACGGCAAGCGCGGCCAGCCGCACTTTCATGGCTGCGCCCTCACGGCCGCGCTCTCACCGCGGCTCCTCGGCACGCTCGGCCTGGCAGCGCTTGCCGCTGTCTATCATCCGCAGCAGGAAACCGCGCAGCTGGCGGAACTCCTCTTCCGAGAATCCCTGCAGGTGCAGATTGTTCGCATCGGCGAGCACGCCGGGCGCGTGGGCGACTGCCTGCTCGCCCGCCTCGGTGAGCTCGAGGAACACCACACGCCGGTCGCGCTGCGAGCGGCTGCGCCGGACCAGGCCCTTGGCCTCCAGCCGATCGATCGTGCGCGTCATCGCGCCCGTATCGACCTCCAGTTCCTGCGCCAGCTCGGCGGCATTGCTGGCCTTGCGATGCTTGATCAGCATCAGCGGCGCCCACTGCGCGTCCGTCAGGCCGTGACACAGGATCTGCGCGTCGATGCAGCGCGTCAGCGAGGACTTCAGCTGCCGCACCAGATATCCGATGCTGTCCCCCGGCCGATAGTCTTCCGCGCTGTAGAACGGAATGGAGACAGAGGGGCCGGACGCGGGGTGGCTCATGCGCGTGTTGGAGATAGTTGCCCAGGCATTTACTGCCTAGTCAGCAAAAATGATAGTCCCCCGGTGCCGGCGCCGTCAAACGGCATTGCGAGGTCTTGGGCGCGCCGGCGCGGCACGCTGCTACACTCGCGGCAATCCGCCCCGCCTGCCATGAAGTTCTGCCCGGCCTGCAGCCATACGCTCACCTTCAGTGTCCCGCCCGGCGACAACCGCGCGCGCTACCAGTGCGCCGGCTGCGGCGCGATCCACTACCAGAATCCGAACCTCGTCCTCGGCACCATTCCCGTATGGGAGAACCGCGTGCTGCTGTGCCGCCGTGCGATCGAGCCGCGCTACGGCTACTGGACGCTGCCCGCCGGCTTCATGGAGAACGGCGAGACCACGGCCGAAGGCGCCGAGCGCGAGACGGTAGAGGAAGCCGGTGCGCGCATCGCCATCGGCGAGCTGTTCTCGATGCTGGACGTGCCGCACGTCAATCAGGTCCACGTCTTCTTCCAGGCGCGCATGATCGATCCGGTCTGCGATCCCGGCCCCGAGAGCCTGGAGGCACGGCTGTTCGACGAAGCCGACATCCCGTGGGAGTCGATCGCGTTCCGGACCGTCGAGCAGACGCTGCGCTGGTTCTTCGAAGATCGCCGCCAGGGCCGCTACGGCATGCACACCGGCGCCATCCGCTACGCGCCCCGCCCCACCAAAGTGTGAGCGCATGATCCGGCCGCCGCAGCGCCGACTGGCCTGGATCACGCCAGCCGATCCGCTGCCCGACCCCGCCGAGGCCTGGACCGACCCGAACGGACTGCTCGCCGCCGGCGGCGACCTGGGCCCGCGGCGTCTGCTGGAAGCCTATGGCCGCGGCATCTTTCCGTGGTACAGCGCCGGCCAGCCGGTGCTGTGGTGGTCGCCGGACCCGCGCATGGTGCTGTATCTGGACGAATTCAAGCTCAGCCGATCCCTGCGCCAGAAGCTGCGCCGAGAGCGCCGCTCGGGCGGCTGGAGCGTTTCGCTGGACAGCTGTTTCGAGCGCGTCATGCGCGAATGCGCACAGCCGCGCGCCGACCAGGACGGCACCTGGATCACCGAGGAGGTGATCGCCGCCTATGCCGGCCTGCATCGCGCGGGCCTGGCGCATTCAGTCGAGGTGTGGACCGGCGAGACCTTGATCGGCGGCTTGTACGGCGTATCGATCGGTGCCATGTTCTTCGGCGAATCGATGTTCGCGCGCGAGGCCGACGCATCGAAGGCGGCGCTGTTCGCGCTGGTGGCGCTGCTGCGTGGGCTCGGTTTTCGCGTGATAGACTGCCAACAGAATACCCGCCACCTGGCTTCTCTCGGCGCGCGCGAAGTCCCGCGCACGGCGTTCCTGGACGAACTGGCCGATCTGATCCGGCGGCCGGCACCGGACTGGCGGTCGTTGAGCATCGAGCTACCCGACGCATGACGCATCTGAAGGAACTGCCGTTCTCGGCGCTGCAGTTCTACGCCACGGCACCCTACCCTTGTAGCTATCTGCCGGCGCAACAGGCGCGCTCGCAAGTCGCGACGCCGAACCACCTGATCAACGCCGACATCTATAGCGAGCTGGTCAAGGCCGGCTTTCGCCGCAGCGGCATCTTCACGTACCGCCCGCATTGCGACGGCTGCCGCGCCTGCGTGCCGGTGCGCGTGCCCGTGGCGGCGTTCCAGGCCAACCGCAGCCAGCGCCGCGCCTGGCAGACGCATCGCGAGCTGAACACGCTGGTGGCGCGGCTCGGCTTCTCGCCGGAACACTACGAGCTGTACCTGCGCTACCAGTCGCACCGGCACGCCGGCGGCGGCATGGACCAGGACAGCCGCGAGCAGTACGCGCAGTTCCTGCTGCAAAGCAAGGTCAACACGCGGCTGGTCGAGTTCCGCGACGCCGACGGCACGCTGCGCATGGTGTCCATCATCGACATCCTCAACGACGGACTGTCGTCGGTCTACACGTTCTACGACCCGGACGCGCAGCACGCCAGCTATGGCACCTTCAACATCCTGTGGCAGATCGAACAATGCCGCAGGCTGGAGCTGCCGCATCTGTACCTGGGCTACTGGATCGCGGAAAGCCCGAAGATGTCGTACAAGGCGCGCTTCCGCCCGATGGAGTGCCTGCTGAACGGCCAGTGGGGACCGATGCCGTCGCCCGTATCCTTGCGGCCTTCGCCCTCTCTCCACCAATCGCCTCGATGAATCCCTACGCACTGGCCCGGCCGCTGCTGTTCTCGCTCGACCCTGAACAGGCCCATGAGATGACGCTCGCGGCGATCAGCCGCCCGCCGGCCTGCGTCGCCGTGCGCCTGCTGGCCGGCGCCGTGGTCGACGATCCGGTCGAGGTCATGGGGCTGCGCCTGCGCAACCGCATCGGACTCGCCGCCGGACTGGACAAGAACGGCGCGCACATCGACGCGCTCGCTGCGATGGGCTTCGGCTTCATCGAAGTCGGCACGGTGACGCCCAAGGCGCAGCCCGGCAATCCGCGCCCGCGCATGTTCCGGCTGCCGCAGCGCGACGCGCTGATCAACCGGATGGGGTTCAACAACGACGGCGTCGACACGTTCGTGGCCAACGTGCGGCGCGCCCGCTGGCGCGGCACGCTGGGATTGAACATCGGCAAGAACGCCGCCACGCCGATCGAACGCGCGCTCGACGACTATCTGCTGTGCCTGGAACGCGTCTATCCGCATGCCAGCTACGTGACGATCAACATCTCGTCGCCGAACACCAAGAACCTGCGGCAGCTGCAAGGCGGCGACGCCCTCGACGAGTTGCTGGCAGCGCTGCAGACGCGGCGCGGCGCGCTGGCCGCCGAACACGGCCGGCGCGTGCCGCTGGCGCTGAAGATCGCGCCCGATCTCGATGAAGACCAGATCGGCGCGATCGCCGAGCTGCTGCAGCGCCACGGCATCGATGCGGTCATCGCTACGAACACCACCATCGCGCGCGAGGCCGTGGCGGGCCTGCCGCATGCGGACGAGGCCGGCGGCCTGTCGGGCGCGCCGGTCTTCGACGCGTCGAACCGCGTCATCCGCGCGCTGCGGCGCGAGCTGCCGGCGGCGTTTCCGATCATCGGCGTCGGCGGCATCCTCAGCGCCGACGATGCGCGCGAGAAGCTGGCCGCCGGCGCGACGCTGCTGCAGCTCTATACGGGCCTGATCTATCGCGGACCGGCGCTGGTCGGCCAATGCGCGCGTGCCGCGGCGCAGGCGGCTGGCAGCAGCGCCCGACAAACGCCGGGCAGCGCCGACACGCAAGCGGCACGCAGCGCCGCGGTGCGGTCGGCACCTGACGCTGGCGACCGCTGACACAAGCGGCCGACGCCACGCAAGGGCCGTGTCCGAGATCCTGCTGGTCACGCTGAACGCGCGCTACAGCCACGCGTCGCTGGGCCTGCGCTGTCTGTACGCCAATCTCGGCGAGCTGCAGGCACGCGCCGGCATTCTCGAATTCGTCATCGGCACCCGCACCGAGACGCTGGCCGAGCGCATCCTGCGACACGCGCCGCGCATCGTCGGCTTCGGCGTCTACATCTGGAACGTCGACGAGACGGCGCGGCTGGTGGCGATGCTCAAGCGCATTGCCCCCGCGCTGAAAATCGTGCTCGGCGGCCCCGAGGTCAGCCACGAGACCGCCGAGCAGCGCATCTGCCGCGACGCGGACCACGTCATCACCGGTCCCGGCGATCTCGGCTTCGCGCGGCTGTGCCGGCAGCTGCTGGACGGTCCGCGGCCGCTGTCCAAGCTCATCGCCGGCGAAGGCGCCGAGCTGGCGCAGCTGCAATCGCCGTATCCCCACTACACCGACACCGACCTGCGCCAGCGCACGCTGTACGTCGAGGCCTCGCGCGGCTGTCCGTACAAGTGCGAGTTCTGCCTGTCGGCGCTCGATCGCACGGCCGTGCCCTTTCCGCTCGAACCGCTGCTCGGCGAGCTGGCGCGGCTGCACGAGCGCGGCGCGCGTCTGTTCAAGTTCGTCGACCGCACCTTCAATCTGAAGCCCGCTACCAGCGCCGCGATCCTCGAGTTCTTCCTGCAGCGGATCGAGGCCCATCCCGACGAGCCGCTGTTCGCCCATTTCGAGCTGGTTCCCGATCATCTGCCCGATCGGCTGCGCGAGCTGATCCTGCGCTTTCCGCCAGGCGCGCTGCAGTTCGAGATCGGCATCCAGACATGGAACCCGGCCGTGCAGGCGTTGATCAGCCGCCGGCAGGACAATGCCAAGGCCGAAGCCCACATCGGCTGGCTGAGCAGCCACACGCAGGCCCATCTGCACATCGACCTGATCGCCGGCCTGCCCGGCGAGGATCTGGACAGCTTCGCCGCCGGTTTCGACCGCTTGCTGCGGCTGGGCCCGCACGAGATCCAGGTCGGCATCCTGAAGCGGCTGCGCGGCGCCCCGATCGCGCGCCACACCGACGCGTTCGGGCTGCGCTTCAACCCTGATCCGCCCTATAACGTGCTGGCCACCGATCACCTGCCGTTCGCGACGCTGCAGCGGATCAGCCGCTTCGCCCAGCACTGGGACCGGGTGGCCAATTCGGGCCGCTTCGCGCAGACGCTGCCCGTGCTGCTGGGTGCCGCCGCCGGCGAAACGCGGGCACCGGCGAGCGGCGGCTTCGACCGCTTCATGGCCTTCTCCGACTGGCTGAGCACGCGCAGCGACGACAGCGGCCGCATGTCCGCGGAGCGCCTGTTCGAGCAGGTGGGGGAGTGGCTGCACGAAGGCTGCGCGCTCGATCGCGACGCCGCCGACGCCTTGCTGCTCGCCGACTACCGCCGCAGCGGACTGCGCGGACGGCCCGCGGACCGCGCCGGCCGTGCGCTGAAGCGCCAGCAGGCCTTCGCGCGACAGCGCTCGTGACAGTCATTTCACAACGTGGTATAACATCGCCGTCAGATGCTGCACTGCGGCATCCGGTAGCGGCCTGGCCGCCGCCGCGCCCATAACCGTCTCGCCCACGTTTCCTTCACGTCCCGTCCAGCCCTTCTTCGCCCTCCGGTCCGCCGAACTTCCCGCGATGCCACGCCCCCGATCGACGAACAGCGACGACAGCCGCACCGCAATCCAGGTGATCGAACGGATGGTGTCGCTGCTCGACGCGCTGGCCGAGCAGCCCGAGCCCGTAAGCCTCAAGGACCTGTCGGGCCGCACCGGCCTGCATCCGTCCACCGCGCACCGGATCCTCAACGATCTGGTCACGGCGCGCTTCGTCGATCGCGCCGAGCCGGGCACGTACCAGCTCGGCATACGGCTGCTGGAGCTCGGCAACCTCGTCAAGGCTCGGCTGAACGTGCGCGACGCGGCGCTGGGGCCGATGCGCGAGCTGCATCGCGCGACCGGCCAGCCGGTCAATCTGTCGATCCGGCAGAGCGACGAGATCGTCTACATCGAGCGCGCCGTGTCGGAGCGCTCGGGCATGCAGGTGGTGCGTGCCGTCGGCGGCCGCGCGCCGCTGCACCTGACCTCGGTCGGCAAGCTGTTCCTGGCCGTCGAGGATGTGAAGAACGTGCGCGCCTATGCGACGCGCACCGGCCTGGCCGGCCATACGAAGAACAGCATCACCGACCCGGCGCGCCTCGAGCGCGAACTGACGCTGGTGCGCGCGCGGGGCTATGCGCGCGACAACGAAGAGCTGGAACTGGGCGTGCGCTGCATCGCGGCCGGCATTCGCGACGACTCGGGACGGCTGGTCGCCGGCCTGTCGATCTCCGCACCGGCCGACTTCGTCCAGGACGACTGGATCGACCTGCTGTGCCGCACGGCGGCGCAGATCTCAGGCGCGCTCGGCTACGAGGCGCAGGACGCCTGAAGCGGGGCGCTGCTGCTTGGCGCCTGCTTCACGATGCAGGCTGCTGATCTTGCCGTGGCCGGCGAGCGGCGCGGCCTTCTCCGGATGCTCGCTCTCGATCCACGCGCGGATCCGCTGCGCGTCGCCGAAACGCGCCACGCGCGCCTGCGCGTCGAGAAGCACGAGGACGACCGGGCGCGTGCCGATGCGCATCTGCATCACTAGGCAATTGCCGGCCTCCGAGATGTAGCCGGTCTTCTGCAGACCGATGTCCCAGTCCGGCCGATCGACGAGGCGGTTGGTATTGCGGAAGCTCACCTGGTCGTAGCCGGTGTCCACCGTCAGGCCCGATGCCGTCGAATACTCGCGGATCAGCGAATGTTCGGACGCGGCGCGCACCAGCAGGGCGAGGTCGCGCGCGGTCGACACGTTACTGCTGGACAGGCCGGTCGGTTCGACGAAATGCGAATCGCGCATGCCGATCTCGCGCGCCTTGTCGTTCATCCGCTGCACGAACTCCGTCATGCCGCCCGGATAGTGGCGGCCCAGCGCATGCGCGGCGCGGTTCTCCGAAGACATCAGCGCCAGGTTCAGCATCTCGCCGCGCGACAGGCGAGTGCCGGTACGCAGCCGCGAGCGCGTATTCCGCTCGGTGTCGACGTCGGCCTGCGTGATCTCCAGCATTTCCGACATAGGCAGGCCGGCTTCCAGCACCACCAGCGCGGTCATCAGCTTGCTGATCGACGCGATCGGCAGCACGGCCTGAGCGTTCTTCTCGAACAGCACCGCGCCGGTCTGCATGTCCAGCACCAGCGCGACCGCCGATTGCAGGGCCAGCGGATCGACCACCTCGTGCAGCCCGATGGCATGGCCTATCGACGGCCGAGCGGGCTCCACGATGCGCGGCGCAGCGGCACGCTCGCGCAGCGAGACAGGCACCGCCTTGGCGACCTTGCTCGAGCTGGCGATCGACCGATCGCCGGCGCGGCGGCTGGCATCGGCCAGCCGCGCACCGGCGGTACTGCGTGCGGCCGCGCCGTTCTTCGCGGTGGCCTGCTTGCGCGCTGCGGGCGGGCGCGCGCTGGCGCTCTTCAGCGACGGCTTGCCTGCCGAGCTGGCCGTCGCCGCACTGGCCGTCCGCTTGCGCGCCGCACTCGTATTGGCGGCGCCGGCCTTGCCCTTGGCAGGCGCCTTGGCAGCTGTCTTGACGGCCGCAGTGGTCTTGACGCCGGCGGCGGTCTTGACGCCGGCAGCAGTCTTGACGGCGCCCGTCTTGACGGCGGCAGCACTCTTGCCGGCTGCCGCCGAACGCTTCGCCCCTTCCTTGGCCAGCACCGGCGCGGCCGCCAGCATCGACAGCGCCACCGCCCCGCCCGCCAGCCACGCGACCGTGCCGACCGCGATCGATCGGCCTATGCCGCCCCGGCCTGCGCCGCCCGTCCGCCGCCGGACCGCTCCCCGCAGCGTGCGCACCGACTGCGCCACCCCACGGCCGACTGCGCCTTGCAGCGCCCCGCCCCACCTGAAATGCATTGACCCGCCCTCGCGTGCTGCTCATCGAACCCAAGTCGAGAGTCTAGCGAAAGGCGTGACAATTGAACTACTTAGAGGGGATTTTTCACGCCGATTCTGGCTGTCGGGTGGCGTTCGTACAACAGCCGGTCCGGCAGTCGGCGCCCAGCCCGCCGATCGTCCGGCGAGCGCCCGTCACCAGCCCTCGAAACGCGTGAATGAGGCCACCGGCTCACGCTCGGTCTGCAGACGGTTCTCCGGCGCGTCCTCCGCTGCATAGCCGAGCGACATGCCGCAGACCACCGACTCGCTGTCCGGCAGGCCGAGCACTTCGGCCAGCAGCCGGTGATAGCGGCGGAACGCGGCCTGCGGGCAGCTATCCAGTCCGCGGGCGCGCGCCGCGACCATGATGTTCTGCAGGAACATCCCGTAGTCGAGCAGGCTGCCGCGCTCCATCACGCGATCGATGGTGAAGATCAGCCCCACCGGCGCATCGAAGAAGCGGTAGTTGCGCGCCTGCTGCCGGTGCATAGCCGGCTTGTCGTCCCTGGCGATGCCGAGCAGGCCGTACAGATCGAAGCCCACCTTGCGGCGCCGCTCCAAGTATGGCGAGATCCAGCGCTGGGGGTAGTACGGGAACTCCTCGCGATGAGCGTCCTGCACCGGCTCGTCGTACGCCTTCAGGAGCCGCTCGCTCAGCCTGCGCTTGGCGTCGCCCGCCAGCGCATAGACCTTCCACGGCTGGGTGTTCGTACCCGACGGCGCGCGGCGCGCGACATCGAGGATGTCTTCCACCACGTCGCGGCCGACGGGCGTGTCGCGGAACGCGCGAACCGAGCGCCGCGACAGAATGGCGTCGTCGACATAGCGATAGCTGTGCGGATATTGCATCGAAGCCGATTCTCCTCAGGCGAGCAGCGTCTGCAGCGTCTGCCGCAGCGGCTCGGGCAGCGCCGTCGGCCGCCGCGTCGCTCGATCGACGTAGACATGAGTGAAACGGCCGAGCGCCGCTGCCTGCGACGCATCATTGGCGAACAAGCCGATCTCGTACTGGACGCTGCTGCGGCCGATCTTCACGACGCGCAGCCCCGCATGCACGGTGTCGGGAAACGCGATCGATGAAAAATAGCGGCACGAGGTCTCGACAACCAAGCCGATCACGTCGCCCGCGTGGATGTCGAGCACGCCGCGCTCGATCAGGAACTGATTCACCACGGTATCGAAGTACGAGTAGTAGACGACGTTGTTGACGTGACCGTAGACGTCGTTGTCCATCCAGCGAGTGCCGATCGCCAGGAAATGGCGGAAGGCCTGCCGCGCCGGTATCGGCTCGCGGTCGGCAGCCGGCGGTGCCGACGCCTGCGTATCAGCGTGATCGCTCAATGAAGAGCCTCCGTGCTCGGTGGCGATGGGTGCAGGGCAATGATAAGAGAGATCCGCCCGTGCAGCGCCCGGAGCGCCCCGCCGGTGCATCGCGCTCCGGCCTGGGGCGCAGCCTCGTTGGCGCACCGCAACAGGGCATTGTCGAGCGCCCTGCTCCTCCTCCAGCCAACGATGCAGGCTCGAACGCTTCTAGAGCTTCAGAAAAATATTGTTAAAAATCAAACAACTGGAAGGCAGCGCCCCGAAAGGCAGCAAAAAATGTTGCGGCGCACACAAAAACGCTTGACATCGGCGCACGACGACCTAAAATTGCCAATGTTGCGACGCACAAAAGCGCCCGCGATCGGTTCCCCCAAGGTCCCTTCTCAACATCAACCCGGTCCTGGAGAAATGAACATGGTCACCACCCCCGAACAACTGCTGCAACTGCACAAATCGGCGCTCGACGCGCTGCACGCCGCCACGATCGCTTCGATCGAAGGCCTCGAGAAACTGGCCACGCTGAACCTGCAAGCCGCCCGCGCTTCGGTCGAAGAGTCGGCCGGTGTGTTCAAGTCGGCGCTCGAGATCAAGGATCCGAAGCAGCTGGCCGAATACGCCACCGGCACCGTCCAGCCGACCACCGACAAAGTCGTGGCCTACTGCAAGCACGTGTACGAAATCGCCAATGGCACTGGCACGGAGATTGCGAAACTGTTCGAGCAGCAGTTCGCTGAGGGCAACAAGCAACTGTACGCCGCCATCGACTCGCTGGCCAAGAACGCGCCGGCCGGCAGCGAAGGCGTCGTGACGCTGGTCAAGCAAGCCGTCTCGGCCGCCAACACGGCCTATGACCAGGTGAGCAAAGCCACCAAACAGGTTGCCGAGATGGCCGAAGCGAACATGGTCGCTGCCGCGAAGACCTCCACCGCGGCTCGCGCTCGCAAGGCTGCGTAAGATCTCCTGATCTCTGTCATCGCTGCTCTGACACCACAGCGGACTCTCCTCCTCCTGTGGTGCGTTGGGCCCGGTCAATGACCGGGCCTTTTCTTTTCTGTTCTCTGGTTCGGGCGGGGGAGCGGCAGAGGGGGCGTGCAAAGAAAATCCCGGCGCGTGTGTAGTGATCGGTCTGGTTCGATTCTGTCTGGCTTGCTAGGCACTGTTTCGTTCAGGCAAAAGGTCAGCTCTGCGCGAATGAGTCGCTGAATCTTCAGCCGATTGTTTGGGCTGCGCAATGCAGTTCAGTGGTCCAGGGGCACCGCTTGGCGACAAGGAGTCGCGCGTGTGCTCGCAAGCGAGCGGTCGGTCGTCATCTTGGTTCGCTGCAAGCTGGGGCGCATCGATTGTTGGACCGCTCTGCCTGCGGCCCAGCCGCAACACCGCACCCGCCGTCTTGATCCACGTCATGGGATTGCGATCTTCATGCTGGCACGCTTCGTCAGTTATTTAATGAAAATCATTCTCTTTTTCGTTGAAGCACATGACGCCACGATCGCTAGCCCTGCCTGCCGCCCTGCTCTGCCTGGCGCCGCTGTCCGCGCCCGCGCAGCCGCTGACTGAACTGCCCACCGTCACGGTCACTGCCACGCTCAACGAGCAGGACACGCGGACCGCGCCGGCGAGCATCACCGTGATCACTGCCGAACAACTGGCCGAGCGCAACGCCAGCGACCTGCTCGATGCGGTGCGCGGCGCGCCGGGCATCACGTTCAGCGCGCGCCAGGTCGGCGGGCGCCGCACACTGGCGCTGCGCGGACTCGAAGGCAAGCACACCTTGACGCTGGTCGACGGCCGCCGCATCAGCGCCAGCGACGACGTCATCGGCCATTCCGACTACCAGTACGGCTGGCTGCCGCTGTCGGCCGTCGAGCGCATCGAGATCATCCGCGGTCCGATGTCGTCGCTGTACGGCTCCGAGGCGCTGGGCGGCGTCATCAACCTGATCACGAAGCGCCCGAAGGATCGCTGGACCGGTTCACTGGGTCTGTCCGCCGCGCTGCCGACGCGGCACGACGAAGCGGCACGCGAAGCCGGCGCCTCGCTGTATGCCGCAGGCCCGCTGACCGAGCGGCTGCGCATCTCCGCCAATGCCGAAGGTCTGCATCGCCGCGCTCTGGCCGAACGCGAAGACACGCGCTACAGCGAGATCGAGGGCCGCAAGCCACGTACGTTCGGGCTCAATGCCGAGCTGGACCTGGCTGCCGGCCAGCGTCTCGAAGCCGGCATCACCGACGGACGCGAACAGCGGCTCTACGATGACGTCAATACGGCGGGGACGGCGTATCGCAACCGCTACGACCTGGACCGCCAGCAGACCCACATCGGCTGGCACGGCGAGTTCGCCGGCTGGAAGGGACAGCTGCGCGCTTATCGCAGCGCAATCAGCGTGCGCAATAGCCGCGACAACGGCGTCGCCGCCACCCGTCCGCAGGACATGCGCGACAAGGTCGTCGACGGCTTCGCATCGACTCGGCTCGGCGGCCACCGCTTGACCTTCGGCGGCGAATGGCGCAACGAGGAGCTGATCAACGCCGGCCTGCGCAATGGTCGCGACGACGCGACGCATCAGGCGCTGTTCATCCAGGATGAATTCGCGCTGAGCCGCAATCTGCTGGCCACCATCGGCGTCCGCACCGACCATCACGAGATCTTCGGCAGCGAAACCAGCCCGCGTGCGTATCTCGTCTGGGAAGCCAGCCCGGCGCTGATCGTCAAGGGCGGCTTCGGCCACGCGTTCAAGGCGCCGACGCTGAAGCAGATCTCGCCGAACTACGTGGGCGCCGAAGGGCCGCACACCTTCCTCGGCAATGCCGACGTGCAGCCCGAGACCTCCAACTCGTTCGAGATCGGCGCCGACTGGCAGCCGGCGCAGCAATGGTCGCTGCGCGCCACCGTCTTCCACACCGACGTCAAGCAGCTGATCACCTCTAGGCTGATCCAGCAGGTCGGACCGCGCCGGACCTATCTGTACGACAACGTCGAGGCGGCACGCTGTTGAATCACAACGAAAACTGGGCCATTTTTGGGGTGGATCACACTGAAAATTGAGCCACGTTGACGGCTACGCTGCTGAATTTTTCAGCAAGGTGGTCAGGAGTGATCAACGTGAGCACATT
>JBFWXS010000046.1:0-44146 GCA_050187175.1 Burkholderiaceae bacterium
GTAATCGACCTGCCTCCCGCAGACCCGCCCTCGGCGAAGAAGCGCTTCGTGGCTGAGCATGGCTTCGCTCCGAACCACCGAAAGTGATCACACTGTGGTCATCAGCCAAGAAGGCCGCTCGGCGGCCGAAACCTCCCGTTCTCAGGCCGATCTGTTTCGTCACGTCAGCGCCGAGAAGGCCACACTGTACCGGGCGGTGATGGACGTCTTCGCGGCTGCCAAGCGCCAGTTCCGCCTGCATCTGCGCCCCGACGAAGTGCTCGCCGAAGGCCGCTGGAGCGCACTGTCCGCCACGCCGCGGCTGGAAGAGCTACAGGCGGCGCTGGCCCAGCTCACCGAATGGGGCAATCTCGAATCGCAGCCTGACACCACGCGCGTGGCCAGCATCGCCGACTTCTACCGGGCCAAGTTTCTATACCGGCTGTCGCAGGGTGGCGAGGCTGTGGAAGCTGCGCTCGATACCTTTGCCCGCACGCTCTCGCGCCGTGCCGAACTGCAGAGCGTGGCCCTGGAAGACATCGCGCACCGCCTCGAAAGCCTGCAGGCGCTGGCCGCCGAAGACGCGCCCGATGCAGCCAAGGTACACGCCACGCTGCGCGACCTGGTGCGCGTGTTCGAAAGCCTGGCCGACAACGCGCAGGCCTTCATGGCGGGGATCGCGCGCAGCGTGGAACTCCAGCAAGCCGATGCGGAGGCCATCGTCGCCTACAAGGGCCGCTTGATCGACTACCTGGAGCGCTTCATCGGTGACCTGGTGGGCCGCTCCGGTGGCATCGCGCAGCGCATCCTGGCGCTCGGACCGCACATCGAAACGCTGGTTTGGCTGGCCGTCCAGCGCGAGGCGCGCGACGCGGCCCCGGGCGACGAAGACGAACGGCGTGACAGACAGACCCACGGCCTGCAGGCTTGGCATGAGCGCTGGCACGGATTGCAGCGGTGGTTCGTCGCCGGCCCTCACGATCCACCGCAAGCGGAGTTGCTGCGCGCCAAGGCGCGCGCCGCGATCCCGCAGTTGCTGGCGGCCGTTGCTGCATTGAACGAGCGCCGCAGCGGTCGCAGTGACCGGTCGGCGGACTTCCGCGTACTGGCTCACTGGTTCGCCGCCTGCGCTGACAACGACGAAGCGCACCGGCTGGCGCGTGCCGCCTTCGCGCTGCAGCCGGCCCGTCATTTCGCGCTGAACCCGGCACAGCAGCCGGGCGCCGAAGACCTGCCAGCCACCACGCCGTGGGCGGAGGCACCGCCGCTGCGCATCCACCCGCGCCTGCGCCAGTACGGCGAAGCGGCCCCCCGGGGCGCAATGCCGCGTATACAGGCGCGCGATGAGGCACGCCGCCTGCTGGCCGCGCAACTGCAAGAAGAGCACGCCCAAATCGAGGCCGCGCGCCACCGCCTTGCCACTGGCCGGCCGGTGAAACTCTCCGAGATGGGCGGGCTCGATCCGCATGCGTTCGGCCTCTTCCTCGCGCTTCTGGGAGAAGCGCTGGCCGCTCAGGTCAGTCCCACGGTGCCGGTCGAACAGCTCAGCAGCGATGGCTTGCTGCGCATCCGGCTGGAACCGCTGGCGGCAGACAGCCGGGCAGAGATCCGCACGCCTGCGGGCATCCTCAGCGGCCGCGACCATCTGCTGACCATCACCAGGGCGGACGAAATCGCATGACCGACAGCCGCCAGATCGCCCGCCGGCAGCGTCATCACCGTGAGGACGAGCGCTGCCAGGCGTTGCGTGCGCTGTTGATGACACCGCTGATGAATGCGATGCACGAAGACTTTGCGGCCGTTCGCCGCCATGCCGACGAACTGCGCGCCTGGTTCGCTCGCGAGACCGGCTGGCCGCTGCACATCGAGCGGGATTGCGCAAGGCTCTACAAGCGCCCAGCCGACCTTGCCGACTCGACGCGCGGCCTGCCGGGCTACGAGCGCCGTCGTTATGTCCTGCTCAGCCTTGCCTGCGCGGTGCTCGAACGCGCCGAAGCGCAGATCACCTTGCGCCTGCTGGGCGACCGGCTCCTGACGCTAGCGGCCGACCCGGCACTGAAGGCGCGCCGCTTCGAATTCACGCTCGGCGCAGCACACGAGCGGCGCGAACTGGTAGCCGTGTGCCGCACTCTGCTTTCGCTCGGCGTGCTCCAGCGCGTGGCCGGTGACGAGGAGGGTTTCGTGCGCGATCCGTCCGGCGGCGAAAGTGCGGATGCGTTATACGACGTACAGCGGCGCGTACTGGCGGGCATGCTGGCTGCCATACGCGGCCCGTCGACCTGGCCGGCCGGGCAGGCGCCGACGACGATGGACGAACGCCTCGCCTCGCTGGTGGCCGAGCACGTGCCCGACAGCGACGAAGGTCAGCGCACCGCGCTGCGCCATCAACTGGCGCGCCGGCTGCTGGACGATCCCGTGATCTACCTCGACACTCTGGACGAAGCCCAACGCGCCTACTTCGTGAACCAGCGCGGCGCGATGGCCGCGCGGCTGTGTGAAGCCGCCGGCCTGGCCGCCGAGCAGCGCGCCGAAGGCCTGGCCCTGGTCGACGAAGACGGCGCGTTGACCGACGTGGCCATGCCGGCCGAAGGCACCGAAGCCCATGCCACGCTGCTGGTGGCAGAGTTTCTGGCCAGCCGGCAGCGCTACGGCGCGACAACGGTGGCCATTGCGACCGACGAGGTCGCCGCCTTCCTTGCCGAGGCACGCCATCGCTTCGGAAGCTACTGGCGCAAATCAGCCCGTGAGGCCGGCGCGGAACATGAACTGGCGCGCATCGCACTCGACCGGCTGACGCAACTACGCCTGATCGCGCAGGCCGACGGCCACGTGCGGCCCCTGCCCGCGTTGGCTCGTTTCGCGCTGGGGGAGACGGAGTTCCGCCCCACGACAGCCATAGCGACGCAAGACACGCTGTTCGGAGCGACATGATCCCGGACCCACGCCCACCCCTTCCCCTGGCTCGTCTGCCGCGCTGGCAGCCGCTGCGCCTGGGCCTGGTCGAGCTCTTCCACTACGACAGCGAAGAATTCTGGTTCCGCGACGGCCACCTGCTATTGCGCGGCAACAACGGCACCGGCAAGTCCAAAGTCCTGTCGCTAACCCTGCCTTTGCTGTTCGACGCACAACTGAAGCCCTCACGCATCGAACCTGACGGCGATCCGGCCAAGAGAATGGCCTGGAACCTGCTGCTGGGCCGCCATGACCGCCGCATGGGCTATACCTGGATCGAGTTCGGCCGGCTTGGCAACGACGACACGCCACAGTATCTGACGCTGGGCTGCGGTCTCGCAGCGGCAGCAGCCCGCGCGTCGGTCGACAACTGGTTCTTTCTGATGGAGCAAGGCCGCATCGGGCAGGACCTGTGGCTGATCGGGCCGAATCGTGTGGTGCTTACGCGCGAGCGTCTGCGTGAGGCGCTGGAGCCGCTCGACGGCCAGCTCTTCACCACGGCAACCGAATACCGCCGCGCCGTCGACGAGCGGTTGTTTCACCTCGGGCCGACGCGCTATGCCGCGCTGATGGACACGCTGATCCAGCTGCGCCAGCCACAGCTGTCGAAGAAGCCAGATGAAGCCAGCCTGTCGCAGGCACTGACTGAAGCACTGCCGCCGCTGCCGCCCGATCTGCTCGCCGATGTGGCGGAAGCACTGAACCAGCTGGAAGAGTATCGCCGCGAGCTCGCCGAATACGAAGCACTGGAGCGCGCCGTCGGCCAGTTCAGTCAGCGCTACCAGCGCTATGCGGCCACTCAGGCTCGTCGCCAGGCCCGGACACTGCGCAGTGCGCAGACCGGCTTCGATAACGCCAGCCGTGAAGTCAACGACAGCCGCCAGGCTCTCCTGCAGGCCGAAGCCGCTGAGACCGCGGCCGTCGTGCAGCTCGACGAAGCCGACGCGGCACTGACCGCTGCGCGCATGCAGTTGGAAGCGCTGCAGAACGATCCCGCGATGGCGAGTGCCAGACAGCTCGAAGCGGCCGAGCGGGAGGCCCGACGCCGCAACGAAGACGTCCGCCATGCCAAACAAGCGCGGCTGGAGGCCGACGAGCGACACACACGCGAGCAGCAGGCCAGCCGCCTGCGCGCCGAACGCGCCGAACAGGCCGCGCGCACCATGGCCACACAGCGCAGCGACGCCGCGCACGGCGCCGCGGCAGCGGGACTGACTGAAGCACTGGCCGCCAACCCGCTGGCCGGCGCAGAGATCGAGAAATTGGGTTCGCTGGCACTGGAAACGGCTCGCCAGGAACTGCGCCGTGCCGCTGCTCTCCGTCGCGAACAGGTCGATCTTCTGCTGCGGCATTGTGATGCGGTCGACCGCGCAGCCGAGGTCCATGCCCGCGCGCAGGAACAGCGCGACCAGTGCCGTGACCAAGCCGACGATGCTGCCGAGCGCCGCGCCGCAGCCGACGACGCGGTGGTGCAGCAGGCGCAGGTCTTGGTGGAGGAGTGGGAGCGCCATATCGACGGTCTGCGCCTGTCGCAGCTTGGCGATACCGCGGCCCTGCTCGACGGCTTGCTCGCCTGGGTCCGTAGCCTGGAAGGCGAGAACCCAGCTCGTGCTGCACTACTGCAGGCTCAGCAAAACGTCGCCGAGCGGCTGGCACAACGCCAGGCCACGCTGGATGTGCAACAGAAGACGCTGGATGATGAACAGCACGCCCTGCATGACGAGCGCATCCGCCTCGAACAAGGCGAGGACGCGCAACCGCCAGCACCGCACTGGCGAGCCGAGGCCGCCCGTAGCGGCCGGGCCGGTGCACCGCTTTGGCAATTGATCGACTTTCGATCGCAAGTCACCGAGAGCGAGCGCGCCGGTCTTGAAGCCGCGCTGCAAGCCGCAGGCTTGCTCGATGCGTGGGTCACCCCCGACGGCGCGCTGCTCGGCGCTGATGGCACGCCGCTCGGTGTCAGTGGCGCGTCCCGGCCACACGACGCGCAATGGCTGACCCGACCGGTGCAGGCCGCGTCGCTCGCCGGCCGGCTGCAAGCCGCCTCGGCAGCCGCGGCCGTCGCCCCCGCGCTGGTGCAGCGCCTGCTCGAAGGCGTCGCCTATGGCGAACAGGACGATCCCACGGCAGAAGCCTGGCTGTCCCCGGACGGACGTTTTCGCCTCGGGGCGCTGGCCGGCGCCTGGAGCAAGCCTCGCGCCGAGTTCATCGGCTACGCCGCACGCGCGGCGGCACGCGCGCGGCGGCTGCAGCAGATCGCCGACCGGCTGACCGAACTGGCTGCGCAAGCCACCGGACTGCAGCAGTCGTTCGCACGCCTCGCCGCAGACCGGCAGCAGGCCGTGCAGGAATGGCGGGACGCTCCCGCTGACGACGACCTGCGCAGCGCACATGCGCAGGCCACCGCCTCGGCACGTGAGTACGAAGCCGCCCGCCAGCGCCTGGACCTCGCCGAACGGCGCTGGCGCGAGGCGGGCCAGGTCTGGGAGGAGGCGCAGCGCTCCCTGTCCTGCGATGCCGCCGATCTCGCGCTGCCCGTCGAGCGCGCCGCGCTGCTGGGCGTCGGTCAGGCTCTGCAGGCCTTCGGCGACATCGTTCACGCATTGGCCGCAGCGGCCCGAGACTCGCGCGAGGCTGCGACGGAGCATAAGCAGCAACTGGAGCGGGCGCAGGAAGCCGCCACTCTCGCGCAGCGAGCTGCCGAGCAGGCCGCCGAGCGCGCCCTGCTGGCCGACGAAGCGCAGGTACAGTGGCAGACGCTGCTCGCGTCGGTCGGTGCAGAGGTCGAAGTCATCCGCCAGCGGCTGACGCAGGCGCGCGCTGCCGTACAGGACGGCGAAGCCAGACAACGCCAATGCAACGACTCGCGTCGCAGGACCGGCGAAGCCCGGGCCAAGGCCGAACAGCGCAGCCAGACCGATGCTGCCAAACTGGACGAGCGCGCTGCCGCACGGCAGCACGCCGTCGCGCAATTGCAAGGCTTCGCCGCCACGGGACTGCTGGCCGTCGCCCTGCCCGACGTCGAAGTGCCGTCGCTAACGACGCCGTGGACCATCGAGCCCGCCTTGACGCTTGCCCGCCGCGCCGAGCAGGCTCTCACTGCCGTGAAGGACGACGACGAAGCCTGGAGCCGCGTGCAGTCGCAGGTCTCGCACGACTACACCGAACTCAACCGGGCTCTGGCCGCGCTCAGTCACCAGGCTCAGGCCGAAACCAGTGACTATGGTCTCGTAGTGCACATCGTCTATCAGAACCGTCCCGAAAGGCCTGATCGGCTCGGCCTGCGACTGGCCGGCGAAATCGCGCAACGACGCGACCTGCTGAGCGCTGGCGAGCGCGAAGTGCTGGAAAACCACCTGCAGGCCGAGATTGCCTCCGCAGTGCAAAAGCTGCTGCGAGAGGCGGAACGCCAAGTCAGAGCGATCAACGATGAGCTGCACAAGCGCCCCACCTCCACCGGCGTGCGCTTTCGCCTGCAGTGGCAGATCCTGCCCGAGGGCGCCGACGGCGCTCCCATAGGACTGGAGGTCGCACGCCGCCGCTTGCTGAACACCAGCGCGGATCTGTGGACTCCTGACGACCGACGTGTCGTGGGCGAAATGCTGCAGCAACGCATCGCCGCCGAGCGCAGCCGCGCCGATGCGGACCAGGGCGGCAGCCTGTTCGAGCAGCTGACCCGCGCGCTCGACTACCGTCGCTGGCACCGCTTTCGCGTGCAACGCTGGCAGGATGGGGATTGGCGTCCGCTTTCCGGCCCAGCGTCCAGCGGAGAACGCGCGCTAGGACTGACGGTGCCGCTGTTTGCCGCCGTCTCCAGCTTCTACAGCCAGGCCGGCAGCACGCATGCGCCGCGGCTGGTGCTACTGGACGAAGCCTTCGCCGGCATCGATGACGACGCACGCAGCCACTGCTGGGCGCTGATCCGCGAGTTCGATCTGGATTTCGTCATCACCAGCGAGCGTGAATGGGCCTGCTCGGCCGAACTGCCGGGCGTGGCGATCGCGCAACTGCAGCGGCGCGAAGGCGTGGACGCGGTCCACGTCTCGCGCTGGATCTGGGATGGTCGCACGCGCCGCCGCGAAGCCGATCCTGATCGGCGTTTTCCGCCCGCACCAGCCCATGACGACGCCTGATCCGCGACTGCAACGCCTGCTGGGCGCACCCGAACTGGCTTCGCTGCGCCAGCGCCTGCGACGCCATTTCGAGCGCGGCGGCACCGACGGCAGCGTGCTGCAGCTTGGTGGCCTGCAGCCGGACGAGCATGAGGCGCTGGCACTGCTAAGCGGGCGCCCCGCAAGGCCGGCGCGCTCGCTGCGCCTGAATCTCGCCGAGCTGCAGGCGCGCCTGCAAGGCGCCGGCATCGCCGGTTCGCTGCGCGAAGCGCTGGAGCAGTTGGACGGTCCCATCATTCCCTCTGCCGCGGAACGTGCTGCTGCCCAAGCGGCCTGGGCGAGCGTGCAGGCCCGCCCGGGGCTGGATCCGCGTCTTTCAAGCTGGTTGCAGGGCAATACCAGCCTTGGCCTGCTCAAGCGACTGACGCGGCAGAATCCGGCCATCGCGGAAGACTTGCTGAGACAAGCGAGCGCCGTCCTCGCACGATTGCCGGCCGCCGGCGTGCCGCGCTCGCAACTGGCTGCGCAGACCCTGGGGGATGCCCATGCCCTCGATGCCGGGCGGCCAGCGGCCACGCTGGTGCTGGCCGCATGGCGGTATGACGAAGCGTTGCGAGGTATCCCCCCTGCCGAAGCCGAGGATGCGCAACAAACGCCTGGCATGCCTGCTGCGGAAGAACGGATCCGCGACATATGGGCTCGCGCCGGCGTGCTGGTCAATGAGCTCGCGCGGCCGGTGCTGGCACTGAACCTTCCCAGGCCTCGCAAGCCCTCCGCCGTCCCGTGGGTGCCCGGGGAGCCCGCCTATCTGTCGCTGCGCTGGCTGCTACGCAATGCGCCGAGCTGGCCGGTAGACGGCCTGACCGTATTTGTCTGCGAGAACCCCAACCTGCTCGCCATTGTCGCGGAGCGCCTAGGGGAGCGCTGCGCACCGCTAGTCTGCACCGACGGCATGCCGGCCGCCGCTCAGCGCAGCTTGCTGGAGCAGCTTCGTCGCGCCGGTGCGAACCTGCGCTGCCACGCCGACTTTGACTGGCCGGGCGTGCGCATCGTCAACCATCTGTTGCGCGGCCGTGGCGCGGCGCCTTGGCGCATGGACGCTGCCAGCTACGAAGCCGCCGCCCTGGCGGCGTCCGAACCGGCCCCGTCTCTGCCCGAGCCGGGTGTCGATGCCATATGGGATGCACGATTGGCATCGGCGATGCGCCGCCACGGGCGGACCGTGGCGGAGGAAGCGGTGGTCGATGAGCTGCTGGAAGACTTGATCGGCGTCTCTAGACATTGATCTGACAGTTAGCGCAAAACTCTACGTCCCGGGCCTTCATGCTCTGATCCAGCATCGCCAAAAACAAACAGCCCCCGGGCCGTCGGCCCAGGAGCTGTCCATTTCCTCCGAAACGCGGCCCCATGGCGCCGCGCCTCACTCACATATTGTCGATCATCACCTGCCCGAAGCCCGAGCACGACACCTGCGTGGCGCCTTCCATCAGCCGCGCGAAGTCATAGGTGACCTTCTTCGACAGAATGGATTTCTCCATCGACGAGATGATCAGGTCGGCGGCTTCCGTCCAGCCCATGTGACGCAGCATCATCTCGGCGGACAGGATCTCGGAGCCCGGGTTCACGTAGTCCTTGCCGGCGTACTTCGGCGCGGTGCCGTGCGTGGCCTCGAACATCGCGACCGAGTCGGACAGATTGGCGCCCGGCGCGATGCCGATGCCGCCGACCTGGGCGGCCAGCGCGTCGGAGACGTAGTCGCCGTTCAGGTTCAGCGTGGCGATGACGCTGTACTCGTTGGGGCGCAGCAGGATCTGCTGCAGGAACGCGTCGGCGATCACGTCCTTGACGATGATCTCCTTGCCCGTCTTCGGGTTCTTGAACGAGCACCACGGGCCGCCGTCGATGAGCTGGGCGCCGAATTCCTTCTGCGCCAGCGCATAGCCCCAGTCGCGGAAGCCGCCTTCCGTGAACTTCATGATGTTGCCCTTGTGCACCAGCGTGACCGAGGGCTTGTCATTGTCGATGGCGTACTGGATGGCCTTGCGCACCAGGCGCTCGGTGCCTTCGCGCGACACGGGCTTGATGCCGATGCCCGAGGTGTTCGGGAAGCGGATCTTCTTGACGCCCATCTCCTTGATGAGGAAGTCGATCAGCTTCTTGGCGTTCGGCGACTCGGCTTCGTATTCGATGCCGGCGTAGATGTCTTCCGAGTTCTCGCGGAAGATCGCCATGTCGGTCTTGTGCGGTTCCTTGACCGGCGAAGGCACGCCCTTGAACCAGCGCACCGGGCGCAGGCAGACGTACAGGTCGAGCTCCTGGCGCAGCGCGACGTTCAGCGAGCGGATGCCGCCGCCCACCGGCGTGGTCAGCGGGCCCTTGATCGAGACGACGTATTCCTTCAGCACCTGCAGCGTTTCGTCAGGCAGCCAGACGTCGGGGCCGTAGACCTTGGTGGATTTCTCGCCGGCGTAGATCTCCATCCAGCTGATCTTCCGCTTGCCGCCGTAGGCCTTGGCGACGGCCGCGTCGACGACCTTCAGCATCACCGGGGTGATGTCGAAGCCAGTGCCGTCGCCCTCGATGTACGGGATGATCGGGTTGTCGGGCACCTGGAGCGAAAAGTCGCTATTGACCTTGATCTTCTCGCCAGCGGAAGGGATTTTGATGTGCTGGTACATGACGGGAGGTTCCTTGTGGGACGGCTCGAATCCGAAATTATGCCGCATCGGGCCAACGATCGGGACCCGGGGGGTGCCGGACGCGGCAGGCCAGGCTTTGCGTTTGCGCCGATCGCAGGCAACATTTCGGGCATGAATGCTTCGATGCCGATGAACCTTGCCGTGCCCGCTGCCCCCGCCACTCCCACCGCCGTCGCCGGACTCAGTTCCAGGCCGGCCTCGGCGATCGCACATGCCGGCCGCGGCCTGGCGGCGGTGGCCCTGGCGCTGCTGCTTGCCGTCGCACAGGCGCCGGCCGCCGCGCAGACCGGCCCGCAGCCCAAGCTGCCGACGGTGAGCCTGCAGGCCGGCATGCACATGATCCGCGCCGAAGTGGCGAGCGATGCGGGCACGCGCGCCATGGGCCTGATGTTCCGCGAACGGCTCGGTCCGAACGAAGGCATGCTGTTCGTATTCCCGGAGGCGGGACGGCACTGCTTCTGGATGCGCAATACGCCGCTGCCGCTGTCGATCGCCTTCATCGACGACGCGGGACGCATCGTCAATATCGAGCAGATGGCGCCGCGCACCGAAGACAGCCACTGCCCGGCTCAGCCGGTGCGCTACGCGCTGGAAATGGAGCAGGGCTGGTTCGCCAAGCGCGGACTGGGGCCGGGCGCGCGGCTAGGCAACAAGACGCTGTTCGCGCCGGCGGCGCAGCCGCCGCGGACGCCCTCGCAGACGCCTTCCCAAACGCCTTCCCAAATGCCGTCGCAAACGTCGCCGCAGCGCTGAGCCGCGGCTCGGAGCTTCCCTGGCACGCGGGCCGCTGGGAGAGCCCGGCGGCGGAAGCCCGTGGCGGCCCCCGCGGCGCGGCCGGCTCAGGCCGCCGACTTGGCCCTGATCTTGCCGTAGATCCAGAGCACAACGATGGCGCCGATCACCGACGCGATGAAGCCGGCCTCGGACCCCTGCGGGTAGAACCCGAGCGCCTGCCCCACGTAGGTGGCGACGAAGGAACCGACGATACCCAGTAGTGCGGTCACGATGATGCCGCCGCCCTGCCGGCCCGGCATGATGAACTTGGCAACAGCCCCGATCACCAGGCCGATGATGGCAGTCCAGATCAGATTCATGAAGACCCCTTGGTGTGGGTGCCGGTACGGCACGCCGCGGAGTCTAGCGCAGCAGCGCAAGGCTGTCAGCGCGCAGCATGATGCGGTCGGTGGCGAGGAGCCGCGGACGGGCTGCCCAGGGACCACGCACGGGCGGCCCGCGGGCGTGCACGAGCGGCCCGCGGGGCAGGCACGAGCCGCCTACGGGACGCCTACGGGACGCCGGCAGGACGCCCGCGGAACGCCCGCAGAACGCCGATCGGCGCGGCCGGCCGATCGGTGCCGCAGGCGCGGGGACTCAGGCGAAGTTCTTCGCCGCGAAGTCCCAGTTGGCCAGGCTGTTGAGGAAAGTCTCGACGAACTTGGGACGCGCGTTGCGGTAGTCGACGTAGTAGGCGTGTTCCCAGACGTCGATCGTGAGCAGCGCCTTGTCCGCGGTGGTCAGCGGCGTGGCGGCGTTGCTGGTGTTGACGATATCCACCGAGCCGTCCGGCTTCTTGACCAGCCAGGTCCAGCCCGAGCCGAAGTTGCCGACGGCGCTCTTGGTGAACGCTTCCTTGAAGGCCGCACACGAGCCCCATTTCTTGTTGATCGCATCGGCCAGCGCGCCGGTGGGTTCGCCGCCGCCGCCCGGTTTCATGCTCGACCAGAAGAACGTGTGGTTCCAGACCTGCGCGGCATTGTTGAACACGCCGCCGGACGATTTCTTGACGATCTCCTCCAGCCCCATGTTCTCGAACTCGGTGCCCTTGATCAGGTTGTTCAGGTTCGTGACATAAGCCTGGTGGTGCTTGCCGTAGTGGTACTCGAAGGTCTCCTTCGAGATGTGGGGGGCGAGCGCATCCATCGCGTACGGCAGCGGCGGAAGGGTGTGTTCCATGGAGTTTTCCTTGTCGAGACGGTAGAGGACAGGGCGCGCTCGGTCGCGCGCCTGGGACGAGAATTCTAGGCCGAAAAGGGCTGTCGCGGCCAACGCCGCCTTCGTCACGCCCGGGTCTTTGCCGGCGCGGCAGCGGGCGCGGGCTCGGCGGCTCTCCCGCCCCGCCCATCGCCGAGCACGCGCACCTGCAGTTCGCCGCGCGCGAGCGTGACGGCGAGCTCGCTGCCGGCAGGCGAGGCGGCGCTGTCGCGCACGATGCCGCCATCGGCGTCGCGGACGATGGCATAGCCGCGGTCGAGCACGGCCTGCGGGCTGACCAGTTCGATGGCCCGCGCCGCCCGCTCGAAGCGCTCGCCGGCACGGGCCAGCGAAGCGTCGATGCCGCGCTGCAGCCGGAGTTCGGCGGCCTGCAGCCGCTGCTCGGCGATGTCGGTGCGCGGCATCCGCAGGCCGGCGCCGGCGCGCTCGAGCTGCAAGCGGCGCTGCCGCAGCGTCGCTTCGGCCGACAGCGTCAGCCGCTGGCTCAGCGCCTGCAGCCGCAGCGAGCGCTGGCGCCATTGCGCCGACGGCGGGCGCAGCAGGCGCGCGGCGGTGTCCAGCCGCTGCTCGAGCTGCTCGGCGCGGCGCCGCCACAGACTGCTCAGCCGCTCGGCCAGCGCCAGCGCCTGGGCCAGCAGCTGGCGGCGATCGGGCGCGACCAGCACGGCCGCGCCGGTGGGAGTGGGCGCGCGCTGGTCGGCGACGAAATCGGCGATGGTGAAATCAGTCTCGTGGCCGACGCCGCTGACCACGGGGATCGGCGAAGCGGCGATGGCGTGCGCCAGCGCTTCGTCGTTGAAGGCCCACAGATCCTCGATCGAGCCGCCGCCGCGAACCAGCAGCAGCACCTCGCATTCGCGCCGGCGTGCGGCCAGCGCCAGCGCCGCGGCAATGGCGGCGGGGGCCTCGCTGCCCTGCACCGGCGTCGGATAGATGAAGACCGGGATCTGCGGCGCCCGCTGGCGCAGCGTGCTGAGCACGTCGCGCAGCGCCGCCGCCTGCGCCGAGGTCACGATGCCGATGGCGGCTGGCAGCGCCGGCAGCGGCCGCTTGCGGTCGGCGTCGAACAGGCCCTGCTGCTGCAGCCGCGCCTTCAGCTCCAGGAAGCGCTGGTACAGGTCGCCGGCGCCGGCGCGGCGCATGGCCTCGACGGTGAGCTGGAAGTCGCCGCGCGGCTCGTACAGCGACACGGTGCCGCGCACCTCGACGCGGTCGCCGTCGCGCGGCTGGAAGCCGGCGTACTGGGCGCGGCCGCGGAACATGACGGCGCGCACCTGCGCGGAGGCGTCCTTCAGCGTGAAGTACCAGTGGCCGCTGGCGGCGCGCGTGCAGTTGGACACCTCGCCGGCGACCCAGACCAGCGGCAGGCTGCGTTGGAGCAGGCCAGCAACGGCGCGGTTCAGCTGGGAAACCGACAGGATTTCCCGCGCCGATTCGAGATTCTGGCGTCGAAACTCAGTGTTCATGCGGCTTTCCGGCCGATACCTTTCCACAAAGCCCGTCGTGGCGCGGGCTGCCCCGCCGAACCCTTCGCAAAACACGGCGTTTCGTTGCAAGTATATGATTTATTTCGACAATTCGGCTGCCCGCGAAACAGGCAACCGAGGTGCCTGTCGATTTGGCGCGGGTTCCGGGCCGGTCACGCCGTCTTGTTCACAGACTTGTCCACAGATTCTGTTGATTTCTCCACCGTCGGTCGCCGCAACTTGCGGCCGTGCCGTGAATCACCCGACAATTGCGGCCTCGTCCGTCCCGCCGGATGCCACCGCGCCCGCAACCGGGTTGCGTCCGGCAAGCGGCGGCAGCGCGGACGTCCGACCTCGGAGAACGATTTGCTGTCCCTGATCCAGGCGGCCGGCTGGCCGGTATGGTTCCTTCTGATTGCCTCGGTTGCCGCCGTGGCGCTGATCATCGAACGATCGCTGGCGCTCAAGCGCGCGAAGGTGCTGCCCCCCGGGCTGCTCGACGAGGTGCTCGGCCTGCGCGCGGCGCAGCCGCTCAGCGGCGACCTGCTGTCGCGGCTGGCGGCCAGCTCGCCGCTGGGGCGCGTCTTCGCCAGCGGCCTGCGGCAGGAAAACGCCGGCCGCGAGCTGATGAAGGAGTCGATGGAAGAGACCGGCCGCGCGGTGGCCAGCGATCTGGAGAAATACCTGTCCGCGCTGGGCACGATCGCGTCGGTGGCGCCGCTGCTGGGGCTGTTCGGCACCGTCATCGGCATGATCGAGATCTTCGGCTCGCAGGCGCCGTCGGGCACCAATCCACAGCAGCTGGCGCACGGCATATCGGTGGCGCTGTACAACACGGCGCTCGGCATCCTGATCGCGATTCCGGCCATGATCGCCTACCGCCATTTCCGGGCGCGGGTCGACAGCTACCTGGTCGAGATGGAGCAGCAGTCGCTGCGGCTGGTCGACACGCTGATCGGGCACGGGCGGGCATGAACTTCCGGCGCGGGCTGCGGCGCGACGAGCCGGAGATCAATTTTATTCCGTTGATCGATGTGCTGCTGGTCATCCTGATCTTCCTGATGGTGACCACCACCTACTCGCGCTTCACCGAGCTGCAGGTCGACCTGCCGCGCGCCGGCGCCGACCAGGCGGCCGACCGGCCGGCCGAGATCTACGTGCGCGTGCTCAACGACAACCGCTATGTGCTGGGCGAATCGAATGCGCGCTTCGTCACGCCGGCCGCGCTGGCGGCCGAGCTGCGCCGCGAGAGCAGCGACCTGAAGGAACCGGTGCTCGTGATCCATGCCGACGCGGCGGCGCGCCACCAGGCCGTGGTCGCGCTGCTCGACGCCGCGCGGCAGGCCGGCGTGGCCAAGGTGACGTTCGCGGCGCAGAGCGGCGCCGACGGCGGCGGCGCTCGCTGAGGCGACGGCGGCGCTGCTCTGCGCGGCGACGGCGGCGACAGCGGCGTAGGACGGCCATGGAGATTGCGACGGCAGGCGGCGGCCAAGGCGCGAGTGATGACGGACGATACGGGGCGTAAAGAGGAAAGCCGGGCGGCTGCATCGGTGTCCACGGCGCCGTCTGCGTCTGCGTCTGCGTCTGCGTCTGCGTCTGCGTCGACATCGACCTCGCCATCGGCACTCGCACCCACATCCGCCCCTACTTCGGGTTCGGCGCAGGCACTCCCAACCCGCGGACGCGTCGAGGCCTGGCTGCAGCGCCTGTGGTACGGTGCCTCGCCGGGCGCGCCCCTGCGGCTGCTACGCGGCTTGCTGAGCCCGCTGTCCGCGCTGACCGCCAGCGTTGCGGCACGCAAACGTCGCCGCATCGCAGCGCTGCCGCCCCCGCAGCCTCCGGTGGTGGTGATCGGCAACCTGGTCGCCGGGGGCTCCGGCAAGACGCCGCTGCTGGCGGCGCTGGCCGAGGCCCTGCGCCGCGGCGGCTGGCGGATCGGCATCATCGCGAACGGCTACGGCGGCCGGCGGCGCGACGCCCGGCTGGTCGGCCCGTACGACGATCCGGCCGAGCACGGCGACGAAGCCGTGCTGCTGGCGCAGCTCACCGGGCTGCCGCTGGCGGCGGCGCGCCGCCGCGACGAAGCGCTGGCGCTGCTGCGCAGTACTCACCCCGAGCTTCAGCTGGTGCTGTCCGACGACGGCCTGCAGCACGCCTGGTTGCCGCGCAGCGTGGAGCTGGCGGTGTTCGACGCGCGCGGCGCCGGCAATGGCCGGCTGCTGCCGGCCGGGCCGCTGCGCGAGCCGCTGGCGCACGCCGCGGACATGGACGCGCTGTTGCTCAACGGCGACGCCGCGCCGCCGCTGCCGCATCCGCGCTGCTTCCGCTTCCATGTCGAGCCGGTGCGCTTCGTGCCGGTGGCGGTGACGCCCGGCGCTGCTGCGGCCGGCGCTGCTGCGGCCGGGGTTGCTGCGGCCGGGGCTGCCGTGGCCGGAGCTGCGGCCTACGCTGTACGAACCGCGATCGCGCCACACGATTTCGCACAGCTGGCGGCCGACCGCGGCCTGCTCGCCGTAGCCGGCATCGGCGCGCCGCAGCGCTTCTTCGACACGCTGCACGGGCTGGGCCTGAACCCGCGCTGCGTCGCGCTGCCCGACCATGCGCCGCTCGATGCCGCGATGCTGGCCGCCGCACCCGAGCCGCTGATCGTCATGACCGCCAAAGACGCCGTAAAATGCCGGCACTTGGCCGACGACCGCTGCTGGGCACTGGAGGTGCGCGCGGTGCTCGATCCGGCTTTCATCGACTGGCTCATCGGCACGCTCCGTGGACGCACGCTTGCTTGACATCCTGGTTTGCCCGCTGTGCAAGGGCGCGCTGCAGCACCGCCGCGGCGGCACCGCGAGCGACGGCACGCCGCTCGACGGCGAACTGCTGTGCACGGCCGACCGGCTCGCCTATCCGATCCGCGACGGCATTCCGGTGATGCTGGTCGACGAGGCGCGCAAGCTCGACGACGAAGCCACGCCGCCGCCGACCCCGGCGCCGGCACCGGTCATCTGAGCGCGGCGGCCGCGCCGTGGCCGATTTCGACTTCGTCGCGCTGATCCCGGCCCGGCTGGCCTCGACGCGGCTGCCCGACAAGCCGCTGGCCGACATCGCCGGCCGGCCGATGGTGGTGCACGTGGCGCAGCGCGCGGCCGAGGCCGGCGCGCGCCGGGTGGCGGTGGCCACCGATTCGCCCGAGGTGGCGCAGGCGGTGCGCGCCGCCGGCTTCGAGGCGGTGATGACGCGCGCCGACCATCCGTCCGGCACCGATCGGCTGGCCGAAGCCGCGGAGCTGATGCGGTTGGCCGACGACGAGCACGTCGTCAACGTGCAGGGCGACGAACCGCTGATCGCGCCGCAGCTGCTGCGCGACGTGGCGCGGCTGCTGGCCGGCGCGCCGGACTGCTCGATGGCCACCGCTGCGCATCCGATCGACTCGGTAGCCGACTTCCTGAACCCGAACGTCGTGAAGGTGGTCTGCGATCGCGACGGACGCGCGCTGTACTTCTCGCGGGCGCCGCTGCCTTTCGAGCGCGACGCGATGAGCGGCTTCCCGGCCCGGCTGCCGCCGGCGCTGCCGGCCGGACTGGCAGCAGCCGGCCTGCCGTGGCGCCATATCGGCCTGTACGCGTACCGCGTGGCCTTCCTCAAGGCCTATCCCGGGCTGCCGCGCGCGCCGCTGGAAGCGCTCGAATCGCTGGAGCAGCTGCGCGCGCTGTGGCATGGCCACCGCATCGCCGTACTGCGCACCGCCGAAGCGCCGGCGCCCGGCGTCGATACGCCGGAAGACCTGCAGCGCGTGCGCGCGTGGTTCGCCGCGTCGACGGCTGCCGCGTCGACGGCCGCCGCACCGAGCGCCGCCCCGACGGCCGCGTCGGCAGGCAGCCCACAGGCAAATTGACCGCCGCGAGCCTTTGACGGTACGCTTGGCCGGCTTTACGGCGGCGCAACGGCGGCGACGGCCCGGCCGGCCCCTTCGGCGCGGCGCCGGTGACGGCCCGGCAACAACCGCTGTCATCCGACTTATTCACCAGGCACCTTCATGCGTTTGATTCTCCTCGGACCCCCGGGCGCCGGCAAAGGCACCCAGGCCGGCTTCATCACGAAGCAGTTCGGCATTCCGCAGATCTCCACCGGCGACATGCTGCGCGCCGCGGTGAAGGCCGGCACGCCGCTCGGCCTGGCGGCCAAGAAGGTCATGGACGCGGGCGGCCTGGTCTCCGACGAGCTGATCATCGGACTGGTCAAGGACAGGCTGCAGCAGCCCGACTGCCGGGCCGGCTATCTGTTCGACGGCTTTCCGCGCACCATTCCGCAGGCCGACGCGATGAAGGACGCGGGTGTCGGCATCGACTTCGTGCTCGAGATCGACGTGCCCGACCAGGAAATCATCGAGCGCATGAGCGGCCGCCGCGTGCATGCCGGCAGCGGCCGCACCTACCACGTCAAGTTCAATCCGCCGAAAGTAGCGGGCAAGGACGACGTCACCGGCGAGGACCTGATCCAGCGCGACGACGATCGCGAGGAAACGGTACGCAAGCGGCTCGACGTCTATCACTCGCAGACACGGCCGCTGGTTGACTACTACAGCGCCTGGGCGGGCACCGGCGATCCGGCGGCACCCGCCTACCGGAAGATCTCCGGCCTGGGCAGCGTCGACGAGATCACCGCCCGCGCTTTCGACGCACTCAAATAGCCGATGCGCCGCGCCGAGGGTTCCCGTTCCCGATGCGCGCCGTACGGCTCTGCTGTTTTTATGTGGGTTCCATTGATAACTAGCGCTAGAAGGATGGAGGTAGACTCATGACGGCAACATCGGCGGGCCTTTGGCTCGCTCTGATCTGCGGCGTCGCGGCCGTGCTCTACGGCCTCGTATCGAGCCGTTGGATCCTTTCCCTGGACGCGGGCAACGCGCGCATGCAGGAGATCGCCGCGGCGATCCAGCAGGGCGCCAAGGCATACCTGAACCGACAGTACCGAACGATCAGCATCGTCGGCGTCATCCTTCTGATCATCATCCTGTTCGCGCCCGGGCTGGGGCTGCTCACGGCGATCGGCTTCGCGATAGGCGCGATCCTGTCGGGGCTGGCCGGCTACATCGGCATGAACGTCTCGGTGCGCGCCAATGTGCGAACGGCACAGGCCGCCACGCGCGGCCTGCCGGACGCGCTGGCGGTCGCCTTCCGCGGCGGCGCGATCACCGGCATGCTGGTGGTGGGACTGGGCCTGCTGGGGGTGGCGGGCTACTACGCGTTCCTGACTCGCAACGGCGCGGATCCCGCGCATCTGCACGAAGTCATCAAGCCGCTGATCGGACTGGCATTCGGCTCGTCGCTGATCTCCATCTTCGCGCGGCTGGGCGGCGGCATTTTCACCAAGGGCGCCGACGTGGGCGCCGACCTGGTGGGCAAGGTCGAAGCCGGCATTCCTGAAGACGATCCGCGCAACCCGGCCGTGATCGCCGACAACGTCGGCGACAACGTCGGCGACTGCGCCGGCATGGCTGCCGACCTGTTCGAGACCTACGCGGTGACGCTGATCGCGACCATGCTGCTGGGCGCGCTGATGGTCAAGGGCGCCGAGCTGCAGGCGGTGATCTACCCGCTGGCGCTGGGCGGCCTGTCGATCATCGCGTCCATCATCGGTGCGATGTTCGTGCGCGGCCAGCCGGGCATGACGAACATCATGGGCGCGCTGTACAAAGGCCTGATCTGGGCCGGCGTGATCGCCACCGTACTGGCCTATCCGATCACCAGCTGGATGTTCGCCGGCACCGACCTGGCCGCCAGCGGCACTTCGGTGATGCGCCTGTGGCTGTGCGTGGTGATCGGCATGGTGCTGACCGGGCTGATCGTCTGGATCACCGAGTACTACACGGGCACGCAGTACAAACCGGTGCAGTACGTGGCGCAAGCCTCGACGACCGGTCACGCGACCAACATCATCGCCGGCATCGCGGTGTCGATGAAATCGACCGCGTGGCCCGTGCTGATGGTCTGCGCCGCGATCATCGCGTCGTTCTACTGCGGCGGCCTGTACGGCATCGCGGTGGCCGCGACGGCCATGCTGTCGATGGCCGGCATCGTGGTGGCGCTGGACGCGTACGGCCCGATCACGGACAACGCCGGCGGCATCGCCGAGATGTCCAATCTGCCCGACTCGGTGCGCAACATCACCGACCCGCTGGACGCCGTCGGCAACACCACCAAGGCCGTGACCAAGGGCTACGCGATCGGTTCGGCCGGCCTGGCGGCGCTGGTGCTGTTCGCGGACTACACGCACGGCCTGGAGTCGGTCAACGTGGCCACCACGTTCGACCTGTCCAACCACATGGTGATCGTGGGCCTGTTCATCGGCGGCCTGATCCCGTTCCTGTTCGGCGCGATGGCCATGGAAGCAGTCGGCCGCTCGGCCGGCTCGGTGGTCGAGGAAGTACGCCGGCAGTTCCGCGAGATCCGCGGCATCATGGAAGGCACGGCCAAGCCCGACTACTCGCGCGCGGTCGATCTGCTGACCAGCTCGGCCATTCGCGAGATGATCCTGCCGTCGCTGCTGCCCGTGGTGGTGCCGGTGCTGGTCGGCCTGCTGCTCGGACCGGCGGCGCTCGGCGGTCTGCTGATGGGCACCATCGTCACCGGCTTGTTCGTAGCCATTTCGATGTGCACCGGCGGCGGCGCCTGGGACAACGCCAAGAAATACATCGAGGAAGGCCATCACGGCGGCAAAGGTTCCGACACCCACAAGGCGGCGGTGACCGGCGACACGGTCGGCGATCCGTACAAGGACACGGCCGGTCCGGCGGTGAATCCGCTGATCAAGATCATCAACATCGTGGCGCTGCTGATGGTGCCGGTGATGGGGGCGATGTACGGCGGCACGGCACCGACGGCGACGCAGGAAACGGCACCGATGACGGCTCCGGCGGTCGGCGGCGCGCCCGCGGCTCCGGCCGCGCCGGCCGCCGCTCCGGCTCCGGCTTCCGAACCCGCGGCCACGTCCGCTGCGCCCGCCGCCGCCCCTGCGAGCGGCGATGCGGCTGCCGCGCCGGCTGGCGGTGCGGCCGGAGGTGCGGCTGGCGGTACGGCGGCTACGGCGGCTGGCGGTGACGCCGCTGCTCCGGCTGCCGCTGCTCCCGCAACCACGGCCCCGGCTGCTGCGGCCCCAGCGCCCGCTGCCGGCGGCATCTCGTCGACGATCTCGGAAGCCGCACCCTCGTCCGCACTGCCGGCCGGTGCCGGCGGCGAGTCGACGCAGCGCTGAACGCCTTATTCGGCGCCGGCCTCCCAGGCCCTCAGCGCGGCAATGCCCGCGCGGGCAGCCGGCGCCTCGGCGGCCGCCATCCCGGCGGCTTGCGCGCCTGATGCATCGAATGCAGCGTTGGGCGCGCTGCCGAACCTCACGCCGGGCCTGCCGTCGAGCAGCCCGGTGGCGAGAAAGCGGCGGTCCCAGCTGTTCTCGTCGCCGAAGCGGCGCGTTTCCGCCTCCTCGGGGCGATAGGCCAGCGCCCGCTGCGCCGCTCCGGCGAGATCACCGATTCCGCTCAGGAATACGCCGGGTTCGTTTCGCCGCTGCAGCATCTCGCCGAACGGCGAGCTGATCACCGGCAGGCCGAGGCCGCGGTACTCGTAGTACTTGATCGGGTCCACCGAGGCCGTCAGCTTGTTCACCTTGAACGGGATCAGGCCGGCATCGAAGCCGCGCATGGCGGCGAGCGCCTGCGCGTGCGCCAGCGGTGCTTCGATGCGCAGGTTGGCCGGCACGGCGCTCGGCGGGGGCGCGAACAGCGGGCCGATCACACGCACCAGATCCTCGCTGCGCGCTCGCGCCAGCGCGATGATCCACGGCCAGTCGAACCACTCGCCGACCGTCCCGACGTAGCCGAACACGCGGCGCGCCTGCGGTTCGCACTGCGCGAGCGCGGCCGACGCGGCTGGCGCGATCGACGCTGCTGACGCTGCCGACGCTGCCGACGCTGCCGACGCTGCCGACGCTGCCGACGCTGCCGACGCTGCCGACGCTGCCGACGTCGCCGACGCGGCTGCCGGCACCGCCAGTGCCATCGCCGCCAGCGCGGACGTCGACAGGCCGTTTGGCACGTGGCGAATCCGCGCGTGCCGGCCGGCCCAGCGCTGCGTCAGCACCGTGGACGACGCGAACAGATCGGTCACGCGATCGACGATCTCGTGCTCGCGGCGCGCCAGCGCGCGGCGCGAGACGCCGCGATAGAAGGCCGAGAAATCGTCCATGGCATCGTAGAACGAGCGCTTGCCCGGCAGGCTGCGCAGCAGGTCCACCGCGAAGGCCGACGGCTTGCCGATGCCGATGACGGCCGTCGGCGTGTCGGCAAAGGCCGTGCAGGCGCGAAACGCATCACGCCACAGCAGCTTGTTCGCGGCGGCGACACCGGTCAGCGGCTCGATCGGCAATGAACGCGGCCGCAGCCGCTCCAGCCAGGGCGGATCGTCGCTCGCGGCCGGCGGCTCGACGGCAGACAGGCGCCGCAGATCGCTCCATCGAGGCAGGCGGGTCGGATACGGATCGACCCACAGGACCCGCGCCCCGGTGCTGCGATGAAACCAGTCGACGAAGCGGTGCGGACGCTGCGCGAAGCTGCGCCACGGCACCGGCGACAGGTAGAGCAGCCGCATCAGGCCACCTGCCGGCGCAGGATGTCGACGATGCGACCCGCCGCGTGTCCGTCGCCGTACGGCGAGACGCCGCGCGCCATCTGCCGGTACGCGTCTTCGTCGTCGAGCAGCTGCTGCGCCTGGTCGACGATGCGCTCGAAATCGGCGCCCACCAGCTTCACGACGCCGGCGCGCACCGCTTCCGGCCGCTCGGTCTCCTCGCGCAGCACCAGCACGGGCCGGCCCAGCGCCGGCGCCTCTTCCTGCACGCCGCCCGAATCACTGAGGATCAGGTGGGCGCGCTGCATGGCTCCCACGAACGGCAGGTAGTCGAGCGGCTGGCACAGCGTGATGCGCGGATGTCCGCCGAGCAGCTCCTTCGCCACCGCGCCTACGTTCGGGTTCGGATGCACCGGATAGAGCACCGCGATGTCGCGATTGCGCTCGACCAGCGTCCGCACCGCGCGGCAGATGTTGCGCAGCGGCTCGCCGAAGTTCTCGCGCCGGTGGCTGGTGACCAGCACGAGGCGCTTGTGCGGCGCCAGCTCGATGCCGACGGCCGGCCGGCGTTCGGCCACCGAATGCAGCGCGTCGATGACGGTATTGCCCGTCACCCAGATGTCGCCGCGCGCGATGCCTTCAGCGACGAGATTGTCGCGGGCCGATTCGGTCGGTGCAAAGTGCCAGCGTGTCAGCCGGCCAGCGACGACGCGGTTCATCTCTTCGGGAAACGGATTGGCCATGTCGTGCGTGCGCAGGCCGGCCTCGACGTGCCCGAACGCGATCCGGTGATAGAAGCAGCTCATGGCCACCGCCATCACCGTGGTCGTGTCGCCCTGCGCGAGCACCGCATCAGGCCGCTGCGCCTGCAGCACCTTGCCGACTTCGTCGAGCAGCCGCGCGGTGAGCGTTCCGAGGTCCTGGTCGGGGCGCATCAGGTCCAGATCGACATCCGGCCGGATCGCGAAGATCTTCAGCACCTGGTCGAGCAGCTCGCGGTGCTGCGCCGTGGCCAGCACCCGCACGTCCGCCCACGGCTGCTTGCGCAGGGCCAGGACGACGGGGGCCATCTTGATCGCTTCAGGGCGCGTGCCGACGACGCATAGAATCCTTCGCATGCTGCTTCCCATCTTTCATTGAGCCGCGCCCGGCTCAGACAGACTCCCGCGCCGCCGGCGCAGCACCGGCGGCACAGACTTGCGAGAACACGCGCCTGTAGCTGCGGTAGGCGCGGGCGGCATCGAGACGGCCGAGGAACGCGGCATCGGGCTCCAGGCGCCGGCGCCGGGCGGCGCGCAGCATGGCGTCGGCCAGCTCGCCCTCGAAGCGCGCGTCGTGTGGGCCGCGCTCATAGAGAATGCGTCCCAGATTCAGATAATTCAGATCGATGCTGCGGCCGAACGGCATGCCGACGATCTCGATGTTCGCCACGTCGCTGAACTCGCCGGCGGCGCCGACGTCGGTGGCCACCACGGGCAGGCCCAGATACAGCGCCTCGCCCAGCGACAGACTCCATCCCTCCCAGAACGAGGGCAGCACGAAGACGTCCGCCGCCTCATAGAAATCGCCCACCTCGCGCCGGAAGCCGGCCATCACGACGCTGTCCTGCAGCCCCAGCTCGCGGATGCGCTTCTCGACCAGCGCCGCATACTGCGGCTCCATCGTCGCGCCGAGCAGCACCAGCCGCGCGCCGGGCCGCTCGCGGTGGACGCGGCTGAATGCGTTGACCAGCGGCAGCTGCGCCTTCGGTGCCATGATGGACGCGACGTTGAGGAACACGGGTTCGCCGTCGCCGGCACCCCATGCCTGGCGCAGCGCGCCGCGCGCCGCCGGGCTGCCGGTATGGCGCGCCAGCGCCTGCGTGTCGACGCCGTTCGGGATCACCTTCATCCGCTGCACATCCAGGCCGAGCACCATGTCCGCATAGCGGGCCGCCGAGCGGGAGACGCAGATGTAGGCGGACGTATACCGCTCCGCTGCCCGGTAGGTCTCGATCATCGCGGGATCGAACCAGACGTAGGAGTTGTGGATCGTCTGGACGAACGGAATGTCGAGCAGCGCCGCGACCTCGGCACCGAAGGTGCTGTAGTGCGCATTGACAAGCTCCACGACGGTCTCGCGCAGCAGTTGCCGATACTCGGCAGGCGACAGCCCGTTCTCACGCACGTGCACGTCGAGGCCGGCGCGGCGCGCCTTGTCGGCGGCCTCGCCGGCCTTGCCCAGCACCAGGATGCGCGGCGCGCAGCCGCTGGCCAGCAGCGAGCGTGCGACGTCTATGACGACGTTCTCCAGGCCGCCCTGCGTGAACGAATCGACCTGCAGCAGGACGTTCCGGCGCCGATCGCCGGGCAGGTCCTCGGGCAGCACCCGCGCCAGCTCGGACTCGCCGCGCGTGCGCTGCAGATAGCCGCGTGCGGCCGCGAACGCCGAAACGGCCTGGACGGCCTGCGGCGCCGCGCCGTCGATGACCGGGCAGTCGCCGCGGATCAGGCGGATCCGCGCCGCAGTACGAGGGTCGTGCGCGATGCAGAGCACGTCGCGCTGCGTCAGCAGGGACGCGAGCTCGTACGGATCATCGACGCCCATCTCGAACAGCACCGCGATGGGCAGATCGGCAGGCAGCGCCGCCGGCCGCAGCCGAGCGGCCTGCGCCGCCGACAGCAGCAGCGCCTCCTTGCGTTGGCCAGCGAGCTGAGGCTGCAGCGCCGGCTGCTGCGGCTTCGCGGCCTGTCCAGCATGCGCGACGATCGACGCCTGCGGCACACCACGCGCCCGCAGCCAGTCGGCTGCCGGCGGATCGGCGTGGAACACGGTTTCGCGGCCATAGAAGCCGGCGCGTTCGGCTTCGTAGCGCATCAGCTCGCGGACCTTCTCCAGGATCCGATGCTCGACGTGCTGTGAGCTCAGCGAGTTGTCATGGACACGATAGCGGTACAGCAGATCGCTGCTGCCCAGATGCTCGATCGAGAACAGGCGGTTGATCCGCATCCAGTAGTCATAGTCCTCGATACCGAGTTGCGGGTCGTAGTCGCCGATCACGCGGCCGATCCAGCCGCGATACATGAAGCAGGGACCGATGAAGTTGTCCTGCACCGTGTTCAAGGTCGAGGTATCGCGCGGCAGCCGGATCTCCGCGGACGCCGGATCGGGGCGGTTGTGCGCCCGCCAGTCGCGGTCCTGCAGCAGGTCGCCGCGATCGTCGATCGCGATGTAGTCGGCGTAGACCATCCCGAGCTCGGGACGCGCGCGCAGCGCGGCGACCATCTTCTCGAGCTGCTGCGGCGCCATCAGATTGTCCGCCGAGGTCCAGGTCCAGAACTCTCCGGATGCGAAGCTGAAGCCGTTGCTCAGCGCCTTGGGCAGACGCTGGTTCGCCTGTTCGAGAATGCGCACGCGCGGATGCGCGGCGTATGCAGCGAGCACGCGCTCGACACCGTCGGTGGAACCGTCGTTGACGACGATCAGCTCGAAGTCGCTGTACGTCTGCGCCAGCACGCTGTCTATGGACGAGCCCAGCAGATCGGCCTGGTTGAACACCGGCAGCACGACGCTGACGAGGCCGGGGCGCAGGCCGCAGCAGGAGGCGCGCATGCCGTCGCCCGGACCAGGTGCCGATGCGGCTGTCGCTGCGGCTGCGGCTGCGGCTGCGGCTGCGGTTGCGGTTGCGGTTGCGGTTACTGCTACCGCAGCCGTTGCTGCCGCCGTTGCGCGGGCGCCCGCCGCGCCTGCCGCCGATGCACCCCCCGATGCACCTGCCGCGGCACCGCCGCGGACGCCGGCCGCGGTCTCGGTGAAGAAGGCCACCGGCTCGCGATACAGCCATCGCAGCAGCGAAGACCGCGCCCGCGTGCGGACGCCGGCGGGCAGCGGCAAGCGGCTTGCGAGGCTGCGCGCCATCCCGAACAGCGCATCGCGATCCCGCAGCGGCAAGCCACGATAGCGAACGATCCGTGCCAGCACGCGCAGCGGCCGCGTCAGCCGCCACGAGCGGCTGGCCATCAGCGTCTCTATCCGGTCGAACAGCAGTGCGGCCTCTCCGCGCGCCGACTGCGCCGCCGCCTCGCTGTCGCTCAGCTGCGACCGGAGCCGCGCCAGGCTGAGCTCCAGCTCCGCCGCCTTCTGTTCCAGCTCGGCTACGCGCCGCTCGCCATCGGCCAGGCGCAGGCGGTCCTCGACGGCGGATCGCTCGCTTTCCGCGGCGCGCTGCCGCTCATGATCGGCCCGCTGGCCGGCCTCCGCGACGGCGCGCGCGGCGTCGACCATCTCTTGCCGTGCGCGGGCCAGGGCAGTCTGCAGCGTCTGCTCCCGCTCGCGATAGGTCTGCAGGAGCTCGATCTGCGCATCCCGCTGCGAGAGCTGCCGCAGCAGCTCGGCGATACGATGCTCGTGTCCGCTCGCCACCTGCTGGCCGTCAGCGACGGCCGCATGCAGCGCATCGACGGCCTGCCGCAGTCCGGCCAGTGCCGTCTGCTGCTCGAGCAGTTGCTCATCGCGCTGTCGCAGCGCCTCGGACAAAGACGTCGTTCCCGCCGCGCTCTCGGCAAGCGACCGGTCGAGCTCGGCGAGCCGGGACGACTGAGCGGCCTCGCGGCTGCCCGCCTCCGCCAGTTCGCGCTCGCGATCGGCGAGCCGCCGTTGCAGCTGCAGCAGCTGTTCGTCGCGCTCGGCACCGGTCTGCCGCAGCGCTTCGAGCAGTTGCTTCTGCTCGACTTGTCGCTGTCCGGCTTCGGCGGATGCTGCCTGCGCTCGCTGTGCCGCCGTCCGCGCTTCGTCGCGCTCGACGGCGGCGCGCAGCAACGATGCCGCCGGCGTGCCTGCGTACTGCCCGGACAGCAGCAGCCGGCCCAGCTCGGCTCGCACGGCAGCATCGGCCAGATACGGCAGCTCGCTGTCGTGCAACGAACGCAGCAGCGCATCGATGTCGCCGGTCAGCGGATCGCGCTCGAAGCGCCAGTCCGCCGCGCGGCTCGCGTACTGCGGCCACAGGGTCTGTTCGGCGAAGCGTTCGACGATGCGGGGCCGCAATGCGAAGTCGGCCGGGCTACGCCGCAGCGCCAGCAGAGAGGGACCGAGCTGCTCGGCATCGATGGCGGGCAGGCCGCGGCCCGAGAAGTTGGCTCGTGCAGCCCGTTCGAACAGCGCTGCATCGACCAAACCCTTCGGCCCGTCATAGCCGAGCAGGATCACCGGGCGGTTCGCGGCGGCAGCCTCGAGCACGACCCGCCCCATGCCCGCGACGCCCGCGAAACGCGGCATCAGCCGATGCAGGTCGTCGCGATGGCCCAGGCGCTCGATCCCGTGCGGGAACTGCCGCCCCGCCAGGCAATCGTCGAGCCGGCCCGCGGCGTTGCCGTCTCCGGCGATCGCGAGGCCCGGCAGTGCCGCACGCTCGGCCACGTCGATGAAGCGCAGCACGCCCGGCATCTTGTCCTCGTCGAGGCGGCCGGCCACCAGCCAGCGCGGATCGGCGGATGCGGCGGGATCGACAGATGCCGGGGGATCGGCGGATGCCTCGGGATCGGCGGACGCCGCGAGACCGGCGGACGAGGCGAAACGCTCGATGTCGACCGAATTGGGCAGCAGCATCAGCCGGTCGGCACCGACGTGCGCCTGCACCCGCATCCGCACTTCATCGGAGACGCAGATCACCTGGGCTGCGCGCGGCAGCAGCACACCGTACAGCAACGCTTCGTGCAGCGGTCCATAGGACGCCTGCGCCGACAGCGGCCCGTGCAGCGTCAGCACGAACGGCTTGCCGCAGCGCTGCGCCGCGAACCAGGCCGGCAGCAGCGACGCGAACGGATGCGCATGCACCACGTCGATCTCGTGCCGTGCTATCAGATCGGCCAGCGCATCCACGGCGGCGAGGAAACCGCCCAGGTGTTCGGCCGCGCCCAGGGGCACGCCGTCCGTCAGCGAGGCGGCCGCGCCGTCGAACGGATCGCCGTGCAGCGTGTTGCCGCAGCTCACGTGCACGCGATGCCCGATCCGCGCCAGCTGCCGCACCTGGCCGGCAAGCTGCGTCTCCAGCCCGCCGCGCGCGAACAGCTCGGTGACGAGCAGAAAGTTCATGCCGCCACCTTCGCTGCCGGTGATTCCAGCGCCGCCGCATCGGCCGCGCGGCAGTCCGTCTCGATGCGGACCGGCAGCGAAGCGATGCCGGTGGCCTTGACCGCCGTCTCCTGAATGCGGAACAGCGCGACGTCGGTGCGCCGGTCGAGGTAGCGCATGTCATCACCGCCCAGCGGCTCGGCCACGGCCGCGGTGACGAAGTACGGCCCCGCGCACAAGTACAGCTGCAGATCGAAGACGACGCGCAGCCGCTGCCCTGCCCGGCCGTCGGCGTGGTTGGCATCGTGATAGGCGGTGCTGGTACCGAAGGCAGTCACCCCTTCCACCGTCCGGATCAGCAGGCCGACCTGCAGTTCACGCACCGCTTGCAGCAGCTCGATCGTGACGGCGACGCGCGCGCGCTCGCCGACGCGGAACAGTTCGCGCGGCTGTTCGTCGTCGCCGAGCAGCGAGCAGCCGCTGATGACGGCGGCGGCACTCGACTCGGCCGGCGATGGTCCGGTCTGCGCGAGCCCCGCCTGCGACGCCTCGCCCTGCGACACCTCGCCCTGCGATGCCACGGCCTGCGATGCCACGGCCTGCGTCACTCCCGTCTGCGCGGCCCCGATCCGCGGCGCTCCCGTCTGCGATGACCCCGCCTGAGACGATCCCGCCTGAGACGATCCCGCCTGAGACGATCCCGCCTGCGATGATCCCACCTGCAATGCCACCCCCCGAGACGCGCCGACCTGCGTCCCCGCTGCATTCACTGCGCCATGCGCAACGGCGGCATGCCCCGCCGCATCGCCGGCATCCGCCGCCAGCATGCTGTTCAGATAACGCAGATACGCCTGCTCATCGGAATACAGCAGCGCGTGGTACTGGTCTACGATCTGGTTCGCCGGGCCGATGCCGTGCAGCTCGCCGCGGTTCAGCAGCAGCGCCCGATCGCAATACTTCTCTATCGTGGCGGTGGAATGCGTGACGAGCAGGATCGCGGTGCCGCGCTCGCGCAGCGCGTCGATGTGCGCATAGCATTTGCGCTGGAACTTCTCGTCGCCGACGGCCAGCGCCTCGTCGACCACGAGGATCGCGGGTTCGACGCAGGCCTGCACGGCGAACGCGAGGCGCACGTACATGCCGCTCGAATAGGTCTTGACCGCGTGCTCCATGAAGGGCCCGATGTCGGCGAACGCCGCAATCTGGTCGAAGCGCGCTTCGACCTCTTCGGGCTCCAGGCCGAGCAGCACGCCGCTGAGCATGACGTTCTCGCGGCCGGTGAAGTCGCCGTTGAATCCGGCGCCGAGCTCGAGCAGCGCGCCGATGCGCCCGTGCGTCTGCACGCGGCCCTGCGTGGGCGTCATCGTGCCGCAGATCATTTGCAGCAGCGTCGACTTGCCCGAGCCGTTGCGCCCGAGAATGCCGACGGCTTCGCCTGCTCTCACTTCGAAGGAGACATCGCGCAGCGCCCAGAACTCGCTGTGATACTGCCTGGGCGACAGGCCCAGGGCGTCGCGCAGCGGCGGCAGCAGCAGCTGCTTGAGCCGATCGCGCGGCGTATCGTAGATCTCGTAGCGCTTGGACAAGCGCTCGACGCGGATGCGCATCGGGTCAGAGGACATCGGCGAAGCCCTTGCGCGTGTACTGGAACCAGCAGAAGCCGAGCCACGCGACCACCACGGACAGGCCCAGCATCGTCGCCCATGCCGTCCAGTCGGGCATCGCGCCGTCGATCAGGACCAGCCTGCTCTGCTCGATGATCGACGTCAGCGGATTGAGCTGCATCCAGAAGCGGAACGACTCCGGCACCGCGGACAGCGGATAGAAGACCGGAGACAGGAACATCAATACCATCGTTAGGATGGCCGCGACCTGTCCCACGTCGCGCGCATAGACGCCGAGCGAAGCCAGGAACCAGGCGGCGCCGAGCGAACCGATTGCCAGCGGCAGCACGACGAGCGGAAACAGCCAGACCGTGCCGGGCAGCGAGCCGTTGAGCAGCCATTGCGCGACCAGCAGCACGATCAGGCTGGCCGCGCAATGGAACAGCGCGGAGCCCAGCGCGACCCACGGCAGGATCTCCAGCGGGAACAGCGTCTTCTTGACGTAGTTGGCGTTGTTCAGCACCAGGCCCGGCGCCCGGTTGATGCACTCGGCGAACAGGCCGTGAACGATCATGCCGGCGAACACCGCGACGGCGAAGCCTGAACGCGAAGCCGCGGCGTCGCCCGGCCAGCGCGCCTGGAACACTACCGTGAACATGTAGGTGTAGACCACCAGCATGAGCAGCGGATAGAAGAACGACCAAGCGAGACCAAGCAGCGAACCGCGATACCGGCCGATGACTTCGCGCCGGGCCAATCGCAGGATCAGGCGGCGGTTGCGCTCCACGCTACGCAACATCGCCAGCGGCGACAGCGACCGATCAATGACGATTGACATGCACTGCGACTGCAATCGCTTCTGCCACTACCACCACAGAAGCGCCTGCGACTTCAACTACAAGCACGACTTCCACTCCCACTGCATCCGCCGGCGCCCAACAGCAAGCGCATCTCGCGGATCGAGGACACATGCGGCCGCCATCGATATCAGGCGATCATCCTGTGCCCTTTGCGATGCGTGATTCTATCGATCGACCATGACACTTCTGGACGCGTGGAGTTTCAACCCCACAGCATTCTTGTCATCGAGCAAACGATGTGCCCGACATGTGGTGGCAATGAGCCTCCGCTATTCGGAAAAAAGAGCCAACTGGAAGTAACAACAACACAACCATACTCGACGATGCGCCGCGAGGTGCGGCGCGAGGCTTGACGAGTTTGTCGGGTTGTCAGGAGCCTGCCGTGGAAACCGTGCTGAGCATGCCGAGGCGCCGCTCGATCGGTTCGAGACGATCGCGATCGTCGCGCTGCTGGTAGATGGTCTGCAGGTTGCGCAGCATGCGCGCAAGCAGATCGCGCGGCCGCACTGCCTGCAGATGCGCGACCACCAGCCGCTGCGCGCGTTCGCGATCACCGCTGGCATACGGCAGCAGCCGCTCCTCGAGCTCGTCGGCCGACAGCGTGCGCGCGCCTGCGAACACGTCGACGACGGCATGACCCTCTTCGAGCGGATGTGCGACCAGGAAGTGGCCGGGGAAGCCCAGGCCCACGGCAGGCAGGCCGGCCTGCTCGCTGATTTCCATGTACAGCACGGCGAGGCTGATGGGGATGCCGAGACGGCGCTCGATGACGCGGTTCAGATAGCTGTTGTCGGGATCGTAGTAGTCGTTGACGTTGCCGCGAAAGCCGAGCTCGTCGGCGAAATACTCGCGCGCCATGCGCACGCGCGCCGCGGCTTGCGGCACCCGCTCGAAGCGGCGGCGCAGCTCGAGCCCGAACGCATCGACGCGCGCGAGCGTCTCCACCATCGGCAGATCCGGGTAGGCATCCTGCGCAATCGACAGCGCGGCCTCGAACAGCGGCAGGGCCATGTCCGAGCGTACCAGCATGCGCCAATATTCGAGAGAAGCATCCATCACGCGGACCGTTCGAATCGGTAGGGTTCGTCGCACCGCCGCTGCGTCGGGCGGTCCCGTAGAATCAGTGTATCGCCAAACATCGTCGAACATCGATCATCAAGGAGACAGGCATGGAGCTTTCAGGACGCACGATCCTCGTCACCGGCGGCGCGTCGGGGCTGGGCGGGGCCACGGTCCGGCATCTGGCCGCGCAGGGCGCGAACATTCTCATCGCCGACGTCAACGCGGCACTGGGCGAACAGCTCGCCGCCGAGCTGGGGCCGAAGGCGCGCTTCGTGCGCTGCGACGTCACCAGCGAGGCCGACGGCCAGGCCGCGGTAGCGGCGGCGCAGCAGCTCGGCAAGCTGGTCGGGCTGGTCAACTGCGCCGGCATCGGGCCGGCCTCGAAGACCGTCGGCAAGGACGGCCCTCATCCGCTGGACTTGTTCAGCAAGGTCATACAGATCAACCTGATAGGCTCGTTCAACATGATCCGGCTCGCCGCCGCGGCGATGACTCGCAACGAGCCCGAAGCCGGTGGAGAGCGCGGCGTGATCGTCAATACCGCATCGGTGGCCGCCTTCGACGGCCAGATCGGACAGGCCGCCTATTCAGCGTCCAAAGGCGGCATCGTCGGCATGACGCTGCCGATCGCGCGCGACCTGTCGCGCGACGGCGTGCGCGTGGTGACGATCGCGCCCGGCATCTTCCTCACGCCGCTGCTGGCGGGCCTGCCGCAGGACGTGCAGGACTCGCTGGGCAAGCAGGTGCCGTTTCCGCCGCGGCTGGGACGGCCGGACGAATATGCGGCGATGGTGGCACACGTGTTCGCCAACCAGATGCTGAACGGAGAAACGATCCGACTGGACGGCGCGATCCGCATGGCGCCGCGCTGACGGCAGCGCGCCGCGCGCCGCGCCGTCAACAGTCAGCAGCCCGGCGCGTGCGGCCGCTCGCCGATTTTCTGTTCGATCCAGCCGCCCAGCGCCAGCAGCGCCGCGTCGCCGCCGCGGCGGCCGACCACCTGCAGGCCCAGCGGCAGGCCATCGACGAGGCCGACCGGAATCGTCAAGGTCGGCAGGCCGCACATCGAGAACGCCAGCGTCTGCCCGAGCACCGCCTCGCGCGACGCGATGCGGCCGCCTTCGACATCGACCTCGGTCTGGCCGCGCAGCGGCGGCAGCACGGCGGTGGTCGGCAGGATGAACGCATCGCAGTCGGCCAGCGCGGCGTCGAACTCGGCCGACAGCACGGCACGCTGCTTCATGGCGCCGACGTATTCGACGGCGCTCAGCTGCTGGCCGGCGAGCAGCCCGTTGCGCACCAGATCGGAGAAGCCATCGGCGTGGTTCTGCAATGCGTCGCGGTGCACCCACGCGGCTTCGGCGCGCGAGATCGTGGTGTAGATCGGAAACGACTGGCCCAGCAGACTGGGGGTGGTCTCGCCCAGCTCGGCCCCCTGCGCAGCGAGGCGCGCCAGCAGCCGCACGAAGGCCTCGCGCACCACCGGCTGCAGCCGTCCGTCGAGCCAGGCTGCCGGCACGTGCAGCCGCGGACGCCGGGCGACGGCGCCGTGCGTGGCGCGGCGACGCGCCATCACCTCGAACAGCAGCGCGCAATCGGCCACCGAATTGGCCAGCGGACCGGCATGGTCGCAGGTCCACGACAGCGGCAGCGCGCCGTCCAGCGGAATCGCGCCGTAGCTCGGCTTGAAGCCGACCACGCCGCAGAACGCGGCCGGGATGCGCACCGACCCGCCGGTGTCGCTGCCGATGCTGGCCAGCCCTATCCCGGCGGCCACCGCCGCGCCGGAGCCGCTCGATGAGCCGCCCGCCTGCCGGGCCGGATCGAACGGATTCTTGACGTCGCCGTTCCACGCGCTTTCGCCGGTGGCGCCGAGCGCGATCTCGTGCATGTTCGCCTTGGCGAACAGCAGTGCACCGGCCTCGCGCAGCCGCGCCACCGCTTCTGCCTCGTCGCGCCGCGGCGTGCTGGTCTCGGACAGCAGCGGCGGCAGCGGCACGCGCGCACCGGCGCGCGTCGGCATGCCGCGCACGACGTACAGATCCTTGATCGAGATCGGCACGCCGTGCAGCGGGCCGCGCAAGCGGCCCGCTGCGGCGTCCGCGTCGAGCCGGCGTGCCTCGTCGAGCGCCGCGGCCCAGTCGACGTAGGCGAGCGCATTGAGGTCGGCGCAGCGTTCGGCCTGCGCCTGCGCGGCCTCGATCAATTGCTGCGCGCGCAGCCGCTGCTCGGCGATGGCGGCGGTGACGGCAACGAGATTCTGCATGGCAAGGACTCGATTCGCGCTCGATGAGGGCGCCCGGAAACGCGTCAGAAAGGCAGGCTGGCGTCAGGCTTGACGGCCAGGATGGCGGTACGGAACTGCTGCTGGATGCGCGCCAGCGCGGCTGGCGTGTCGGCCTCGAAGCGGATCACGACGGTGGGCGTGGTGTTCGAAGGCCGGGCCAGCCCGAAGCCGTCGGGATACTCGACGCGGATGCCGTCTATCGTGATCAGGTCGCTGGCGCCGTCGAACCGCGCGGTGCGCTTCAGCGTCTCGACCAGCGTGAAGTTCTCGCCTTCGGCGGTCTTCAGCTGCAGCTCCGGCGTGGTCGGCGAATCGGGCAGCGCCTCGAGCACGGCACCGGGATCGGCATGCCGCGACAGGATCTCCAGCAGCCTCGCGCCCGCGTACAAGCCGTCGTCGAAACCGTACCAGCGCTCCTTGAAGAAGATGTGGCCGCTCATCTCGCCGGCCAGCGGCGCCCCGCTCTCCTTCAGCTTGGCCTTGACCAGCGAATGGCCGGTGCGCCACATCAGCGGCTGTCCGCCGTGCTCGGCGATGTAGCGGCCCAGGTTCCGGCTGCACTTCACGTCATAGATGATCTGCGCGCCCGGCTGGCGCGCGAGCACGTCGGCCGCCATCAGCATCAGTTGGCGGTCGGGATAGATGATGCTGCCCGACTTGGTCACGACGCCGAGCCGGTCGCCGTCGCCGTCGAAGGCCAAGCCGATCTCGGCGTCGGTTTCGCGCAGGCAGCGGATCAGGTCCTGCAGGTTCTCGGGATGGGCGGGATCGGGGTGATGATTGGGGAAGCGGCCGTCGACCTCGCAGAACAGCTCTATGACCTCGCAGCCGAGGGCCCGGAACAGCCGCGGCGCATAGGCGCCGGCCACGCCGTTGCCGCAGTCCACGGCGATCTTCATCGGCCGCGCCAGCCGCACGTCGCCGCTGACGCGTGCCAGATAGCGCTCGCCCAGGTCTTCGTGGCGCAGGCCGCCGCGGGCGGCCGCGGGCACCTCTTCCAGGCCGCCGGCGATGGCTGCGGCCAGCGCCTGGATCGCGTCGCCGTAGATGGCCTCGCCGCCGACGACCATCTTCAGGCCATTGTAGTCGGGAGGATTGTGGCTGCCGGTGACCGCCACGCCGGTGCCGGTGCCCAGTTCGTAGGTGCCGTAGTAGACGATAGGCGTGGTCACCATCCCGATATCGACGACGCCGACGCCGGCGGCGCGGAATCCGTCGGCCAGCGCTTCGGCCAGCGCCGGCCCGGACAGCCGGCCGTCGCGGCCGATCACCGCTTCGCGCGCGCCGGCGCGGCGCGCCTGGTGCCCCAGCGCCAGTCCGATCGCCCGCACGCCGGCCGGCGTCAGCGTGTCGCCGACCACGCCGCGGATGTCGTAGGCCTTGAAGATCGATGCGGACAGAGCGAGCGAAGCCATGGGGCAGCAATTCCTGAGTCGGGCTTGGGGCAATAGCCATCATAACGTCATTGACCGGCGGCGCCCGCCGGTCCGACGGGAGGCGTTTTCACCGCATCCCGGTCCGCACTTGACTACAATCCCCCCCGCCGCACCCGGAATCGGGGACCGGGATCGCGGAAAACGGGCCCCAGGCACGCCGTTTGCCGTCGCCGACCGGACGATGCCCCCGCGCCGGTGCCCGAGGGCGCCCCCCGGGCGCCGTGCTCCCCAGGAAAACTGTTCAGCCATGACCATCCTCGTCACAGGCGGCGCCGGCTTCATCGGCAGCAACTTCGTTCTCGACTGGCTGGCCGGCCGGGACGAACCGGTCGTCAACCTCGACGCGCTCACCTATGCCGGCAACCTGCGCAATCTGGCCGCGCTGGACGGCGATGCACGCCACCGGTTCGTGCACGGCGACATCGGCGACGCCGCCCTGCTCGACCGGCTGCTGAACGAACAGCGGCCGCGCGCCATCCTGCACTTCGCCGCCGAGAGCCACGTCGACCGTTCCATCCTGGGGCCGCAGGCCTTCGTCCAGACCAACGTGGTCGGCACCTTCACGCTGCTGGAAGCGGTACGCCGCTTCTGGGGCGCGCTGCCGCCGGCCGAGCAGGCGGCGTTCCGCTTCCTGCATGTGTCCACCGACGAGGTCTACGGCTCGCTGGAACCGCAGGCGCCGGCATTCACCGAACTGCACCGCTACGAACCGAACAGCCCCTATTCGGCGAGCAAGGCCGCCAGCGACCATCTGGTGCGCGCGTACCACCACACCTACGGCCTGCCGGTGCTGACGACGAACTGCTCGAACAACTACGGGCCGTTCCATTTCCCGGAAAAGCTGATCCCGCTGATGATCCATCACGCGCTCGGCGGACTGCCGCTGCCGGTCTACGGCGACGGCCAGCAGGTGCGCGACTGGCTGTACGTCGGCGATCACTGCGCGGCGATCCGCCGAGTCCTGGAAGGCGGCCGGCTGGGCGAGACCTACAATATCGGCGGCTGCAACGAGAAGACCAATCTGGAAGTGGTACGCACGGTGTGCGCGCTGCTCGACGAGCTGTCGCCGCGCAGCGACGGACAGTCGTATGCGGCGCAGATCAGCTTCGTGCGCGACCGGCCCGGCCACGATCGCCGCTATGCGATCGATGCCGGCAAGATCGAGCGCGAGCTCGGCTGGCGGCCGGCCGAGACTTTCGAGTCGGGCCTGCGCCGGACCATCGTCTGGTACCTGGCGCACCAGGAATGGGTGCGCGAGGTCACCAGCGGCGAGTATCGCGAATGGGTGAACAGGCAGTACCAGCCATGAGGCAGTACCGGCCATGAAGATCCTGCTGCTAGGGAGCAACGGCCAGGTCGGCCATGCGCTGCAGCGCTCGCTGGCGCCGCTCGGCGAGCTGCAGCCGCTCGGCCGCGCGCAATGCGATCTGGCCGATCCCGCCGCCGTGCGCGATGCGGTGCGCCACGCGGCGCCGCAAATCATCGTGAATGCCGCGGCCTACACCGCCGTCGATCGCGCCGAAAGCGAAGCGGAGCTGGCGCAGCGCATCAACGCCGATGCGGTGGCGGTGCTGGCCGCCGAGGCAGCCGCGCTCGACGCCTGGCTGGTCCACTATTCGACCGACTACGTGTTCGACGGCGAGAAGGACGGCCGCTACACCGAAGACGACACGCCCGCTCCGCTGTCGGTCTACGGCAGCAGCAAGCTGGCCGGCGAGCGCGCGATCGTCGCGGCGCGCGGCCGGCATCTGATCTTTCGCACCAGCTGGGTCTACGGCAGGCACGGCGGCAACTTCGCCAAGACGATGCTGCGGCTGGCCGCGCAGCGCGACCGGCTGACAGTGGTCGCCGACCAGTTCGGCGCGCCGACCAGCGCCGACCTGATCGCCGACGTCACGGCGCTGGCGCTGCACCGCGCCGCCTGCTGGGACGGCGGCGCTTCGCTGGCGGGGCTCTATCATCTCAGCGCGGCCGGCGAAACCAACTGGTGCGACTACGCGCGCTTCGTCATCGACCGCGCGCGCCGGCGCGGCGCGGCGCTGCAGGCAAGCGCCGAGTCGGTGCAGCCGATCGCCACCGCCGACTATCCGACCGCCGCGCGGCGGCCGCGCAATTCCCGGCTCGACACGGCCCGCCTGCAGGCGGCATTCCGACTGCGCCTGCCCGACTGGCGCCACCATCTGGCGGCGATGATCGACGATCTCGCCGCACGCGAAGGCCCCGCATGACACGAAAAGGCATCATCCTCGCCGGCGGCGCCGGCACGCGGCTGCACCCGGCCACGCTGTCGGTCTCCAAGCAGCTGCTGCCGGTGTTCGACAAGCCGATGATCTACTACCCGCTGAGCACGCTGATGCTGGCCGGCATCCGCGACATCCTGGTGATCTCGACGCCGCAGGACACGCCGCGCTTCGAGCAGCTGCTGGGCAGCGGCGAGCAATGGGGGCTGCGGCTGTCGTACGCGGTGCAGCCGTCACCCGACGGCCTGGCGCAGGCCTTCCTGATCGGCGAGGACTTCATCGGCGGCGACGCATCGGCGCTGGTGCTGGGCGACAATATCTTCTACGGTCATGACCTGCAGCCGCTGCTGCAGAACGCGGTCAGCCGGCGCGAAGGCGCGACGGTATTCGCATATCACGTGCACGACCCCGAGCGCTACGGCGTCGTGCAGTTCGATGCGAACGGACGCGCGGTCAGCCTCGAGGAGAAGCCGAAGCAGCCGAAGTCGCCGTACGCGGTGACCGGCCTCTACTTCTACGACGCCAACGTGGTGGACCTGGCGAAGTCGCTGAAGCCGTCGCCGCGCGGCGAGCTGGAGATCACCGATCTGAACCGGCTGTATCTGGAGCGCGCGGCGCTCAAGGTCGAGGTGATGGGCCGCGGCTATGCGTGGCTCGACACAGGCACGCACGAATCGCTGCTCGAAGCGAGCCAGTTCATTGCCACGCTGGAGAACCGGCAGGGACTGAAGGTCGCGTGTCCCGAGGAGATCGCGTACCGTCAGCGCTGGATCGATGCCGCGCAGCTCGAACGGCTCGGCCAGGCGCTGGCGCGCAACGCCTATGGACAGTATCTGCTGCGACTGATCAACGAACCGTTCTCGCGATGAACTCGGAACGCCTGGCCATTCCCGACGTCGTGCTGCTCGAGCCTAAAGTGTTCGGCGACGCGCGCGGCTTCTTCTACGAAAGCTTCAACCAGCGCGACTTCGCCGCCGCCACCGGCTGCGACGCGAGTTTCGTGCAGGACAACCATTCGCGCTCGGCGCGCTACGTGCTGCGCGGCCTGCACTACCAGATCCGCCAGCCGCAGGGCAAGCTGGTGCGCGTCATCGCCGGCGAAGTGTTCGACGTCGCCGTCGATCTGCGGCGCGGCTCGCCGCACTTCGGCCGCTGGGTCGGTGCGCATCTGTCGGAGCAGAACCGCCGCCAGCTGTGGGTGCCGCCGGGCTTCGCGCACGGCTTCGTGGTGCTGTCCGAGCATGCCGAGTTCCTGTACAAGACCACCGACTACTACGCGCCCGAGCACGAACGCTGCATCGCGTGGAACGATCCGGCGCTGGCGATCGATTGGCCCATCGCCGGACCGCCCACGCTGTCGGCGAAGGACGCGCAGGGACTGGCGCTGGCCGACGCGCCGGTCTACGACTGACGCCGCCGCGCGCGCCGCATGCCCGACACCGGAGCGCCGACCGGACAAGGACCCGCGGCCGAGCCAGGACGCGTGTCGGATCAAGGGCGCGTGGCCGACGTGCTGGTCGTCATCGTCAGCTGGAACTCGGGCCCCTGGCTGGACGACTGCCTGCAGGCGCTGAACGCGCAGACCTGCCGTCCGCGCCAGACGCTGATCTGGGACAACGGCAGCGACGGGCCGACGATGGCAGTGCTCGATCATCTGCCGCAGCGCTTCGCCGACCTGCAGATCCATCGCAGCGGCCGCAACCACGGCTTCGCCGCCGGCAACAACCTGGCGGTAGCCGCCGCGCCGGGCGCGCGCTTCGTGCTCACGCTCAACGCCGACGTAGTCCTGCAGCCGGACTGCCTGCAGCGGATGATCGACTGCTTCGATCATGATCCGCGGCTCGCGGCGGTGGGCGCCGTGCAGCTGCAGCCCGACGGCGTGACGATAGACGGGCTCGGCGATACGCTGCACCTGAGCGGCATCGGCTGGCGCCAGGCCTACGGGCAGCCCTGGCGCTTCAGCGAGCGGGGCGCGAACCGGACGCTGCCGGCCTTCTCGCCGTGCGCCGCGGTCGCGCTGTACCGGCGCGACGCCTTCGACGCGGTCGGCGGCTTCGATGCCGATTTCTTCTGCTACTTCGAGGACGTCGACCTCGGCTACCGGCTGCGGCTGGCCGGCTGGCACTGCGCCGTCGCGGCCGCGGCGCGCGCCACGCACGTGGGCTCGGTCAGCACCGGACCCGACAGCGACTTCGCGGTCTATCACGGCCATCGCAATCTGGTCTGGTGCTTCGCGCAGAACACGCCGGCCGCGCTGCTGTGGCTGGCGCTGCCGCTGCATCTGGCGATGACGGCCTGGACGCTGGCCGTCTACGCCGCGCGCGGCCGCCTCGGCGTGCTGCTGCGCGCCAAGCGCGATGCGCTGCGCGGCCTGCCGCGCGCCTGGCGCAAGCGGCGTGCGATCCAGGCCCTGCGGCGCGCCGGCACCGCGCAGATCTGGGCCGCGCTGCGCATGGATCTGCGGCGATGAGTGCGCGGCCGCCCATGACATCGCCGGCGGTGGAGCGCGAACGCGAGCTGCTGCTGGTCTCCATCGTCAGCTACCACTCCGACTCGGCCGCGCTGTGCGCGACGCTGCTGTCGCTGGCCGCGGCGGCGCGGCGGCTGCGCGACGAGCTCGGCTGCCTGACCCGCCTGATCATCGTCGACAATTCCGAAGGCGGCCGCGACGTGCAGCGCATCCACGACTGCGTCGGCGAGCTGCTGCGCGCGCCCGCGGCCACGCTGCCGCTCGCGGTGACCGTGCGCAGCACCGGCCGCAACCTCGGCTACGGCGCAGCCAACAACCTGGCCCAGCGCGAAGTGCCGGACGCACGCTACGTGCTGATCCTGAATCCCGACGTGGTGCTGGAGCCCGACGCGCTGTGCGTGGGCATCGCCGCGCTGCGCGGCGATGCCGGCCTGAGCGGGGTGCTGCCGCGCTCGGTCGACGCGGCCGGCCATGATCTGCGGCTGTGCCGGCGCATGCCCGGCATCGCCGTGCTGCTGGCGCGCGCCTTCCTGCCGCCGGGCTGGCCGGCGCGCCTGCCAGCGCTGCAGCGCCGGCTTGCGGCCTACGAGATGCGCGATCTGCCGCTGGACCAGCCGCACGATGCGACACTATGCGCGAGCGGTTGCTTCATGCTGCTGCGCGGCTCGGCCTGGCGCTCGGTCGGCGGCTTCGACCCGATGTTCTTCCTGTACTTCGAGGACTACGATCTGAGCCTGCGGCTGCGCACCCTCGGACCGCTGCGCTACCTGCCCGCCATGCGCATCCGCCATGACGGCGGCGCGGCTGCCGCCAAGGGCTGGCGGCACATCCGGCTGTTCGGCAGCTCGGCCATGAAGTTCTTTCGCCGCCACGGCTGGCGCTGGTAGGGGGTGCGTTGAGCGACGACGGACCGACCCCGGGCATCGAACGTACGGCGGACATGGCACGTACTGCGGACATCGCATCCCCCGCAAGCACCGCTCCGCCCGCAGGCACGGCTCGGCGCTGCCTGGTCACCGGCGCGTCCGGCTTCGTCGGCGCCGCCGTCTGCCGCCGTCTGCTGGCGCGCGGCTGGACCGTGCACGCCGTCGCGCGGCGACGCCCCGAGCGCGTCCCCGCCGGCTGTGCGAGCGTCACGACGGCCGATCTGCGCGAAGCCGGCGAATGGCTGGCGCAGCTCGACCACGTCGACGCCGTGGTCCACGCCGCCGGCCACGCGCACTCGGCCTGGGACGGCAGCGCGGTGCAGCGGGAGCGGATCATCGCCGCCAACCTGCAGCCCAGCGCGCTGCTCGCGCGCGAGACGTTCCGCCGCGATCTGCATCTGGTGCTGCTCAGCTCGGCGAGCGTCTTCGGCGATGCTTCGCCGCAGCCGCTGACACCCGACAGCCCCACGGCGCCGCGCGGCCCGTATGCGATGTCGAAGTATCTGGCCGAGCAGGCGGTGCGCAAGGCCGCCGCCGCCGCGCCCGGCCGCTGGACGATACTGCGGCCGCCGCTGGTCTACGGCCCCGGCGTGCAGGCCAACTTCCTGCGGCTGATGCGCTGGATAGACCGCGGCTGGTCGCTGCCGCTAGGCGCGGTGAACAACCGCCGCAGCCTGATCGGCGTCGACAACCTGGCCGACCTGGCCGGCGCCGTCCTGTGCGAGCCGCGCGCCTATGGCCGGGTCGTGCTGCCGGCCGACGGCGACTGGGCGACGCCCGCGCTGATCCGCGCGCTGGCACAGGCCCTGGACCGTCAGCCGCGGCTGCTGGGAATTCCGGAAGGCGCACTGCGCGGCATCGCCGCGGTCACCGGCCGCATCGGCCTGAACCGGATCGCGGCCCCGCTGCGCACGCTGACCGCCTCGCTGGCCTTGCGCGACGACTGGCTGACCGACGAGCTCGGCTGGCAGCCGCCGCAACGGGCCGCGGACGGGTTTGCCGCCACCGCGGCGTGGTTCCGGTCGCTCGGGCGGGCTGAGGAATGACGATGCCCGAGTCGCTGACGGCGCTGTCCGGGCAGCTGTCCGGGCAGCCATTTTGGCAACTGTTCTGGCGCCCGCTCTGGCCGGCCGCGGCCGCCGCCGTGCTGGCGGTGGCCATCATCGTCGTGATGCGGACCACCGGCTGGGGCAGCGGCGTGCTGGACGAGCCCAATGCGCGCTCCATGCATGGCGCTCCCGTTCCGCGCACCGGCGGCATCGCACTGATCGGGGCGCTGCTGACGGTGGCGCTGGTTCAGACCGTGCTGCCGCGGCAGGCGGCCGCCGACTGGCCATCAGCCTGGCTGCTGCTCGGCCTGCCGACCCTGGCCCTTGGCTTGCTCGGGGCTGTCGACGACCGGCGCGGATTGCCGGTGCGCGTCCGCCTGCCGCTCCAGCTGGCGGCGGCGCTGCCGGTGGCGTGGACGCTGGCCGGCGGTGCCGTCCCGGCGCCCGCTGCGGGGCCGATGCTGGCCGGCGCGACGCTGCTGTTCATGCTGGCGATTGGCTGGAGCACCAATTTGTACAACTTCATGGACGGCATCGACGGGTTGGCCGGAACGATGACGGTGGTCGGCTTCGGCACGCTCGCCATCGCCTGCCCGGCAGGATCGTCGCTGCAGGTGCTCGCCGCCGCCGCCGCCGGCGCGGCCGCCGGATTCCTGCTGTTCAACCGGCCGCCGGCGCGGATCTTCCTGGGCGACGCGGGTTCGATTCCGCTGGGCTTCCTGGCCGCCGGCATCGGGCTGCTAGGCTGGCACCATGGCTACTGGCCGATCTGGTTCGCGCCCATCGTGTTCCTGCCCTTCGTCTGCGACGCCAGCCTGACGCTGGCGCTGCGCCTGCTGCGCGGCGAACGCGTCTGGACGGCGCATCGCGAGCACGCCTATCAGAAACTGGCGCTGCTCGGGCTGGGTCACGGCGCCACCACCGCCGTCTATGGCGCGCTGATGCTGGCCTGCGCCGCCGTCGCGCTAACGGCGCGGACATGGCCCGCCGGCGCGGGTTCGGCGGCGATCGCTGCCATAATCGCGCTGCATGTGCTCGGCTACGGTTGGGCGGCCAGTCGCTGGCATCGCCGGCAGAAACGACAGCACACGATTTCCTCCGGAACCGTTCGCCGATGATCCATCGACACCTGTATGCGCGCCGCTACGTCGCCATCGCCTATGACGTGGTGGTGGCCGTCTGCGCGTGGCTGTTCTGTTTCTGGCTCGGCTACGGCTTCGCGCTGCCGGAGTCGGCGCAGAGCGTCATGCTGCAGAGCCTGCCGCTGGTGGTGGGCAGCCAGCTGGCCTGTTTTGCCTGGTTCAAGCTGCACCGCGGCATCTGGCGCTACGCCAGCGTGCACGATTTCCGCCAGATCGCGCTGGCCGTCGGCTGCGGCACGGTGCTCGTGACGGTGATCCTCTTCTTCTACAGCCGCGCCTATCTGGTGCCGCGCTCGGCGCTGATTCTCGACCCGCTGATCCTGGTCCTGCTGATGGCCGGCGGCCGCATCACGTACCGCTGGTGGAAGGAGAACCTGCCGTATTCGAGCGAAACGGCCCCCAGCCGCCCGGTACTCATCCTGGGCGCGGGCGAAGGCGCCTTCAGGCTGATCCAGCAGCTGCACCGCACGCCGACCTGGTCGGTGGTCGGACTGCTCGACGACGACACCTCCAAGATCGGCCGCAACATCGCGGGCCTGCCCATCCTCGGCCGCTGGCGCGACGTGGCCAAGATCGCCGGCGCCACCGGCGCCAAGCACGCGCTGCTGGCGATTCACAAGGCCGACCACACGGTGCGCCGGCGCGCCTTCGATCTGTGCCGCGCCTGCGGCGTGAAGCTGCTGGTGGTGCCCGACATCGACGACCTGATCTCGGAACGGGTCCGCGTGTCGACGATCCGCGACGTCGACGTGGACGACCTGCTCGGCCGCGATCCGGTGCAGCTGGATATCACCGGCCTGAACCAGCTGCTGGCTGGCCGCAACGTGCTGGTGACCGGTGCCGGCGGTTCGATCGGCTCCGAGCTGTGCCGGCAGATCGCCCGCTTCCGGCCCGCGTCCATCGTGCTGTTCGAGTCCAGCGAGTTCGCGCTGTACCGCATCTATGAGGAGCTGCAGCGCGACTTCCCCGAGCTGCAGGCGCACGCGGTGATCGGCGACGTCAAGGATGCCGGCCGGCTGCGTCACACCTTCGCGCACTATCCGATCGAGATGGTGTTCCACGCGGCCGCCTACAAGCACGTGCCGATGATGGAAACGCTGAACGCCTGGCAGGCGATCCAGAACAATACGCTGGGCACGCTGCGGCTGATGGAGGTCATCGCCGATCATCCGGTGGAGCGGCTGGTCTTCGTCTCCACCGACAA
>JBFWXS010000047.1:0-13876 GCA_050187175.1 Burkholderiaceae bacterium
ATCGCAGGGCACCCCTCTGCGAAGCAGAGGGGCAAGCATCAGCGCCGCGCCCACTGGGGCCACACGCCATGCGCGCCGAGCGCGCCCGTGCGACGCCCAGCCGCAGCGCCCCGCCCACGCCTTTGCCGATACAGCGGTGGCAGGCAACGAGATTCGACTTACGGATCTCCCTGCCCCTATTGCCGGGCGAGGCTGCGTGGACTTGCGAGCAAACCTGACCAAGCTCGAGCAAACACGGGCAAGCCAGTGAGCAAGACGATGCAGCTCGCCAACGCAGGCGAGCATGAAATTCTTTATCTGGCTGCTGGCCGTCCTCCGGGCTCGTTGAGATGCCTAGCCGTTCAGTCCGATTCCCGAATCAGATCAATCGCCGCAGACGCCGCCTTGTATTTCCTGGCAAGCCACCAGTGCTGCAGGAGCGGCAGGCGCGGGCCGGCGGGTGGGATGTATGCGGCGCCGAGCAGCGCAGCCTGGGGGCGGCGCGCGCAGCGCGCATCGTCTTCTGTATCGCGGCATCTGTTTGAACGGAGCTCGCGCAGCGAGCGGAGTGAGTTATGCCGCGCCAGCCCCCAGGCGAGCAGCGCAGGGCAGTCGGCCCACAGGGCCGACCGCCGCATCATCCCACCCGCCGGCCCGCGCCTGCCGCTCCCCGCCCAGCACCACCGAAGGTGTGCCGCAACAACCACTGCACCACATCGTCGACGAACGTGAACACCACGGGAATCACCAGCAAGCTCAGGAAGGTCGACGTGATCAGTCCGCCGATGACGACGATTGCCATCGGTGAGCGGAAGCTGGGGTCGACGCCGATGCCCAGGGCGATCGGCATCATGCCGGCGCCCATCGCGACGGTGGTCATGACGATGGGGCGGGCGCGCTTGTGGCATGCGTCGAGCAGCGCGTCCCAGCGGGACATGCCGCGGTCGCGGCGCGACACGATCGCGTATTCGACCAGCAGGATCGAGTTCTTGGTCGCGATGCCCATCAGCATGATCATGCCTATCATCGACGGCATGGACAGCGCCGTGCGCGTGACGGCGAGCGCGACGATCGCGCCCGGTACCGACAGGACGAGGGCGGCCAGGATGGTCACCGGCTGCACGAAATCCTTGAACAGCAGCACCAGCACGACGTAGATGCACAGCACGCCGGTCAGCATGGCCAGGCCGAAGCTGGCCGACAGCTCGGCCATGGCTTCGGCATCGCCGACAGTGGTGCGGATGACGCCGGGCGGCAGGTCGGTGAGGCTGGGCAGCGCGGCCAGCTGCTTCTCGACCTCGCCGAGCGGCTGCTGATTCAATTCGATCTCGAAGTTGATGTTGCGCAGCCGGTCATAGCGATCGATCTGCGCCGGTCCGCTGTCGATCGCGATGGTGGCGATGTTGCCGAGCATGACGGGGCCGTGTGCGCCGGGAACGGTGAGCCGCGACAGCAGCGCCAGGTCCTGGCGCGCGCTCGGCGCCAGCCGCACCATGATGGGCACCTGCCGCTGCGACAGGTTGAGCTTGGCGATGCTCTGGTCGTAGTCGCCGGTGGTGGCGATGCGCAGCGTGTCGGCGATGGCCGCCGAGGTGACGCCCAGATCGGCGGCGCGCGCGAAGTCCGGGCGTACCACCAGCTCGGGCCGCGTCAGGCTGGACGTCGACGTGATGTTGCCGACGCGCGGCAGCGTGCGCAGTTCGCGGGCCACGCGCGCCGCGTGTTCCGACAGGACGCGTCCGTCTTCGCCGGCCAGCACCAGGATGTACTTGTCGGAGCCGCCGCCGGCCAGGCCGACCTTCACGCGCGCGCCGGGCAGCGTCTCGAGACCGCTGCGCAGCTCGCTCTCGACGGTCTGCTTGCTGACGCCGCCGCGCTCGCCACGCGGCGTCAGATTGATCGTCAGCGTGGCCTTGCGGACCTCGGGTGCGCCGGCCGGGGCGAACGGATCGCCGCCGGCGCTGCCGCCGCCGATCGCGGTGTAGACCAGCTTCACGTGCCGGTGCGCCTGCACGATGCGGCGGGCCTGCTCGGCGATGGCGTAGGTCTGCTCGAAGGTGCTGCCGGGCGCCAGCTCCAGGTTGACCTGCGTCTGCGACAGATCGTCGGGCGGGATGAAGCCGGTCGGCAGCAGCGGCACCAGCATCAGCGCGCCGACGAAGAACGCGGCGGCGGCGAGCGCCGTGAGGAGGCGGTGCCGCAGGCACCATGCGGCGCCGCGCAGATAGGTTCGCATCACGCGTCCGTCGCGCGGTTGCTCCCGGCTGGGCTTGAGCAGGTAGGCGGCCATCATCGGCGTCAGCATGCGCGCCACCACCAGTGATGCGAACACGGCGATCGACGCGGTCCAGCCGAACTGCACGAAGAACTTGCCGGGGACGCCGCTCATGAAGGCGGTCGGCAGGAACACGGCGATCAGCGTGAAGGTGGTGGCGATCACTGCCAGGCCGATTTCGTCGGCGGCTTCCATCGCGGCCTGGTAGGGCGTCTTGCCCATGTGCAGGTGCCGCTCGATGTTCTCGATCTCGACGATCGCGTCATCGACCAGGATGCCGACCACCAGCGACAGCGACAGCAGCGTGACGACGTTGATCGTGAAGCCGAGCAGATGCATGCCCGCGAAGGCCGGGATGATGGACAGCGGCAGCGCCGTCGCGGCGACCAGCGTGGCGCGCCAGTTGCGCAGGAACAGCCAGACCACGATCACCGCCAGCACGGCGCCTTCATAGAGCAGCCGCAGCGAGCCGTCGTAGTTCTCCTGCACCGGATCGACGAAGTTGAACGCCTCGGTGATCGTGATGCCGGGCTGTTCGGCACGCAGCCTGTCGAGCGCGGCGAGCACACCGTCGCGGACGTCGACCTCGCCGGCGCCGCGGCTGCGCGTGATCTCGAAGCCGACTACCGGAGCCCCGTTCAGCAGTGCCGCCGAGCGCCGTTCGGCCACCGTATCGGCGACGCGCGCGACCTGGTCGAGCCGGATGCGGCGGCCGTCGTTCAGCGTGATCGACAGCGCCGCCAGTTCCGCGGCCGAGCGCACGGTGGCGATGGTGCGCACCGATTGCTCGGCGCCGCCGATGTCGCTGCGTCCGCCCGCGGCGTCCTGCTGGATCTGCCTGAGCTGGCGCGAGATCTCGGCGGCGGTCGCGTTCAGCGCGAGCAGCCGCGCCGGATCGAGCTCGACCGCGATCTCGCGCGAGACGCCGCCGACGCGCGCGACGGCGCCGACACCGGGCACGCTGAGCAGCGCCTTGGTCACCGTATTGTCGACGAACCAGGACAGCGCCTCGTCGTCCATGCGGCTGGAGGCCACGGTGTACGTGAGGATGGGCATGCCCGCCAGATCCATGCGCGTGATCACCGGGTCGCGCAGATCGCCCGGCAGGTCGGCGCGGATGCGCGCCACCGCCGCGCGCACGTCATCGACGGCTTCCTGAGTCGGCTTCTCGAGACGGAACTCGACGGTGATCGTGGTCGTGCCGTCCTGGATCTTGGTGTAGATGTGCTTGACGCCCTGCAGCGTCGCCACCGAATTCTCGATCTTGCGTGCGACCTCGGTCTCCAGCTGGGCCGGGCTGGCGCCGGGCAGCAGCGCGGTGACCATGACCGTGGGCAGATCGATGTCGGGGAAGTTCTGGATCTTCATCGCGCGAAACGACATCGCGCCGACGATCGTCAGCAGAACGAAGAACAGGATCGCCGGGGTCGGATTGCGGATCGACCAGGACGAAACGTTCAGCGTGGCAGGCTTGTGGGGAGTGTCCATCGTCGCGGCTCGCTTCGAAGCTGCTCAGCGCGGCGCTTCGACGACGCGCACCAGATCGCCGTCGGCGAGGAAGCCGCCGCCGGTGGCGACCACACGCGCGTCCGCGGGCAGGCCGTTCACGATCTCGACGCGGTCGCCGACGCGGCGTCCCGTCTCGACCTTGATCTGCGCTACGCGATCGTCGTCACCCACGCGGAACACATAGCTGAAGCCTTCGCGCAGCAGCACGGCTGACTGCGGCAGCGTCAGCGCCTGCTGCCGGCCGAGCTCCAGCTCGCCGCGCGCGAACATGCCGGCGCGCAATTCGCCGTTCGCCGGCAGGTCGACGTAGACCAGGCCGTTGCGCGTCTGCGGATCGATCGTCGGCGCCACCACCCGGACCTTGCCGGTGACCTGGCGTCCGGCGGCCAGCTCGACGCGCGCCGGCATGCCGGCGCGCACGCGGCCCAGCTCGGCGGCGGTGACTTCGGCGCGCCATTCGAGGCGGCCGCCGCGGATCAGGCGGAACAGCTCGGCGCCTTGCTGCACGACGGCGCCCGGCGTCGCTGTGCGCGACGAGATCACGCCGTCGTCGGACGCCAGCACGCGGGTCTGCGTCAGCCGCAGGTCCTCGGCCTGCAGCCGCGCGCGCTGCGCATCGAGGCGCGCGGCAGCGGTCTGCGCGGCGGTCTGGTACTGGTTGATCTGCTGCGTGCTGATCGCACCGGTGGTCTGCAGCAGCCGCGCGCGCTCGGCATTGGCCTGCGCCTCGGCCAGCGTGGCCTCGGCCTCGGCGATGCTGGCGCGGATCTGCGCGCGGTCGGCCTGCACGGTCTCGCTGGCGATGCGCGCCAGCGGCTGGCCGCGGCGCACGCGGTCACCCACATTGACTAGCACCTCGGTCAGCCGCAGACCGCTGATCTCGCTGGCGACGATCACTTCCTGCCAGGCCGCGACGCTGCCGTTGGCCGACAGCGTCAGCGGCCATTCCGCGGTTTGCGGGATTGCCACGTGAACGCTGAGCGCGGGCTTGCCGGGGGCAGGGCGGGCCGGCCCGCCGGGCGTGGTCGCACCGTTCGCTGCCGGCGCCGTGTTCGCTGTGTTCGTCGCGTTCGTCGCGTTCGCTGCGTTAGCCGCCGCGGCGCCGCGTTCGGCCGGCTGCCCGCCTATCCTGCCGGTGGCCAGGGCCCAGCCCAGCACGGCCACGATGGCTACGGCGACGACGACGGCGAGTGTTCGGATCAGTCTGCTTGATCGCATGGGAGGGCGGTTCTCGGTCAGTTCGATGGCAGCGGATCGGGTGGCGCGGCATCACCGGGACGCCAGCCGCCGCCGACTGCCTTGTACAAGGCCAGCCAGGCGGTCAGCCGGTCGCTTCGGGTCTGCAGAACGGTTGCATTGGAAGCCAGTGCGTTGCGGCGCGCCTGTTCCAGGTCGAGCAGGCTGCCGGTGCCGACCTGCCATTGCATCTGCGCGGCGGCCAGGAACTCGGCGTAGCCTTGCGCGGCCTGCCGGGCCTCCTGCTCGCGCTGATCGGCCGCGTCGAGCCGCACGAGCGCCTGCTCGACTTCGCGGACGGCCTGCAGCGTCCGATCGCGCCACGCGGCGACCGCGCTGTCGAAACGCGCGCGTGCCGCATCAACCGCGGCGGCGCGGCGGCCGGCGTCGAACAGCGGCAGTACCAGCCCCGGACCGATCGACCAGCTGCGCGCATCCAGCTGCTGACCCGCGAACCAGACACCGGCGCGGCCGATGGATGCCGACAGGCTGATGCGCGGATAGCGGTCGGCCTGCGCCACGCCGACATCGGCCGACGCGGCGGCCACGGCGCGCTCGGCGGCCGCCAGGTCAGGGCGCTGCGACAGCACCGCGGCAGGCACCGCCGCCACGTCGAAGGCCGCCGGCTGCGGCAACTGCGCGCGCCGCGGCGCCAACTCGGCGACCAGCGCGGCTTCGTCGCGCGCGGTCAGCGCCACCAGCTGCTTGATCAGCACCTGGCATTCGGCGCGCTGCGCGGCCAGCCGTCCGGCGGCTTCGGCCGCGCCGGCGCGGGCCAGGGCGCCATTGGCCGGCGCCTCGAAGCCGGCGTCGATCTTCTGGCGCGTCAGCTCGGCGGTCTGCGTGCGCGAGCTCAGGTCCTGCTCGTAGATGTCGGACAGCGCTTCGCAGCCGCGCAGCCCGGCATAGGTGCTGGCCACCTCCGCCGCCAGACTGACGCGCGCCTCGTGCCATTGCAGGGCACTGCCGTCGGCGCGCGCCTGCGCCGCCGCGGCGCCCAGCCGGGCAGAGCCGAACAGATCGATCTCCCAGCTGGCATCGAGTTCGGCGCCGATCTGCGTACGGGTGCCGGTCATCGGCGGCAGCTGCGTGCTGCTGCGGACGGCGCTGCCGCGCGCCTCCAGCTTCGGCCAGGCGGCGGCGCCGGCCATTGCGGCATTGGCGCGCGCCTCCGCGATGCGGGCAGCCGCCTGTGCCAGGCTGGGGTTCTGCTGCTGAGCCGCGCTGACCAGTTCGGCCAGCAGCGGGTCGTCGAACTGCTGCCACCAGCGCTGCAGTTCAGCCGGGCTGCCGGCATGCGGACGCGGCGCCGACCATTGGATCGGCGGCTGCGTCGGCGGCGGGGCCGGCAAGGGGACGGCGCAGCCGCCGAGCAGCAGAGCGGCCAGCAGCGTCGATGGCAGCGCGGAAGCGGTGAGGCGCATTCGATTTCGGAACGAGTGGCGGTCGGGAGCGGGTACGGGATGGCGACGGCTGCGGTGCGGCCGCGGGGCGGCACCGGCAGGGGCCGGCGGCCGCGGTTCCGCGACAGCAAGGGCGACAGCGTAGCGCGAATCGAGGCCGCGGCCGTTGCGCGGCAGGCACGGCCCCGCGGCGGGTGTGGGATGGCGACGCTGCGCCGCGCCGCCCGCCGCGAAACGGCCCGTCTGCTAGCATCGGCGGGTTTCAGCATGCAGGGCAGGAGCCCAACGACGGATATGACCGACCACACCACGCTCGACGCCGACCGGCTGCTCGGGTTGTATCGAACGATGTGCCGCATCCGCGCCTTCGAGGACGCGGCCGAGGAGGCCAGCAAGGGCGGCGTCGCCGCCTTCGGCCAGGCGGCCGGCCGTGCCCAGGTGCGCGGGCCGCTGCACCTGTCGACCGGACAGGAGGCCGTCGCCACCGGCGTCTGCGCGCATCTGCGCGCCGACGACTGGCTCACCTCGACGCACCGCGGCCACGGCCACACCCTGGCCAAGGGCGCCAGCCTCGAACGGATGATGCACGAACTGTTCGGCCGCGCCAGCGGCTTCTGCGGCGGCAAGGGTGGTTCGATGCACATCGCCGACTTCTCGGTCGGCATGCTGGGCGCCAATGGCGTGGTGGCCGCCGGCATCCCGATCGCGGTCGGCGCGGCGCAATCGATGCGCGTGCAGGGGCGCGATGCCATTGCCGTCACCTTCTTTGGCGATGGGGCACTCAATCGCGGGCCGTTCGGCGAAGGCTTGAACTGGGCAGCGGCCTTCAAGCTGCCGGTGCTGTTCGTTTGCGAAGACAACCAGTGGTCGGCGACCACCCGCACCGACGCGATGTCGGCCGGCGGCGGCGCGGCGGCGCGGGCGCGCGCGTACGGGGTGCCGGCGGTAGAAGTCGACGGCATGGACGTGGTCGCCGTCTGGCAGGCGGCGCGTGAACTGGTGGCGCAGGTGCGCGCCGGCAGCGGACCGCAGCTGCTGCACGCCAGGACGTATCGCTTCAAGGGCCACGTGTCGGTGGACCCCGCGCCTTACCGCGACCCGCAGGAAGTGCAGGCCGCGATGGGCAAGGACCCGCTGATCGTCGGCCGGCGCCGGCTGGCCGAGGCCGGCGTGGCGGCCGGGACGATGGACGCGCTGATGAGCGCGGCGCGCGACGAAGTGGCGGCGGCCATGGCCTCCGCCGACGCGGCGCCGTGGCCCGCCGAGTCGGCGGCGTTCGAGGACATCCAGGATACCGGCGCCGGGCGCTGGTTCAGTTGAGCGCAGCTAGCGAGCTTTCATGCAGACATTGACCTATGCGGCGGCGGCCGCCAGCGCGCTCGACGAACTGATGCGCGCCGACGCGAATGTGGTGGCTCTCGGCGAGGATCTCGGCCGCGGCGGCATCTTCGGCCAGTATCGCGGCCTGCTCGAGCGCTTCGGGCCGGCACGCGTCATCGACACGCCGATCTCGGAGGCGACCATCGGCGGCGCCGCGGTCGGCATGGCCCTGACCGGGCTCAAGCCGGTCGTCGAACTGCGGGTCGTCGACTTCGCGCTGTGCGCGATGGACGAGATCATCAATCAGGCGGCGAAGAACCGCTTCATGTTCGGCGGGCAGGGGCGGGTGCCCATGGTCATCCGCATGCCGATAGGCATCTGGAGCTCGTCCGCCGCGCAGCACTCGCAGTCGCTCGAAGCCTGGTTCGCGCACGTGCCGGGGCTGGTGGTCGTGTGTCCGGCGACGCCGCAGGACAATTATTCGCTGCTGAAGGCCGCGATCCTCAGCGGCGATCCGGTGGCCTATTTCGAGCACAAGGAACTGTGGGGGCTCGAAGGCGAGGTCGATCCGTCGCTGCCGGGCGAGCTGGGGCGGGCGCGCATCGCGCGGCCCGGCCGCGATCTGAGCATCGTCAGCTGGAGCAAGGCGGTGCACTGGTCGCTCGAAGCGGCGCAGGCGCTGGCTGCCGACGGCATCGACGCCGAGGTGATCGACCTGCGCACGCTGTGGCCATGGGATCGCGAGACGGTGGCGGCCTCGGCCGCGCGCACGGGCCGGGTGCTGGTCGCGCACGAAGCCGTGCAGGTGGCCGGGTTCGGCGCGGAGATCGTCGCGACGCTGGCCGAGAACACGACGGCGAAGCTGGCCCGGCTGGGCGCGCCGCGCGCGCCGGTCGGCTATGCGCCGGTGCTCGAGGCGCAGAACCGCGTCTCGCCCGAGAAGATCGTCGCGGCGGCCAGGCGCCTGATGCGCGGCTGAGCGGGCGCCGGCTGAGCGGTCCCGTCGTTCGGCGGTGGCCGCGGTCCGGTCTTTCGGCGGCCGGCGGCCGCGGCCTGTCGCTGTGGCCTTTCGAACCAGAGGAGACGCTGCATGATCGAACAAGCGCGGACCTGGCTGCAGGAACTGTTCGCTCCGTGGGTGCAGGCGCTGGACCTGCGCGTGCTCGACGTGACTCCCGGCGAAGTGCGCCTGCTGCTGCCATTCTCTCCGTCCCTGTGCCGCGTGGGCGGCACGATCTGCGGTCAGGCGCTGATGGCCGCGGCCGATACCTCGATGGTGCTGGCCATTGCCTCGCAGCTGGGCGAGTTCAAGCCGATGACGACGGTATCGCAGAACACCAGCTTCATGCGGGCGGTGGCGAACGGCGACGTCCACGTGGTGGCGCGCGTGCTCAAGCCGGGCCGCACGCTGTCCTTCGGCGAGGTGGAGCTGCTGTCGGCGGCGGACGGGCGTATGGCGGCGCATGTGACGACCACGTACGCGATGCTCTAGCCCGGATGCTTTAGCCGGGATCCGTCCGCTGCGCCGCGAACACCACGCCGTCCGCGAGCCACGCACGCAGCTGCTCCTCCGGAAAGCCGTGCTCGCGCAGTACTTCGAGCGTATGTTCGCCCAGCGTCGGCGCGTGGCGGTGGAGGGCGGGCGGCGAGTCGGACCATTCGGTGGGATTGGCGATCGACGTGATCTCGCCCTCGGTCGGATGCTCGGTCGTCTGCAGCAGGCCGACATCGCGCAGATGCGCGTCATCGATCAGATCGTCCAGCGAATACAGCGGCGCCGCGGGCAGGTCGGCTTGCGCGAACAAGCGCAGCCACTCGTCGGTATCACGTGTCCTCAGCACGTCGGACAGATAGGCGTAGACCTCGTCGATGTGCTGCAGCCGCGCGCCCTGCGAGGCGAAGCGCGGATCGTCGTGCATCAGCTCGGGCTTGCCGATCACCTGTAGGAACGCACGCCATTGGCGATCGTTGTAGATCAGAGTGCACAGATAGCCATCGCGAGTGCGGTACGGCCGCCGGCCCGGTGTCAGGCTGCGCGAGTAGCCGGTGGGGCCGATCGGCGGATGGAACTGGCGCCCGGCCAGATGCTCGCCGAGCACCATCGAGGCCAGGCCTTCGAACATCGGCACGTCGATCTTCTGGCCGCGGCCGCTGCGCTCGCGGTGGAACAAGGCGGTGGTGACCGCCAGCGCGAGCTGGATGCCGACGATGCGGTCGGCCAGCACCACCGGCGCGTAGCGCGGCTCGCCGCCGGCCTGCGCGCTCAGCGCCGGCATCGCCGACATGCCCTGGATCAGATCGTCGTAGGCGGGGCGGTCGGCGTAGCGGCCGCGCTGGCTGAAGCCGAAGCCGCCGACGAAGATCAGCCGAGGATTCACCGCCTGCAACGTCTCGTAGCCGAGCCCCAGCCGCTTCATGGCCTGCGGCCGGACGTTATAGACGAGCACGTCGGCGTGCCGCGCCATGGCCAGCAGGATGTCGCGCCCTGCCGGCCGCTTCAGATCGATGGCCAGCGAGCGCTTGTTGCGGTTGGTGCTCAGGTAGAAGTGGCCCATCCGCGGCGAACGCATCGGGCCCGACAGCCGCATCACGTCGCCGTCCGGCGGCTCGATCTTGATCACGTCGGCCCCGAAGTCGCCGAGCCATTGGGTCGCATACGGACCCATCACGACGCTGGTCATGTCGAGCACGCGGATGCCGGCGAGCGGTCCGCGGCCGGCGTCCGGGTCCTGGCCGACGTCCGAGCCCTGACCGGCGCCCGGGCGCTGGCCGGCGTCCGAGCCCTGACTGGCGCCTGGGCCCTGACCGGCGTCCGGGCCCCGGCCTGCGTCCGTCGGCGTGGCCGCGTCCGTGCCGCGCGTCATTCGGCCTTGATTCCTGCCGAGCGGACCACCTTGCCCCATTTCTCGTGGTCGGTGCGCAGGAAGTCGGTGAAGGCATCGGGCCGCAGCGTCCAGCGGCTGTAGGCCTGCGCGAGCATCCGCTCCTTGACCTCGGCCGAGTCCATCGCCTTGACCAGGCCGGCATTGAGCCGCTCCACGATCGGGCGCGGCGTATTGGCGGGTGCGAAGACGCCGAACCACAGGTCGCTGCCGGCCTCGGAGTAGCCGGGCACGCCCGATTCGCGCATGGTCGGGATGTCGGGCGCGTACTCGCTGCGCTTGTCGCTGGTGACGGCCAGCGGCCGCACCTTGCCGTTGCGGATCTGCGGCAGGCTGGTCACGAGGATGTCGAACATGGCGGTCACGTTGCCGCCGATCACGTCGACCAGCGCGGGGGCGCTGCCCTTGTACGGCACGTGCACCATGGGCGCGCCGGTGATGAACTTCAGCAGTTCGCCCGACAGATGATTGGTGGCGCCGATGCCCCCCGACGCGAACGCCACCTTGCCCGGGTTCGCCTTGGCGTAGTCGATCAGCTCCGCGACCGTGCGCGCCGGCACCTGCGGGTTCACGACGAGTACGTTCACGTAGGAGACCAGCGGCGTAATCGGCGCGAAGTCCTTCAGCGGGTCGTAGCTCAGTCTGGCGTAGATATGCGGATTGATCGCCTGGGTGCCGGTGTGGCCCATGCCTATCGTATAGCCGTCGGGGGTCGATCGTGCGAGCGCTTCCATCGCGATGCCGCCGCCGGCGCCGGGCCGGTTGTCGACGATCACCGGCGTGCCCAGCGCTTCGCTGAGCTTGGGCGCGACTGCACGCGCCAGCACGTCCGTCGGGCCGCCCGCGGCGAAAGGAATGAGCCAGCGGATGGGGCGGCTCGGATAGTCGGAGGGTGCGGCCGATTGAGCCAGCGCAGCGGCTGGCATTGCCGCCGCGCCGATCAGGCCGAGCGCGCCCAGGCTCACGGTGCGTCGCGTTTCATTCATTTCTCGTCTCCTGCTGTCGTTGTGGTGGGTGCGATGCCGCCGCGGCGGCCGGGTTCGCTCGTTACGACACGCTGCCGCGCTTGATCATTTCGCGGGCGATGATCAATTGCTGGATCTGGCTGGTGCCTTCGAAGATGCGCAGCAGCCTCACGTCGCGGTACAGGCGTTCGATCGCGTATTCCTTGATATAGCCGGCGCCGCCGTGGATCTGCATGACGCGGTCGGCGATGCGGCCCGCGGCTTCGGTGGCGAAGTACTTGCAGCAGGCCGATTCCATGGTCACGCTGCGGCCGGCGTCCTTGTCGCGCGAGGCCTTCTCGACCATCGCGCGCGCCGCGTAGGCCTCCGCCTGGCTGTCGGCGAGCATGCCCTGGATCAGCTGGAACTGCGCGATCGGCTTGCCGAACTGGCGCCGTTCGCAGGCGTAGCGCAGACCTTCGTCGATCAGCCGGAAGCACAGCCCGGTCGCGACCGCCGCCATGTGCAGCCGCGCATGATCGAGCGACTTCATCGCGCTGCGGAAGCCTTCGCCCTCGCGGCCGCCGAGCAAGGCCTCGGCCGGTACCCGGCAGTTCTCGAGGATCACGTCCGATTCATGCGAGCCGTGAAAGCCCATCTTGCGATACGGCCGTGCGACCGTGAGGCCAGGCGTGTCGCGTTCGACCAGGAATGCCGAGATGCCTGAGGCACCGAGCTCCTTGGGTCCGGTGCGCGCGAACACCGTGAACAGGCCGGCGTGCACCGCATTCGTGATGAAGCGCTTGGTGCCGTCGAGCACGTAGTGGTCGCCGTCGCGAACGGCCCGGGTCGTCAGCGACGCGGCGTCGGAACCCGAGTCGGGCTCGGTCAGGCAGAACGAGGCCATCAGCTCGCCGCTGGCGATGCGCGGCAGGTACTTGCGGCGCTGCGCCTCGGTGCCGTCGTGGATGATGCCCAGGGTGCCGACGCCGTTCGTGGTGCCGAAGTACGCGCGAAATACCGGCGATGCGTAGGTGACCTCGAACACCAGGCGCGCCTCTTCGTACATCGACAGACCCAGGCCGCCGTAGGCCTCGGGCACCGTCATGCCGAACAGTCCCAGCTCGCGCAGCTGCGTGACGATGTCGTCGGGAATGCGCTCGGTCTCCTCGACGGCGTTCTCGGCGGGTACCAGCTGCTCGCGCGTGAAGCGCCGCACGGCGTCGGCCAGCAGCTCGATCGTCTCCTCGCGTTCGGTCATCGTTATCGCTCGTTGGGGCTGAACAGGCGCCGAACTATCGCACTGCAGACATCACTGGTCTATTATTTATTTCAATACGAGTGATACCTTCATGATATGGATCTGAGGCAGATAAACCAGTTCCTGGCAGTGGCCGAAACGCTGAGCTTCCGCAAGGCAGCCGAGCGGCTGCACATGGCGCAGCCGCCGCTGTCGATGGCCATCCGGCGCATCGAGCTGGCGGTGGGCGCGCCGCTGTTCAAGCGCGGCCGCCGCGGCGTCGCGCTGACCGAAGTGGGGGCCGCGATCCTGCCTCAGGCGCGCCGCGTGGCGTTCCAGGCCGAGCAGCTGCGCCGTGCCACCGCCACTGCAGTGGCCGGCGATGTCGGCGTGCTGCGGATGGCCTTCGTCGGCTCGGCCACCTACACGCTGCTGCCGCGCAGCCTGCCGCGCTTCCGCGAGCTGCATCCGCAGCTGTCGCTGGAGCTCAAGGAAGGAACGACGACGCAGACGCTGCGCGACCTGGAGGCGGGCACGCTGGACCTGGGGCTGGTGCGGTATCCGGTGTTCGAGCCCTGCACCGCCACGCTCGAAGTGGTCGAGCAGGATCACCTGATGGCCGTGGTGCGCGCCGGCAGCCGGCTGGCGCGCAAGCGCCGTCTGCCCTTGAGCGAGCTGGCGCAGGAGCCCTTCGTCATGTATTCGGCCGCGGCGGCGGCCAACCTGCGCGGCCAGGTGATGATGCTGTGCCAGGCGGCCGGCTTCACGCCGCGCGTCGTGCAGGAGGCGGTGCAGGTGCAGACCATCGTCAGCCTGGTCGAAAGCGGCCTGGGCATCGCGCTGGTGCCGTCGCGCGCCAGTTGCCATGCGCCGGACGGCGTCGTGTTCCGCGACGTGACGCCCGATTCGCCGCTGCTTGCGGTGGCTATCGCGCTGGCATCGCGGCCCGAGATGCGTACGCAGGCGGCGGCGCGCTTCCGCGAGTTGCTGCTTGACCTGGCCCGCACGCCGGCGGCGCAGCGGCCGCGCTGAGTTCAGCCGGGGGCCGTCATCGGGGCCTCATCGGAGGCCGTCACCGGAGGGCGTCA
>JBFWXS010000047.1:13976-18610 GCA_050187175.1 Burkholderiaceae bacterium
CGTCACCGGAGGGCGTCATCGGGAGGTCAGCGGGGCGTCCTCGGGGCGTCATCGGGGATCACCGGAGCCTGGCGCCGCCGCCGTCAAAGACTCGAACACGCCGCGCTCGCGGTTCTTGCGCACGTCGTGCCACGGATGCGCGACGCCGTTCATCGCGATCCATACGCCGGCCGGGCCGCCGTCGGCGTCGCCGGCTGCCCAGCCCAGCGCGAAGCCGAGGTTGAACAGCGCGTCGGAGCCAGCCATGCTGTACGGGACCATGGCGCCGGTGAGCACGATGCGCTTGTCCAGCGCCGCGCGGCCGAGCACGGCCGCCGTGTCGCTCATCGTGTCGGTGCCGTGCACGATGACGATGCGGTGCTCGGGGGCGGCGCGGCAGCTGTCGAGAAGCTGCTGGCGATGCTGCTCGGTCATGTCGAGGCTGTCGATCAGCATGACCACCTCCACTGCCACCGGCTCGGCCAGCCGGGCCCTTGCCACGATCCCGTGCAGATGCGTCTCGCCGAAACCGAGCGTGCCCTTGAGCGGATCGTAGCGTTTGTCGAAGGTGCCGCCGGCGGCAAGGATGCGAAGCGCCATCTGAGGACTCCCGTCGCGGTGCGCGACCGATGCCGTGATTCTGCCGCATCGCCGCACGGCCGCAGCAGGAGGCTGCGAGGCATCAGGCACTAGAATGCCGCAGCAGCACCGCCGGCGGCGTGACGTGTCGTGCCGGCGGGCGGCGAGGGCTTGATGCTTCATATCCGTTGAACCGATGTTCGAACAAGTCGTTTTCGCCGGCGGCGGCCATCGCTGCTGGTGGCAGGCAGGGTTCTGGGACGTGGTGGCGCCGGCGATCGAACTGCAGCCGCGCGTCATCGCGGGCGTGTCGGCCGGTGCGGCCACCGCCTGTCTGCTGTACGCCAATGATTCGCGCACCGCGCTGGCCTACTATCGCGAGGCGCTGGAAAGCAATCGGCGTAACGCCTACTGGGGGAACCTGCTGCGCCGCGGCCGGCGGGTGTTTCCGCATGAGGCCATCTACCGTCAGGCGTTGAAGACGCTGCTGGGCGGCGAACGCTTTCGCCAGCTCATGTGGACGGCGCCCGAGATCCGCGTGCAGTTCGCGCGTATTCCGCGCTGGCTGGGGCCGCGCAGCGCGGTGGCGGTGGGGCTGGTCGCCTATAACATCGAGAAGTACGCGCGGCGTTCGCTGCATCCGCGCTTCGGCCGCGCGCTGGGCTTCCGCAGCGAGGTGGTGCGAGTGCAGGACTGCCGCAGCGACGACGAGCTGGTCTCGCTGATCATCGCGTCGAGCTGCACGCCGCCGTTCACGCCGATCGAGTATCGCGACGGGCGCCCCACGATGGACGGCGGCCTGGTCGACAATGTGCCGGTCGATGCGCTCGACGAAGCGAGCGGACCGACCCTGGTGCTGACCACCCGGCGCTATCCGCGGCATGCACCGGTCTTCGTGCGCTCCGGCCGCGTCTACGTGCAGCCGTCGCGCAAGGTGGTGGCCTCGAGCTGGGACTACACGTCACCCGATGCCTACGACCAGACCTGGCAGCAGGGCCGCCAGGACGGCGAGGCATTCCTGCGCAGCTTTCCGGCGCTGCGCAGGCTGCATCAGGTGTGACCGAGGCGCGGGTCGTCGTAGAGGTCGTTCACCTGATTCGGGTTCAGGTCGCCCGCTCCGGTCTCGCCCAGCGCAGCAGGGGTGAACTGCAATGTGCCAGGCGCGGCCGGCGGCTCGTCGTAGATATTGATGGCGAACAAGGCGCCGGCGGCTGAGCCCGCGCTGGGCAGCAGCACCAGATGCGCGGTTTCGCCGTCGGCCTCCTTGGCCTCGCGCTGCTGCGCCACCGCCGTGTTGATGCAGCTATGCCGGATCAGGTTGGTGGTGTTGCCGATCTCGTGGCTTTGCGGTCCGTCGTAGATGCTGGTCGTATGGACCACCCGGTCGGGGCCGTCGGCGTGCATGGTGATCTTGGTGCCGTCGGACAGCAGCAGGGTGCGGCGCGAGCCCAGCCAGTCCTTGATGTGCTTGCCGTTCAGGTTCTCGTGCGGATCGCCCCAGACCTGCCACGTGAACTGCCACGGCCCTCCCGCGCCTTTGACGCTGCGCGTGACCGTGATCGTGTGGCGATCGATCTTGATCGTCGATTCGCCGCTTCGTGTGACGTAGGTCAGCGGTCCGCTCGGGTCCTGCGTCAGCCCGCCGCGTGCTTGCACCACCGCATCGCATGCATCGGTGACGTCGACAGAAGCAGGCGGGGCAGACTCGGGGTAGACATCGACGCGGCTCGGAGAATACTGCCGGGCGAGCGGTACCGGGTGGATCTTCCTTTCCTGCGGCGTGCCGTCGGCTGCCGCTCCCTGAACATAGAGATTGGACAAGTAGATCCATTCGATCTTGCCCACCTGGAATCCCAATCGGGCGAAGTAGGCCGTTTCGCCGTCGTGCTCGCCGGCGTCGCGACTCGCGGCGAGGCCGGCATCGACCTGGCTGTGCGTGACGACCTGCTCCATCGCGTCGATCTGGTGGCTTTCATCGCCGTCGTACAGGCTGACCTTGGACAGCTGATTGCCCACCGCGTGCAGCGTCAGCTTCGCGCCGCCCGGCAACAGCAGGCTGCGCCGGTCGCCTTGCCAGGATCTGAGGTCCTGCTGGCCAAGCGATTCGCGCGTCCCGATCGATACGTACTGGAATCCCTCGGCCTCGTAGTTGACGCCCACCGGCGGCCTGACCGTCACGGTGCCGTTGCGGATCTCGGTGCGCCATCCGCTGGCGGTCACGTGCGAGATCGGACCCTTGCTGATCCGCTGCGACAGACGGCCGGTCGCGGGAACGCTGGTCACCGGGTCCGGCGTGCCGTTGCCATTGCCGCTGCCGTCGCCGCCGTTGCTACCACCGTCGTTGCCGCCGTTGTTCCCGCCGTTGTTCCCGCCGTTATTGCCCCCGTTATTGCCGCCCGTCTCACCGGTCGGCGGTCCGTCCCCGCCCGGCGCTGCCTGCTCGCTACCGCCGTCCCCGCAGGCGCTCAACGCCAGCAGCGCCGACGCAATGATGGCAAAAGGCATCTTTCTGTGGATGGATCCCCGCATTTTTCCCCTCGTCTGTCCTGTGCGAACTGCAAGCCTGTACCCACTGCCGGGCCAGGCTGTGCACCTCGTGTTCTTATAGCCCGCTTGTCAGCGGAGGACTATCCCGCTTCCACGGGTATTGCGCTCGCGATCAGCGCTTGCCAGGCGGCCGCATCGGCCGGCCAGTCGCGCTCGCTGCATTCGTTCAGCCGCCGCAGGATCTGCGCCAGATGCCAGGTCGGCGGCTGCCCGAGCGCGGCCGGCTGTTCGCGCCAGACGCGGCGGACCACGTTGTCGCCGACCGCGAAGCGCTGCGCGATCGCTTCGATGACGGCGCGGTCCTGGCCGGCATCGACGGCCCGCTTCAGCGCGCCTGCCCAGCGCAGGCTGTGCGCGCTGTCATGCCGCGCCGCGAGCGGCTTCAGGTCGAAGGTCGGCGGCTGCCGGCGCGGTGCTGCGGCGTCGCCGCGCAGCTCGTCGTCGTCCTGATCGTCGACGGTCTCGGGCCGCCACGCATCGAGCGGCACCAGCGACTCGGCGAAGAAGGCGGCGAATGACGGCAGCCGCGCGAGCAGGTGGGCGCGCGGCGCCGCGTGGCGCGGGTCGAGCTTCAGCCAGTTGTAGCAGCCCAGATGCAGGCCGGCGCCGGTGCGCGCCAGCTTGGCCAGCGTGACCGGGTCGAGGCTGGCTTCGATGACGGCGCGGACCCGCGCGTCGATCGCGTTCTCGCGCAGGTCGATCGATCGCAGCGCCCGGCCGTAGAACTCGACATCGATGATCTCGTCGCGCAGCGCGGCGCGCAGCCGCGCGAGGAAGTCGGGGTAGCGGCCGGTGCGGTCGAACAGAGAGGCCGGCACGCCGGCCTCGAGCCGATGCTCGCGATCCAGATGGCGGCCCCAGTCGGCACGGCGCCGGTCGAGCACCGTCAGCATCTCGTCGGCCAGCGAAGCGAACAGCAGGTCGAGCGCCGCGCGACCGCGGCCGGCATCGACGTCGTCGGCCGATTCGCTGCGGGCCAGCATGTCAACGAGCAGCTTCAGCGTCTGATCGGACAGCAGCGCGCGGAAGTCATAGGCGAGCTGCTCGCGATCGATGCCGATGAAGCGGACGTTCAGGCCCCAGGCGCGCGTCAGCTGCGCGAAGATGGGATTGGCCATCAGCGACAGCCGCGAGGCCAGCGGCAGCAGCACGACGAACAGCCGCCAGTCGGAAGAGGGATTACGGAAGATCAGCGCGCGTGGACTGCTGCGGTAGCTGTGCGCCAGATACGCCAGCTCGGGGCCGACGGTGCCGACGTCCTGCAGCTCGCCGTCGATCGGTACGCGATCGACCGAGAAGAACTCGACGTCCTTCAATCGGCGTTCTTGGCGAAGATCAGCAGGCCGCCGCCGAACACGAGCAGTGCGGCGGCCATGACGACGCGGGCCACCGAGCCGCGCCACATCGCTTCGACGGCGCACAGAAAGCCCGCCGCGAGAACGATGCGCGCGGTGCCGGCAGTGCGCTGGGCGGGGCTTAGCTGGGCCATGACGTAAATCTACTCCACTTCAACAGGGCATGCTGCAATA
>JBFWXS010000047.1:18710-43944 GCA_050187175.1 Burkholderiaceae bacterium
CCGCAGGCCGAGGCCCGGGAGGTCGATGTTCTCCAGCTGCGTCGTCCAGCATTGCCCGGAGCGCAGCGGCTGCGCGTCGGTCAGCGTGCCGGTGGTGATCAGCGAGCCCGGCGCGATCGACTGGCCGCGCAACGACAGTTCATGCGCGAGGTGGGCGATCGCATGCATCGGACCATCGAGTGCATTCGCGCCGCGGCCGCGCTCGACCAGCGTCCCGTCGCAATAGAGGGACAACTCGACGCCGGCCAGCCGGGCCAGCACCGTCGCCGGGTCGCCGCCGAGCTTCAGCTTGGGCAGCGGCCGCGGGGCGCCGATCAGCAATGCGCCATGCAGGCTCTGAGCCGCGAAGGCTTCAGCGGCGGAAAAACGCCACCCCGGAAATGGGCATTGCACGATCTCGACGCCGTGCGCGATCCAGGCGGTGGCGGCGAGTACGGCTTCGGGGGTGGCCGCGGCCGGCGTCTCACGCAGGCCGATGACGATCTCGGGCTCGAGCCGGGGTTCGACGAAACGGTCGATCGCGATCTCGGCCTCGCCCCCTTCGACGCGTGTCAGCGTCGTATCCCAGACCGGGCCCCAGATGGGATGAAACACGCCGTAAAGCGGCCACAGGCGGCGGTTGGTGAAGCCGATCTTGTAGCCGACGGGGCGCTCGCCGCGCGCCAGCCGGGCCACCGCGATGCCGGCCTGCAAGCTTTCACCCTGCGCCAGATCCGTCAGCGGCAGATAGCGGCTGCGATCCAGCGCGCGAGCGTGGTCGCAGGCATCGAGCAGGATGTCTGCGCGCAGAGGCAGGGCCGGCATGTCGGGCGTGGCAGGTATATCGGGCATATCGCGGAAATTATCCATCGATCGAGCCGGGGACTGTGACTTTCTCGGTCGCGCCGTCGTCCGCCGGCGTGGCACTGTCAAATCTGTTTCACGAAATCCGCAGAGATGCCGGTCAGCCTGACCCCGCTCGTCGGGTGTACACTCGACCCCTTTTCCGCCGCGGCGGCCGTGCCGGTCAGGCAGCTGCCCCGGGCAGCCCCGATCGGCGAGCGCTGCTCGCCGGGGCCGGAAACGTCCGACCGAGGCGTCGCGGCAGCCGGTTCGCGCCGCGCGCCGAAGCGGCCGTGGATGGCGCTGCGGCGGTCGATCAGACCCATGCGAGACAGTCGATCGAACTACGAACAGCAAACCCGTCGCCTGCACCGACGGATCGACACGCGGCCGCCCCGCGCCCGTAGCGCGCCTGGCACCCCTGCGCCCCGTGTCCACGAATCTGGTTCCACATCACGGAGGTTCACTCATGTCCAACGCTCATGCTGATGCGGCGTCGCCCGCATCCACGCGCGACGCGTCCGCGCCGCAGCGCCGCGGCCCGGCCGCCGAACGCGTGCAGGCGCCTGCCTGGGTGCGCAATGCCAAGCTGATCGACTGGGTCGCATCGATCGCCGAGCTGACCAAGCCCGATCGCATCGAATGGTGCGACGGTTCGCAGGCCGAGTACGACCGGCTGTGCGCGCAGATGGTCGAGGCCGGCACGCTGCGCCGGCTCAACCCGGCCAAGCGCCCCAATTCGTATCTGGCCTGGTCCGATCCGGCCGACGTGGCCCGCGTCGAGGACCGCACCTACATCTGCTCGGCCACCCGCGAGGATGCCGGCTCGACGAACAACTGGGTCGATCCGCGCGAGATGCGCGAGACGCTGCGCGGCCTGTTCGACGGCTGCATGCGCGGCCGCACGCTGTACGTGGTGCCGTTCTCGATGGGGCCGCTGGGCAGCCACATCGCGCACATCGGCATCGAGCTGACGGACAGCCCGTACGTGGTGGTCAGCATGCGCACGATGACGCGCATGGGCCGCGCCGTCTACGACGTGCTCGGCGAGACCGGCGAGTTCGTCCCCTGCGTGCATTCGGTCGGCAAGCCGCTGGCCGCCGGCGAGCGCGACGTGCCCTGGCCGTGCAATGAGACCAAGTACATCGTCCATTATCCGGAGACGCGCGAGATCTGGTCGTTCGGCTCCGGCTACGGCGGCAATGCGCTGCTCGGCAAGAAGTGCCTGGCGCTGCGCATCGCGTCGAACATGGGCCGCCAGGACGCGCAGCGCGGCGGCCCCGGCTGGCTGGCCGAGCACATGCTGATCCTCGGCGTCACCTCGCCCGAGGGCCGCAAGTATCACGTGGCGGCGGCCTTCCCGTCGGCCTGCGGCAAGACGAACTTCGCGATGCTGATCCCGCCCGCCGGCTTCGACGGCTGGCAGGTGACGACCATAGGCGACGACATCGCGTGGATCAAGCCGAATGCCGACGGCCGGCTGTACGCGATCAACCCCGAGGCCGGCTTCTTCGGCGTCGCGCCGGGCACCAGCGCGAAGACCAATCCGAACTGCCTGGCGACGCTGCGCGAGAACGTCATCTTCACGAACGTCGCGCTGACCGACGACGGCGACATCTGGTGGGAAGGCCTGTCGGAGCCGCCGGCGCACCTGCTCGACTGGCAGGGCCGCGACTGGACGCCGGCGGACGGCAAGGCCGGCCGCAAGGCGGCCCACCCGAATTCGCGCTTCACCGTCTCGGCGGCGCAGTGCCCGTCCATCGATCCGGCCTGGGACAGCGTCGACGGCGTGCCGATCGACGCGTTCATCTTCGGCGGCCGCCGCTCCACGACGGTGCCGCTGGTGACGCAGGCCCGCGACTGGATCGAAGGCGTCTACATGGCCGCCACCATGGGCTCGGAAACCACTGCCGCTGCCGCCGGCCAGCAGGGCGTGGTGCGCCGCGATCCGTTCGCGATGCTGCCCTTTTGCGGCTACAACATGGCCGACTACTTCAACCACTGGCTGCGGCTCGGCCAGCAGCTGCAGGCGGCCGGCGCCCGGCTGCCGCAGATCTTCTGCGTCAACTGGTTCCGCACCGACGAGAACGGCAAGTTCGTCTGGCCCGGCTTCGGCGAGAACATGCGCGTGCTGAAGTGGATGCTAGACCGCGTCGACGGCAAGGCCGGCGGTGTCGAGCACGTGTTCGGCACCTCGCCGCGCTACGAGGACCTGAACTGGAGCGGCCTGTCGTTCGGGCCCGACGCCTACGCGAAGATCACGTCGATCGACCGCGACGCGTGGCGCCGCGAGTTCGCGCTGCACGACGAGCTGTTCCAGCAGCTGGCCGACCGGCTGCCGCAGCGGCTGCGCGACGTGAAGGCCGGGCTCGAGGGGCGGCTGGGCGCCTGAGCAGCGTGAACGGACGGCGCGCCCGTCAGGCCGCGCCGTCCACCAGCCGGCGGATCTCGCCGGCTTCCATGACGTCCGCGTATTTCTGCTGCAGGTCGAACAGGTTGGCCTCGTGCGGGTGCGGATGCCGGTCGCCGCAGGCGTCGGCAGCCACCAGCGGGATGTAGCCGTGCTGCACGGCGTCGACCGCGGTGGCGCGCACGCAGCCGCTGGTGCTCATGCCGGCGATGATCACGCAGTCCACCCCTTGCGCGTTCAGCAGGCTGCTCAGCGTAGTGCCGAAGAACGCACTGGCGTACTGCTTGTCTATCACCGGTTCGCCGGCCATGGGCCTCAGCGCGTCGACGAAGTCGGCCATCGGACTGCCGGCGCAGAACAGCGACAGCGCCGGAATCTTGCGGAAGAACACGCCGCCGTTCAGCCCCTGCGCGTCATAGACGACGCGCGTATGGCAGACGAGCATGCGCCGCGCGCGCGCCCAGGCCAGCAGCCCGGCGGCAACCGGAACGACCTGCGGCGCGGCCGCATACAGCGGGCAGTCCGGCTCGAAATAGGCGCGGGCGAAATCGACCATCAGCAGCGCGCGGCAGCGGCCGATGCCGAGCCGCGCGGCGAACGCGCCGCTGTCGCGGTAGTTCGCCGCCGGGCTGTCGCGATCGGGGGCCACGCCGTCGTGGTGCCCGGCGGCCTCGCCCTGATGCTCAGCGGCGTCGCCGTGATGCCCACCGGCGTCGCCGTGATGCGCAGCCGACTCAGCGCGTCGCCGGATCACGGGTCACCGCCAGCATCGTGTGCTTGGCCGAATGGATGTGGCAGCTCATCACGCTGCGCGCCCATTCGGCGTCGTGCACCGTGAACGCGTCGATCAGCTCGCGGTGCTGGTTGAAGCTGCGGCGCAGCTGCACCACCGAATAGCTGCGGAACGTGCGCTGCACGATAGGGATCTCGATCACATTGGCCAGCGTCGAGACCAGCCGCTCATTGTGGCTGGCCTGCGCGATCACGCGGTGGAACTCGCGGTTCAGCGGCGTGATGCGCGTGGTATTGGCCTCGCCGGTATCGACGCCGCCGGTCTCCATGTCGTCCTGCAGCGCGCGCAGCTTTTCGATCTGCTCGGCGGAGATGTTCTGCGCTGCCAGGCCCGCCACCTCGCCTTCGATCAGCACGCGCAGCTCGAAGATCTGGCGGATCTGTTCCGACGACCAGCTGCGCACGACGGTGCCGCTGTTCGGCTTGAAGACGACGAAGCCGTCGGCCGCGAGCCGGCGCATCGCTTCGCGCACCGGCGTGCGCGAGCTGTCGAACTCCTGCGCGATCTGCGACTCGGTGAGGCGCGCGCCGGGCGCATAGCTGCCGTCGACGATCCGTTCCTTGACGACCGAGTAGATGCCGTGGGCGACGGTGGCGGTGCCGGTGGCCTGTTTCAAGATGCCTGCTCCTGGTCCTTGTATGGCGGCGCGCCTCAGTATCGCTCCAGCAGCGAGCCGAAGCCGCTGACGCGCTCGCTGATGCCCGCATCGCGCAGCGCGTGCCAGTAGATGGCGGTATTGATCGCCACCACCGGCTTGTCCAGCCAGACCTCCGCCTCGCCGGCCAGCCGCGCCATCGACAGATTGGTGCCGACCTGCACGATACCGTCGATGTCGTCGCCGTCGAGCTCCTGCAGCGCGGCCCGCAGCTCGCTTTCCGGCACGTGGGCGATCTTGACCGGGCTGGCGCACTTCAGGCCCTTGATGCGTTTCACCCGGAAACCGGATTCCTCGAAGAACTGGTGCACGTTGCGGTCGCCCACCGGCTGGTACGGCGTGACCACCGCGATCGTCTTCATGCCGAGCACGCCGAAGGCCGCATCGCAGGCCTCGGCGCCCATAGACACCGGCAGGCCGGTGCGTTCGGCGAGCTGCGTCTTCAACTTGCGGCTGGCGGCCAGTCCGCCCCAGAAGGTTTCGGCCGAGATGCCGAGCACGAGCCGGTCGGGTTCGCAGGACATGACGGCGTCCACGGCTTCGTCCTGCGCCGCGGCGATCAGATCGATCAGCCGCTGGAAATCGGCGTCGTCGTTCAGCGGGATGTTCGGAATGCGGATCCGGCTGATGTGATTGGTGACCCCCGGCGGCCGCATCGCGTCGAAATCTGGCTGCACGATGGTGTTCGTGGAGGGGACCAGCACGGCGAATTTCTGTCGCCATCCGAGGGAGTCGGCCATCGCTTGCTCCTGTCGAAAAGAAAAAGTGCTTGCCTTGGAAAGAAACTCGTCCCTAGAATTGTACACATTCAGGGAGATTGAAACGAGATCCTCCTAGGGAAATCACCAGACTTCCTTGATGAATTGTCGACAACCAAGGTTTTCCAATGCATGACGCCGATCGCTCGCTGCCATTGACCGAAGGCTTCTTCTCAGTCCGCGACCGCGTGCCCGTCGAGCGGCTGGCGGCCGTCGAGGGGGTCCGTCCGAAGGGGCGCGTCGAGGTGCGCCGGATGATGGTCGGCCAGGACATCCTGATGCTTCATGTGTTCCGCGAGAAGGGCCTGATCGACCCGGTGCACAAGCACATGGACCATGAAACCGTCGCCTACCTGATCAAGGGGCGGCTGCGGCTGGTGATCGGCGGCCAGGAGTTCATCGCCGAGCCCGGCACCTCATGGATACACCCGCGCGGCGTCGAGCATTTCAGCGAAGCGCTCGAGGACTGTGAACAGCTCGAGATCAAGTCGCCGCCGCGCAAGACCTGGCAGACCGAATAGGGCGGCCGCTCATGCATCGCACAGTCGATTTCATCGCGCGCATCTCGCGCATGTTCGCGCGCGCCGGCGGGCTGCTGATCCTGGCCTGTGCCGTGCTGGTCTCGCTCGACGTCCTGTTCCGCAACCTGTTCAGCCTGACCGTGTTCGAGAGCTTCGAGCTCACCGGCTACGCCGTGGCCGCGGCGACGACCTTCGGCTTCGCATGGGCGCTGGTCTCGCGTGCGCACATCCGCATCGAGGTGCTCTATAACGCCCTGCCGCTGAAGCCGCGCGGCCTGCTCGACGTGCTGTCGCTGGGCACGCTCGCGGCCATCGCTCTGTCGCTGGCGTACTGGGCCGGCCAGGTTGCATGGGACAGCTACGCTACCGGCGCTCGTTCGAGCAGCACGCTGGCGGTGCCCATGGCTTGGCCGCAGGGCCTGTGGTTCCTCGGTGTGCTGTGGTTCGCGTTCTGCGCCGCGACGCTGTTCGCGGTCGCGCTGTTCGGCGTATGCAGCGCGCGCTTCAAGGACGTGGAGGCGCTGTTCGGCGTGGCTTCGATCGAGGACGAGATCGAGATGAGCGTCGAAGCGCCGCCATCCGCGGATACCGGTCTGTCTCCCGCTTCGCGGGCGCGCTGACCATGCTGAGCCTCACCTTGTTTCTGCTGCTGCTGTTCATCGGCAGCAGCCTGTTCGTCGGCGCGGCGCTGGCCATCCTCGGCGCTGCCTTGTCGAACCTGTACTCGCCGCTGCCGCTGATTCGCGGCGCGGGCGAGATCGCCTGGGGCGCATCGGCCGACTTCGTACTGGTCGCAGTGCCTATGTTCATCCTGATGGGCGAGATGCTGCTGCGTTCGGGCCTGGCGGAGAAGATGTTCGATGCGCTGGACAAATGGGTCGGCCACGTCCCCGGCGGCCTGATGCACACGAACGTGGCGGCGAGCGCGCTGTTCGCGGCCACCTCCGGTTCCAGCATCGCCACGGCGGCCACCGTAGGCACCGTATCGATTCCGAACATGCATAAGCACGGCTACAAGCCGTCGCTGTTCCTGGGTACGATCGCCGCGGGCGGCACGCTGGGCATCCTGATTCCGCCGAGCATCAACATGGTGCTTTACGGCGCGCTGTCAGAGACCTCGGTCTCGGATCTGTATCTGGCCGGCCTGATTCCCGGCCTGCTGATGGCGGCGCTGTTCTCGGTGATCGTCTTCGCGGCCTGCGTCGTGCGCCGCGACCTCGCGCCGCGCAAGCCGCCGGCGCCGTGGCGCGAACGCTGGCGGTCGCTGGTGCACCTGGGGCCGTCGGTGTACCTGTTCGGGCTGGTGGTGGGTTCGATCTATGCCGGCTGGGCCACGCCCACCGAAGCCTCGGCGCTCGGTGTCGTGGGCACGCTGATCTATGTGGTGTCCAGCGGAAAGTTCGGCTGGGCGCAGCTGTGGGCGTCGCTGGAAGGCACGGTCCGCACGACGTCGATGGTGATGCTGATCGTGATCGCCGCCATCTTCCTGAACTTCGTCATGTCGACGATAGGGCTCACCGACATCGCCGTGTCGGCAGTCAACGGGCTGGCCTGGGAGCCGGCGTACGTGATGCTGGCCATCATCGGCGTCTACCTGCTGCTCGGCTGCTTCGTCGAAACGCTGACGCTGATGGTCGCGACCACGCCCATCATCGTGCCCATCATCAAGCACCTCGGCTACGACCCGGTCTGGTTCGGCATCGTGTTCGTCATCCTGATCGAGCTGGCGTTGATCACGCCGCCGATCGGCATGAACCTGTTCGTCGTGCAGTCGGTTCGCGGCGGCGGCCGCTTCAAGGACATCGTCGCGGGCTCGCTGCCGTTCGCCGCGGTGATGCTGCTGATGATCGGTCTGCTGATGCTGTTCCCGCAGATTGCGATGTGGCTGCCGCAACTGTATGCGAGCGTGCGCTGATGAGCGCACGCCATGCCCTGCTGCCCGCCGCCGGCGCATGCCGGGGTCTCGCGCAATCGCGCGTTCTTTCAGGAGGATTCTCCATGTCCCTGTTTCGTCCCGCTCTGATGGCCGCGGTCTGCGCCGCCGCGACTTCGCTGGCCTGCGCGCAGACTTATCCGAAGACCAGCCTGAACATAGTCGGCAACCTGGGCATCACGACGCAGTCGAAGGAGCTCGAGGCGCCGCTGTGGTCGAAGATCATTCCCGAGGCGACGAACGGTGCCGTCACGGCGCAGTTCAAGCCGTGGAACGAGATGGGGCTGAAGGGCCCGGAGGTGATCAAGCTGCTGCGGCAGGGCCTGTTCGACATAGGCACGACGCAGCTGGGCTTCCTCGCCGGCGACAATGCGATCAACGACGCGATCGACCTGGCCGGCGTCGCGCCGACCATCCAGCAGTTCGAGCAGGTGAAGAACGCCTTCCGTCCGTACCTCAGGGCCTACTACGACAAGCAGGGCGTGAAGCTGCTGGCGCTGATGTCGTACCAGGCGCAGGTGCTCTACTGCCGCCCGGAGTTCAAGGGCTTGCAGGACCTGAAGGGCAAGAAGGTGCGCGTCTCGGGCACCTCGCAGGCCGACTTCGTCGAGTACTTCGGCGGTTCCGGCGTGAACATGCCGTTCGGCGACGTGCAGCAGTCGCTGCAGAACGGCGTCATCGACTGCGCGATCACCGGCACGCTGGGCGGCTACAAGGCCAAGTGGTACGAAGGCGCGCGCTATCTGTACCCGCTGGGCATCAACTGGGCGTCGAGCGTGGTGGCGGCGAACGCGGCCTCGTGGAACAAGCTGACGCCGGCGCTGCAGCAGCTGATCCAGAAGGAATACGTCGAGCTCGAGAAGCGCGTGCTCGAACAGAACATCCGCGAGAACGACCTCGGCATCGCCTGCAACACCGGCGGCGCCTGCTCGGAAGGGCCGGCGGCGAACATGACGCTGGTGCCGGTGCGCGAGGCCGATCTGGCGCTGCGGCACAAGGCGCTCGAGGAGCGCGTGCTGCCGCGCTGGGCCGCGCGCTGCGGCGCTGCCTGCGTGAAGGACTGGAACGCCACCGCCGGCAAGATCGCCGGCGTGAATGCCGCGGCCAGGTAACGGCAATGGCCAGCGCGAGCACCTGGATCGATCTCGACGAGCGCGAGCTGACGCAGGACAACCTGCGGCTGCTGCTGGACAACCGCATCCCCGCGATCCGCATCCGGGGCTTCTCCTCGCCCGCCGAATGCGCCGCGTTCTCAGCGGCGGCCAAGCAGGGCAACATGCAGTACTACAACGTCAGCGATCGGATCGGCTACATCGGACTGGCGCAGTACCAGTATCGCTGGAACCGCAGCAAGGCCGAGTTCCTTGCCGACGTGCCCAAGGCGAACGCCGACGTGCAGTGGGTGTTCGATCGCTCGTTCGATGCACGTGCGCGTTTCATCGAGCATCTGCAGGCGGTCTGGCCGCACCCCGTCGGCGTGGCCCTCGAGGACGGCCAGCCGTACTTCGCCGGCATCATCCGCTCGACCAGCGACCGCATCGACCTGCACGTCGACTGGGCGCCGGTGAACACGCCGGACTACGAGATCGGCCGCATCGACGCGCATCTGGGCTGGAACTTCTTCGCCGAAGAACTCGAATCGGGCGGTCACACTACCGTCCACAACGCGCCGTGGTCGCCCGAGATCAAGCCGGGCGAGATTCCGCAGAGCTACGGCCTCGATCGAGCCCTGGTCGAAGGCGCGCCGCGCTTCGTCTACCAGGCCACCGCCGGAGACGTGGTGATCTTCAATACGCGCAACCCGCACGAGATCGCGCCGGGGAAGACGGTGCCCGGCGGCAGCCGGGTGTCGATCGGCTCCTTCGTCGGGCGCATGCCCGACCGGCGGCTGGTCCTGTGGGCGTGATGCTTTTGCAGCAGGCCGCCGCGGCGGCGATTTGACGAGAACTGGTACGACGATGAACTCCTCTGTGAATGCGCCGCTGGCCGGCCTGGTGGTGCTCGACCTGACCCACATGCTGTCGGGCCCTTACGGCACGATGACGCTCGCCGACCTCGGCGCGCGCACGATCAAGATCGAACCGCCCGGCAAGGGCGAGGGCACGCGGCAGCTGCTGGCCGACACGCCGGAGTATTCGCGCGACGGGATGGGCGCCTATTTCCTCACGCTGAACCGCAGCAAGGAGAGCGTGGCGCTGGACCTGAAGTCGCCGCAGGGCCTGGCGGTGTTCCATGACCTGGTCAAGCATGCCGACATCGTGTTCGACAACTTCAGCGCCGGCGTCACCGCACGGCTCGGCATCGATCACGCGACGCTGGCGGCGATCAATCCGCGCATCATCACCTGCACCGTGTCGGGCTTCGGCGAGACCGGCCCCGACACGCAGCGCCCGGCCTTCGACCAGGTGGTGCAGGCAATGGGCGGCGGCATGTCGATCACCGGCGAACCGGCCATGCCGCCGACGCGGTCCGGCATTCCGATCGGCGACCTCGGCGGCGGCATCTTCGGTGCGATGGGCGTGATGGCCGCGGTGATCGCGCGCGAACGCACCGGGCGGGGGCAGCACGTCGACGTGTCCATGCTCGACGTTCAGGTCTCGCTGCTCAACTACATGGCAACCATGTACCTGATGTCGGGCAACGTGCCCGACCGGATCGGCAACGGGCATTTCGTGCATGTGCCGTACAACGTCTATCCGACGAGCGACGGCTTCGTCGTCGTTGCCTGCATAGGCGATGCGTTCTTCGCGCGCTTCATCGACATGCTGCCGCTGCCCGAGCTGCTGAAGCCCGAGTACGCGCGTCAGCCGGCGCGGCTGGCCGACAAGGCGCTGATCGATGCGGCCATCGGCAAGGCCTTCGCGGAGCACCCGTCGGCCTACTGGCTCGACCGGCTGCGCACGGCGCGCATCCCCTGCGGGCCGGTGAACGATTTCGCCCAGGCGCTGGCCGATCCGCAGATCGTGGCGCGCGACATGGTGGTCTCGATGACGCTGGCCTCGGGCGAGGCGCTGCGGATGCCCGGCGTGCCGATGAAGTTCTCCGATACCGACGCGACGCGCTTCGACTGCCCGCCGCGCGTCGGCCAGGATTCGCGGCGCGTACTGTCGCAACTGCTCGGCTACGAGGAAGACCGCATTGCCGCGCTGCTGGCCGACGGTGCGCTCGGAGCGGCCTGATGGCCGAGGCGCTGTTCATCACCGACGTCGGCCCGCGCGACGGCCTGCAGAGCCAGGCCGCGATGGTGGACACCGACGGCAAGCTGGCGCTGATAGCTGCGCTGTTCGCCGCCGGCCTGCGGCGGATCGAGGCCGCCAGCTTCGTCTCGCCCAAGGCCGTGCCGCAGATGGCCGACGCCGACGCGGTACTGGCGAGCCTGCAGGCGCCGGCCGGTGCGAGGGTGTCGGCGCTGGTGCCCAATCAGCGCGGTCTGCAGCGCGCGCTCGCCGCCGGCGCGCGCGAAGTAGCCGTCGTGCTGTCGGCCACCGAGACGATGAACCAGAAGAACATCCGCATGAGCCTCGCGCAGGCGCTGCAGACCTGCCGCGACACGCTGGCCGAGGCCCGCGGCGCGGGCCTGCGCACGCGGGCCTACGTGGCGGTGGCCTTCGTCTGCCCCTTCGAAGGGCCGACGCCGGTGGCGCAGGTCGCCGAGCTTGCCGCGCAGATGCAGGCAGCAGGCGCCGACGAGATCGTCATCGCCGACACCATCGGCGCCGCCGCACCTTGCGACGTCGAACGCGTGCTCGATGCCTTGCTGCCGCGGCTGCCGGCCGGGCAGATCGGCATGCATTTCCACGACACGCGCGGCATGGCGCTGGCCAATGTCTGGGCCGCGATCGGCCGCGGCGTGCGCCGCTTCGATGCCAGCATCGGCGGTCTCGGCGGATGTCCGTTCGCCCCCGGCGCCGCGGGCAATCTGGCCACCGAGGATCTGGCGCTGCTCGCGCGGCAGTGCGGCTTCGAGACCGGTGTCGATCTCGCCGCGTTGATGAAGGCGATCGATGTCGCGGGGGCGCTGGTCGGGCAGACGCTGGGTGGCCGCAGCCGGCGCTGGCTGGCGGCGAACGCGGCGGCGGTGGCTGCCGGCTGAAGCGCATCGCCGCCGCGGCGCGGCCCGGTCCGGCCAGGCGAGGCCCGGCCCGGCCCGGCGCGACCAGGCCCGTCGACGTGCTTGGGCTCAGCGCGTCGGCGCGCCGCGACTCAGCGCATCCGCCTGCCGGATCGCCGCGATCAGGCTGCGCGCATCGGCCAGCCCGCGCCCGTCGGGACCGGGCTTGCCGGCGATGTCGAATGCAGTGCCGTGATCGGGGCTGGTGCGCACGAACGGCAGGCCGAGCGTCACATTGACGCCGTCGTCGATCCCGAGATACTTCACCGGGATCAAGCCCTGGTCGTGATACATCGCGACCACCACGTCGAACTCGCGCAGGCCGCGCGTCCGCATGAACACGGTGTCGGGCGGAAACGGTCCATGAGCATCGATGCCGCTTGCCCGCGCCTGCGCGACCGCCGGCGCGATCACGTCGATCTCCTCGCGGCCGAACAGGCCGCTTTCGCCCGCGTGCGGATTCAGTCCCGCGACGGCGATGCGCGGCCGCGGCAGGCCGCTGGCGCGCAGCGAGCGGTCGGTGATCTCTATCGTGCGCAGCACGTTCGGCAGCGTGACGCGAGCCAGCGCGTCGCGCAGCGACAGGTGGATGGACGTCAGGACCGTGCGCAGTTCCGGATTGGCCAGCATCATCCGCACCTCGACGCCGCCGGCCAGTTCGGCCAGCAGCTCGGTGTGGCCGGGAAACTGATGCCCCGCCGCCTGCATGGCTTCCTTGGAGATCGGCGCCGTGACCATCGCACGCACCGTTCCGTTCAAGGCCAGCTGCGCCGCCGCGACGATGTATCGGTACGCAGCGTCGCCGGCGCGCGCATCCACCGCGCCGGGCGCGAGCGACGCGGGCAGCCGCGCCTGGTCATCGACGTCGCCCGGCATCGGCAGGCCCAGGCGGCGCGCCTCGCGCGCCAGCAGCTCGGCGTCGCCGACGACGCGCAGCCTCAGCCCCGACAGCGAGGCATCGGCACAGGCCTTCAGCACGATCTCCGGGCCGATGCCGCAGGGGTCGCCGAGGGTCAGCGCGATCGGGCTCGAAGGGTCCGGGCCCGGCGCAGCGGGGCCCGGCGCATTGGAACGCGTGGACAAGCGATTCTCCTGAAGCGCGACGCCCGGCCCTGTCGGGCCGGTCGCGCCATGCCGCTCATTGTGCCGCGTCCGGCGCGGGCCGGCCGCCGAGTTGCTGCGAAACGGCCGCGGCGAGCGCCCGCACGGCGGTCACCACTTCGGCGTAGCGCTCGGGCGAGGTCGAAGCCTTGATCAGGCTCACCGCGACCGCGGCCACGGCCTCCGGCTGGCCGGCAGCGAACACGGGAGCGCCGAAGCAGTGCATGCCCTCGGCGGTTTCCTCGTCGTCGAGCGCATAGCCGCTTGCGCGGAAGGTCTCGAGCTGGCTGAGCAGCGCGGCGACGTCGGGCAGGCTGTGCGGCGTCAGCGTGGGCAGGGGGCCGTCGCCGAGCAGGCGGCGCACGCGCGCTTCCGACAGCGTGGCGAGCATAGCCTTGCCCGACGAGGTGCAGCTGGCCGGAAAGCGGCCGCCGACGCGGAAGGTGACGCCCAGCGCGCGAGTGCCGGGGCGGCAGGCCAGGTACAGCACGTCGGCGCCGTCCAGCACCGCCAGCATGATCGTTTCCTCGTGCAGCGTGGCCAGCCGGTCGGCAGCGGCGTTGAACGCCTCTATGACGCCCGATTGCTGGACGAAGGCGGCCGCCCACTGCAGCGGCTTGGAGCCGAGCGCGTACTCGCCGCGTTCGTTGCGCGAGGCGAGGCCCAGCGCGGCCAGCGTGTGCAGCAGGCCGTGCAGGCTGCTCTTGGGCAGGGCCAGCGCCTTGGCCAGGTCGGCCAGCGGCTGCGGCCGGCGCTGCCCGGCAAGGTGGTCGACGATGCGGGCGGCCCGTTCGACCGCGGGAACCAGCGAGGGCTCGGCCGGGGCCGCCGGCCCGGGCGGGGCGGAGTCGGGCGCAAAAGGACGAACAGGAATTGGGCTTGACACGGCGATGGCGCGGACTAAACTACGCGTTCCTTTTATCGAATGATCGTTCAATAGATTGAACAATCATTATTCCCGAGTTCAAGCGGAGGCGCAAGTGGGTAGTTCCGATAGTTCGATCGCTCAACAGGCCGTCATCGGCCACTGGATCGCCGGCCAGCCCGTGGCCCCGGCGGCCGGCAGCCGGCTGGCGCCGGTCTACAACCCGGCGCTGGGCAGCGTCGCCCGCCAGGTGGTGCTCGGCTCGCGCGCCGACGTCGACGCGGCCGTGCGCGCCGCCGAGGCCGCGTTCCCGGCCTGGTCGGCCACGCCGCCGCTGCGCCGCGCGCGCGTGCTGTTCAAGTTCAAGGAGCTGGTCGAGCGGCACGCCGACGAGCTGGCCGCATTGATCGTGGCCGAGCACGGCAAGGTGTTCAGCGATGCGCAGGGCGAAGTCGTGCGCGGCCTGGAAGTGGTCGAGTTCGCCTGCGGGGCGCCGCAGCTGCTCAAGGGCGAGTTCAGCGAGCAGGTCGGCACCGGCATCGACATGTACTCGGTGCGCCAGGCGCTCGGCGTCTGCGTCGGCATCACGCCGTTCAATTTCCCGACGATGGTGCCGATGTGGATGTTCCCCATGGCCATCGCCTGCGGCAACACCTTCGTGCTGAAGCCGTCGGAGCGCGACCCGTCGGCCTCGATGATGATCGCTAGGCTGCTGAAGGAGGCCGGCCTGCCCGACGGCGTGTTCAACGTGGTGCACGGCGACAAGGAATCGGTCGATGCGCTGCTCGAGCATCCGTCGGTGGCCGCGGTCAGCTTCGTCGGTTCGACGCCGATCGCGCGCTACATCCATGACACCGCGAACCGCCACGGCAAGCGCGTGCAGGCGCTGGGAGGGGCCAAGAACCACATGCTGGTGATGCCCGACGCCGATCTCGACCAGGTCGTCGACGCGCTGATCGGTGCTGCCTACGGCTCGGCCGGCGAACGCTGCATGGCCATCTCGGTGGCGGTCGCGGTCGGCGGTGTCGCTGACAAGCTGGTGGCGCGGCTGGCCGAGCGCGTGCCGGCCATCAAGGTGGCGCCCGGGGTCGATCGCACGGCAGAGATGGGCCCGCTCGTGACACGCGCGCATCTGGACAAGGTCCGCGGCTACGTGGGCACCGGCGTCGCCGAAGGCGCTCAGCTGGTGGTGGACGGCCGCGCCCTGCAGGTCGCCGGCCACGAGCAGGGCTTCTTCCTCGGCGGCTGCCTGTTCGATCACGTGCGGCCCGACATGACGATCTACAAGGAAGAGATCTTCGGCCCGGTGCTGGGCATCGTCCGGGTCGCCAGCTTCGACGAGGGGCTGAAGCTGATCAACGGACACGAGTTCGCCAATGGCTGCGCGATCTTCACGCGCGAAGGCGACGCCGCGCGCGAGTTCGCGGCGCGCGTGCAGGTCGGCATGGTCGGCATCAACGTGCCGATTCCGGTGCCGATGGCGTTCCATTCGTTCGGCGGCTGGAAGGCCTCGCTGTTCGGCGATCACCACATGCACGGCCCGGAAGGCGTGCGCTTCTATACTCGAGCCAAGGCCGTGACGCAGCGCTGGCCGGCGGGGATACGCTCCGGCGCCGAGTTCGTCATGCCGACGATGAAGTGACGCGCGGCACCGGTGCGCCGGTGCCTGGTTTGGAGAACGCAAGGAACGATCGATGGCTCTGTCGGTTTCCCAGGCATGGCTGCTACTGCTGCTGGCCGGCGCGCTCGAGATCGTCTGGGCGCTCGGGCTGAAGTACAGTGACGGGTTTTCCCGGCTGTGGCCGTCGGTGGTCGTGGTGGTGGCCGCCGCCGCCAGCTTCTGGCTGCTCGCGCTGGCGATGCGCGTGCTGCCCGCGGGCACCGCGTATGCGGTGTGGACTGGCATCGGCGCCGCCGGCACGGCGCTGCTCGGCATCTGGCTGCTCGGCGAACCGGCGACGGCATTGCGGCTGGCCTGCATCGGACTGATCGTGGCCGGCGTACTGGGACTGAAGTTCGTCGCCGGCCACTGAGCCCGGCGCTGAGCCGTTCGCGACGGAAAGGAACAAGGCAATGACGCTGCAATTGAAAGAGAAGGCGCTGCTGAAGCGCCAGGGCTACATCGACGGCCGCTGGGTCGACGGCGACGGCGGTGCCCGCTTCGCGGTCAACGATCCGGCCACCGGTGAGCTGGTGGCCGAGGTGGCCGACATGGGCGCGGCCGAGACGCGCCGCGCGATCGACGCCGCGGCCCGCGCGCTGCCGGCCTGGCGGGCGAAGCCGGCCAAGGACCGCGCTACGATCCTGCGCAAATGGTACGAGCTGATCCTTGCGCATGCCGACGATCTGGCCCTGCTGATGACCACCGAGCAGGGCAAGCCGCTGGCCGAAGCGCGCGGCGAAGTCACGTACGGCGCTTCGTTCATCGACTGGTTCGCCGAGGAAGGGCGCCGGACCTACGGCGACGTCATTCCGACGATCGCCGGCGACCGCCGGCTGCTGGCGATCAAGCAGCCGATCGGCGTCTGCGCGGCGATCACGCCGTGGAACTTCCCCATCGCGATGATCACTCGCAAGGTCGCGCCAGCCTTCGCGGCCGGCTGCACGGTAGTGGCCAAGCCGGCCGAGGCCACGCCGCTGTCGGCACTGGCGCTGGCCGAGCTGGCCGAGCGCGCGGGCTTTCCGCCGGGCGTATTCAACGTCATCGTCGGCTGCGGCGAGCATGCGCCCGAGATCGGCCAGGAGATGTGCAGCAACCCGGTGGTGCGCAAGGTCTCGTTCACCGGCTCCACCGAGGTCGGCCGGATCCTGCTGCGCCAGTCCGCCGATACGGTCAAGAAGCTGTCGCTGGAGCTCGGCGGCAACGCGCCCTTCATCGTGTTCGACGACGCCGACCTGGACGCGGCGGTCGAGGGTGCGCTTGCATCGAAGTACCGCAACGCCGGCCAGACCTGCGTCTGCGCCAACCGGCTGTACGTGCAGGACGGTGTGTATGACGCGTTCGCCAGCAAGCTGGCCGCGAAAGTCGCGCAGTTCAAGGTCGGCCCCGGCACCGAGGCCGGCGTGACGATAGGTCCGCTGATCGAGGAAGCGGCGGTGCAGAAGGTCGAGGCCCACATTGCCGATGCGGTGGGCAAGGGCGCTTCGGTAGCGCTCGGCGGCAAGCGGCATGCGCTCGGCGGCCTGTTCTTCGAGCCCACCGTGCTGACCGGCGTCACGCCGGCCATGCGCGTGGCCCGCGAAGAAACCTTCGGACCGGTGGCGCCGCTGTTCCGCTTCAGCACCGACGAAGAAGCGATAGCCATGGCCAACGACACCGAGTTCGGCCTGGCCGCGTACTTCTACTCGCGCGACATCGGCCGCATCTTCCGTGCCGCGGAGGCGATCGAGTCAGGCATGATAGGCATCAACACCGGCCTGATCTCGACCGCCGAGGCGCCGTTCGGCGGCGTCAAGCAGTCGGGGCTGGGCCGCGAAGGGTCCAAGTACGGCATCGACGACTACCTCGAGATCAAGTATCTGTGCATCGCCGGCCTCTGACGTCTTGACAGGCGCCAGCGCGCCGCGCAGGGTCCGACCAGTATTCGACGAGTGCCGTTGAGCAGCGAACCGAGGAGAACTGTCGATGACGATCCGCATGCGTGCCGCCGTACTGCGCGAGATCGGTCTGCCCGCGCCGTACGCGCAGAGCCGGCCCCTGTCGATCGAGGAGGTGGAGCTACAGCCGCCGGGTCCGGGCGAGATCCTGGTGCGCATCCGCGCCGCCGGTCTGTGCCATTCCGATCTGTCGGCAATCAACGGTGATCGTCCGTGGCCGATGCCCATCGTCCTCGGCCACGAAGCGGCCGCTGAGGTCGTCGAGCTCGGCGACGGCGTCAGTGACCTGGCGGTGGGCGACCATGTGTCGCTGATCTTCCGTCCCAGCTGCGGCAGCTGCCCGAGCTGTGCCGTGGGGCGGCCGGCGCTGTGCGTGCCCGGCGGCGAATCGAACGGTGCCGGCACCTTGCTGGGGGGGTATCGGCGGCTGAGCGCGCCGCTGAACCATCATCTGGGCTGCTCGGCGTTCGCCGAGTACGCCACCGTCTCGCGCCGCTCGGCGGTGAAGATCGACCCGGACCTGCCGTGGGACGAAGCGGCGCTGTTCGGCTGCGCCGTCATCACCGGCGCCGGCGCCGTCGTCAATACCGCGAAGGTGGAGGCCGGCAGCCGCGTGGCGGTGGTCGGGCTCGGCGGCGTCGGCTTCTCGTCGCTGCTGGCCGCGCATGCGGTCGGTGCGCGCCAGATCGTCGCTATCGACATGCTCGACCAGAAGCTGGCCAAGGCGCGCGAGCTCGGCGCCACGCACTGCTTCAATGCCGGCGATCCCGACGTGATCCAGAAAGTGAAGGACGCAACCGGCGGCGGCGTCGACTACGCATTCGAGATGGCGGGCAACGTCCACGCCCTGGAGCTCGCCTATCGGGTGACCGGCCGCGGCGGCACCACCGTCACCGCCGGACTGCCCAATCCGAACGCTAAATGGGCGCTGCAGGCGGTCACGCTGATCGCCGAGGAGCGCACGCTGAAGGGCAGCTACGTCGGTTCCTGCGTCCCGTCGCGCGACGTGCCGCGCTTCATTGCCATGTACCGGGCCGGTTCGCTGCCGGTCGACAAGCTGCTGTCCGAGCGCATCACGCTCGACGAGCTCAATCCCGCGCTGGACCGGCTGGCGCGCGGCGAGTCGATCCGGCAAGTGATCATGATGGGCTGATCAGGCGGCGAAGGCGGCGGCTGCGGCCGCCGCAGCAGAAGCAGCCTGCGGCGCATCCTGGTGCGAGTCGCACCAGCCTGGACCCCGCCGCCGCGCACGGCGGCGGCACGCGATTTGCTTGACGAGGAGTCTGTCCGACCCCGTCCGGATCCGCCCGGTCCGCGCCGCCGATGTTCGCCGATCTGCACGAACTGTCGCACCATGCCGCCTGGCGCCGCCAGCTCGAGCTGCTGCTCGAGTCCGCCGGCGACGGCATCTACGGCATCGATCTGCGCGGCCGCTGCATCTTCATCAATGGCGCCGGCGCCGAGCTGCTCGGCTACACGCCCGACGAGATGCTCGGCCGCAACATGCACTACCTGATCCATCACTCGCATGCCGATGCCGGGCTGATGCCCGTGCACGATTGCCGCATCTTCAAGGCGTTCCAGGATGGCCGCGGCTGCCGCGTCGACGACGAAGTCCTGTGGCGCCGCGATGGCAGCTCGTTTGCCGCGGAATACGCGTCATATCCGATCCGCGACGGCGATACGGTGGTCGGCGCGGTGGTTACGTTCTCCGACATCACGGAGCGCCGGCGCACGCAGGCAGCGCTGCAGCAGGCGCACGCCGATCTGGAGCGGCGCGTGGCCGAGCGCACGGCCGAGCTGTCGAGCGCCAACCAGCAGCTGCGGCAGGCGCGCGACGGCCTGCGGCGCCTGTCGGCGCACATGAACACCGTGCGCGAGGAAGAGCGGGCACACATCGCGCGCGACATCCACGATGATCTGGGCGCGTCGCTGACCGCGATGCAGCTCGAGCTGAACTGGCTGCGGCGGCGGCTGGAGGATCAGCCGGAAGCACTGACGCACATCGACGCAGCGCTCGACATAGGCACCGCCGCGATGGGCGCGGTGCGGCGCATCCTCAACGACCTGCGTCCCGGCGTGCTCGATCATCTGGGCTTGTGGGCCGCGCTCGAATGCCTGCTGCAGGATGCCCAGTCGCGCGGCGGACTGCGCTGCAGCTTCGCCTGTCCTGCCGAACTCGAACGACGGCGGCTCGGGCGTGACGCCGAGATCGCCGTCTACCGCATCGTTCAAGAGGTGCTGACCAATGTGCAGCGGCACGCCGAGGCCGGCCGCGTCGCGCTGCAGGCCAGCGCGTGCGGGGATGACCTGCTGATCGCGGTCCGCGACGACGGCCGCGGCATGCACGTGCCCGCTCAGCCGAGCAGCTTCGGCCTGCTCGGCATGCACGAACGCGCGCGCGCCATCGGCGGCGAGCTGACACTGGCCAGCGCGCCGGGCCGGGGCACTGAAGTGAGCCTGCGGCTGCCCGGCGCCCTGGCCTGAGCACACGGGAGAGCCTGCGATGACCGATCTGCTGATCGTCGGCGACCACATGATCATCCGCCGAGGCCTGACCCAGATCCTCGCCGGCGATGCGCGCATCGGCCGCGTCGCCGAGGCGGCCGACGGGCCGGCCGCGCTGCGCGAGCTGCGCGCGGCGCCGGTGCAAGTCGTGCTGCTCGACATCGCGCTCGGTGATCGCGACGGCCTGGACGTGCTGCGAGCGATCCGCGCCGAGTTTCCGTCAGTGGGTGTCGTGATGCTGTCGGTCTATCCGGAGACGCAGTTCGCGGTCCGTGCGATGCGGGCCGGCGCGGCCGCCTATCTGAACAAGGGCTGCTCGCCCGAGACGCTGTTCGCCGCGATCGCAAAGGTCGCTTCCGGCGGCGTCTACGTCACGCCGGTACTGGCCGAGCTGCTGGCGCGCAACGTGCGCGCCGATGATGCGCGGCCGCCGCACGAGAGCCTGTCGAACCGCGAGTTCCAGGTCCTGAAGCTGCTCGCCGCGGGACGCTCGGTGTCGGAGATCGCCGAGCAGTTGTCGCTGTCGGTGAACACCATCTCGACCTATCGCAGCCGTGTCTTCGAGAAGCTCGGCGTGCGCAGCATGGTGGAGCTGCTGACCTACGCCGCGCGACAGGATCTGCTGTCGATGACGGTGTCGAACGACACCGTGTAGGGCCAGCACTACACGCAGATCAAGTCTCCCGCGATAGCGCGCCGATGCCGTGGCGCGCAGGATCGATCTCGTCGAGCCATTGCGACGAGGTGGGCCAGATGCAGCGTGTGCCGGGTTTCCGATTAGGGGTTCTGGTGTTCCGTGATGCCGAGATCGCGGACTATGCGGGCCCGTGCGGCGTGTTCGCAGCGGCGCAGCGCTTCGACCCCGAACTGGACGTGTTCCTGATCGCCGAGACCGCGCGCCCGGTCGCAACCGGTGCCGGCTTGACGGTGCAGCCCGCCTACTCCTTCGCCGATCGGCCTGCGCTGCATGCGCTGGTCGTGCCTGGCGGTGCCGGTGCGCGCCGGCAGATGCACAACAGCGTGTTGCACGACTTCGTGCACGCACTGCCGACCGACTGCCTGCTGGCCAGCGTCGGCACCGGCTCGTGGATCTATGGGCGCATGGGGCTGCTCGACGGCCTGCCGGCAACCAATCGCAAGGAGCCCGATCGCTACGAAGTCTCGCACCTGGGCAAGTCGCCGATCGACCGCCTGGCCGAACTGGCACCCGGCTGCCGCGTGAGCCGCGCGCGCGTCGTGGATGCCGGGCGCGTCATCACGGCCGGCGGCTTCAGCGCCGGCATCGAGCTCGGCCTGCACTTGCTCAGGCGCGCCGGCCGCGACGAAGGATTCGTGCGCGAAGTGGCGCGCGTCATGGAGTACCAGCGCGGCTACGAGTGCTACGCGCACGACATCGAATACCCGGCCGGCGCCTTGCCGGCGGCCTCCCGACTGCTGCAGCCCGCCTCCGCCTGACTTCTACAAGGAGCTTCCCATGTCCGCCTTCCGTGATCCCTTCGACTGGCGTACGCGCCTGTCCCGTTCCGGCTGCGCCTGCGGCCGCCACCGCGATGCGGTCGAGCACGCACGCGCCGAGGCGCAGGCCGAACGCGAACTGCAGGACGAGCGCAAGCAGCAAGCCGAACACGAACTGCAGGCGCGTGTCGTCGAAGGCGCGATCATGCGCGCGCTGTTTCCGGATGACGGACTGCGCCGTCGCTTCCTGCGGGCGGTCGGCGGCCGCACCGCGCTTGCCGCCGTATCGGCGCTGTTTCCGCTCGGCGCCGCCAAGGAGGCGTTCGCGCAAGGCGGCGCGATCGAGAAGGCCAAGCTGAAGGTCGGTTTCATCCCGATCACCTGCGCCACGCCCATCATCATGGCGCACCCGCTGGGCTTCTATTCGAAGCACGGGCTCGACGTCGAAGTCGTGAAGACCGCCGGCTGGGCCGTGATCCGCGACAAGGCACTGGCCAAGGAGTACGACGCTGCCCACATGCTGTCGCCGATGCCTCTTGCCATCTCCACCGGCACCGGATCGAATCCGATCGCGTGGACTGCGCCGGCGATAGAGAACATCAACGGCCAGGCGATCACGCTGTCGATGAAGCACAAGGACCGGCGCGATCCGAAGAGCTGGAAGGGCTTCAAGTTCGCCGTGCCCTTCGACTACTCGATGCACAACTATCTGCTGCGCTACTACCTCGCCGAGCACGGCATCGATCCTGATCGCGACGTGCAGATCCGCTCGGTGCCGCCGCCGGAGATGGTGGCGAACCTGCGTGCGGACAACATCGACGGCTTCCTCGCGCCGGATCCGGTCAATCAGCGCGCGGTCTACGACGGCGTCGGCTTCATTCACACGCTGTCCAAGGAGATCTGGAACGGCCATCCGTGCTGCGCATTCGCCGCCAGCCGCGAGTTCGTGAACACCTATCCGAATACGTATCGCGCACTGCTCAAGGCGATCCTCGATGCCACCGCGTATGCGCGCAAGCCCGAGAACCGCAAGGAGATCGCCGCCGCCATCGCGCCGCCCAACTATCTGAACCAGCCGGTGACGGTGGTCGAGCAGGTGCTCACCGGCACCTATGCCGACGGGCTCGGCAACGTCAGGAAGGACCCGAACCGGATCGACTTCGATCCGTTCCCCTATGACTCGTTCGCGGTGTGGATCCTTACCCAGATGAAGCGCTGGGGCCAGCTGAAAGGCGACGTCGACTACGCCAAAGTCGCGCGCGACGTGTTTCTCGCGACCGACGCCGCGCGGCTGATGAAGGAGCTAGGCATGCCGGCGGCCGATCCTGCCAAGCCCATCGTGGTGATGGGCAAGAGCTTCGATCCGAAGCAGCCGGCAGCGTACGTGAACAGCTTCGCGATCAAGAGGGGCTGAGCGATGGATACCGCCCGACCCTGGCTCGCGCCGCTGCTGTCGCTGCTGTTTCTGGCGCTCTTGATCGGCGTATGGTCGCTGGCCACGCAGCGGCCCTCGGCCGAGCTGAAGGTCGATCCCGAGTACGCCGCGCTGGTCGGTCAGGCCGCCGCCACCGGCGCCAAGTCAGCGATGCCTTCGCCCGGCGAGGTCGGTGCCAAGCTGTGGGAGCACCTTTCCGATCCGTTCTACGAGCGCGGCACCAATGACAAGGGCATCGGCACGCAGCTCGCGTACTCGATCGGTCGCGTACTGCTCGGCTTCGGCCTGGCGGCGCTCGTGGCCAATCCGCTCGGCTTCCTGATCGGCATGTCGCCGCTGATCTATCGCGCGCTCGATCCCTTCATCCAGATTCTCAAGCCGGTATCGCCGCTGGCCTGGATGCCGCTCGCGCTGTACACGATCAAGGACTCGGGCATCTCGGCGATCTTCGTCATCTTCATCTGCTCGCTGTGGCCGATGCTGGTCAATACCGCGTTCGGCGTGGCCAGCGTGCGCCGGGACTGGCTCAACGTCGCGCGCACGCTCGAAGTGTCGCGACTGCGCACCGCGTTCCAGGTGATCCTGCCGGCCGCGGCGCCGACCATCATGACCGGCATGCGCATCTCGATCGGCATCGCATGGCTGGTCATCGTCGCCGCCGAGATGCTGGTCGGCGGCACCGGCATCGGCTACTTCGTCTGGAACGAATGGAACAACTTGTCGATCGCAAACATCATCAGCGCCATCCTGTTCATCGGACTGATAGGCATGCTGCTGGACACGATGCTCGCCCGACTGGCCAGTGCTGTCACGTACCGGGAGTGAAGCGATGACGCAGCCGTTTCTGAAGATCGAGGCGCTTGCCAAGCGCTATCCAGCCGCGGCGGGCGGCGCCACGACCGTCTTCGAGGATGTCCATTTCAGCATCGAGAAGGGCGAGTTCATCTGCATCGTCGGCCATTCCGGCTGCGGCAAAACGACGATTCTCAATGTGCTGGCCGGGCTGGACGAGGCCAGCGAGGGCGTGGTCATCATGGATGGCCGCGAAGTGCGCGGCCCCTCGCTGGATCGCGGCGTCGTGTTCCAGGGGCATGCGCTGCTGCCGTGGCTGACGGCGCTGCGCAACGTCGAGTTCGGCGTGCGCTCGCGCTGGCCGCAATGGAGCGCGCGCGAGATCGAAGCGCACAGCACGCGCTATCTCGAAATGGTCGGCCTGGGCCAGGCCCTGCACAAGAAGCCGTCCGAACTGTCGGGCGGCATGAAGCAGCGTGTCGGCATCGCGCGCGCGTTCGCGATCCAGCCCAAGATGCTGCTGCTCGACGAACCGTTCGGCGCGCTCGACGCGCTGACCCGCGGCACCATCCAGGACGAGCTGCTGGCGATCGTCCAGGCCACGCACCAGACCGTGTTCATGATCACGCACGACGTCGACGAAGCCATCCTTCTCGCCGACAAGGTGCTGCTGATGAGCAACGGTCCGCACGCGCGGATCGCCGAGATCGTCGACATCACGCTGTCGCGCGACCGCAGCCGCCACGACATCCACCACGATCCGCAGTACTACCGGATCCGGAATCATCTGGTCGACTTCCTGGTGAATCGATCGAAGGACTATGCCGCCGGCGCGCCCGCCGCCGCGACCCACGATCCGCGGCATCCGCCGCTGGTGCGCCCCGGCCTGGAGGCGGGCGCCGACGCGTCAGCGCTCGTCGTCGCGAGCGCACCCGCCTCGGCGCCGGTGTTCAAGCCCATGTCGCCCGCTTCCGCCTGACCCTGAATGGAGAACAAACCGTCATGACTCGCAACGAAGTCACCGCATTGATCCTCGCGTCCAAACTGAAGAAGAAGCTGAGCTGGGCCCGGCTGGCCGAGGTCCTTGGCCAGAGCAAGGAATGGTCGACTGCCGCGCTGCTCGGCCAGATGACGCTGACTGCCGCGCAGGCCGAGGTGGTTGGACGCTTGCTCGATCTGCCTGAAGCCGCGGTCGCGCAGCTGCAAGTGGTGCCGTACAAAGGCTCGCTGCCGACCGCAGTGCCGACCGACCCGCTGATCTACCGCTTCTACGAGCTGGTCAGCGTCTACGGCACCACGTTCAAGGAACTGATCCACGAAGAGTTCGGCGACGGCATCATGAGCGCGATCGACTTCAGGATGGATCTGCAGCGCGAACCGAACCCGGCCGGTGATCGGGTCAGCATCACGATGAGTGGGAAGTTTTTGCCGTACAAGACCTACTGAGCGGGGAGTGTCGAATAGGCGTTTTGCCGTGC
>JBFWXS010000048.1:0-40868 GCA_050187175.1 Burkholderiaceae bacterium
CTGGCCGGTGGGATGTACGCGGCGCCGAGCAGCGCAGGGTAGTCGGCCCATAGGGCCGACCGCCGCATCATCCCACCGGCCAGCCCGCGCCTGCCGCTCCCCGCTCCGACCAGAGCACGCCCCCACAACCGCATCTCCAAGCGATCCAGCGGCGAGCCTACCTATTCGCCAAGCGCCCGCGCCGCGTTGATCTCTTCCTGCGGCGTATACGCCGCCTCCGGAAACTCATGGGCAGGCGTCGTGCGCCGGCCCTGCCATGCCACGCTCGCGCCTGACGGATAGACGAGGCGCCCGGCCATGCGCTCGCCGTCGATGCGCGCGCTGCCCCGCAGCAGCTCGCGGCCGGGGCCCATCGCCGAGAACTCGATCTGGTCGCCCTGCAGCCGGGGCGCGATCAGCGAGACGCCGAGTTCGCCGAACTGCAGTTCACCGCTGATCATCTGGAAGCGCTGGTCTATCGTCAGCGCCGCCGGGAACGGTTCGGCGGCGCCTGCGGCGGTGAGGGTCCAGCTGCCCGCGGCGGCGGCCGGAATGCGCCACAGGAAGCTGCGGTAGTTGCCGAGCCGGGAGATCTCGTCAGGTTCCCAGCTGCCCATGTCGAACGTGTACGAAACGATGCGCGTGCCGGGCTTCATCCGCATCAGCGTCGGCCGCAGCCGCAGGTTCAGGATAGGCAGCAGGTAGGTGGTGACGACGGTGGCGTCGGAGAAGTCGACCACGAAGACGTCGCCGCGCTCGAACGTGGCGCGCTCGGCCAGCCCTGCCTCCGCCGAGCGGCGGCGCGACAGCTCGACCATGTCAGGATTGAATTCGATGCCGTGCGCGCGCGCGCCGAAGTCGCGCGCGGCGGCGATCGCGATGCGTCCGTCGCCGGAACCGAGGTCGACAACCTTGTCGCGCGCACTCACGTTGGCCATCAGCATCATGCGTCGGATCATGGGTTCGGGCGTGGGCAGCCACATTACGTCCTTGCCCATCTGACCCAGGCGCGGCCGATACTCGTTGCGCGGGCCGCCGGGCGCCGGCAGCGCCGCGGGGGCGCCGCCGGCCGCGCCCTGCGCGCGCGCGCCGGTACCCGCCGCCAGAGCGGCGGAGAGGATCAGAAGCTGTCTGCGGAGGCCGTTCACGATCGTTCCTTGTCCGTTGCTTGCGCGAGAGGCTGCTCAGGATATCAGCGGCGGCGCCTGGACGGCGTGCGGCAGGTGCTACAGTGTGCCGGGAGGAGACGATCGTGAAGCTCGCCTATATCACCCATCCGAGCAGCCTGCAGCATGAAATGGGTCCGCACCATCCGGAGTGTCCGGAGCGGCTGTCGTCGATCTCCGACCGGCTGCTGCTGCGCGGCGTGCTCGACTGGGCCGACAGCTTCGAGGCACCGGCCGCGACCTATGAGCAGATCGCGCGCGCGCACGATGCGCGGCACTATCTCGAGCTGCAGGCGGCCGCGCCCAGCGACGGCTATCGTCAGGTCGATCCGGATACGGCGATGAATCCGTTCACGTGGACGGCGGCGCTGCACGCCGCCGGCGCAGCCGTGCTGGCGACCGAGCTGGTGGCCGGCGGCCGCTATCCGCGTGCGTTCTGCTGCGTTCGCCCGCCGGGCCATCACGCGACGCGCGGCGCTGCGATGGGGTTTTGCTTCTTCAACAACATCGCGATCGGCGTGCTGCATGCGCTCGAACATCTGGGGCTGCAGCGCGTCGCGCTGATCGATTTCGACGTGCACCACGGCAACGGCAGCGAGGACATTCTCGCTGGTGACGAGCGCGTGCTGATGGTCTCGACTTTTCAGTCGCGGCTGTATCCGTTCTCGGGCGAGCGGCCGCTCGCGCCGAACATGCGCAACGTGCCGCTGCCGGCCTACAGCGACGGCGAGCCGATGCGGCGCGCGGTGGTCGAGCAATGGCTGCCGGCGCTGACCGAGTTCGCGCCGCAGATGCTGTTCGTCTCCGCCGGCTTCGATGCGCACCGCGACGACGAGCTGAGCCATCTGATGTGGCGCGACGACGACTACGCGTGGGTCAGCCGCGAACTGGTCGCATTCGCCGATCGTCATTGCGAGGGCAGGCTGGTGTCGACGCTGGAGGGCGGCTATCACCTGCCGGCGCTGGCGCGCTGCGTCGAGCTGCATCTGCGCGCGCTGGCGGGAATCGACTAGGGCGCGGCGCGGCGGCAGGGCGCCCGGACGAACAGGTCAGGTTGCCCGCAGGGCCGTGCTGGACCCGCGGCGGTGCGGCGGACTACGATGGTGGCGATCTCGCGGCCGATGTCGTTACGGCGCCGCGGGGGAGGATCTGATGGAAAACCGTCACTACCTGTCGCCCTTGTTCGATCCCGACGCCGTCGCCCTGATCGTGGCGCCCGGCGAGCAGCCACCGTGGATCGATGGACTGCGCAAGCAGCTGGCCCAGGCGCGCGCCCGTACGGCGGTCTTCGAATGCAGAGGCGAGTGGCCGGCGCGGGCCGAAGCCGAGCGCGACCGCGAGCGCTTCGACCTGGCGGTCATCGCGATGGGGCGGCGCTCGCCGGGCGATGCGCTGGAGCTGGCGATCGGCCTGGGCGTGCGCGCCGTCACCATCCTGTGCGACCGGCTCGGCGGCGACGAGGCCGCGCTGCTGGCCGCGCGGGCGCGCGCGGCACGGGTCCGCTTGCTGGGACCGGCGACGATGGGCTTCGCGCGGCCGCATCGGCGCCTCAACGCCAGCCGCATGGGGCCGCTGCCGCCGCCGGGCAATGTCGCGCTGGTCTCGCAGTCGGGGGCCTTGAACGGAGCGGTGCTCGACTGGGCCGGCGATACGGCGATCGGCTTCTCGATGGCGGTGTCGCTGGGCGCCGAGGCCGACGTCGATCTGGCGCAGGTGCTCGACTTCCTCGCGGCCGATCGTTCGACCAAGGCGGTGGTCGTCTATCTGGAAGCGGTGCGCGATTCGCGCAGCTTCATGAGCGCGCTGCGCGCGCTGGCGACGATCAAGCCGGTAGTGGTGCTCAAGGGCGGGCGCGGTACGGCGGCGCCACGCGCAGCGCGAACGCATTCGGGCGCGCTGATCGTCAATGATCAGATCTATGCGGCGGCGCTGCGGCGCGCCGGCGCGGTCCAGGTCCGGCTGTTCACGCAGCTGTTCACCGCGGTGCGCTATCTCGCATCCCGCAACTGGCCGATCGGCCGGCGGCTGGCGATGGTCAGCAATGGTCATGGTCCCATGGTGCTGGCCGCCGACCAGGCCATGTATCAGCAGATCGCGCTGCCGCCGTTCTCGGCCGCAAGCCAGACCTTGATGCGCGAGCGGCTGAGCGCGCCGGTGGAGCCCGCCAACCCGCTCGACCTGGGTACCTCGGCCGGTGCCGAGGACTTCGGCGCGGCGATCGAGATCCTCAGCCGCGACGGCGAGTCAGACGCGCTGCTCGTCCTGATGACGCCTTATGCCGGCGTGCCCGCGCTCGAAATCAACGAACGCGTCGCCGCGCTGGCGCCGGCCCTGAACAAGCCGCTGTTCGCCTGCTGGCTCGGCGACAGTTCGGTGCGGCCGCTGCGCGCGCGGCTGGACGGCGTCGGGGTGCCGGTGTATCGCACACCTGAAGCCGCGGTCGATGCGTTCTCGACGGTGTCGAGCTTCTATCACAACCAGTTGCTGCTGCAGCAGGCCCCGCGGCCGCTGTCCGAGATGGAGCCGCCCGACGTGGCGGGGGCGCGCGCGCTGCTGGATCGGGTGCAGGCCGACGGCCGCGACACGCTGACCGAGCTGGAGTCGAAGAACCTGCTGGACCTGTTCCACGTGCCGGTCAGTCCCACGGTGCTGGCCACGTCGGCGGCTGACGCGGCGCTGGTGGCCGAGCAGATCGGCTTTCCGGTGGCGCTGAAGATAGGCTCGGCGGACATCCTGCACAAGAGCGACGTCGGCGGTGTGGTGCTGAACGTGCGCAACACGAGTGAGATCCACGAGCAGTTCGACGCAATCGTCGCCGCGGTGCGTAGCGCGCAGCCGGAGGCGCGCATCGATGGCGTCACCGTGCAGCCCATGAAGGGCGGGCGCCACAGCCGGGAGTTGTACGTCGGCGTGTTCCGCGATCCGCGCTTCGGGCCGGTGATCGCGTTCGGAGCCGGCGGGCTGCGCATCGATGTGCTGCGCGACACGACGCTCGAGTTCCCGCCGCTCAACGACGTGCTCGCGCGCAGCATGATCGCGCGCACGCGCGTGGCCGGTACGCTGGGTGAATTCCGCGGTGCGCCGGCGGCCGACCTCGAGGCGCTGGCGCGGCTGCTGGTACGCGTCTCCGAGATGGTCTGCGAACTGCCGCAGATCGCCGAGCTGGACATCAATCCCGTGATCATCGATGCCGGCGGCCTGTCGGCGGTCGACGCGCGCGTCGTGCTCGGTCCGGCGGCCGACGGCGGGGGCCGCTACGGGCATCTGGCGATCATGCCGTATCCATCGCACATGGTGCAGCAGCAGGCGCTCAGCGACGGCCGCTGGTGCACGGTGCGGCCCATCCAGGCCGAAGACGCCGATGCGCTGCAGCGCTTCACGCGCAGCCTGTCGGACCAGTCGCGCTACTTCCGCTTCTTCTCGTCGCTGAACGAGCTGCCGCAGCGCCTGCTGGTGCGCTACACGCAGATCGACTACGACCGCGAACTGGCACTGGTGGCGACGGTCCTCGACGATGCAGTGGAAGTGGCGGCGGAGGCGCCGCCGGCGCGCGGCGGCGATCCCGGCCGCGAGACGATCATCGGCGTGGTCCGCTACCTGCTGAACCCCGACCGCCGGACCTGCGAGTTCGCGATCGCGATCGGCGACCGCTTCCAGGGCAAGGGCCTGGGGACGATGCTGATGCGGGCCATCATCGACGCGGCGCGGGTCAAGGGCCTGACCCGCATCGAAGGGAACGTGCTGACGATCAATACGCCGATGATCCGGCTGATGCGCAGCCTGGGGTTCGGCATCGAGGCCGATCCCGAGGACGCCGCGGTGAAGTACGTCTGGCGCGATCTGCTGCCGGACGAATGAGGAGCTCGGCGGCGTTCAGCGCTGCTGATGGTACGAGGTGACGCGTTCGACCTCGTTCCTCGATCCGAGAATGACGGCCACGCGTTCGTGCAGCTTGGACGGCGCGATGTCGAGGATGCGCTGCAGCCCGTTCGTCGCGGCACCGCCCGCCTGCTCGACCAGGAACGACATGGGATTGGCTTCATACAGCAGCCGCAGCTTGCCGGGCTTGTCGGGCTCGCGGTTATCGCGCGGATACATGAAGATGCCGCCGCGCGTCATGATGCGATGCACGTCGGCGACCATAGAGGCCACCCAGCGCATGTTGAAATCCTTGCCGCGCGGTCCTTCGCTGCCGGCCAGCAGTTCGTCGACGTAGCGCTTGATCGGCGGCTGCCAGTGCCGCGAGTTCGACGCGTTGATCGCGAACTCCTTCGTGTCCTGCGGGATCTGCATGCGTTCGACGGTCAGCCACCAGCTGCCGGTTTCCTTGTCCAGCGTGAAGCAGGCGACACCGTCGCCCACGGTCAGTACCAGCAATGTCGACGGACCGTAGACCGCATAGCCGGCGGCCAGCTGCCGGCTGCCGGCCTGCAGGAAGTGTTCCTCGAGCGGCTCCTTGATGCCTTCGGGCAGCCGCAGCACCGAGAAGATCGTGCCGATCGACACGTTGACGTCGATGTTCGACGAACCGTCCAGCGGATCGAACAGCAGCAGGAACTCGCCTTTCGGATAGCGGTTCGGGATCGTGTACGAGTGGTCCATCTCCTCGGATGCCATCGCGGCCAGATGGCCGCCCCATTCATTGGCCTCGAGCAGCGTCTCGTTGGCGATCACGTCGAGCTTCTTCTGCGTCTCGCCCTGCACGTTCGACGAACCGGCTTCGCCGAGGATGCCGGCCAGCGCGCCCTTGCCGACGGCGTAGCTGATCCGCTTGCAGGCTCTGGCGACGACTTCCAGCAGCAGCCTGAGCTCGCCGGGGATCAGTCCTTTCTCGCGCTGTTTCTCGACGAGGTACTGGGTAAGGCTGATGCGGGACACCATGGACGACTTCCTGTGAAAGAGAAAAGGATCTTGCGCGGCGCGCGTCCAGCGTTCAGCCGGCGGCCAGTGCCTTGCCGACGATCTCGCGCACGTCGTTCGACAGCGTGCCATGGTCGGCGACTTCGGACAGCGCGTGCCGCATCTGCGCCTGGCGGTCGGGTGTGAACTTGCGCCAGCGGTCGAGCGCCCGTGCCAGCCGGGCCGCCACCTGCGGATTCAGCGCGTCGATCGCCAGCACCTGTTCGCGCCAGAATGCATAGCCGCTGCCGTCGGCCGAGTGGAACTCCGCGAGGTTGCCGTTGCAGAAGCTGCCGACCAGCGCGCGCACCTTGTTCGGATTGCGCAGCGAGAACGCGCCGTGCTGCATCAGCGTGCGCACGCGCTCGAGCACCGGCGGCTCGCCGGCGTGGCGGTGCATCGTCGCCTGCATCGAGAACCATTTGTCGAGCACCAGCGGCTCGTCGGCGAACTGCAGGCTGAAATCGGCCAGCGCGCGGTCGCGCTGCGGAGCCGCCGTGCGCAGCAGCGCCTGCAGCGCTGCGGCCTGGTCGGTCATGTTGTCGGCGGTATCGAACTGCGCGGCCGCGGCTGCGATGGCCGCGGCTTCCTGCGTCTCGACCCAGTAGGCGAGGGCGGTGTTCTTCAGCGCGCGCCGGCCCGCCGACGCCGAATCCGGCGCGTACGGCTGTCCGTCGTTCAGCGCCTGATAGCGGTCGCGCCATGCGCTGTTGAGCTGCCGCGCGAGCTGCATGCGCACCGTATTGCGCGCCTGCCGCACCGCCGACGGATCGACGACCGGCAACTGCTCGGCGATGAATCCTTCGGACGGCAGGATGAAGACCTGGTCGCGGAACGCCGGGTCGAGCGCGTCGTCGGGCAGCATGCCGCCGAAGACGTCGACCAGCGCGCGGCAGCGCGTGGCGGGGTCGGCGCCATCGAGCACCGCGAGCACGCTGTTGACGGCCAGCCGCTGCGCGGCTTCCCAGCGGTTGAACGGATCACTGTCGTGCGCGGCCAGGAACGCCAGCTGCGCATCGCTGTAGTCGAACTCGACGATCACCGGCGCCGAGAAGTGCCGGGCGAGCGAGGGCACGGGTTCGGCGTCCACGTCGTCGAAGACGAAGCGCTGCCGGGTCTGTGAGACGTCGAGCACCACGGTGCGGGCAGGCGCCGCGCCGGGGCCGGGGCCGGGGCCGGGCGGAGTGCCGCTCGGCACAGTGCCGCCTAGCGTCGCGCCGTGGACCTTGAGCTCGACGTCGCGGCCATCGGGGCCGACCAGGCCGACGGCCAGCGGGACCGGGCACGGCTGCTTGTTCGGCTGGCCCGGCGACGGCGTGCAGTGCTGATCGATGTCCAGCGCATAGCGCCGCGTCGCGGCGTCATAGCTGCCGGTCACGCGCAGCCGCGGCGTGCCCGCCTGCGAGTACCAGCGGCGGAAGCCGTCGAGATCCAGCTCGTTCGCATCGGCGATGGCCGCGACGAAGTCGTCGCAGGTCACCGCATGGCCGTCGTGCCGCGCGAAATACAGGTCCATGCCGCGGCGGAAGCCGTCGCGGCCCGCGATCGTCTGCAGCATGCGGATGACCTCGGCGCCTTTCTCGTACACCGTCACCGTGTAGAAGTTGTTGATCTCCTGGTAGGTGTCGGGCCGGATGGGATGCGCCATCGGACCGGCATCCTCGGGAAACTGCGTGGCCCGCAGCAGGCGGACGTCCTCGATGCGCTTGACGGCGCGGGCACTGTCCGCGGCGCGCGGATCGGGGCTGCGCGCCGCCAGCATGTCGGCGGAGAATTCCTGATCGCGGAAGACGGTCAACCCCTCCTTCAGCGTCAGCTGGAACCAGTCGCGGCAGGTGACGCGGTTGCCGGTCCAGTTGTGGAAATACTCGTGGCCGACGACTGATTCGACGGCGGCGAAATCCTGGTCGGTGGCGATGCGCGGATGGGCGAACACGTACTTCGTATTGAAGATGTTGAGTCCCTTGTTCTCCATCGCACCCATGTTGAAATCGCCCACGGCCACGATCATGAAGCGGTCGAGGTCGAGCTCGAGTCCGAAGCGCTCCTCGTCCCAGCGGATCGCGTGCTTGAGCGACTCCATCGCATGGCCGGTCTTGTCCTCGTTGCCGGGCTCGACCCAGACTTGCAGCAGCACGTCGCGTCCCGAGCGCGTGCGCAGCCGCTCCTCGGTGACCACCAGCCGGCCGGCGACCAGCGCGAACAGGTAGCTCGGCTTCGGGAACGGATCCTCCCAGACTGCCCAGTGCCAGCCGCGGCGGTCGATCCCGTCGTCGGGCGATCCGCCCGCAGCGGCGTCGGCGGCGCTGTCCGCACCCGCACCCGCACCCGCGCCGGCGGCGCTGCCGCCGGCAGCCGCGCTGCCGTCGCAATCGCCGCTGGCCACCAGATTGCCGTTCGACAGCAGCACCGGACAGCTGTCGCGCGGCGCCCGCAGCGTGACGCGGTAGCGGGCCATCACGTCGGGCCGGTCGGGGAACCAGGTGATGCGGCGGAAGCCTTCCGCCTCGCATTGCGTGAAGTAATTGCCGCTGGACTGATACAAGCCCATCAGCGACGAATTCGATTCCGGCGCCAGCCGGCTGACGACCGTCAGCGAGAACCGCTCCGGCACGTCGTCAATCTGCAAGGTTTCTTCGTCGAGCCGGTACGATGATGCTTCTAGCCGGCGCCCGTCGAGCAGGATGTCAACCAGAGTCAGCTGCTCACCGTTCAGCACTAGCGGCCGGGCCTCGCCATTGCGCAGCATCCCATTGCGCAGGATCTGCATCGTCGCGCGTACCTGCGTGGCCTTGGGGTCGAGGTCGAATTCCAGATCGATCCGCTCGATCAGGAAAGCCGGCGGCGTGTAGTCCTGACGGCGGATCGTGACGGGTTGGTCGGTTCGCATGATCGGAGGTCGAAGTGATGATGGATTGTAAGCGCAGGGCGGCGCCGGACCTGCTCGAAACCGGATGGCAGGGCAGGATCGGCCGATTGCTGCTGCTGGCCGCATTGACGGCGTCGACGCTGCTCGCCGGCTGCGCGCTGCCGCTGCGCGGCGAGCTGACCACCTTTCATCAGTGGCCGGCCGCGGATGCGCCGCGCACCTATCGTTTCGTCCGCACGCCGGACCAGCGCGACAGCCTCGAGCACGCGGCTTACGAGCGCGTGCTGGCGGCCGAGCTGGCGCGCGCCGGCTTCACGCCGGCCGCCTCGCCGCGCTACGAGGTCGGCTTCGAGTTCGGCTCGACGCGGCGCGCGCAGCGGGTGGCCGAATGGCATCCGGTCGTCACGCCGTACTTCTGGTTCGGCACCGGCTGGCGCCACGGTGGAATCGGCTTCTCCGGCGTCTGGCCGGGCTGGGGCCCCACCTACTATCCGGTCGAGCGCGACCGGCTCTGGTACGACCACCGGCTGCGGCTGGAGATCCGCGACCTGCGTGCGCAGCCGCCGCAGCGCGTCTACGAAGGCACCGCCGTCAGCAGCGATGCCGAGCCTTCGCCGGGCGGCGTGCTGCCCTTGCTGGCGCGCGGCATTCTCGAGGATTTCCCGGGGCCGACCGGCGTCACGCGGCGTATCGAGGTGCCGAAGGAGGCTCCGGCCGGTACGGCGGCCGCTGCGACGGTGCGTTAAGGGGCGGGCAAAGGCGGGGCCGGCGCTGGGACGGGGGCCGGGCGGAGTGCCTCGGGGGCGTGGGCGCCGGCGAGGCGCGGCCCGGGTCTGCGCGGCGCTGGCAGGCGACGAGGCTTGGCCCGCTGGATCAAGCCTTGACTAGAGAGTGATTCGCTCCGAGGCGTACCGATTGCCCGCGCCAGTCGGTTGCCTGAATCATCCGGTTGTCCGAATCACCCGATCGCCGAAATCAAGGACTTGTCCGAATCAGGCGCTTGCTTGAGCCCGGCAGAATCGAACGACACAGATCACTGCAGACGCCACTTGGTTTTCTTTGCACGCCACCAGCGTTGCAGGGAGCGGCGGGCGCGGGCTGGCGGGTGGGATGTATGCGGCGCCGAGCAGCGCAGGGAAGTCGGCCCACAGGGCCGACCGCCGCATCATCCCACCCGCCAGCCCGCGCCCTCCGCTCCCCCGCTGAACCTCACTTGCGCACCCGCTCCCGCCACCAGTTAGGCGCCGCCCATTCGAAGCGGCCGCTTTCATGCAACTGGTTGGCGAGCTGCAGCGAGGGCATGCCGGCGGGCGACTCGGCCAGCCACAGCGAGCCGTCCGGCGACAGGGCCCGGACCGGCGTCAGGCCTGCGCTGCTCAGCAGCGTGCGGGCACGCGGTGCCTGATCGGCGGCCAGCTTGACGATGATGCCGCCAGGCAGCGCGCGCGCGTTGCCGGTTTCGTCGCGAAAGACCGGCGACTGCCCGGCGGGCAGCGTCTCGAGCGCTTTTTCGCCGCCCAGCGAGCGCTTCAGCAGCGACTGGGGGCCTCTGACAGCCGCATCGCGGCCCGCGAAATCGGCGACATAGGCCGGGTCGACGCGCCACTGCCGGCGCTGGGTGCCGTCGTACCACTGCACGAATGCGCCGTCGACGGCCTTGGCGGCGGCGACGGCCGCCGGCTTGCGCAGCGGCGTCGATTGCACCTGCCACTGCGACGGCGCTTGAGCTTGAGCCGGGGCAGGCAGCGCCCCGGCCGCGAGCAGCGCGGCGGCCAGGGCCGCTGCCGCGATGAAAGCCGTCTTGTCGATGAAGCCTGCCTTGTTCGTCACCATCATCGTCCCCACAGCGTCAGGCGCCACGATGTCCACTGGCCGGTATCGCCGGCCTGGGCGTCGGTGACCCGCAGCCGCCAGACGCCGGCCGCTGCTTCGTCCAGATGGCGGACCGAGCCGAAATTCCAGTTGTCGTAGTCGCCGCAGTCGTCCGCCAGGGCATCGCCGTCGGTGCTGCACAGCCGTTCGCCGGCCAGCGGGCTGATCAGGTTGTTCGGGCTGATCAGCTCGATGCGCAGATCGCCGCTGTACGTGTGAGTGGCGCTGAAGCTGACCTCGATGAACTCGATGCGCGTGATCGGGCAGGCCGAGGCGTCGATCGAATCCTGGCTGGGGCTCAGGGTCTGGCCCTGCATGTCCGGCAGCGCGATCGGGAAGCCGTTGCCCGGGCCGCGCGTGTACTGGCAGCGCGACAGCTGGGCGGTGCCGCCGACCGAGTTCCAGCCGCGGGCGACTGTCACCGCGGCGGCCGCGTCGGCGACGCCGAAGCCGTATTTCGGGTTGAAGCTCAGGCCGTTGCCGCTGACCCAGCCGGCGTCGGTGGCGTCGTTCTTGCGCGCGGTGCGCGCCAGGATCAGCCGGACGTCGCGCCAGGTCAGCGCCGGATTCTCCTTGAGCATCAGCGCGACCACGCCCGACACCATCGGCGTGCTGGCCGACGTGCCGGCGAAGTCGCTGCGGTAGCCGTTGCTGACGTCGGTGGTCGTGACGCCGCGGCGCGAGCCGCCGGAAGGACCGCAGACGAGGACGTTCGCGCCCGCTTCGCTGTAGGTCGGGGCGCGGCCGTCGTCGCCGACGGCGCAGACGGCGATGACGCCGCGCTGATTGACGTAAGCGTCGTAGTTCGAGTTGTCGCTGTAGGCGCAGCCGCCGCTGCCGTTGCCGATATAGCAGCCGCCGTTGCCGGACGGGAAGACGAAGATCGACCCTTTGCCGTCGCGGCCGTTCGTGATGCCGGCCTCGATGGCATTGATGAACGAGGTCGACACGCGGTGCAGCAGCCCGTTGTCGGCCGAGCCCCAGCTATTGTTGTAGACCCCTGTGATTGCGCTGTCGCGGCGCAGCGCATCGGCGATGTCCGCGTCCGTGCCGGTGCCCAGCGCGTTGTAGCCGGCCAGCGAGGCGCGCGGCGCCACGCCGGCGCCGCCGACCGCGTTGCCGTCGCGGGCGGCGATGATGCCGGCCACGGCCGTGCCGTGGTCGTCGTCGACCGCGCACGGCAGCGGCGCCGTGGCGGTGCCGCTGCGGTAGTCGAACGAGGCATTGGGAGCGACGTTCGGGGCGAGGTCCTCATGGACGGTTTCGATCGCGTCGTCGATGACCGCGACACGTACGCCGTCGCCTTTGTTGCCGGCGCTCCAGACGCCGCTGACGCGCAGATCCTCGCCCGGGGTGCTGCCGCCCTGGCCGTTGTTGACCAGATGCCATTGCTGCGCCAGCAGCGGATCCAGCCCGGTCAGCACCGGCACCGGTGTGAGCGTGTACTGGTAGTAGCAGCCGCCGATGGGGCCGCCGTTCCCGCCGTTCCCGCCGTTGCCCCCGTCGCCGCCGCCTTCGGTGCCGCCGCCGCAGGCCGACAAGGCCACGGCCAGCGCTGCCAGCGCCGCCGGCAGGACTGTTCGCCGGCCGCGGCGCCGGCTGGAGTGCGTCAGGGGAGGGGGCGTGGACATGGAGCTGGTCTGTCGAATGGAACGCGCTGCGGTTCGGCGGGGATCGGTCGGCGGCGGCGGGCTGCCTCGGGCGACCTGATCCTGCTCGAAAGGACGCATCCTACGTCATCGGCATGGCGCCCCCGGCTGCGAGCCGACGATCGGCATCAGGCGTCCGGCGATTGCTGCACAATTGCGCCGCCGAATCTGCCCATGTAATGTTGCGCTGCCGCGAAAGCGGCACCGGTTGCCCTGCCGTGAACGCGGCACCGACCGCCGTGGCGCCGATCTGCCGGCTTCGTCCTTCCCTTCAACGTAGTCAACGTCTCATGCCTCGCATTCATTCGCTGCTCGTCGCCAATCGCTCGGAGATCGCCATCCGCGTCATGCGTGCCGCCGCCGAACTCGGCATGCGTACCGTCGCGATCTATTCCCACGAAGACCGTTTCGCGCTGCACCGCTTCAAGGCCGACGAGAGCTATCTCGTCGGGGCCGGCCGCAAGCCGCTGCAGGCCTATCTGGACATCGACGACATCATCCGCATCGCGCGGCGAGCCAAGGTCGATGCGATTCACCCCGGCTACGGCTTCCTGTCGGAGAACCCCGAGTTCGCGCGTGCCTGTGCCGCTGCCGGCATCGTGTTCGTCGGCCCGACTCCCGAGGTGATGACCACGCTGGGCAACAAGGTCGCCGCGCGCACCGCGGCCGTTGCCGCCGGCGTGCCGGTAATGCCGGCCACCGGCCCCTTGCCCGCGGACCTTGCCGAAGTGCGCAAGCTGGCGGCCGAGGTCGGCTATCCGCTGATGCTGAAGGCCAGCTGGGGCGGCGGCGGACGCGGCATGCGCGTCATCGAGACGGAGAGCGACCTGGACACCCAGCTCGACGTGGCGCGCCGTGAGGCTGGCGCCGCGTTCGGCAACGACGAGGTCTATCTGGAGAAGCTGGTGCGCCGCGCCCGGCACGTCGAAGTGCAGGTGATGGGCGACAAGCACGGCCAGCTCGTGCATCTGTTCGAGCGCGACTGCTCGGTGCAGCGGCGCAACCAGAAGGTCGTCGAGCGCGCGCCTGCGCCGTATCTGTCGGACGAGCAGCGCCATGAGCTGTGCGAGGCCGCGCTGCGGCTGGCGCGCGCGGTGAACTACACGCATGCCGGTACGGTCGAATTCCTGATGGACGCCGACACCGGCAAGTTCTACTTCATCGAGGTCAATCCGCGCATCCAGGTCGAGCACACGGTCACCGAGCAGATCACCGGCATCGACATCGTCAAGTCGCAACTGCGCATCAGTGAAGGGGCGCGCATCGGCGAGGCCGACTGCCCGGTGCCGGCGCAGAGCGAGATCCGGCTGAACGGCCATGCGCTGCAATGCCGGATCACGACGGAGGACCCGGAAAACAACTTCACGCCCGACTACGGGCGCATCTCGGCCTACCGCAGCGCCGCCGGCTTCGGCCTGCGGCTGGACGGCGGCACCGCCTATTCGGGCGCCGTCATCACGCCGTACTACGATTCGCTGCTGGTCAAGGTCACGGCCTGGGCGCCGACGCCGCAGGAGGCGATCCGGCGCATGGACCGCGGGCTGCGCGAGTTCCGCATCCGCGGCCTGGCGACCAACCTGCAGTTCGTCGAGAACGTCATCAACCATCCGGATTTCGTCTCCGGCAAGGTCACGACGCGCTTCATCGATACCACGCCCGAGCTGTTCCGCTTCTCGAAGCGGCGCGACCGGGCGACGCGCCTGCTGCGCTTCCTCGGCGACGTGACGGTGAACGGCCATCCAGACATCAAGGGCCGTACGCGGCCGGACCTGTCGCATCACCGGCTGGTGCTGCCGCAGCGCTGGTCGGCGGCTTCGGCCAGCGCCGCCGGCATGCCGCTGGGCGCGCCTATGGCCGGCGCCGATGCGAGCAATCCGATCGCCAGGCCGGGCGAGCTGATCGATCTGGCGGTCAAGCCTCCGCCGGGCACGCGCGAGCTGCTGCGCGAGCTGGGTCCGTCGCGCTTCGCCGTCTGGATGCGCGGCCAGAAGCGCGTGCTGCTCACCGACACGACGATGCGCGACGCGCACCAGTCGCTGTTCGCCACGCGCATGCGCACGATAGACATGCAGCGCATCGCGCCGTATTACGCGCGGCTGCTGCCGCAGCTGTTCTCGGTCGAATGCTGGGGGGGTGCGACCTTCGATGTGGCGCTGCGCTTCCTCAAGGAGGATCCGTGGGAGCGGCTGGCGCGCCTGCGCGCCGAGATGCCGAACATCCTGTTCCAGATGCTGCTTCGCGGCAGCAATGCGGTCGGCTACACGAATTACAGCGACAACGTAGTGCGCTTCTTCGTGCAGCAGGCCGCCGCCGGCGGCATCGATCTGTTCCGCGTCTTCGATTCGCTGAACTGGACCGAGAACATGCGTGTCGCGATCGACGCCGTCAACGAGGCCGGTGCGCTCTGCGAAGGCGCGATCTGCTATACCGGCGACCTGTTCGACGGCAGCCGGCCGAAGTACGGGCTGCGCTACTACGTCGACCTGGCACGGCAGCTGGAGCGCGCCGGCGTGCACATCATCGGCATCAAGGACATGGCCGGCGTGTGCCGGCCGCGCGCCGCGCGCGAGCTGGTGCGCGTGCTGCGCGAGGAGATCGGACTGCCGGTGCATTTCCATACGCACGACACGAGCGGCGCTTCGGCGGCTTCGGTGCTGGCCGCGATCGAGGCCGGCGTCGACGCGGTCGACGGTGCGCTGGACGCGATGAGCGGGCTGACGTCGCAGCCGAGCCTGGGCGCGATCGTGGCCGCGCTGGAAGGCGCGGAGCGCGACCCCGGCCTGGATCGCGATTCGATGCAGGCGATCTCGCACTACTGGGAAAGCGTGCGCCGCCTGTACGCGCCGTTCGAGTCGGACATCCGTTCCGGGACCTCCGACGTCTACGCGCACGAGATGCCCGGCGGGCAGTACACCAATCTGCGCGAGCAGGCGCGTGCGCTGGGGCTGGAGCATCGCTGGCCCGAAGTGTCGCGGGCCTATGCCGAGGTCAACCGCTTGTTCGGCGACATCGTCAAGGTGACGCCGACGTCCAAGGTCGTCGGCGATATGGCGCTGTTCATGGTGGCCAACGATCTGAGCGCTGACGACGTCGCCGATCCGGCGCGCGAGATCGCGTTTCCCGAGAGCGTGGTGTCGCTGTTCAAGGGCGAGCTCGGCTTTCCGCCGGACGGCTTTCCTGCCGCCTTGTCGCGCAAGATCCTGAAGTGCGACGGACCCAACCCGATCCTGGCCGAGCCGCCGCAGGCGTATCGGCCCGGCGACCGGCTGCCGGCCGTCGATCTGGAGCAGGCGCGCCAGGAGGCCGAGAAGGCCGCGGGGCACAAGATCGACGATCCGTCGCTGGCCTCGTACCTGATGTATCCGAAGGTCTATCGCGACTATGCCGAGCATCGGCGGCTGTACGGCGACGTGAGCGTGCTGCCGACGCGCGCGTTCTACTACGGCATGAAGGAGCGCGAGGAAGTCGCGATCGACATCGACGCCGGCAAGACGCTGGTGGTGCGCATGCAGGGCGCGGCGCCGGTCGACGAGGACGGACTGGTGCGCGTGTTCTTCGAGCTGAACGGCCAGGCGCGCACGACGCGCGTGGAGAAGGCCGGCAGCCTGCGGCAGGCAGCGCGCGCGCAGGCCGATGCGAACGATCCGTCGCACGTGCCGGCGCCTATGCCTGGCATGATCGTCACGGTCGCAGTCAAGCCCGGCCAGCGAGTGCGCGCCGGCGATCCGCTGGTGTCGATCGAAGCGATGAAGATGGAGACGCAGATCCGCGCCGAACGCGACGGCTCGGTGCGAGCGGTGCATGTGAAGCCCGGCGACACGGTGGCGGCGCACGATCTGCTGCTCGAATACTGAGCGGCCGGTCGCGAAACACGATGTCCGAAAACGGCGAGTGCCGATCGGGCGCCGGGCGCATAATGGGCCCGTGCTACCCGATCCCGACGCCTGCTACAGCGCTCTGCTCGCGCACGACGTGCGCTTCGACGGCCATTTCTTCGTGGGCGTGCGCACCACGCGCGTCTACTGCCGGCCGGTCTGCCGGGTGCGCGTGCCCAAGCGCGAGAACTGCCGCTTCTTCGAGAGCGCGGCGGCGGCCGAGCTGCGCGGATTCCGGCCCTGCCTGCGCTGCCGGCCCGAGCTGGCGCCCGGCCGCGCCGGCATAGACAGCGCATCACGGCTGGCGCGGGCTGCGGCGCTGCTGATCGAAGGCGGCGAGCTCGATCGCGGCGGTGTGGAGGCCGTGGCAGCGCGGCTGGGCACCAGCGCGCGGCATCTGCGCCGCATCTTCGGCGCCGAGTTCGGCGTCACGCCTATCGAGTATGCGCAGACGCAGCGGCTGCTGCTGGCCAAGCGGCTGCTCACCGATTCGGTCTTGTCGGCCACCGAGGTGGCATATGCCGCCGGCTTCCGCAGCCTGCGCCGCTTCAACGCGGTGTTCCGCGAACGCTACCGGCTCAGTCCGACCGAGCTGCGCGCCAAGGCCGGCGCGCGTCCCGCCGCGGCCTTGCGCTTCCGGCTGGCCTATCGGCCGCCGTACGACTGGCCGCGCGTGTTCGCGTTCCTCGCGGCGCGGCTCATTGCCGGCGTCGAATCGATAGACGCGAACGGCTACCACCGTTCGATCACGCTGCGCGACGGCGCGCACGAGCGGCACGGCTGGCTCAGCGCCCGCCCCGACGCGGAGCGCAGCCTGCTCGAGATCGACCTGTCGCCGTCGCTGGCCGCGGTGATTCCGCAGGTGCTGCAACGGCTGCGCCACATGTTCGACCTCGACTGCGAGCCTGACGAAGTGCTGCGGGCGCTGCCGCTGATGGCGCAGGCAGGCGGGCCGATGCGGCTGATCGGCGCGTTCGACGGTTTCGAGCTGGCCGTGCGCGGCGTGCTGGGCCAGCAAGTATCGGTCAGGGCGGCGCATACGCTGGCCGCCCGCTTCGCGGCGGCGTTCGGCCAGCCGCTCGCCGACAGCGCGGCGCCGGCCGGCCTGACGCATCTGTTTCCGTCGCCGCAGGCAGTGGCTGCCGTTGAAGCCTCAGCGATCGCGGCGCTCGGCATCACACGCCGCCGCGCCGAGACGCTCCGGCTGCTGGCGCAGCGGCTGGCCGACGGCGAGCTGCGGCTGGAGCCGCGCCAGCCGGTCGACGAAGCGCTGGTCCAGCTCGCCGCCATTCCCGGCATCGGCGACTGGACGGCGCAATACATCGCGATGCGCGCGCTGTCGTGGCCCGATGCGTTTCCCGCCGGCGACCTCGCTGTACTGCGTTCGCTTGGCGTCACTACGGCGGCGCAGGCGCGCGAACGCACGCGCGCGTGGCAGCCGTGGCGCGCCTATGCGGTCATCGATCTATGGTCCCGTCCTTCCGGAGAACCGACATGAAGATCCGATTCACACGATTCGACTCGCGCTTCGGCGAAGTGCTGGCCATCGCACGCGACGACAGGCTGAGCGGCCTGTATTTCGTCGGGCAGAAGGATCAGCCGCCGATCGACGCGCTGCAGCGCGACGGCGCCGAGCGCGACGACGATTGGCCGGCTTTGGCATGTGCGCGGCAGCAGCTCGGCGAGTACGAACGCGGCGAGCGGCGCGAGTTCGATCTGCCGCTCGATCTGGTCGGCACCGAGTTCCAGCGCCGCGTCTGGCACGAGCTGCTGCAGATTCCGTTCGGCCGGACCAGCAGCTACGCCGAAGTGGCGCGCCGCACCGGTTCGCCGCGCGCCGTGCGTGCCGTCGGCGGCGCGATCGGGCGCAATCCGGTTTCAGTGATCGTGCCTTGCCACCGCGTGCTCGGCAGCAACGGGTCGCTGACCGGCTATACCGGCGGCCTGCACCGCAAGCAGGATCTGCTGCGGCTCGAAGGAATCCTTTGAATGCGTCTGCGCGATGTGTGTGACCTGCTGCTGCTGGCCGCGCTGTGGGGCGGCTCCTTTCTGTTCATGCGTGTCGCGGCGCCACAGTTCGGGCCGTTTCCGTTGATGGCGCTGCGCACCAGCGTGGGGGCGGCCTGCCTGATCCCGTTCGTGCTGGCCGCCGGCGGCGCCGGCGAGCTCGGCCGCTATTCGGGGCGGCTGCTGGCGGTCGGCATTCTCACCGCGGCCATTCCCTTCGTCATGTTCGCGTATGCGGTGCTGACGCTGAGCGCGGGCTTCGCGTCGATTCTCAACGCCACCGTACCGTTCTGGGGGGCGCTGGTGGCCTTCGTCTGGTTCGGCGAACGGCTGAGCGGCTGGCGCGTGATCGGGCTGCTGGTGGGCTTCGGCGGCGTGCTGGTCCTGGTCTGGGGGCGCGTGTCGTTCGGCGCCGACGGCTCGGGGCTGGCGGTGCTGGCGATTCTCGCGGCGACGCTATCGTACGCGGTGTCGGCAAGCTTCACGCGCCGCTATCTGTCGGAGCTGGCGCCGCTGTCGAACGCGGCCGGAAGTCTGATCGGCGCCAGCGTGGTGCTGCTGCCGCTTGCGTTCATGCAGTGGCCGCAGCAGCCGCCCGATCTGGCTGCCTGGAGCAGCACGCTGATGCTGGGCGTGCTGAGCACGGGACTGGCCTACGTGCTGTTCTTCCGATTGATCGACCGGATCGGCAGTACGCGCGCGATCACGGTGACCTTTCTGATACCGGTGTTCGGCATGCTGTGGGGCGCGCTGTTTCTCGGTGAGTCGACCACCTTGAACATGGTCGCCGGCACGGTGGTGATCCTGCTCGGCACCGCCTTGACGACGGGCCTGCTCGACCCGGCTCGCGGATTCAAACGTACGGCGGCGGAGGGGCCGGTGCGTCGGACGGCTCGCTGAACTCGGGCGCGAAGAAGGCGCGCACGTCGTCGCGGCGCGCCATGGTGTCGCTGCGGCCGAGCGCGATCAGCTCGCCGGTGTACACCGATTCGAACAGCAGATACGACACCAGCGCGGCCCCGCGCCGGTCGGTGGCGCCGGTCATCTGCAGGATGGTGCGGATGGTCCTGGGCAGCGCCTTGGCGCGGCCGACGGCGAGTGTATCCAGGCGCTGGCTGGGTACGATGGCGAGGATCTCGATCGGACGCAGCAGGGCGTCGCCGCGCTGCTCGTTCGGCACCAGGCCAATCGTGCGATTGATGCGCGTCAGCCGTTCGATGTCGTTGGCCAGCCCGTCCAGGAAGATGCTCGACAGTGCGTGGCCTGCGATCTGCGCCAGGCTCGGATAGACGTACTGCGAGCTGGTGTGCTCGGCGGCGGGCGTGCCTTGTTCGAGCCGGCCTGCGCCGACGATCAGCACGCGGTCGGCGCCGAGGTGGATCGCCGGACTGATGGGTGCGACCTGGCGGATCGAGCCGTCGCCGAAGTATTCGCGCCGGCCGTCGAGCGGCAGACTGACGGCCGGAAACACGAACGGAATCGCGACCGATGCGAGCAGATGCTCGACGCCGATGCGCGTCTCGCAGGACAGCCGCTGGATGCGCGACCAGGGCGGCACCGGGATCCGGCTCTGGTAATACGTGACGTGCTGGCCCGACGTGTAGCTCGACGCGGTGATCGCGAGTGCCTGCAGGTTGCCGGCGGCGAGGGCGCGCCGGAAGCGGCCGAAGTCGATCGTCCGCTCCAGCAGCTCGGCCAGCGGCGTATTGTCGAACAGTGAGCGCGGCTGAGTGCGCACGATCCAGCCCAGCGTCAGCGCCGCGACCCAGTGCAGCGCGTTGCCGCCGGCGCGGCGCAGGTCGGTGCGATAGATGTCGCTGGCGCGCAGCGTGGCCCAGACCTTGACCAGCTTGTCGATGCCCTGCCCGAAATCGTCGGCCTGCGCGGCCAGCGCCGCGGCGTTGATCGCGCCTGCCGACGTGCCGCAGATGACGTCGAATGGGTTCAGCGCGTCGGGCCGTCCTTCGGCCGCCAGGATCTCGCGTACCGCGGCCAGCACGCCGACCTGATACGCCGCCCGCGCTCCGCCCCCCATCAGGATCAGCCCCGTCGTCATAGGGGGAATTGTGCCGCAGCGGCGGGCCGGGTGCTGCAGTTCCGCAGCGGCGGCTCGGGGCATCGGCGGCGGCAGCGCGCGCTTGCGGCAGCGGCGCGGCTCGTGCGGCGACCGGCCCGGGCAGGCGCAGCCGCGTCCGACTGATTGATCCGATGCACAATGCCGGACAGCTTGGGCGCATGGTGCGCCGGGGCGCGGCGCAGGGTGCGCCGATCGAAGGGGGGAAGCATGGACCTGGGACTGCAATCGAAGCGCGTGCTGGTCACCGGCGCGAGCAAGGGCATCGGCCTGGCGTGCGCGCGCGCCTTCGCGCGCGCCGGCGCGACTGTGATCGGTGTCTCGCGCAGCCAGGACAGGCTGCAGGCGGCGCGGCAGTCGCTGGCGGCGGACGGGTTGACGATGCACAGCCTCGCCGCCGATCTGAGCGATGCGGCAGCGGCGCTGGCCCTGGTCGAGGCCGTCGAGCGCGAGCACGGGCCGATCGACGTGCTCGTCAACAGCGCCGGCGCGGCGCGCCGCTATCCGCCCGACGAGCTCGATGCGACGGCTTATCGGCAGGCAATGGACGCCAAGTACTTCACCTACATGCACGTCACGCAGCCGCTGATCGCGCGGATGGCCGGGCGCGGCTCGGGCAGCGTCGTCAACATCGTCGGGCAGGGCGGGCGCCGTGCCTCCGAGATGCACGTGGCCGGCGGCGCCGCCAATGCCGCGCTGATGCTGGCCACGGCGGGACTGGCGCGCGCCTACGCGGCCCGCGGCGTGCGCGTCAATGCAATCAATCCTGGCCTGACGCGCACGACGCGCGTCGACGAGGGGCTGCAGGCAGAGGCGCGCGCCACGGGGCGCCAGCCCGACCAGCTGCTGGCCGAGGCAGTGGCGAGCATTCCGGCAGGCCGTCTCGCCGAGCCTGAGGAGATCGCCAACGTGGCGCTGTTCCTGGCCTCCAATCTGGCCTCGTACGTGTCGGGCGCGATCATTCCTATGGACGGCTGCAGCGCTTCGGTGATCTGATGCGCGCGGCGTGCAAGCGCGCGGCGTGCAAGCGCGCGGCGTGCAAGCACGTGGCGTGGAAGTGCGCGGCGTCCCGGCGCCCGGCGCCCCAGCGCCCGGCGCCGATGTTGTCGCCGCGCTGATTACCGGAGGTTATTTCAAGACTCCCGATCCGTCGTTCCGCTCCGTTAGCCGGCCCGGTACCGTAGCCGTTCTGCTTCACCGGACCGGATCCCATGTCCTCGCTTACGCAGCCGCGCGCCGCGCTGACTGCGCTGCTGACCCGCATCGCCGCCGAGCATGCGCCCGCGGCGCTGGCCAGCAGCCTGTCCATCGAGGACATGGTGATCACCGACGCGATCTTCCGCGCCGAGCTGCCGATCGCCGTGTTCACGCTCGATACCGGCCGGCTGCACGGCGACACGCTGGCGCTGCTCGATGAGGTGGAGCGGCGCTACGGCCGCCGCATAGACTGCTTCCGCCCCGATCCGCAGCGCATCGCTGCCTGGGTGGCGCGGCACGGCGAGAACGGCTTCTACGACAGCGTCGCGCTGCGGCATGAGTGCTGCGCCATCCGCAAGGTCGAGCCGCTCGATCGCGCATTGTCGGGCCGCGCCGCCTGGATCACCGGACAGCGGCGCGAGCAGTCGGTGACGCGCACCGGCCTCGCGGTGAGCGAGTTCGACGCCGCGCGCGGTATCCCCAAGTTCAATCCGCTGGCCGACTGGAGCGAGGACGAGGTGTGGGCGTATCTGCGCGAGCACCATGTGCCCTTCAACCGGCTGTACCAGCAGGGCTATCGATCGATCGGCTGCGCGCCCTGTACGCGGCCGACGGTAGCGGGTGAGGACGTGCGCGCCGGCCGCTGGTGGTGGGAGCAGCCCGAGTCGCGCGAATGCGGTCTGCATCTGGCGCCGGACGGGCGCCTGGTTCGTTCCAAGGTGATTGCATGAGTCTCGATGTCATCGAATCCGATCGTCCCGTGACCGCGGCCGCAGTGGCGCCGCGCAGCCATCTCGACTGGCTCGAATCGGAGGCCATCCACGTCTTGCGCGAAGTGGCCGGCGAATGCGCCAGTCCCGTGCTGTTCTTCTCCGGCGGCAAGGACTCGATCGTGCTGCTGCGACTGGCCGAGAAGGCATTCCGCCCGGGGCGCTTTCCGTTCCCGCTGCTGCACATAGACACCGGCCACAATTTTGCCGAAGTGATCGACTTTCGCGATGCGCGTGCCGCCGAGCTCGGCGAGCGGCTGCTGGTGCGCAGTGTCGAGGACTCGATGCGCCGCGGCACAGTCCGGCTGCGCTCGCCGCTGGACAGCCGCAACGCCGTGCAGTCGGTGACGCTGCTTGAGGCGATCGCCGAGTTCGGCTTCGACGCCTGCATCGGCGGCGCGCGCCGCGACGAGGAGAAGGCGCGCGCCAAGGAGCGCGTGTTCTCGTTCCGCGACGAGTTCGGCCAATGGGATCCGAAGAACCAGCGGCCCGAGCTGTGGAGCCTTTACAACGCGCGTGTGCATCGCGGCGAGCACGTACGCGTGTTCCCGATCAGCAACTGGACCGAGCTGGACGTCTGGCAGTACATCGCGCGCGAGCAGCTGGCCGTGCCTTCGATCTACTACGCGCACAGCCGGCCCGTCGTGCGCCGCGACGGCCTGCTGATGCCGGTGACCGACGTCACGCCGGCCGCGGACGGCGATCGCGTGGAGACGGTGTCGGTGCGCTTCCGCACGGTCGGCGATATCACCTGCACCAGTCCGGTCGAATCGACCGCGGCAACGGTGGCGGAGATCATCGAAGAGACCGCCCGCACCACGGTGACCGAACGCGGCGCCACGCGCCGCGACGACCAGACCTCGGACGCGTCGATGGAACGGCGCAAGAAGCAGGGGTACTTCTGATGTCGATGCTGGGAGAGATCGAACGGCATGCGGCGGCCGACCTGGGCGTGCTGCGCTTCATTACCGCCGGCAGCGTCGACGACGGCAAGAGCACGCTGATCGGCCGCCTGCTGCACGATTCGCGCGCCATCCTGTCCGACCAGCTCGCCGCGGTGACGCGTGCGTCGCAGCGGCGCGGCCAGGCCGCCGCCGACCTGTCGCTGCTGACCGACGGGCTCGAGGCCGAACGCGAACAGGGCATCACGATAGACGTCGCCTACCGCTACTTCAGTACCGGACGGCGCAAGTTCATCATCGCCGATACGCCGGGGCACGAGCAGTACACGCGCAACATGGCCACCGGCGCCTCGACGGCGGATGCCGCCGTGGTGCTGGTCGACGCGCGCAAGGGCGTGCTGCGGCAGACGCGGCGCCACGCGAGCATCGCGCATCTGCTCGGTGTGCGTCATCTGGTGTTCGCGATCAACAAGATGGACCTGGTCGGCGACGATGCGGCCGTGTTCGAGCGGATCCGGTCCGACATCGAAGCGTTCCTGCCGCGGCTCGGTGTGAGCGGCGCGCATTTCGTGCCGATCTCGGCGCTGCGCGGTGATATGGTGGTGGAGCGCGGCGACGCGCTCGGCTGGTATGCGGGACCGACGCTGCTGGAACTGCTCGAGTCGCTGCCGGTGGGCAGCGAGCTCGACGAGCTGCCGCTGCGGCTGCCGGTGCAGCTTGTGATCCGCGAAGGCGCGGGCGCCGACTTCCGCGGCTACGCCGGCCGCATCGAGGCCGGCACGCTGGGCGTCGGCGACGAAGTGCTGGCGCTGCCTTCCGGGCGCCGCACGCGGGTGCGCGAGATCCGCCAGCTGGACCGGCGGATAGCCCGCGCTCGCAGCGGCGATTCGGTGCTGATCACGCTGGCCGACGAGCTCGACGTGTCGCGCGGCGATCTGTTCGCCGATCCGGCCGATCCGCCGATCCAGGGGCAGCGGCTGTGGGCCACCGTCTGCTGGCTGGACGACGCGCCGCTGCAGCCACAGGCCGCCTATCTGCTGAAGCAGACCACGCGCACCGTGCGCGCGCGCATCGACAGCATCGCCGAGCGGCTGGACGTGAACACGCTGGACAAGGTGCCCGCGGATTCGGCGGCGGTGAATGACATCGTCGGCCTGTCGCTGAAGACGGCGCAGCCGCTGATCCACGACGACTATGCCCGGATCCGCGCCACCGGCGCCTTCATCCTGATCGACGAAGCGACGCACCGGACCGTGGCCGCCGGCATGATTCGCGGCTGAGGCAGTCGGCTGACGCGCTCTTTTCGCCTGCCGAAATCCCGCAAAACACAGGTTGACGTACGCCGGCCGCCGTTCCTAGCATGCCGCCGGCAACGCAGGCGCATAGGAGGCGACATGCTGACGAATTCGAGAAGACGGGCCGTCACGGGCCTGCTGGCAGCGGCCGCAGCCGCTGCGGCTGCTCCGGCGGTCGCGCAGGAGTATCCGGCCCGGCCGGTGACGCTGGTGGTGGGCTACGCGCCCGGCGGCGCGATCGACCAGTCGGCCCGATTGGTGGCGCAGGCGCTGGCCGCCCGTTGGGGCGAGTCGGTGGTGGTGGAGAACCGTGCCGGCGCGAACGGTACGATCGCGGCGGCTACCGTTGCCAATGCCAAGCCCGACGGCTACACGCTGCTGGTGACGGCAACCAGCCATACGCTGAACAAGTTCGTGGTCAAGAACCTGCGCTACGACGTCGAGAAGTCGTTCGCGCCGGTGGCGCTGACCGTGGACGTGCCCAACGTGCTGGTCGTCAACGCGAACTCGCCGTATCGCACGGTCGCCGAGCTGGTGCAGGCGCTGCGCGAGAAGAAGAAGCCGTTCAGCTACGCATCGCAGGGCGTGGGCGGGATTCCGCATCTGGCCGGCGAGATGTTCAAGCTGCGCACCGGCACCGAGATCACGCATGTGCCGTACAAGGGCGCGTCGCAGGGCATGACCGATCTGGTCGCGGGCTTCGTCGACATGTCGTTCCCGTCGCCGGGCTCGGTCATGTCGCACATCAGCGCCGGCCGGCTGCGCGCGCTGGCGGTCAGCGCGGCGCAGCGCTTTCCGCAGCTGAAGGACGTGCCCACGTTCGCCGAGGCGGGCGTCAAGGACTTCACGATAGGCACCTGGCACGGCGTGCTCGCGCCGGCGGGTACGCCGGCGGCGGTGATCGCGAAGATCAATGCCGACATCAACCAGATCATCCGGACCGAGGAGTTCAAGACCGCGCTGGCGGCACAGGGCAACTCGCCTGCGCAGCCGCTGACGCCGGCGCAGTTCTCGGCCAAGCTGGGCAGTGAGCTGAAGATGTTCGAGGAAGTGGCCAGCCGGATCGATCTGAGCGCCAACTGAGCAGTATCGAACGAGCGCTGACCGGCACCGCGGTCGGAGCGTCGGCCCTGCGCCTGCTGCATCGGCTGGGCGCTGGGCGCCGGGCGCCGGCGCGCAGGCCCTGTGCCGATGCGCCTGCGGCAGCTCAGGAAGCGGCCGGCCGCGACGGCGGCGCGGCTTCGCGCGGCTGCGCGAACACGCGCGCATTGCGCGGCCGAACGATCAGCGGCTCTCCCGGCTTCAGCTCCAGCAGGTCGAAGCGTTCCACCGGCAGCTCGGCTTCGATGGCCGCCGCTTCGTCGTCGTCGCGTTCCAGCTCCAGCCTGACCATGGGGCCGAAGCGCAGCGCGCGCACCAGCCGGGCCACCACGCCCGGTGCGCCGGGGCTGTAGCGCTCGACGTCGATCTCGTGCGGCCGTGCATAGGCGACGGCCGGCAGATCCTCGGCCTCGGCATGATCGGGGGCGGCCAGCGTCACGTTGCCGACCCGCACGATCCCGCCGTGCGCGCGGCCATGGAACAGGTTGACGTTGCCGAGGAAGCCGTACACGAACGGACTGGCGGGATGCTCGTAGACCTCCGACGGCTCGCCGACCTGCTCGACCTTGCCGCGGTTCATCAGCACGACGCGGTCCGACACCTCCAGCGCCTCTTCCTGGTCATGCGTGACGAACAGGCTGGTGACGTGGATCTCGTCGTGCAGCCGGCGCAGCCAGCGGCGCAGCTCCTTGCGGACCTTGGCGTCGAGCGCGCCGAACGGTTCATCGAGCAGCAGCACCTTGGGCTCGACTGCCAGCGCGCGGGCCAGCGCGATGCGCTGCCGCTGGCCGCCGGACAGCTGCGACGGATAGCGGTCGGCCAGCCAGTCCAGCTGCACCAGGTTCAGCAGCGCGTGGACCTTGTCGCGGATCTCGGCGCGCGTCGGCCGCTGCGCGCGTGGCTTGACGCGCAGGCCGAAGGCGACGTTCTCGAACACGGTCATATGGCGGAACAGCGCGTAATGCTGGAACACGAAGCCGACCTGCCGGTCGCGGACGTGGCGGTCGGTCGCATCCTCGCCATGGAAGTGGATGCTGCCGCTGTCGGCGGTCTCCAGCCCGGCGATGATGCGCAACAGCGTCGTCTTGCCGCAGCCCGAGGGGCCGAGCAGCGCCACCAGTTCGCCGGACGGGAAGTCGAGCGAGACATTGTCCAGCGCGGTGAAGGTGCCGAAGCGCTTGGTGATTCCGGAAACTTCGATCGACATGGTCAGGCGGCTCGTGACGGCAGGGGGTGAAAGACAGCGTGTTCGCGATCGGCCGCGACCCGCGGCGGCGGCTCGTCCGGCAGATCGGCGAAGCCGTGATCGTAGCGCGATCGCCATTGGATCAGGGATTTCAACGCGAGCGTCACCAGGGCCAGCAGCGCCAGCAGCGACGCGACGGCGAAGGCCGCGGCGAACTGGTACTCGTTGTAGAGGATCTCGACTTGCAGCGGCATGGTATTGGTTTCGCCGCGTATGTGGCCCGAGACCACCGAGACCGCGCCGAACTCGCCCATGGCGCGCGCATTGCAGAGGATGAGCCCGTACAGCAGTCCCCAGCGGATGTTCGGCAGCGTGATGCGGCGTACCGTCTGCCAGCCGCCGGCGCCCAGCGCGATCGCTGCTTCCTCCTCGTCGGTGCCCTGCGACTGCATCAGCGGGATCAGCTCGCGCGCGATGAACGGCACGGTGACGAATATGGTGGCGAGGATGATGCCGGGCAGCGCGAAGATGATGCGCAGCTCGTGCTGCCGCAGCCAGTCGCCGAACCAGCCGTGCGCGCCGAACAGCAGCACGAAGATCAGGCCGGCGATGACCGGCGATACCGAGAACGGCAGATCGATCAGCGTCGTCAGCAGGCTCTTGCCGCGGAACTCGAACTTGGCGATCGCCCAGGCTGCGGCCAGGCCGAACAGCAGGTTCAGCGGCACCGCAATGGCGGCGGCCAGCAGTGTCAGACGCACGGCGGACAGCGCGTCCGGGTCGACCAGCGCGGCCAGATATGCGTCCCACCCCTTGCGCAGCGCTTCGTGGAACACGGCCGCCAGCGGCACGAACAGAAAGAGGCTCAGAAAGACGAGGGCCGCGGCGATCAGCAGTCGGCGCACCCACGGCGCTTCCTCGGCGCAGTTGCGCCGGCGCGCAGGCGGCAGCAGCAGCGGACGCGGCACGTCTATGGTTCGTTCCCAGCTCATGAAGGCCTCGTCCCGTGTCAGCTGCGGCCCGAGCGTCCGCGCGCCCAGCGCTGCAGCAGATTGATCAGCAGCAGCAGCGCGAACGAGCCGACCAGCATGACGACTGCGACGGCGGTGGCGCCGGCATAGTCGTACTGCTCGAGCTTGGTGATGATGATCAGCGGCGCGATCTCTGAAACCAGCGGCAGGTTGCCGGCGATGAACACGACCGAGCCGTACTCGCCGACCGCGCGCGCGAAGGCCAGCGCGAAGCCGATGATCAGCGCCGGCAGCAGCGCCGGCAGGATCACGCGCATGAAGGTCCGGCCGCGGCCGGCGCCGAGGCTGGCGGCGGCCTCCTCGGCTTCGCGCTCGAGCTCTTCGAGCACCGGCTGCACGGTGCGCACGACGAAGGGCAGGCCGATGAAGGTCAGCGCCACTACGACGCCGAGCGGCGTGAACGCGACCTTGATGCCGTATTCGTCGAGCAGCGAACCGATCCATCCCTTGGTCGAATAGATGGCGGTCAGGGCGATGCCGGCGACGGCCGTGGGCAGCGCGAACGGCAGATCCACCAGCGCGTCGACCAGCCGCCGTCCCGGGAACCGGTAGCGGACCAGCACCCAGGCGACCAGCAGGCCGAACACGCCGTTGATCGCGGCGGCGAGCAGCGCGGCGCCGAACGACAGTCGCAGCGAAGCCAGTACGCGCGGCTGCGTCGCGGTGGCCCAGAAACCTTCCCAGCTCATCGTCGCCGTCTTGACGAAGGCCGTCGACAGCGGGATCAGCACGATCAGCGACAGGTACAGCACTGTGAAGCCGAGCGTCAGGCCGAAGCCGGGCAGCACGCTGTGCCGCGGCTTCAGCAAGGTGGAAAGACGCCCCATGGGTAGCGTCGCTCAGCGTCCGCCGGGCACGTAGATCTGGTCGAACAGCGCCCCGTCGGCGAAATGCGTGCGGTGCGCCTTGTCCCATCCGCCGAACAGCTCGTCGATGGTGAACAGCTGCACGCGGCCGAACTGCGCGCGGTGGCGCTCGGCGACGGCCGCCAGCCGCGGACGATAGTAGTGCCGGGCGGCGATCTCCTGGCCTTCCTCGCTGTACAGGTACTTCAGGTAGGCCTCGGCGAGCTGGCGGGTGCCCTTGCGGTCGACCACCTTGTCGACCACGGTCACGGGCGGTTCCGCGAGGATACTGATCGAGGGGACGACGATGTCCAGCCTGTTCGGTCCCAGCTCCTTCAGCGCGAGGTGCGCCTCGTTCTCCCACGCGATCAGCACGTCGCCGATGCCGCGTTCGACGAAGGTGGTCGTCGAGCCGCGGGCGCCGGAGTCGAGCACGGCGGTGTTCTTGAAGATCGCCGTCACCTGCTCGCGCGCCTTGGCGTCGCTGCCGCCCGGTTGCTTCAGCGCATAGCCCCATGCGGCCAGGTAGTTCCAGCGCGCGCCGCCCGAGGTCTTGGGATTGGGCGTGATCACCGATACACCGGCGCGGCCGAGGTCGTTCCAGTCGCGGATGTTCTTGGGGTTGCCCTTGCGGACCAGGAACACGATCGTCGACGTGTACGGCGAACTGTTCTGCGGCAGGCGCTTCTGCCAGTCGGCCGGGATCAGCTTGCCTTGCGTCGCGAGGATGTCGATGTCGTAGGCCAGCGCCAGCGTCACCACGTCGGCTTCGAGACCGTCGATGACCGAGCGGGCCTGCTTGCCGGAGCCGCCGTGCGATTGACGCACCGTCAGCGTCTGGCCGGTATCCGCTTTCCAGCGGCGGGCGAATGCCTGGTTGAACTCCTGGTACAGCTCGCGTGTCGGATCGTACGAGACGTTGAGCAGCGAGGACTGAGACGGCTGAGCGGCGGCCGGCGGTGCGGCGGTGGCCAGTGCCGCGACCAGCGTGGCGGTGAGGGTCGCGGTAAGCACCGCCGTACCCGGAAGAAGCGGGCGAAGCATCGATATCCCCTGGTTCGTATGGCAGGGGGTACGCTATCAGCGCGTCAGCCGGCGGCGAACGACCGATTGATTGGCTGCTGATCCAAAAAAATCATCATCGCTCGCGGACGGGTGCTTATACCACCGCTACCTATTCCTCGAACGGCAGGCCGACGTAGTTCTCGGCCAGCGCGGTCGAAGCGGCCTGCGAGCCGATCAGGTACGACAGCTCCGCGTGCTGGATCTTGCGGCCGATCTCGCCGTTGTCGGGAAAGCGATGCAGCAGCGAGGTCATCCACCAGGAAAAGCGCACCGCCTTCCAGACGCGCCGCAGGCACTTGCCGGAGTAGGCGTCGAGCTCGGAGGTCGAACCGGTCCGATAGTGATCGATCAGCGCGCGCGCCAGATAGCGCACGTCGCTGGCGGCCAGGTTCAGTCCTTTGGCGCCGGTCGGCGGCACGATGTGCGCTGCGTCGCCGGCGAGGAGCAGTCGGCCGAAGCGCATCGGTTCAGCGACGTAACTGCGCAGCGGGGCGATGCTCTTCTCGATCGACGCCGCGGTGCGCAGCCGTCCGGCCGCTTCGGCGTCGAGCCGGTGGCGCAGCTCCTGCCAGAAGCGCTCGTCGGACCACTGATCGACGTGATCGTCGAGCGAACACTGCACGTAGTAGCGGCTGCGCGTCGGCGAGCGCATGCTGCACAGCGCGAAGCCGCGCTCGTGATTGGCGTAGATCAGCTCGTCGGAAACAGGCGGCACGTCGGCAAGCACGCCTAGCCAACCGAACGGATAGACGCGCTCGTAGTGCGTGATCGCGGCCGGCGGCACGCTGTCGCGGCTGACGCCGTGGAAGCCGTCGCAGCCCGCGATGAAGTCGCAGGCCAGTTCGTACTGCCGGCCTTCATGCCGATAGCGGACCAGCGGCGCCGTGCCGTCGAAGCCGTGCAGCGATACCTCGTCGACGTCATACAGCGTGCGGGCGCCCGCGGCTTGCCGCGCGTCCATCAGATCGCGCGTCACCTCGGTCTGGCCGTAGACGGTGACGTGCCGTCCGGTCAGCGCCTGCAGGTCGATACGATGCCGTTCGCCGCCGAAGCACAGCTCGATGCCCGCATGCGGGAGTCCCTCGGCATGCAGCCGGGCGCTGACGCCGGCCTGGTCCAGCAGCTCGACCGTCCCTTGCTCGAGCACGCCGGCCCGGATGCGGCCGAGCACATAGTCGCGGCTCTTGCGTTCGAGGATCAGCGCTTCGATGCCGGCGCGATGCAGCAACTGGCCCAGCAGCAGGCCCGACGGGCCCGATCCGATGATGGCGACTTGCACGCGCACGATGGTCTCCTCCGGAGCCGGTGCGCCGATCCGCTGCCTGCAGCGCGCGCCGGATGCTTCGATGTCGTGCGGCACAGACTAGCGCCGAACCGAGGCGGAAGGAATGGACAGAAGCGACTTAGAATCGGACGATTCGAACATCGATGGCGAGGCCCTCCGCATGTCGCCGGCACCGGTTCCCACTTACGCGCTGTACGGCGAGCGGCCGAGATCGGCCCTCGCGGAAGCCTTCCATTGCGAGTCGATCGCATCGCGCAGCCGCTTGCATGACTGGCGAATCAAGCCGCATCGGCACGAGGCGTTCTTTCAAATTCTGTACATCCGCGGCGGCCGTGGCGAGGCCGTGTTTGACGCGCGGCGGCTGGCATTCGCGCCGCCCTGCGTGATCACCGTGCCGGCGCGCGCGGCGCACGGCTTCGCCTTTTCTCCCGACGTCGACGGCGTGGTGCTCACCGTAGTGGACCGTCAGCTCGAGGCGATGCTCGGCGCCGCGCCCGATCTGCTGCCCAGCCTGGCGCAGCCGCGCCTGCATCGGCTCGCGGCCGATTCGGCGCAGCGCGCGCGCTTCGATCAGTGGTTCGCCAGCTTCGCCGACGAGTTCGCCGGCGACGCTCCATGGCGCGCGCTGAGCCTGCAGACGACGCTGGTGCGCCTGCTCATCGAACTGGCGCGCGGGCTGGCCGACGTCGAGCGCGCGCAGCCGGGGCCGGCCTATCGCAAGCAGCGGCATCTGCGCCGCTTCGGCGCGCTGGTCGATCGCGACTACCGGCGGAGGCGGCCGATCGCCGACTATGCTTCGGAGCTGGGCATCACCGCGACGCAGCTGAACCGTATCTGCCGTGAGCTGCGCGGCTGCTCGGCGTTGGGCGTGCTCAATGCGCGCATCCTGCTCGAAGCCGAGCGTGATCTGCTGTACACCACGCAGGGCGTCAAGGAAGTGGCGCTGGGTCTGGGCTTCGCCGACGCCGGCTATTTCACGCGCTTCTTCGCGCGCCACACCGGGCGCACGCCGAGCGCGTTCCGCGACCACGCGCGGCAGCAGCTGGCGGCGCGGCGGCGAAGCTGAGCGAATCAGACGTCGAAGAACACCGTCTCCTGCGGCCCCTGCATGTGGATGTCGAACGTGTACACCGCGCCGCCCGGCGTCGCCTGCCGCCGGGCCAGCAGCGTCGGCCGGCGTTCGGCCGGCACCGCCGACAGGACCGGGTCGGCGGCATTGGCGGCCTGCTCGTCGTCGAAGTAGATGCGTGTGAACGCGTGCAGCAGCATGCCGCGCATCGTGACGATGACATTGATGAACGGGGCCTGGTCGGGCCCGATCGATCCCGGTTTGATCGTCTGGAACTCATAGCGGTTGCCGGGCAGCGTGCCGGTGCCGCAGCGGCCGAAGCCGCGGAAGCCGCTGTCGGCCACCTCGGCGGGCGTCTCGACGAAGCGGCCGTCGGCATCGGGCTGCAGCACTTCGATCAGCGCGTCATTGATCGCGTTGCCGGCGCCGTCGAACACGCGGCCTGTCAGCACGATGTGCTCGCCCGGCGTACCGGGTTCGGCCAGCCGCATGCCGAACAGCGAGCGGAATTCGTAGTTGTACTGTTCCGGCACCAGGCCGTACGCGAAGAACGGGCCGACCGTCTGCGAGGGCGTCTGGCCCAGGCGGGTCGGGGAGTCGGTGGTCTGGCTCATGATCAATGCTCCATCGGCGTGGCATCGGGGCCGCGCAGCACGATGTCGAACTCGAAGCCGAGTGCGAAGTCGGCCTCGGTGATGGTGGGCGAGAACTGCGCGACCAGCCGTTCGCGGGCCCCGGCGGCGGTGCCCTGATAAATCGGGTCATGCGCCAGCAGCGGGTCGCCGGGGAAATACATCTGCGTTACCAGCCGGCTGGCGAAGTACTGGCCGAACAGCGAGAAATGGATGTGGTTCGGTCGCCAGGCATTCGGCTGATTGCCCCACGGGTAGGCGCCCGGCTTGATGGTGAGGAAGCGGTAGCGGCCCTGCTCGTCGGTCAGCGTGCGCCCGGCGCCGAGAAAGTTCGGGTCCAGCGGCGCGTCGTGCTGGTCGACGCGATGGATGTAGCGGCCCGCGGCGTTGCACTGCCACAGCTCGACCAGGGTATTGCGCACCGGACGACCGCCTTCGTCGAGCACGCGGCCGGTGACGATGATGCGTTCGCCCAGCGGCGCGCCATTGCGCGCGGCGTTGCGCGTGAGGTCATGGTCGAGTGGGCCGATGTCGTCGTGCCCGTAGACCGGCGCCTTCAGCTCGGCCAGCGAGGCGCGCAGCGGGATCAGCGGCCGCGTCGGACCGCGCAGCACGGTCGACTTGTAGGCGGGGTACACGTAGGCGGGATGGCTCGGCCAATCGCGCGCCGTGATGCGTGTCTGCTGAGTCATGCGGGGGCTCCTGTTGGGTCGCTGTACTTTAGATTCGATGAATGGTTATGTAAATTGACGGTTTGTCGGTAGTTCGATAACGGATTTTCATGGAAGCGCGCGTTTCAGCGGACGGCCGGATCAAGCTTCGCCACCTGTCGTGCTTTCTCGCCGTGATGCGCCACCGCAGCATCCTGAAGGCGGCCGAGTCGCTGTCGGTCACGCAGCCGGCGGTGTCGAAGACGCTGCGCGAGCTCGAGCAGATCCTCGGCCTTCGGCTGTTCGAACGCGGCCGCCGCGGGGCCGTACCCACCCGCCAGGCGACGCTGTTCGAGCGGCATGCGGCCGCCAGCCTCAATGCGCTGCGCGAAGGCGTGGCCGCGCTGGCGACGCCGGCTGGCGCCGCGCACCCGCCGCTGCGGCTGGCGGCGCTGCCGACCGTGGCGCCGGGTTTCGTGGCACGCGCCATCCTCGAGCTGCGCGAGCTGTCGCCGGGTCTGTCGCTGCGCGTCGCCACCGGGGCGAACCAGTGGCTGCTGCGGCAGCTGGTGGACGGCGAAGCTGACCTCGTCGTCGGGCGCCTGTCGGATCCGGCGCAGATGGTCGGTCTGGTCTTCGAGCACCTGTACGGCGAGCCGCTGGTGCTGGCCGTCCGCCCCGGGCACCCGTTGCTGACGCAGCGCGCGCCTGTCGAGCAGCTCGATTCGCAGACGCTGGTGCTGCCGGGGGCCGGCACGATGATCCGTCAGGCCGCCGACAGCTTCATGAGCACGCACGGGCTGGCGCCGCGCGGCGATGCGATCGAGACGCTGTCGGTGTCGCTTGGCCGGGCCCTGGTGTGTGACAGCGACGCCGTCTGGTTCGTGCCGCTCGATGCGGTGGCCGCGGACCTGCAGGCCGGTACGCTGGCGCGTCTGCCGGTGCGGACCGCCGGCAGCGAGGAGCCGGTGGGCCTGATCCTGCGCAGCGGCCAGGCGCCGCTGCCGGGGCTGGACGAGCTGATCGCGGTCATGCGGCGGCTAGCGGCGTCGCGCCGCGCTGCGATCCGGCGCGACGCGCTCGACGGCTGAGCGCTGATCTGCTGCGCACTGTTTCGCTTGTTCGCTTGTTCGCTTGTTCGCTCATTCGCTTTTTCGCCCATTCGCCTGTGGGCTATTTGCCGATTCGTTGCCTCCCACCTCGACCGCGCGTGCACTGAGCGTACGTTTATGTCAGGATTGATAGATATTCGTCAGAAAAATCCAACATGAACGTCCAGATGGGAGATTCACGATGAATTCGCGCGTGTCTTGCGCATTGGCGCTGAGCGTGTTGCTTGCCGGCTGCGCTGCTCCGGTGCAGGCGCCGGTCGATCCTCTGCAGGTTGGCGAGCTGCGTGCCGGTACGACCTACATGAACGGCTATCTGCCGCGTTCGGCCTGGCCGGACAGTCTGGCGCTGCTGCCGCCGCCGCCCGCGGCGGGATCGGCCGCTGCCCTGGCCGACGAGGCGGCGTCTCGCGCCGCCTCGACGCTGGTCGACACGCCGCGCTGGCGGCTTGCGACGCAGGACGCCCATCTGCGCTTCCCTGAAGTGATGAAGACGTTCAGCTGCGCGTTCGGCCTGGAGATCGATGCCGCGGTCATGCCCAACGTCAGCATGCTGCTGCGGCGGGCCGCGACCGACGCCGGTCTCGCCACTTATCGCGCAAAAGACCACTATCGCCGCACGCGGCCGTTCGTGGCGCTGAAAGGCGCGACCTGCACGCCCGCCGAGGAACCGGCGCTGAGCAGGGACGGCTCTTATCCGTCCGGCCATTCGGCGCTCGGCTGGGCGCAGGCGCTGCTGCTCGCCGAGCTGTCGCCGGAACGGGCCGACGCGCTGTTCGCGCGCGGCCATGCCTATGGCCAGAGCCGCGTCGTCTGCGGTGTGCACTGGCAGAGCGACGTGGACATGGGGCGAACGGTGGCCGCGGCGGCCGTGGCGCGCGTCCACGCCGATCCGGTGTTCCAGGCGCAGCTGCGTGCTGCGCAAGCCGAAGTGCGCGCCGCCCGCGCCGCCGGGGTCCGCCTGGCGCCCCCGGCGCAGCGCTGCGAGGCCGAAGCGGCTGCGTTGCAGATCCGCTGATCGGGCGTCGGGCCGGTCGAGCCGGCCCGGCCCGGCCCGGCCCCGCCCCGCCCCGCCCCGCCCCGCCCGGCCCCGCCCGGCCGCAGCAATCGCCGGTGGCATGATGCGGCCATGCACACGTCGGCGCCGCAGCGGCTCTTTTACGGTTGGCGGGTGGTCGCGACCTGTTTCGTCGTCGCGACCTTCTCATGGGGGCTCGGCCTGTATGGCGTCAGCGTCTATCTGCATGCGCTGACCGTCGAGCGCGGCTGGTCGGTGTCGGCGGTGTCGGCCGCGATCACCAGCTTCTATCTGTGCAGCGCGCTGCTGCAGGCGGTGATCGGTACGCTGATCCATCGTTACGGTCCTCGGCCGGTGATCGCCAGCGGGGCGGTGGTGCTGGCGCTGTCCGTCATGCTGGTCGGTTTCGTGCGCGACTACTGGCAGCTGTACTTCGTGTTCCTGATGATGGGCGTGGGCTGGGCTTCGCTGTCGGTGACCGCGATGTCGGCCACGGTGGCGCCGTGGTTCGAGCGCCGGCAGGGGCAGTCGATCACGATTGCGATGATGGGTGCGAGCCTGGGCGCGATCGCCGTTGCGCCGCTGCTGCTGGCGGGGGTGACTCGGTCCGGCCTGGCACACGCCGGGCTGTTCGCGGGCACGGTGCTGCTGCTGATCGTGCTGCCGATCTCGCTGCTCGTGCTTCGTCACCGGCGTCCGCAGGCGCTTGGGCTGGCGCCTGACGGCGTAGCGGCGGCGGCGTCCGGCGGTGCTTCGACGAGCGCGATGCCGATGTGGACGCGCGCCTCGGCCGCGCGCTCATGGGCCTGGCGTACGGTGACGATCGGCTTCGCGCTGGCCTTCATGGTGCAGATCGGCGTCATCACGCATCACGTCAAGCTGCTCGACGCCGTGCTCGGCGCGGCCGGCGCCGGTTGGGTGGTCAGCGCTACCGGCCTGGCGGCGCTGTGCGGCCGGCTGGTGCTGGCGCGCGTGGTCGATCGCGTCGATGGGCGCGGGCTGGCGGCCGGCGTGCTGGCCGGGCAGGTCCTCGCACTGCTGGCGATGGCGCTGTGGCCGGCCGCGCCGGTGCTGATTGCAGCCAGCATCGGCTACGGGCTGGGCATCGGCGTGATCACGACGATGGGACCGGTGATCGTGCGGCGCGAATTCGGTGCGGCGTCGTTCGCCGTGGTCTACGGGTTGGCTGCGTCGCTGCTGCAGCTGATCTCGGCCAGCGGGCCGGCCTTGTTCGGCACGCTGCGTGACGCCTTCGGCAGCTATCAGCCCGCACTGGCGCTGGCGGCATTGATCGACGTCCTCGCGCTGGTCGTGCTGCTGGCTGGACGGGCCGGCGGGCCGTCATCGGTGAAGACGACGCTGAAGACGCCGGCTGCGCGCGGGGCTTCGCTCGCGAGCCGTTCGTCGCCGCGCTGAGAGGCGTGGCTCCGGCGCGGTCTACGGCTCTTGTGCGACCCGCCTGGCTTGCGCGGCCGTGGATAATGACGGCTTTCCACCGCGAATGCATCGGACGCTCAGACCATGTCGATGGTGTTCCTCGTGCGCCATGCGCAAGCCTCGTTCGGTACCGACGACTACGATCGCCTGTCCGATCTCGGGCGGCAGCAGGCGCGCTGGCTCGGAGAGTATTTCGCCGAACGCGGCCTGGCCTTCCGCCGCATCGCTGCCGGTTCCTTGCTGCGGCAGCGGCAGACGGCGCAGGAAGTGGCCGCCGTGCTCGGCGTCGACCCGGCGTCGATCGCCGTCGATGCCGGACTGGATGAGTATCCGGGTGACGCGCTATACGCCGCGCATACGCGCGGCGCCGATGCGCTGCTGCATCAGCGCTCCGACCACCGCAGCTACTGGCGTACGTTCCGTGCGGCGATGACGGCCTGGTCCGACGGCCTGCTCGACGACGTTCCCGAGGATTGGCACGGCTTCGGAACCCGCATCGGCGATGCATTGCGGCGCGCCGCGGACGGCATGCAGCGCGACGATGCCGTGCTGCTGATCAGCTCCGGCGGAGCGATCGGGCGGGCGGTGGCCGATATCACCGGCGCGCCCGCGTCGACGGCGATCGAATTGAACCTGCAGTTTCGCAACACCGGCATCTGTGAGCTGATCGCCGGCGGCGGCGCATTGCGCCTGCTCAGTTACAACTGCGTGCCGCACCTCGATTGCGCGGGGCGGCGGCACGCGATCACGTTCGCCTGAAGCGGCGAAGGGCGGGCTTCGACCCGCCTTGCTGCTTCAGCCGGCCTTGCCCACCGCGTCGTTGACGCACTTCTTCACGAAGCTGTTGCGCGCCGCGCCGTGCAGCTTCTTGTCGGTGGCCGCGGTTTCGCAGCTCGCCTTCGAATCGTTCTGGCACTTCTTCATGAAGCTGTTCTTGGCGGCGCCGGCCAGCTTCTTCTCGGCGGCGCGCACCGAGCAGCTCGGGTCGGCAGCATAGGCGTTGAGCGTGAACAGCGCCGCGGCGGCGGCGACGATGAGCTTCAGCATGATCTCTCCTGAGCCGAATGATGGTCGGATGTTTGACGCGGGCTCACTATACTGCAGCGGCTGAGTCCTGCGCATGCCGGCGCTGCTCGACGCCGGCGATCCAGTCGCGCGCTGTTGCAAGATCGCCATAGCAGGCGACGCGGCCGGTGGCCACGCGCGCCGCTCGCTCCAGCAACTGAATGTCGGCTTCATGCTGGCGCGCAACATGCGGGTCTTCGAGGAACAGCACGCGCTGGCACTGGCCGTCGAGCAGCAGCTCGGCGATCTGCGCGTCGCCGCCCAGCGGCCCGCTCTTGAACGGCTGCACCCAGGGCTGCGGACGGGCGGGGCGCCGCTGCCGCGCCAGCTCATTCAGCCGCGCGCCGGTGGTGCCGGTGGCGACGCGTCGCCCGAAGCCGTCGAAGAAGTCGAAGTGGCGGTCGATCAGCTCGATCATGTCCTGCTTGCGCGCGTCGTGCGCGACCAGCGCGATCGTCTGTTCATCGAATGCGAACAGCGGGTCGAGCGCGGCGGCGGGCGGCGCGCCGGCGGCGACGGCCTGCAGCTCGAACCATTCGCGCGCGCCATGCAGCGTGGACAGGAACGGCCGGCCGTGGATGATGCACTGCCGCTTCAGCGCGACCGCTTCTGGAAAGGTCGACGAGGGATCGACCGGATCGATCAGATAGATGGCGGCATCGATCGCGCTGTCGCGATCAGGATCGACGACGCGCGCCACCAGTTTCATCAACCCGCCTTCGCGGCCATACGGATAGCGCTGCAGTCCGTCGTAGCCGGCCAGCAGCCCCTCGCGGACGATGGCGTCGTAGGTGCGGCCGACGACTAGCAGTGTCGGCCTCAGCGTGTCGCGGATGCGGCCTTCGGCTTCACGCAGCAGCTGGAACAGCGCCGCGTCGGGCGCATCGTGGTGCAGGCGGTTGACCGCCAGGCCGATCCGCAGCGCGGCCGGCTGTGCGGCCTGCCGTGCGGCCGGCGGCATGGCGCCGCGCGGTGCGGGGGAGGGAGTCGCGAGAGTCATCCGGTAAGCATACTGATGTAGAATGGCGCCGTCATTGGGGAGTAGCCTCCCTCCTTTGCGAGGGCCTTGCGTCAACAGACTTGCCTCACGGCATGGCGCAGCGGGTTCCCGGACTTGGCGAGACCTTTGACTGCATTGCCTCCGTTTTTTTCGGCCGGGGAGCATGCAGTCATGGGTATTGCACCGGCCGATGGAACCCTTCATGGAAGCTTTCCTCGTCTCCACCGGCATCGTCGCCCTGGCTGAAATGGGCGACAAGACGCAGCTGCTGTCGCTGGTGCTGGCCGCGCGATTCCGCCGGCCCATCCCCATCATTCTCGGCATCCTGGTGGCCACGCTGCTGAACCACGCCTGTGCCGGCGCGGTCGGCGCCTGGATCACTGCATGGGTCGGGCCATCGGCGATGCGCTGGATCCTCGGGCTGTCGTTCATCGCGATGGCGGTCTGGGTGCTGATTCCCGACCGGCTCGACGACGACGTGCGCCCGTCGGGACGCTACGGCGTGTTCGGCACCACGCTGCTGGCCTTCTTCTTCGCCGAGATGGGCGACAAGACGCAGATCGCCACCGTGGCGCTGGCCGCCCAGTACGCTGCGTTCTACGCGGTCGTGGCAGGTACCACGCTGGGCATGATGATCGCCAACGTGCCGGCGGTGCTGCTGGGCGAGCGCATGACGAGAAAGGTGCCGATCCGCGCCATCCACGGCATTGCCGCGCTGATCTTCGCGGTGCTCGGCGTGGCCGCGCTGCTCGGCTTCGGCGATGTGCTCTGATCGCGGCCCGGTCTGCTCGTCGTGCGGGGCCGCGTTCGCCGCCCTCGGCCGCGGCCCGGCCCTCAGCGTGCGGGCAGCCGCAGCAGCCGCACCAGCAGCAGCAAGGCCAGCAGCGTCGCACCAGCGAAGCCGATGGCGAAGCTTTGCGTCAGATGCAGGACCGCCGTGAACGCGGCGGGCCCTCCCATGACGCCGCAGCAGACCAGGAACATCGCGCCGCCGGTGGCTTCGGCGGCGCGGCCGGGCGGCGCGCAGCGCGCGATCTCGGCGAACGCGACGCCGTTCCAGCCGAGTACCGTGGCGCCCAGCATGGCCGCGAGCGCGCACAGCGCGGCGAACGGCCAGGCCGGCGACACCTGCGTGAGCAGCGCGGTGGCGATCGCCACGCCGGTGCACATCGCGATCATGACGGGCGGCGCGCGGCCCAGCCGGTCGGCGATCACACCCCACAGCAGCCGGCCGGCGATGCCGCTGAGATTGGTGACGGCCAGGATCAGGCCGGCGCGCGCCAGGCTCTGGCCGGCCGATTGCGTGAGGAAGGTGACGAACAGGCTCGCGATGCAGCCCTGGATGGCGCAGATGGCGGTCGTGGCGAGCGCCAGGATGCGCAGCGTGGGGGCGCGCCAGACCAGCGTAAGCGTGGCGAAGGCATCGGCGGGATCGGCCGATGCAGCGGGATTGCGGCCTGCATCGAGCCGCGGCCGCCACGGCTGCAGCAGCAGCGCCAGCAGCAGGCAGGCGGCACCGGTCATCAGCAGCGCGCCGCGCCAGCCGACGGCGCCGGCCAGTCCCGGCAGGATCAGGCCGGCCGCGGCGCCGCCGACCGGTACGCCGGTCTGCTTCAGCGCGAACACGAAGTTGACCAGCCGCGGCGGCGTGGCCTCCAGCATCACGTGCGAGCTGGCCGGGGTCGGCGGGCCATTGGCCACGCCCATCAGCAGCGCGGCGGCGGCGATCAGCACGATGAAGCCCGAGGCGCCGAGCAGCAGCGCGATCGCCGCGCAGGCCAGACAGACCTGACAGACGCGCAGCGCGCCGTAGCGGACGAC
>JBFWXS010000048.1:40968-42324 GCA_050187175.1 Burkholderiaceae bacterium
GTGTGATCTCCGACGGGTGTGATCTCCGACGGGCCGCTGCCCGGCATGCCCTTGCCGCCGCCATAGGCACCCGGCTGTCGGCTCGACGAGACGGCGTTACCATGCGTCGATCGCAGCCATGGCGAAGCGAGGAGGGCAATGAAGATCAGCGACCTGGCCAAGGCCACGGGGACGCAGGTCGATACCGTGCGCTACTACGAGCGCGAAGGTCTGCTGCCTGAGCCGGCCCGCAGCAGCGGCAACTACCGCATCTACGGCGACGCGCATGTCGAGCGGCTGTCGTTCATCCGCCACTGCCGTTCGCTCGACATGACGCTGGACGAGATCCGCGTGCTGCTGCGTTTCAAGGATGCGCCGACCGAGAACTGCGGCGAGGTCAATGCGCTGCTCGACGATCACGTCGGCCACGTGGCGGCGCGCATTCGCGAGCTCAAGGCGCTGGAGCGGCAGCTGCGCGCGCTGCGCGATCAATGCCGGGTGGCGACTGACGCCGGCCACTGCGGTATTCTGGGCGAGCTGGCCAGCGGCGCGCGGGCGGCCGAACGCGGCGACCGTGCCGGCGCGGGAGGCGGTGCAGGGGCCGCTGCAGGGGCCGCACGGCACGTCGCCGGCGCGCACCGCCGGCGCGGTGGCGCGCGCAAAAGCGCCGCCGCCGGGAAGTCCTCGGCATGATCCCGGTCCGCGCCGTAACCGGCGCGGGCGTTCCGCCGCCTCGGCGGTCGATACGAAGGAGTGCACCATGGAAATGCGCGCATTGGGACGGTCCGGCCTGCGAGTGGCACCGCTGTGCTTCGGCGGCAACGTGTTCGGCTGGACCGCGGACGAGTCGACCTCGTTCGCGCTGCTGGACGCCTTCGTCGACGCCGGGTTCAATTTCATCGACACGGCCGACGTCTATTCGCGCTGGGTGCCCGGGCACCAGGGCGGAGAGTCCGAGGCGATCATCGGCAAGTGGCTGCAGCGCGGCGGGCGGCGCGATCGCGTCGTCATCGCCACCAAGGTCGGCCTGGAGATGGGCAAGGGGCGCAAGGGCCTGTCGGCCGGCCGCATCCGGCTGGCGGTGGAGGAATCGCTGAAGCGGCTGCAGACCGATCACATCGACCTGTACTACTCGCATACCGACGATGCCGACACGCCGCTGGAAGAGACGCTGCAGATGTACGGCACGCTGGTCGACGAAGGCAAGGTGCGCGCGATCGGCGCATCGAACTACGGCGCGGTGCGGCTGCGCCAGGCGCTGGGCACCAGTGAGCGCTTCGGGCTGCCCCGCTATGAAGTGCTGCAGCCCGAGTACAACCTGTATGCGCGCGCCGGCTTCGAGCACGGGCTGCTCGCGGTCTGCCGCGAGGCTGGCCT
>JBFWXS010000049.1:0-5982 GCA_050187175.1 Burkholderiaceae bacterium
CCGTGAGCTCGTGCCGCGCCCGGCGGCAAAGTTGCAGCGATTGTGCTGGCGAGCCCCCGCTGCGGCACCCCCCGCAGCGGGTGGTACGGGCCCGGCGGGCATCGAGGTTCCGGGGACGAGCTGTATCATCGATCCATGACTTCACGGCACGCCGATCTGCGTGCTTCGCTGCGCCCAGGGCCCATCGCGGACACGCCTGCCACCACCCGTTTCGTCGCGCCTCGCATGGCCGCCGGAATGCTGGCTCGCGGCAATCTGATCGAACGGGTGATGGAAGCGCGCCGCAAACGCAGCGTGCTCGTGCAGGGGCCGCCCGGCTGCGGCAAGACGTCTCTGCTGCTGGCGCTGCGCGGACAGTTGATGACGTACGGGTTCGACGTGGCGTGGCTATCGCTGACGCCGGAGGACAAGGAGCCGGAAGCCCTGCTGCAAGGCCTGCTCGCCAGCCTGGGCGTGCTGGACCGGGCTGCGGTCCGCACAGCCGCGCTGCTGGCCAGCGGCGGGCCCCGCGACGCGGAAGCGGTCGAGCACTGCATCATCGCGCTGTCGCAGGATCTGGCGAGCCGCGACGGCGAGCTGGTGCTGATGATCGACGACGTGCAGCAGCTCGCCAGCCTGCCCGCGCTGCAGGTGCTGAAATGGCTGCTGGACTACGCCGGGCCGGGCTTTCACTTGATTCTGGCTTCGCGCGAAGCGCCGGAACATCCGCTCGGCACCGCCATTTCGCGGCTGAAGCAGCTGCAGCAGGCCGCCGAATTCTCGTGGGCCGATCTGCGCTTCACACCGCAGGAGTCGCTGCAGTTCCTGCGCGAGCGGCTGAGCGATATCAGCGACGAAGAGGCCGCGCGCCTGCACGAGCGCACCGACGGCTGGATCGCCGGTCTGCAGCTTCTCAGCCTGCACCGCGAGGAGCGTCAAACCGGGGAGCAGCAAACCAGGGAGCGGGAAACAGCCTCGCGCGAGCTGCCGCTGCGCAATGCCGACGGGTTTGCTGCCTATTTCGAGCGGCACGTACTGGCCCATCTGTCGACTGCCGACGTGGAGATGCTCAGCCGCGCCGCGATCTGTTCCCGTTTCTGCGCGGACCTGTGCCGCGTGTTGATGGACGGCTCGGAAACCGTCGCGCACATCGAGCAGCGATTGTCGCGCCTCGATCGCGACAAGCTATTCATCCATCAGCTGCAGGATCGCGACAGGGCCGCTTGGTGGCGACTGCACCCTTTGCTGCGCGAAGTGCTGCTGGCGCGACTGGAAAGCCGGGGAGCGGACGCCCTGACGGGGCTGCATCAGCGTGCCTTCGGCTGGTTCGCCGAACACGGCAGCGTGACCGAGGCCGTGCATCATGCGGTGCTGGCCGGCGAGAACGAAGCGGCCGCGCAGATGGTCCAATCCTGCGCGCGCGAGCTGCTGCAGCAAGGTGAGTTCACGCTGCTCAGGACGCTGCTGCGCCGTCTTCCCGCGGAGACGGTGGCGCGGCGCGCGGGCCTGCGGCTGGCGCAGGCGCAGGTGCATTTGAACTCGCGTGAACTCGACGCGCTGGACCGGGACATCAGCGCCCTGGCGTGCCAGCCCCTTGACGCGCTCGAACACGCCGAGCTGCAGCTGCTGAGCTGCGCCATGGCCTTGCATCGCGACGACGTCGACGGCGCCGCACGCCTGTTGCCCGAGCTGGCGCATCTGCCCGAAGGCGCGGATGCCTTGCTGATCGCCAGCCGCGCCAACCTCATCGCATGGGTACATCTGGCACGGGGCGAATACGCGCTGGCGCGCGAGGTGCTCAGCCGGCGCGACGCGCAGTACGACGGCCCGGTCGCCCGCTTGACCGGCCTGTGCCTGGAGGGTCTGTCGCATACGCTGGAAGGGCGCATGACCGATGCCGAGCACCTGTATCGACGCGTGCTGGATGCCGAATGCGAGGGACCGGCAGGCGTGCAGGTCTCCAACCTGGCCGCCGCCTTGCTGGGCGACGTGCTGTACGAGCTCGACGAGCTGGAAGCTGCCTGCGGGCTTCTCGATACCCGCGTGGACCTCATCGAGCACGCGGGCATTCCGGAGGCCATCCTGCGTGCCGCCATCGTGCTGGCCAGTTCGCACTGGCTGTGCGGCCGCAGGCTGGAAGCGCTGGCGCAGCTCGATAGGCTGGAGGACTATGCAGGCTCGCATGGCCTGAGCCGGCTGCAGGCGCATGCGCTGTGTCTGCGCGTGCGCCTGCAGCAGCAGCGCGGCGAAATGCTTGCGGTGTCCGATGCGCTGTGCAGGCTGGACGAGCTGGCCGCTCCGCGCCGGGGGCAGGAAGACTCGGTTTCGCAGGAGATCCTGCGGCTGGCCGAGCGCGCGCAGATCGCCGTCTACCTTCATCGCGGCGAGCTGGGCCCGGCCGCCGACGGCGTCCGCTCGATTCTGCAGCGCTTTCAGGCGACGCGCCGGCTGCGGCCGGCCGCCGCGCTGCTCGCGCAGCTGGCGCTGATCGAGCGCGCGCGAGGCAACGAACACCTCGTCGAACCGACATTGGTCGAGGCTCTGCGGTTGGGGCATCACCTGGGACTGGTCCGCACGCTGCTGGATGCATCGCGCCGCGTGCCGGCGGCCTTGCATGAGCTGGTCGAGTCGGGCCGGCTGGACCCGGTCCTGCATTTCTACGCGCAGCGGCTGCTCGACGTGGCGGCACGCAAGCGCACGCTGCACGCCTTCACCCATGATGCGCCCGCACGCGGGCAGCCGGCCGAATCCCTGAAGGAACGCGAACTGGAGATCCTGGGCCTGCTGGCCCAGGCACTGCCGAACAAGAAGATCGCCCGCATCCTCGGTCTGTCGCCCGAGACCGTCAAGTGGCACTTGAAGAACATCTACATCAAGCTGGGCGTCACCGCGCGCGACGCCGCGGTGGCCCGGGCGCGCGATCTGCAGATCTAGAGATCCGGGAATCCGGCATGGATCTCCCGGAAACCGGCGTGCTCGGAACCCGCCGCCGGCGTGCTCAGAACCCGCCGCGGCCGCCGCCGCAGATGATGGTCTGCCCCGTAATGTAGTCGGACTCGGGCAGGCAGAACAGATAGATCGCGCCGGCCGCTTCCTCCGCCGTCCCCAGCCGGCCCAGCGGAATCTCGCGGCCCGGCATGGCGGCGCGTTCCGCGGGGATGCCGACGCGGATGTCGCGACCTTCGATGGAGACGAAAGCGCGTTCGCCCGCCGGCACGCGCTGCGTCAGCCGCGTCTCGATGGCACCGAAGGCGACGCAGTTGACGTTCACCCTCATATGCCCCCATTCCTTGGCCAGCGTCTTCGTCAGGCCGATCACGCCGGCCTTGGCCGCCGAGTAGTTGGCCTGGCCCGCATTGCCGCCGGTGCCGGAGACCGACGAAACATTGACCACCTTGCGAAAGACCTCGCGGCCTTCGGCCTGCTCGGCACTGCTGACGCTGCGCAGATAGGGCTGCGCAGCGCGCAGCAGCCGGAACGGTGCAGTGAGGTGGCAGGCCAGGATGGCCTCGAACTGCTCGTCGGACATCTTCTGGATGACGTTGTCCCAGGTATAGCCGGCATTGTTGACGATGATGTCGATCGCGCCGAATGCTTCCAGCGTGGCCGCCACGATTCTCGAACCGAAGTCGGGTGCTGCCACGTTGCCTGCCACCGCCAGCGCACGGCCGCCCGACTGATTGATCTCGTCGGCGGCTTCGAGCGCGGGCGCCTCGTCCAGGTCATTGACGACCACCGTTGCCCCCGCGCTGGCCAGCTTGCGTGCCAGCGCGCGTCCGATGCCGCGGCCCGCGCCGGTGACGATGGCGACCTTGGAGGCTAGTGTCTGATTCATCCGCGATACTCCGCTGTGTTCAATGAGCGTCGGCGCGGCCGTACAGCGTCACCACGCAGGCGCCGCCCAGCCCCAGATTGTGCTGCAACGCGATGTCGAGCTTGTCGACCTGACGCGCGTCGGCCGTACCGCGCAGCTGCTGCGTGAGCTCGAAGCACTGCGCCAGGCCGGTCGCGCCCAGCGGATGCCCCTTGGACAGCAGCCCGCCGGAGGGATTGGTCACGCACTGGCCGCCGTAGGTATTCTCGCCGTCCAGCACGAAGCGTTCGGCTTCGCCTTCCGGGCACAGCCCGATGGCCTCGTAGGTGAGCAGCTCGTTGTGCGCGAAGCAGTCGTGCAGCTCGCACACGCGGACGTCCTTCGGGTCCACGCCGCTCTTCTCGTAGACGCTGTCGGCCGCCGCCCGCGACATGTGAAAGCCCACGTATGCGATCATCGAAGGCGGATCGAACGACTCCACCGGGTCGGTCTTCATCGACTGCGCCAGTATCTGGACGCCGGTGCGCAGGCCGTGGCGGCGCGCGAAGCGCTCGGACACGATGATCGCCGCCGCGGCGCCGCAGGTCGGCGGGCAAGCCATGAGCCGCGTGGCGACGCCGGGCCAGATCGCCGTGTCGTTCATGACCTCGTCGACCGACAGCTCCCTGCGAAAGATGGCGAGCGGATTCCTGGACGCATGCCGGCTGGCCTTGGCGCGAATCGCCGCGAAGGTCTCCAGCCGCGTGCCGTACTTGCGCATGTGCTCCCGCCCCGCGCCCGCGAAGCAGCGCACCGCGCGAGGCACACCTTCCGCGTCGGCGGTCAGCGTCTTCCAGATCGGGTGGAAACGCGTTCGCGTCTGCGGCCGGTCGTCCCAGTGCGAGCGCAGCGCGCCTGCCTGCATCTGCTCGAAGCCCACCGCCAGCGCGCAGTCCACCTGACCGAGCTCGACTGCCGTGCGCGCCAGGAAGAGGGCGCTCGAACCGGACGAGCAATTATTGTTGACGTTGAAGATCGGGATGCCGCTGCGGCCGATCTCGTACAGCACGGTCTGGCCGCAGGTCGAATCGCCGTAGACGTAGCCGGCGTAGGCGGACTGAATCTGCTCGTAGGCCAGGCCTGCGTCGGACAGCGCCCGACGCACCGCTTCCGCGCCCATCTCGACATAGGTGGGGCTTGCGCCGGGCTTGGTGAAAGGGATCATGCCGACGCCGGCAACGAAGGTCTTCTGGCTCATTTGCGCTGCTCTGGAGGGTGAGGGTCGGCAGCCATCTTCCGTCAGGCCGGCTGCCGAGTCGCCACCCCCGTCGGGGGGTCCGGCGCCGCGGCCAGATACGCGGCGCGAAGTTCGCGCTTGAGCACCTTGCCCACCGGACTGCGCGGAAAATCGGCGACGAGCTGCAGCGCGGCCAGACGCTGCGTCCTGCCCACCTGTTCATTGCACCAGAGCATGATCTCCTGCGCGTCGGCCGGCGCCTCCGCGCGCGGCACCACGAAGGCCACCGGCGTCTCGCCCCAGCGATCCGAAGGCACGCCCACCACGGCCGCCTCGAGCACGTGCGGATGCCGGCGCAGCTGCGACTCCAGATCACTCGGATAGATATTGAAGCCGCCGCTGATGATCATGTCCTTCTTGCGGTCGACCAGCACCAGGAAGCCGTCGGAATCGAAATAGCCTATGTCGCCGCTGCGCAGGAAGCGCCGGCCCTGCGCATCGAACCAGTTGAGCTCGCCGCTGCCCGACTGTCCGTGATAGGCGTCCATCATCGTGGCCGATCTGCCGGCGATCTCGCCCGATTGCCCCGGCGGCAGCGGCTGCCCCATGTCGTCGATGACGCAGAACTCGCTGCCGGCCGTGGGGCGTCCCACGGTATGCAGCTTGTCCGGATGGCGATGCGCTTCCAGCATGCAGCTGCCGCCGCCCTCGGTGGTCCCGTAGATCTCGATCAGGCCTCCGGGCCAGCGTTCGAGCACTTCGCGCTTGCGCTCCGCCGAGAAAGGCGCACCGGCGCAGAACTTCATCCTGAAGCTGCCGAGATCGAATCCATCGAAGCCCGGCTCGGCCAGGATGCGCTGATACTGCACCGGCACCAGCATCGTGTGTGTGGCGCGCTCCTGCTGCGCCAGCTCCAGATAGCGGCGCGAATCGAACTTCGGCATCAGCACCGCCGTGCCGCCGCCCGCCAGGG
>JBFWXS010000049.1:6082-41491 GCA_050187175.1 Burkholderiaceae bacterium
TGGCTGCCGCATACGATGGCAGTGGCTTCGGGGCGTTCGCGGGAGCGGGCGCGGATGAGGTCGGGGACGCTTGTGAAGGGGGCTGTCGGGCCTGGGGTGGACATGGCGTCGAGTGTGCGGGGCTGCGAGCGCTTCGGCGCGCTCTGACGATGCCACGTATGCTACGCCGCTCATTCTGAAGCGCACCCCCCATCGCGGGTGGTATTCGGGCAGCGCCTGGTTCGACTATGCGAAGCTCGGACTATGCGAAGCTCGAGCAGCTCGCAACGTTCGAACCGCGCTTGGCAAGCGTTCGATCGGTGTGCTATGCCAAGACGTATGTCGGCCTCGTCTGTCTGAAAGCGGAGCTGAAGCCGCAGTTGCGCGAGAAGGCATTGCTGCGGTATCAGCAGCTGTTCGGCGGCACGCCCGAAGCGCAGCCGGAAGTGCTGACCTTCAGCGGGCTGGCGGACTTGTACTTCGACTGGCAGGAGTCACGGCCTGACGACGATGAAGAGAAGAAGGCCGCGTCGACGCTCGACGAGAATCGGCGCGAGGCGAAGCGCCTGAAGGCGTCTTCGAGGCGATGCTGCCAAACACGATCACGCCGGCGGACTGGTATGGATATCAAGACGCGCGGCGCAAGAAGAATGCCGGTCCGAAGGCGAACAAGGAGATCGCCCTCGGCAGCGCCATCATGGAGTACGGGCGCCGGCGCGGCTTCGTGCCCGTCAGCACGGCGCGTGGCACTTCACGCTGCAGGACCGCCGTCCCCCCGGCGTCAGCCGTAAGCGCGAGCGTGGCGACACCGACATCCAAGATGCAACGCTGCACGCCGACTCGCGGATGATCGAGAAGGTCTACGACCGCCGGCACAACCGAAGCGCCACGCCGTCGGAGTAGCGTATTCCAAAGTTTTGGAATATACAGTGCCCAAGTTAGTGGGCACTATCGTAAGAAAGTGGGGTGGCTGATGGGACTCGAACCCACGACAACCGGAATCACAATCCGGGACTCTACCAACTGAGCTACAGCCACCACTGAAACTGGCCTGCCCGACAGGATTCGAACCTGTGACCCTCAGCTTAGAAGGCTGATGCTCTATCCAACTGAGCTACGGGCAGCGATCCGTTCGGTCGGGCTCGGGGCCTGCATCGCACCGATCGAGCCTTGCGAACAGGGAGTGGATGGTCGGGGCGAGAGGATTCGAACCTCCGACATCTTGCTCCCAAAGCAAGCACTCTACCAAGCTGAGCTACGCCCCGGAGGAAGCGAATTGTAGCGCAAATTCGGACGTATCCGCGGCCGGTCGCCGCGCAGTCTATGATGCCCCCTGCGGCTGCCCGCCGGGGCCAGGCCGCGATTCGATCAATGCCCCCGTCATGCAAGGAGATACCCCGATGGTCCTCGAAATCGCCCAGATCGACGTCAAGCCAGGCCTGGAGGCCGAATTCGAGGCCGGTGTCCGCGAAGCGGCGGCGGTGTTCAAGCGGGCGCGCGGCTGCCGTTCGATGACGCTGCATCGTTCGGTGGAGAAGCCCGGCCGCTACCGCCTCATGGTCCAGTGGGAAACCCTCGAGAACCACACGGAGGATTTCCGCAACTCGCCCGACTTCCAGGTCTGGCGCGGCTTGGTGGGCCACACCTTCGCTTCGCCGCCCGACGTCGAGCACACGAGGATCGTCGTCGAAGGCTTCTGAGCTCACGAGATCCGGCCGAGCACTTCACGTATCCCGCTGGCCTGAACGATAGCGAACTGCTCGATCTCCTGGCCGTCTGTGTCGGCTGCAGTGCCGTCAGCGGCCCCGGCTGCCGGCGGCTCGATGCCTGCCGGCTGCTCTGCAACCGTTAAGCGGCTGGCGGCAAAGGCAGCTATGCTTACGTGATGAAATCACTTTCAACCCCTCTTCATAAGCCGGGCTCGCTATGAGCGCCGGCCAACGACTACCCGGCACACCCGAGCCCATGCATCGCTGGCCGGGCGCCGGCGGCCTGGAGCTCGCGGGCGATTCCTGGGGCGACCCCCGGAACCCGCTGGTGATACTGCAGCACGGCGGCGGCCAGACGCGCCATGCCTGGAAGAACACGGGCCAGGTGCTCGGCGAGGCGGGCTACTACGCCGTGGCCTTCGATGCGCGCGGCCATGGCGATTCCGGCTGGGCGCCGGACGGCGCCTATACCCAGGACCTCATGGTCCAGGACCTGCAATGCGTGGTCGCCGCACTGGGCAACCGGCCCTGCGTGCTAGTCGGAGCCTCCATGGGCGGCGGCACCAGCCTGGTCGCTGCCGGCGAGCGCGCCGTGCCGGCCATCGCGCTGGTCCTGGTGGACATCGCGCCACGTGTCGAGCGCGCCGGTATCGACAACATCCAGGCGTTCATGCGGCGCAATCCCGAAGGCTTCGATTCGCTGGACCAAGTCGCCGATGCCATCGCCAGCTATCAGCCGCATCGACCGCGCCCCACCAGTCTGCAAGGGCTGGCCAAGAACGTGCGCCTGGGCGCGGACGGCAAATACCATTGGCACTGGGATCCGCGGCTCATGCAAAGGAATCGGGACCTGGCGCAGCGGCAGGCTCGTCTTGAAGCCTGCGCGCGCGTGCTCACGATACCGACCTTGCTGGTCAAGGGCGCCAAGTCCGACGTGCTGACCGAGGAGGGCGTGCGGGAGTTCCAGGCGCTGGCGCCTCAGAGCGAGTACGTGAATGTCGCATCCGCCGGGCATATGGTGGCCGGCGATCGCAACGACATGTTCGGGAAGGCGGTGGTGGAATTTCTGACCCGGGTCATTCCGTCAGCGGATCTGCCGGCTGCGGTCAAGCAGCGCGAGGCCTTGATCGGGCGGCTGGATACTAAGGATCTGAACGACGTCCCTTGAGGGCGGGCTGCTCGACATGCACGCAGCCGGACGCGACGATCTGCGCCATTCGGTGGCGGTGGCCCCTAGTAGAACTGCATCGGGTCGTCGAACGCGCCTTCCAGTTGGCGGGCGAGGGCGACAAGGCCGGGCGCGATGGTTTCCTCCAGCGCGTTGCCGCGCAGCAGGTGTGATTGCACGGCGCAGGTAACGACGATGATGTCGTGGTGCCACTTGCGCGCCAGCGGCACCGCCACTACCGACAGGTCCTTGCGGAGATCACCGCGCGACATGCAATAGCCCTTGAGCGGGTAGTCGTGCAGCGCGAGCTCGGTCACCGCCCGGTACTCGGCCCAGAGCGCCGGCTGCTTGAGCCGCACCTGGTTGAGCAGAAAACCGCGATCGCGCGTGCCGCAGGCCGCCATATAGGCGCGCCCGCTGGACGATGCGACGATGGGCACGGAGAAGCCGATGTCCAGCCGCTGCGCGAGGAAGCTGCGGCGGTCGCGGCTCACTTCGACGGCTGTCATGCTCAGGCGGTCGCGCAGCCAGAGCGAAACCGTACCGCGCGAGCCTCGGGCAAGATCGTCCATCAAGGGCCGGGCCACCTGGCGCCAGGTCATGGATGTCACGAGCGGGTAGCCGACGGTGAGCACGGCCGTGCCCAATTGGTACTTCTGCAGTCGCTGGTTGATGCGCAGGTACCCCATCTGCAAAAGCGTGTAAGTGATGCGCGAGACGGTGGCCTTGGGCAGACCCGAGAGGTCCGACAGCTCTCTGTTGTTCAGGTAAGGCGTGCGCTCGCTGAAGCAGCCCAGCAATACCAGGCCCCGGGCCAGCGTGGTGGCGAACTGCTTGTCGCCGGCGAACTCCGAGAACGCCGCGGGCGTGCGAAAAGGCTTGGGTGGACTGGTGCTGGGCACGAGAGGATTATCGTCCACGAGAGCCGGCCACCGGGCGGCCCTTCCGCCGATGGCGCCGTTCGTGTCAATGGAAGGTGCGGCCGCCGTCTACTGCCAGCGTTGCGCCGGTGATGAAGGAGGCTTCTGCGCCCAGCAGGAAGGCAATGGCGCCGGCTACCTCGCCTGCCTGTGCGATTCGCTTGAGTGCGTAGCTGGACGGATCGATCCGCGCCACGAGGCCGACTTCGCGCTCAGCGCGGTGGGCCAGGAGCGGCGTGTCGACCGGCCCGGGGCAGACGGCGTTCACGCGCACCCGCGGGCCAAGCTCCATCGCCCAGGTGCGCGTCAGCGCGATCAGCCCGCTCTTGGATGCCGCGTAGGCGCCGACGCCGGGGAAGGGCCGCAGTCCCACACCCGACGCCACGTTGACGATGCTCGCGCACGGCGACTCGCACAGCGCCGGTAGCGCGAATTCGGCCGTGTGCAAGGCTCCGAGGAGATTGACCTCCAGCACCTTGCGCCACAGCTCGAAGTTCGTCTGCCCCAGCTCGCCCGCGGGCGCATTGATGCCGGCTACGTTGGCAAGGCCGTCGATGCCGCCCATGCTGTTACGCGCGGCCTCGACCGCGGCGCGCACAGCCGCGGCGTCTCGCACGTCAGCCACGCTGAAGCTAAGGCCTTCGGCGGTTTTGCAGGGCGGCTGCAGATCCAGCACGTGGACGCGGGCGCCGCCTGCCAGTGCCAGGGCGGCCAAGGCCTCGCCGATCCCGGAGGCGCCGCCCGTGACCAGCAGCTTGCGGTTCTTGAGCATCGCGCCAGTGTCAGTCCAGTGTCACGCCGGTGTCTCGCGCGAGCTTGACCGCGACCGGCAGATAGGCCTTGTAGGCGGCTGTGGCTTCCTCCGGAGTGTTGCCCACTACGGTTGCACCGAGCTCCTCGATGCGTGTCCTGATGGCCGGCAGACTGAGCGCCTTGCGCACTTCGCTGCCCAGCTGATCGACGATTGCGTCAGGGGTGCCTGCCGCCAGCATCAGCGAGAACGGTCCCGGGTTGGCGAACGCCGGCTCGTCGTAGCCCTGCTCGCCGAAGGTCGGGATGGCTGGCGCGCTCTTCAGGCGCGGGGAGCCGCTGACACCCAGCGCGCGCATGCGGCCTGAGGCGACGAGGGGTATAAGCGAGGCCGATGAGCCGAACGCGATGTGGATGTTGCCGGCCATCACGTCCGAGTTGAGCGGAGCGTCGCCTTTGTAGGGGACGTGCACGGCCGAGGCGCCGTACTTCTGCGCCAGAAACGCCTGCAGCTGGTGGGGCGGCGTGCCGTTACCCCAGGAGCCGAGGGCGTACTTGTTGGGGTGGGCCTTCATCAGCGCGATGAGCTCCCGCACGTCCTTGGCCGGCACCGAAGGGTTCACTGCGAGGATGAAGCGGAAATAGGCGACGTCGGAGATCATCCGCAGGTCCTTCCTCGGGTCGTAGGGCAGCGAGCGATACAGTCCCAGGTAGGAGGTGATCATGGAGGAGGTCGTCATCAGCATCGTGTAGCCGTCCGGCGGACTCTTCGTGACGTATTCCACGCCGATGATGCCGCCCGCGCCCGGCTTGTTCTCGACGATGACGGGCTGGCCGAGGTTAGGCGACATGCCATTGGCCAGGAGGCGCGACAGCACGTCGTTGGCGCCGCCGGGCAGGAACGGCGAGATGATGCGCATCGGTCGCGAGGGGAAGGGTGCTTGCGCCAATCCGGTCAACGGCAGCGACAGGCCCAGCAAGAGGCACGACCTTCTTGTCATGGAGGCGGATCCGGACATCGTTGTCTCCTTAGCGTCTTGGTTGAAATGCTCTGCTCGTGCGATGCGCGTCCTACTGCGGCGCCACGCCTTCGACGGCCACCATCTCGAACTCCGCGGCGCCTTCGAGCAACGCCTTCGCGGCCTGATAGTCCTCGGAGTGAAAATAGGCCACGGCGTCGTCAAAGCTCGGGAATTCGAGGATCACGTTGCGCTCGAATGCGTTGCCCTCAAGTGCCGCATGGCGGCCGCCCTTCACGAGCGCCCGGCCGTGGTATCTGGCCTGCGCTTGTGCCGTGGCCGCGCCGTAGGCCGGCGCCTGCGCGGCGTACTTGCCGGGGTCGGTCACTCGGACCTTGGCGACAAGGTAGCCTTTGGCTTGCGACATGCTGCTCTCCTGGTGAATGGCGATCGCTGGATTGGTCCGGGCCGGTGCTCAGCGCCGTGCCGCGGCCGGGCCGAGCAGGCGGCGGCTGACCGAGTCGTACGGCGTGGCGATGTTGAGGATGCTGGAGATGTGGTTGTGCTGCAGCACCGTCGAAAATTCAGGCGCGCGCTTGCGGGCCTCGGCTAGCGCGACAGCGAGCTGCGCGCCTTGGCGCACATAGACCAGCGGATCGAACTCCGAGATGGTCAGCGTGACCGTCGCCTCGCTGCCTCCCACCGTGCGGCACGGCGCGCGGTCGGCGTGGAGAATGGCGTCGGCGCCGAAGTATGAAAGCGCGCCCGGCGACATGTCGCCCGGGTGCAGGAAGTAGAGGCCGCTCATCAGCGCGATATGCCGGACCGCCTCGAGGCCCTGCGGCCGCATGCGCTCGTCGAACATCGCGGCCGCGACGTGCGAAGCGCCGGCCGACTGGCCGATCATCACGATCTGGTCGGGTTGGCCGCCGTAGGCTGCGATGCCGCCAGCGACAAAGTCGACGATCGCGGCCACGTCCTCGGCGCCGCTGGGCCAGAGGAAGTCCGGCGCGAGGCGGTAGTTGGCCACGACGCCCACTACGCCAAGCCGCGCGAGAGCCGCGCCTACCGCCTCGTACGAGGTCTTGTCGCCGCGCACAAAGCCACCGCCCGGGATGAATACCACGACCGGCGCGTTCGACCGGCCGGGACTGTAGATATCCACGGCCTGGCGTTCATGAGGGCCGTAGGAAACGTTGCGTGCGCATTGGCCCCCCGGCGGCAGCGATTTATCGGCGATCGGATCGAACAGTGCGACGCTGAGCTTGAGCACCTCCGGATCGAAGGCGGGGCCCATGGCGGCAATGGCGTCCGCTACTTCGGCTGGTAATTTGCGTTCGATGGCCATGCCGTTCCTGTCGTTCCGCCGCCCTGGCGGGCGGCGTTTGTCTCTTCAAAAAAAGGATAGCCACGGTGCCGGGCGGCGAAAGTGGCTGTTTCACTATTCCAGCGATCGTTCCACTATTTGCCTGCTCTGCCTTCTGCGAAGCTGGCCATCAGGTGGTCCGCGATGCGGTCGCGTGTGGTTACCCAGATATCGTCGCGGCCGGCGCACATGCGCACGATGTCCTGGTACGCCCAGGCGCTGGCAGGGCGGCCGTAACAGTGGGTGTGCGCGAGCACGTCCACGATCACCAGCTCGTCGCGCGCCTCCAATAGGCGCGGCAGCGCGTCCGCGAACATCTCGACGAACTGCCGTGGCGTGCGGCCGAAGCGCATCGAGTGCGCGAGATCGTTGAACTCGACAGCCAGCGGGATCGCCAGCAGCTCGCCTTCGGCAAAACGCTGCAGATAGGGTGCGTCCGCGTCCAGCGCATCGGCGTGCCAGCGGTAGCCGTGCCTCAACAGCCGCCGCAGCGTCTCGCCACTCGAAGTGGCGCGCGGGCTGATCCAGCCGCGCGGCGCCTGACCGGCCGCCGCAGCGATCGCCGCGCTGCTGTGGCGGATAGAGTCCTCGTCGGCCTGCGGCGACAGGCAAGGAGGAATCAGGTTCTGCGCGAAGCCGTGTCCGACGATCTCATGGCCCTCGCGAGCGATCTCGGCCACTTGCTGGGGGCATTCGGTAGCCAGCATTCCGGAGACGAACACATTGGCCTTCACGCCGGTATCGCGCAGGGTGCCGAGCAGGCGCCGGATGCCGGCCTTCGCGCCGTAGCGGCCGTAGCTGTCGGCATTGTGGTCGAACACGCCTTGAGGCAGCGGGTTGCCCATCGGTCCCACGCTGGACGTGGCGCCGCTGGACCAGGCTTCGTAGGCAATGTTGAACACGACGGCTAGATGCCGGCCGCCGGGCCACCGCGTGCCGGCAGGAAGGTCGATGCGCTCGGGGGGCTCGCCGCTGGGTTGTAAAGGCTGCACGGTCAAGGCTCCAGAAGGACGGCGGGGTGCATCATGAAGCGAGCAGGCCGTCGGCCTGCGCGGCGGGCTCTGCTGCCGTACCGATGGACTTCTTCACGAAGCGGTAGTCGTCAGTGACGAGACGCGAGGTCTGCACCCAGTACTGGTGCGCCGCGAACGGGAAGGCCACCACGACTCGCCCGTTCCTGCCCTTGTACCAGGTGGCGAACTGCGGCTGGCCCCAGGAGCGCCGGGCGTTCTCCCTGTCGACGCGCCGCACGTAGTCCTCGTAGGCGTCTTCCGTGCATTCAAGAGACGCGAAGTCGTGGTCGATGAGGTAGCGCAGCGCGCGCGCGCTGTACTCGGCGCCGCATTCGAGTATGTAGGGCGCGCTGCCGTTCACCACCGTCGAGCTGTTGGGCCCGTTCAGAATGAACAGGTTGGGGAAGCCCGGCACCGTGAGGCCCAGGTAGGCGCGCGGGTCGCCTTGCCAGGCCTGTGTCAGGCTCAAACCGCCGCGACCCCAGATCTTGATCGGATCGAGATAGTCGGAGGCGTAGAAGCCGGTGGCGAAGATCACTACGTCGAGCTCGTGCTTCGTGCCGTTCGAGTCGACAACGCCGTCGGGCTCGAAGTGCGAGACGGCGCTGGAGATCAGCGTGGCGTGCGGTTGCGTCAGCGCGGCCACCCACACACCGTTGTCGCGCATCTGGCGCTTGGCCGTAGGCGCGTAAGCGGGCGTCATGGCCGGCAGCAGGTCGAGCCGGCCACGCTTTTCGAGCTGCGAGCGCAGATTCTCCAGGCAGGTCTGCCGCAGCTTCTCGTTCTTCTCGCTGATCGACACGGGGTGCTCCCACGCCGGATCCACCTCGGAAGCGGATAGGCGCCCCTCGTCGGACACCCAGAAATGCCAGAGCCGGTACCAGCGGCCGAAGTACGGCACGCGGCGCAGCAGCCACATCATCCCGGGCTTGATGTCTTCGTGGTACGTCGGCGTCGGCAGCATCCACGGCGCGGTCCGCTGGAAGACCTTGAGTTCCTTCACCTCGCCGGCGATGGCGGGGACGATCTGGAATGCACTGGCACCGGTACCAATCACGGCCACGCGCTGGCCTTTCAAGTCCGAGCTGCCTTCCCACTCAGCCGAATGGAACTGCCGGCCGCGGAAGCTCTCCCGGCCAGGGAAGTTCGGGATGCGCGGGCGGTTCAGGTGTCCCGCCGCGCCGATGACGGCGTTGAACACCTCCGTGCGCTCCTCACCCGACTTGGAGCGCGTCTTCACGTGCCAGACCTCGGCGCCTTCCTCGAAGCGCAGCTCCACTACCTCTGTCTCGAAGCGGGTGCGCTGGCGCAGTTGCAGCGAGGTGGCGATGGACGACAGGTAATTGAAGATCTCGTCGCGCTGCGAAAACTGCTGCGGCCAGTCCTTCTTCTGCGCGAAGGTGAGGCTGTATGCGTAGTTGGGCGTGTCCAGCCGGCAGCCGGGGTAGGTATTGTTCCACCAGACGCCGCCCACCTCGGGGTTCTTCTCGAAGATCGTGTGCTCGATCCCTGCCTTGGCCAGGTTATACGATGCGGCGATGCCGCCGAAGCCGGTGCCTATGACAGCCACGCGATACGAGCCCGCAGCGGCGGGTCTGGCTGCCACGGGCTCGTCAGTGTCGCCAAGCGCCAGTTCACGCTCCAGCAGGGCGATGACGTCGCTGCCGGCATTGCAGGTCATGAACTGCAGAGCCTTGCGAAGCGAGCCCGGGAACGAGGCAGGCCGCAGCGACAGACGGCTCTTCCAATCGGCCAGCACGCGGACGGCGAGCGACCGCGCCTTATCGACCGCGGCGGCCGCCATGCCGCCCTGCGGCGCGCCCGGACCCACGAGCAGCGGCGTGGAGGGCCGGAGTTCTTCGGCGACGAGAGCGTCATCGCCCGTCAACATGTATAGCGCTGCGAGCAGCGCGGGCAGTTCGGCCTGCTGGACGGCAGCTGAAATCTCCTCGTGGGTGGCGTCGGCCATGCCAAGCACCTGGTCGAAAGATGAATTGAGCAATCTCGGCCTCCTTTGGAAATGCTGGGCGCCGGGGAGCGCAGGCTCCCCTTGTCTCGTTACAAGCCCAGTGTAGGAACAGCCTTGTCCAAAGTGAGTCGGGTGTTTCGATATTCCGTCACCCGTATTGATATGCGTCCGGTCAAGGAGGCGATCCGGGCGCTGCCGGCCGGCTATTTGTCGACGAACCGATGCCGGCCGGCGCCGGACTGCATGCCGTACCGAGGCGGCTCTTACTCCATCGAGTTCGTCGTTGCTTCTTCTTCCTGCGCCAGAAAGCCGCCGCTTTGGTGCCGCCACAGATGCGCATAGACGCCGTTTCTCTTCAGCAGCGCCGCATGGCTACCCTGCTCGATGACGCGTCCGTGATCCATGACGACGAGTCGGTCCATGGCGGCAATGGTGGACAGACGATGAGCGATGGCGATCACGGTCTTGCCCTTCATGATCTCGTTGAGGCTCTCCTGTATCGCTGCCTCGACTTCCGAATCGAGGGCGCTGGTCGCCTCGTCCAGCAATAGGATCGGGGCGTTCTTGAGCATCACGCGGGCGATGGCGATGCGCTGGCGCTGGCCGCCCGAGAGTTTGACGCCGCGTTCGCCCACCAGCGTGTCATAGCCGCTGCGGCCCTGCGGGTCGCTCAGTGCCTGGATGAACGTGTCGGCCTGGGCGCGGACGGCAGCGGCACGAATATCGTCGTCGCTTGCGTCGGGGCGCCCGTAGGCGATGTTGTCGCGGATAGCGCGATGCAGCAGCGACGTATCCTGGGTGACCATGCCTATGGCGCTTCGCAGGCTGTCCTGCGTGACTTGCGAGATGTCCTGTCCGTCAATCCGGATCCGGCCGCTTTCGACGTCGTAGAAGCGCAGCAGCAGATTGATCAACGTGGATTTACCGGCGCCGGAACGACCGACCAGGCCGATCTTCTCTCCCGGGCGCACCTTCAGGTTCAAACCGTCCAGCACCCGGCGCTCGCCGTCGTAGCTGAAGGACAGATTGTCGAACTCCACCTCGCCGCGCGTCACCACCAGCACGGCCGCGTCGGGTGCGTCCTGGACCTTGATGGGCCGGGTCAGCGTCGCAATGCCGTCCTGCACGGTGCCGATGTTCTCGAACAGTGTCGCCATTTCCCACATGATCCATTGCGACATGCCGTTGACGCGCAAGGCCATCGCCGTGACCGCGGCCACCGCGCCGGTGCCGATCTCGCCGCCGTGCCACAGCGACAGGGCATAGCCGCCGGCCGCGCAGATCAAGGCCGCCACCAGCACCTGGTTGACGATCTCGAACTGGCTGACCAGCCGCATCTGCCGATAGCCAGTCTCCTTGAAATCCTCCATCGCGGCTCGGGCGAATCGAGCCTCGCGTCTGGTGTGCGAGAACAGCTTGACGGTAGTGATATTGGAATAGGCGTCGCTAACGCGCCCGGTCATCGATGAGCGGGCGTGGGCCTGCTCCTGTCCGACCTTGCCCAGACGCGGCACGAAGTACAGCATGGCCAGCCCGTACACGACGATCCAGGCGACGAACGGCAGCATCAGGCGCGCATCGAAGCCGCCTGCCAGCGCAACGATCGTGACGAAGTAGACGCCGATACCGAGCACGATCTCGCAGAAGGTGATCAGCACCTCGCGCACGGCCAGCGCCGTCTGCATGACCTTGGTGGTGACGCGCCCGGCGAACTCGTCCGAGAAGAACGACAGGCTCTGCTTCAGCATGAGGCGGTGGAAGTCCCAGCGCAACCGAAGCGGCAGGTTGATGGCCAGCGCCTGATGCTGCACCATGGTTCGCAGCGCGACCAGGCCGACGCTGGCCGCCAGCACGATGCCGATGCTCCACAGCACGCGGCGCTCATGCGCCGAGGCCGGCTCGCCCGCCTGCCAGACCGAGAGCAGATCCACCACCTGACCGAGAAAGGCGAACAGCCAGGCCTCATAGACGGAGACGCCGGCGCTCAGCAGCGCCAGCGCCACGAGGTAGCGGCGCGAGCCGCGCGTGCAGAACCACAGGAACGGGACCAGGCCTTTGGGTGGCGGCGGGATGTCCTCGGGCGGGAACGGATTGAGTAGACCTTCAAACTTGCGAAGCAAGCCAGACTCCGAAACAAGGAAATTTGGCAGCGACCCTGTCAAGGCGCGCTATCGGTGCTTTGTCCCGCCGGTGCTCGTCATGCGCAGTGCATCGAGCACCAGCGAGAAGGCCGGCGACGGTTGTCTGCGACTGGGGTAGTACAGATGATAGCCCGCGAATCTGGGGCACCACTCCTCCAGGACGCGGATGAGTCGGCCAGCCTCGATGTGCGGCATCAGCTCGTCCTCGGGCAGCAGCGCAAGGCCCAGGCCGGCGAGCGCTGCATCCACCTGGGGCTGCGTGGTATTGAAGACGAGCTGCCCGTCGACCCGCACGTTCAGCTTGCGGCCGCGTCGCTCGAAGTCCCAGACGTACAGACCACCCGAGCTGGGCATGCGCTGGTTGATGCATCGATGCGACATGAGGTCCTGCGGCGTCCTGGGCGCGGGGTGGGTCGCGAAGTACTCCGGCGAGCCGACCACCGCCAGGCGCAGCGGCGGGCCGATGGGCACGGCGATCATGTCCTTGTCGATGGTGCTACCCAGACGAACGCCGGCATCGAAGCGGTCGGCCACGATGTCGCGGAAGCCGTAGTTCACGTCGAACTCCAGCTTGACGTCCGGGTACTCGCGCAGCAGCGGCGTCAGTCTGGGCAACAGCGTGCTGTGCAGTACGAAGTCGCCGCAGGTGATGCGAACGGTGCCCGCCGGCTTGTCGCGCAGCTCAGTCAGTTCATCCAGTTCCGCCTCGATTTCGTCGAAGCGCCTGCCGATAGCCTTCAGCAGACGCTCACCGGCGGTCGTCGGCGAGACGCTGCGCGTGGTGCGCGTCAGCAGCCGAATCTCAAGCCGCGCCTCCAGGCCGCTGACGGCCTGGCTCAGCGCCGACTGCGTGACGCCCAGCAGCGCGGCAGCGCGCGTGAAGCTGCCTTCGCGCGCCACCGTGACGAAGTACAAGAGATCGTTGAGATTGCGTCTGATCATTCTGCCAGTCTCGCACGGGGCATTGATTAGCTGTATTTATATCCTCTTTAAGAATTCATTAGCTAGTCAAGGCTGCACGCGTTTGCAAAGATGCGAGCCATGACGAAATCGATCCCTATGCATATGCGGCAGTTGCGGCGCGCGACGTTGACGGTGCTTGCCGGCTCACTGCTGGGGCTGGCAGTTTGCGCTCCGAGCGGCTCAGCGGCCCAGCCGGCGACAGGTGCGCCGCCCACGCCCTCTAAGGAGTTCCCCATGAAAATCCGCCTGATCGTCGGTGAGCAGATCGCCACCGCCACGCTGTACGACAATGTCACCGCCAGGGACTTCGCGTCGCTGCTGCCGCTGGCCTTGACGATGACGGACTACGACACCATCGAGCGCGTCTCCGATCTGCCGCGCAAGCTCTCAACGCAGGGTGCGCCCGACGGTATGGCGCCGGCGGCAGGAGAGCTGACCCACTACGCCCCCTGGGGCAACCTGGCGATCTTCATCAAGCCCCGCTCCTGGTCGCGCAGCCTGCTGCCGCTGGGCAAGGTCGATGAAGGCCTGTCCATTCTGTCCCAGCCCGGCCCGTACAAGCTGCGGATCGAACGCGTGGTGCCCTGAGCTGCGTGGTCGCGTGGACTGGACCGTCTTCGCGGCCCATCGCGTACTCCGTTACAGCTATTCGTATGAAGGGAATACCGATCATGGCTAACAGCATTGAAACGAGCAGCCCCACCGCCACGCCCGGCATTGCTGATGCGGGCCGCCGCGGCTTGCTGAAACTGACCAGTACCGGCGTCGCTGCCCTGAGCGTCGGCGCTGTTGCCGCGGGGCCGGCCACGGCGCAGCCACGTGTGACGCGCGGTGCCGAATGGGACAAGACCTTCCCCAGAAGCAGCAGGGTTGAATACAGGAAAGTCACCTTCAAGAACCGTTACGGCATCACTCTGGCCGGAGACCTGTACCTTCCGAAGAGCGCCAGGGGCAAGCTGGCCGCACTCGCTGTCGGCGGTCCCTTCGGTGCCGTGAAGGAACAATCCTCTGGCCTGTACGCGCAGACCATGGCCGAGCGCGGATTCCTCACGCTAGCGTTCGATCCGTCGTACACCGGCGAAAGCGGCGGCCAACCGCGCAACGTCGCCTCCCCGGACATCAGCGTCGAGGATTTCGGCGCCGCGGTGGACTACCTCGGTCTTCAGCCGGATGCCGATCGTGAACGGATCGGCATCATCGGCATCTGCGGCTGGGGCGGCATGGCGCTGAGCGCCGCTGCCGTGGACAAGCGCATCAAGGCCGTCGCGGCGAGCACCATGTACGACATGACGCGTGTGATGTCCAAGGGCTATAACGACAGCATGACCCTCGAACAGCGTGCGCAGACGCTGGAGCGGCTGAGCCGGCAGCGCTGGAGGGACGCGGAGAACGGTAATCCCGCCTACCAGCCGCCCTACAACGACCTGAAGGGCGGTGAGGCGCAGTTCCTGGTCGAGTACCACGACTATTACAGGACGCCGCGCGGCTACCACCCGCGTGCGGTCAACTCCGGCAATGCCTGGACGATCACTACGCCTCTGCCGTTCATGAACATGCCCATCCTCACCTACATCAAGGAGATCTCGCCGCGGCCGGTTCTCCTGGTCCATGGCGAGAAAGCGCACTCGCGCTACTTCAGCGAAGCCGCCTACGCGGCCGCGGCGGAGCCGAAGGAACTCGTGATCGTTCCGGGCGCCGTCCATGTGGACCTGTACGACAGGATGGACAAGATCCCGTTCGACAAGCTGACGGCGTTCTTCCAGAAGAACCTGACTCTCCCGGCGTGAAGCCTCCGGGGCGCGCGAGCCGCGCGCCTCTTGCGCTTGTATCCCTGACCGTGCGCGTCCCGGCGGAGGGGCGGCGTTTCCTATTGAGCGACAGAAGAGAATCATTCCATGACCGCCACCGTCCTCGATGCTCCCGAGGGCACCGACACCCTCAGCGAACCCAAAGAGCAGCCGATATCCTGGAGCGGCGTGTTCGCCATGTCGGTGTGCGCCTTCGCGGTGATTGCATCGGAGTTTCTGCCCGTCAGCCTGCTGACCTCCATGGCAAGAGACCTCCGTGTCACCGAAGGCATGGCCGGCCAGGGCATCGCCATCTCCGGCGTCTTTGCCGTACTCACGAGCCTGTTCATTTCGGTGCTGGCCGGCAGCCTGGATCGCAAGACGCTGCTGCTCGGTCTGACGGCGGCGATGGGCGTGTCCGGCGCGATCGTCGCGCTGGCGCCGAACTACTTCACCTACATGCTGGGCCGGGCACTGATCGGTGTGGTCGTGGGGGGTTTCTGGTCCATGTCGGCCGCCACTGCGATCCGGCTGGTTCCCGCGCGCGATGTGCCGCGCGCACTGGCCGTCGTCAACGGCGGCAATGCGCTAGCCACCGTCGTGGCCGCGCCGCTGGGCGCCTACCTCGGCACTGTCATCGGCTGGCGCGGTGCGTTCCTGTGCCTGTTGCCGATCTCCGTGATTGCGCTGGCCTGGCAGTGGAAGACGCTGCCGTCCATGGAGGCCGCCGTGCGTGCGCCTGGCGTCGGCAACGCGTTCACGGTGTTCACGCTGCTTGCACGTCCCGGCGTCACGGCGGGCATGCTGGCCAGCAGCCTGCTGTTCATGGGTCAGTTCTCGTTGTTCACCTACGTGCGGCCGTTCCTGGAGACCGTGACGGGTGTGCACGGAGCCGCGATATCGCTGCTCCTGCTCGTCATCGGGGCGGCCGGCTTCATCGGTACGGCGCTCATCGGCCGCCTCCTGCAGCGCGGGTTCTACCAGACGCTGATCGCCATCCCGCTGCTGATGGCCGCCACGGCCCTGGCCCTGATCGTCTTCGGCGGCTGCATCGCCGCCGTGGTCGCGCTGCTCGGCCTGTGGGGATTGACCGGCACGTCGGCGCCCGTGGGCTGGTGGGCCTGGATCGCCAGAGTGTTCCCGAAGGATGCCGAAGCGGGCGGCGGCTTGTTCGTCGCCGTGGTGCAGATGTCGATCGCCCTGGGGGCCACGGCGGGCGGCCTGCTGTTCGACCGCAGCGGCTACCGGAGCACTTTCGTCGTGAGCGCCGTGCTGCTGGCGATCTCTGCAGTCCTTGCGGCCGTGGCGGCGCGAAGGTCGGCGGGGGCTTGATTGCCGACTTGCCTCAGCGGTCGAACTTGACCGTCTTCAGCAGTCCCTCCTTGGACGCATGATCGGCGCGGATCCGCTCCCTGAACTGCTGCCGGTCCAGGAAGTCGGCCTGCTGGAAGGTGCGCTGCGCGGCCTCCTTGAACAGCGGGTCGGCGACGGTCTGACGGCAGCCTTTCTCCAGCGCGGCCAGGGCTTCCTCGCCGGTACCGGCACGCACGAACAGGCCGCCGTAGCCGGACGGCGTAACGGCGTAGCCGAGTTCCTTGACGGTGGGCGTGTTCGGAAAGGCCGCCAGCCGCTTGTCGGCGAACACGGCGATCGGGTGCAGCTTGTGCGTGGTGGCGAAGCCGGTGGTGACGACGCCCAGGTCGATCTCGCCGCTGATCAGCTGCGGCAGCAGCGGCGTCTCGCCGCGATACGGTACGTCACGCGCTGAAACGCCGGCCCGCTGGAACAGCTCGGCGCCGGCCAGGTGCGGTGAGCTGGCGATGCCGGGATGGCCGTAGGTCAGCTTGCCGGGCTGCTGCTTCCCCTGGGCGAGCAGTGCCTCGAGCGAGCGGTACGGCGTGTCGGGCCGGGCCGCCAGCATGAAGATGTTCTCGAAGGTCTGGCAGACGGGCGTGAACGAGTCGGCATTGAACTGCAGGCCTTTCATCCAGTGCAGGTGCACCGTGAGCGCGGTGACCGGCCCGTAGACGAAGGTGTAGCCGTCGGCCGGTGCGGCCAGCAGCGCGTTCATGCCTATCGTCGTGCTGGCGCCGTCGCGATTGACGACGACGACGCGCTGCTGCAGCTTGCCTTCCAGTTCGCGGGCGAAGGCGCGCGCGACGATGTCGACCGGCCCGCCCGGCGGGAACGGCACGATCATCTGCAAGGGGCGCGACGGATACGCGTCCTGCGCGGCGGCGGGGGCGCCGGCGCCCAGCGCCGCCATGCCGAACAGCGCCGCGCCGACGGATGCGGCGAGGCGGGCGGCACGGCGCCGGACGAGGCCGGCGCGGCGCAGGGGAGTCTGAATGGATTGCGTCGAAGCGGGCATGCAAGTCTCCTCGGTGGTGTATCGCTGATCTGGTGATCGGCTCATGGGGCCGCTATGCGTTCCAGAACGCATCGAAGGCGGCCATGTCGGTCGGGCATTCCCAATGGTCGGTGACCCGGCCGTCGTGGAAGCGCCAGATGCCGAAGGCGGGCTGGTCCAGTGTCAGGCCGGCCCGTTCGGCGCGCAGGTGCACGGGCACGAGCGCCCATTGACCATCGGTGATGAAGGCGCCCAGATGGTGCGGCCGGAACGTGCCGCCGGTGCGTTCCTGCATGTCGGCGACGTGCGCCAGCATGCCGTCGCGGCCGCGGTGCGCGCCGGCGATCGGGTTGCTGCCCGGCGTGTGGCAGACGTAGTCGTCGCCCATCCGTACGAGCAGCGGCTCGCGGTCGCGGTGGTAGAACCGGTGCAGCAGCTCGTGTACTTCGTCGCGGGTCATGCGGCCTCCGGAGGCGTTTGAACGGTTTCGTCGAGGATCGCCACGGCGCGCGTCCAGCCGGCCGACGCGGCGCGGATCTTGACGGGGAAGCAGCTGACGGTGAAGCCGTGCGGCGGCAGTGCTTCCAGGTTGTGCAGCTTCTCCAGGTGGCAGTAGCCGATGTCGCGGCCGGCCTTGTGCCCCTCCCAGATCAGCGCGGCGTCGCCGGTCTGCTCGAACTTGCGCTGCGTGTAGACGAAAGGTGCGTCCCAGCTCCAGGCATCGGTGCCGGTGACGCGGACGCCGCGCTCGAGCAGATAGAGCGTCGCTTCGCGTCCCATGCCGCAGCCGGCTTCGACGTAGTCGTCGTGGCCGTAGCGGCTGCCGGCGCGCGTATTGACCAGCACGATGTCCCGGGCGGCCAGCTCGTGGCCGATGCGGTGCAGTTCGTCCGCCACGTCGGCCGCGGTGGCGACGTAGCCGTCGGGCAGGTGGCGGAAGTCCAGCTTGACACCGCGCGCGAAGCACCAGGACAGCGGCACTTCGTCTATCGTCCACGCGCGCTGCGGCGCGCCGCCGGCGTGGTTCATCGTGGGATGGAAATGATAGGGCGCATCCAGATGAGTGCCGTTGTGCGTGGTCAGCGTCACGCGCTCCAGGGCCCAGCCGGCGGCGTCGGGCAGGTCCTCGGCTCGCAACTGCGGGAAGAAGCCCTGGATGCGGCCTATGGTCTGCTCGTGGCCCAGGTACTCGATGTGCGGGCGAGCGATGTCGGGGTCGCTGCGCACTTCGTTCTCCAGCGGCATCGAGATGTCGATGAAACGAGGACGGCTCATATCGGTTCCGCGGCGCAGATGCGCGCCTCCCTCAGCAGCGCCGGCAGGTCGAGGTCGGGGTGGCGGCCCTGCTCGTACTCGCCGATCGTGAACGAGGCGTTCTGGATGCGGAGGGCGCGGGTGAAGCGCCGCTGCATGTACGCTTCGCCGAGCTCCGCGGCGGGTATCTGCGCCGCGACCAGCTCGCCCAGCACGACCGCATCCTCGATGGCCAGCGCCGCACCCTGACCGAGGTGCGGCGTGGACGCGTGTGCCGCGTCGCCGATCAGCAGGGTACGGCCGCGATGCCAGGGACTGGGCAGCTGGACGACCTCCAGCGGCCGGTAGACGACGTCGCTGTCGGCCAGCACGTACTGCCGCGTGCGCTCGACCATCCCGCCGAAGTCCCGCAGCCGCTGCAGCAGCAGCGCGGGCAGCTGCTCGCGCGGCAGGCGAACTTCAGGCGGCTCCTGCGTGACCAGCAGCAGATACATCTGGGCCGCGTTCAGCGGAATGTAGCCCGCCTTGCTTACGGGCCCGACCATCATGATGCCGCGCTGCATGTCGGCGGGCCGCGGCATGGTCAGCCGCCATACGCTCTGGCCGGTCGGCCGCGGCGCGTGACCGGCACCGAACAGGCGGGCGCGCAGCGGCGACGACACGCCGTCGGCGCCGACCACCAGTGCATAGTCGCCGCGGCTGCCGTCGGAGAATTCGACCTGTACGGCGTTGCCCGCGTCGTTCAACGAGACCGCAGTCGTGCCGAGCCGGATCCGAGTGCCGGCGTCCTCGGCTGCCTGCAGCAGGATACGGTGCAGGTCCGCGCGCAGGATGCCGTTATAGGCCGGCAGATCCGGCGCGACGACCTCGCCTGCGAACGAGTGCATCAGGCGGCCGTCGGCATGGTAATAGTCGTAGCCCGCGTATGCGAAGCCTGCCTGCAGGCAGGCCTGCGCGAGGCCCAGCGTCGCCAGCGCGCGCAGCGCATTGCCGGGCTGGATGATGCCTACGCCCGGGTAGCTCCAGGCCGGCTTCAGTTCGACCAGGTCGACCTGGCAGCCGGCGCGGCACAGCGCGGTCGCCGCCGCCAGGCCGCCGATGCCGCCGCCGACGATCAGCACGCGGGGGTAGCTCGAGTTGGGCCTCATACCGCGCCTCGCGTCGTGTCGGCCATGTGGTACGCAAGCAGCGCCGGGTGTGTCTCGGGCAGGGCGAGCAGCCTGCGGGCATTGCCGCCGAGGACGGCGGCGCGTTGCATGTCGTCGAGGCCCGGGATCGCCCGTACCAGATCGTGCAGCGCGTACTCGCCCATGTCGAACGGGTAGTCGGTGCCGGCCACGATGCGCCCGATGCCGACCATATCGATCAGGCTGCGCAGGTTCTGCGGCCTGAACACGACCGTATCGAACCACAGTCGCGACAGGTACTCGCTCGGCGCCTGCAGGCAGCCGCGCGCCTCGGGGCGTACGCCGTAGCCGTGGTCCGAACGTCCGACGGCGAACGGCAGATAGCCGCCGCCGTGGGCCGCGCACAGCTTCAGGGAGGGAAAGCGGTCGAGCACGCCGCCGTGGATCAGCTCCGACAGTGCGATCGTGGTCTCCAGCGGCTGTCCGATGATGTTGCTCAGGTAGTAGCGATTGACGCGCTCACCCAGCGAGGTTCCCAACGGATGCAGGAAGATCACCGCGCCCAGCCGTTCGGCTTCTGCCCAGAACGGCGTCAGCGCCGAGTCGTCGAGGCCGCGGCCGGTGGGGTCGGACGTGATCTCGGCACCCAGTAGTCCGAGCCGTTCGACGGCATCGCGCAGCTGGGCCGCGGCCAGTTCGGGATGCTGCAGCGCGACTCCGCCCAGCCCGGCGAACTCGCATGGATGCTGCCGCACCACGGCGGCGATCGCCTCGTTCTGCGTCCGTACCAGCTGCTGTGCCAGCGCTGCGTCGGCCCACGGGTAGTACTGGGTCGGAGAAGGGCTCAGCACCTGCAGATCGATGCCGAGGCGCCGCATGTCCTGGAGGCGCCGCGCCGGCGACGACAGCCGCTCGCGGATCGCACCGCGCATGCGCTGATTGTGCTCGAACGATGCGGCGCCGAGCAGACGCCGCTGCTCGTCGGCTTCGGCGCGCTTGCGCGGATGTTCGGCGAGCAGCGCCTCGACGGCGGGTACCAGCAGATGGCAGTGCAGGTCGACCGTGAAGTGCGGCAGCCTCGTGCCGGAGCCGGTGCCCATGTTCGTGTCCGCGCCGGCTTTGGCCCCGCTCGCGGTGCCGCCGTCGATGCGGATGCCGCCGCGGTGATGCGCGCAGCAATGGCAGCGCATCAGGCTGGCGTCGTACCCGCTCATGCGCCGCTCCGCTGCCGATAGGCCGCGAGGTCGGGGATGTCGACATCGTCCTCGCTGGCGAGCAGACGCACGTTGCGCGCGGCTTCCTCCTGCATGAAAGGCGGCAGGTTGGCGCACCAGCTGATGAAGCCGAACTTGGGATCCCACTCGCGCGGCACCCAGCCGTCGTCGAGATAGTCGGTGTCAGCGCCGTATTCGGCCTCGCCGCCGGCCGGGCAGTCCACGTACCAGAACAGCGCCGAGGCGATCCGGTGACGGCCCACGCCGAGCTTGCTGACGTGGCCCTGGCGTTGCATGTAGTTGGCGCCGGCCATCAGCTCGTCGATGTCCTCGACGCCGAAGCAGGCGTGCTGGAACGACGGCGCCGACGGGCGATGGTAGTGGCAGTTGGCCAGGAACAGATTGTGGTGTTCCGCTGCGCCGGACGCGCGCAGGAAGATGCCCAGGCCGCGCGAGTGGTCCGACAGCCGGAAGCCCAGCCGGTGGCGGAAGAAATCCCAGCTGGCCTTGTAGTCATCGACGCCGTACACGACGTGGTTGATCGTCTTGGGCTGAGCGCGGAAGCGCCACTTGCGCCATTGGTTCAGCCGCGCCACCCGGTCCGGCGCATTGACGGGGTCCGGACTGTTCAGCACGCGGCGGCGCTGGAACAGGCCGAGGCCTTGCGGCAGGCCGTCGGGCGTCGTGAAGTGCCAGTCGCCGGCGGCATCCTGCTCGAGCGTGAGGTCGCGTGCCAGATCGTCGAGCAGACGTGCCAGCGCATCGGCGGTGTCGACGCCCCAGACTGTTTCGGCGGCGACCGGCGTGCGAAAGCGCGCCGTATCGCCCGGCAGCACGCGGACGCAGGCGCCGTCGGGCAGCGTGAAGCGGATGCCGCCGTCCTCGTCACGAGCCGGCCCCAGGCCGAACTCGACGAAGAAGCTGCGTGATCGCTCGAGGCTCGACGCATCGCCGAGCCGGTAGTTCAATGACTTGATGCCTACGATGGCCATCGTTCATTCCTCCGCGATGCAGCGAACGACCTGCGTGCCCAGGCCCGTGATGCTTGCGCGCATGACATCTCCGGGGCGCAGGAAGCGGCCGTAGTGCATGCCGTTGCCGGCCGGCGAACCGGTGGCGATGATGTCGCCCGGCAGCAGTCGGACGTACGACGACAGGTACTCGATCTGGCGCTCGATGCCGAAGATCATGTCGGCCGTCGTCTCGCGCTGCATCGTTTCGCCGTTCAGCTCCAGATGAAGCTCGAGCCGGTGCGGGTCGGCGACAAACGGCGCAGGCACGAACAGCGGGCCGCTGGGCATGAAGCCGGGGCCGGACTTGGCGCGCAGCCAGTCCGAGCCCAGCGAGCGCAGATCGCTGCGATAGACCAGTTCGCGGCGCGTGATGTCATTGACAATCAGATAGCCGGCCACCACGTCCATCGCCGACTGCCTGGGAATCCGCCAGGCCGGCCGACCGATGACCACGCCCAGCTCCAGCTCCCAGTCCAACTGCTCGGCGTCGCGCGGCACCACCAGGTCATCCTGGGGGCCGCACAGGCTTCCGGACAGCTTGGGGAATGCGTACGGGATGCCGTTCGCCGCGCGTTCGTCGACGCGGCGCACCGCATCGGCGCGGCGCTGCTCGGGCGTCATGCCCTCGGTGGCGGCACCGCCGCCCTGCGCGAACACCAGGTCGATCACGTGCTGGCGATAGTTGGCCCCGGTACAGATCAGCTGGCGAGCCTCGGGGATGGGTGCATGGGCGCGCAGCGTGTCCATCTCGAAGCGGTCCTGCGGCGTGACCTCGTCGAAGTAGCGATCCACGTGTTCGATCAGCCAGTCGAGCCGAGCCGGCCAGTCCTGCAGCAGCGAGTAAAGATTGTCAGCGGCGCGGTCCGCCAGGGGCACCGCCGCCGAGGGCGTCGCTGCCGAGGGCGCCGCTGCCGAGGCCGCACCGCCTTGCCTTGCCGCGGCGAGCAGCCGCGCCAGCGGCGTGACGCGGCCGTCGACGACGATGCCGACGAAGGGCCGAGGCAGGGCCGCGGGCTGCGGCACGCCGGGCACGGCGGGCACGCTGAACATGCCGAGCGCGAACGGTCGGGAAGCTGGGGGCACGTCGTCTCCTCATCGATCTGGCTCGTCAATCTAAGGATCCCGTTTGCATTGATCAAATTGATTGGATAGATTGAATACATCCACGGAATCGATAAATCATGCGCTACAAGAAACTCGACCTGAATCTGCTGGTCGCGCTCGATGCGCTGCTCGACGAAAGCAGCGTCTCGCGCGCGGCGGACCGGCTGTTCCTGACGCAGTCGGCGATGAGCAGCGCGCTGGCGCGCTTGCGGCGCCATTTCCAGGACGAACTGATCGTCCCGGTCGGGCGGCGCATGGTGCTCACCGAGCACGCGCAGGCGCTGCGGCCCGGGATCCGCGCCATCCTGATGAGCATCCAGCAGGTGACGCAGCCGGCCGACAGCTTCGATCCGGCCACCGCGCGCCGCGTCTTCAAGGTCGCCGCCTCGGACTATTTCGGATCCGTGGTGCTGCCGCGCCTGCTGGCCCGGCTCGGCACCGAGGCGCCGCACATCGGCCTGGACGTGTCGCCGCTCGGCGCCAAGCTGTTCGACGATCTGGAGCGCGGCGATGTCGATCTGCTGATCGTGCCGCAGCTGTACGCGGTGAAGAAGTACCCGATCAAGGTATTGTTCGAGGACGAATGGGTCTGCGTCACCTGGACCGGCAACCAGCGGCTCAAGGGGAGGCTGACGCTGCAGAAGTTTCTCGCTATGGAGCACGTAGCCAAGCGCGAGAACCATCCGAGCTTTCCGCCGATGGAAGGCTGGGAGCTGGCCAAGCAGAAGCTGGTGCGCGACGTCGTCGTGCGCGTTCCACAGTACGGCCTACTGCCGCTGGCGGTCATCGGGTCCGATCGAATCGCTACCGTGCAGCGCCGGCTGGCCGGCATGTACATGGACTGGGGCTTGCCGCTGACGCTGCACCGCTGTCCGTTCAGCTGCCCACCGCTGCGCGAAGCGATGCAGTGGCACCCGGTGCGCGAGAACGATGCCGGCCACCGCTGGCTGCGCGACGCTGTCGCACGGGCCGGCATCGAGCCGCGCCGGCATCGGGCCGCCGCATGAAACCCGACGCACCATGCCCTTGCGGCCGCGGCGACGCTCGCGGCCGCCCGCTTGCCTACGATCGGTGCTGCGGCCGCTACGTGGAGCACTTCGACAGCGTTCCCGCACCCGACGCCGAGCATCTGATGCGCTCGCGCTACTGCGCGTTCGTGCTCGAGCGGCGCGCCTATCTATTGGCGACCTGGCATCCGAGCCGGCGCCCGGCCGAGCTCGATTTCGACGCCGGCGCCAAGTGGCTCGGACTGCAGGTGCGGGAGCACCGCAGGCTCGGCGACGACCATGCCGAAGTCGAGTTCGTTGCGCGGCTGCGGCTGTCCGGGCGCGCGCAGCGGCTGCATGAACGCAGCCGCTTCGTCCGCGAGAGCGGGCGCTGGTTCTACGTCGACGGCGTGCATACCGGGGAAAGCTAGCTCGCCGCTATTCCAGTCCGCGATAAATCCGGCCCGAGTTTTCGCTGTTCACGGCAGATCGGCGCGCCTAGAGTCGGCTGCATCGGAACATCCGCTTCCGGCGCAAGGAGAACGCAATGAACCCTCGTTACGGCATGCCGCAGAGCCTGATGGGCTGGGTGGACGCCAACCGTCAACGGCTTGTCCCGCCAGTGTGCAACGCGGCCGTGTTTCCGGACGGCGACTACATCATCAACATCGTCGGAGGCCCCAATACGCGTACCGACTTCCATGACAACCCGACCGAGGAAATCTTCTATCAGCTGAAGGGCAACTGTCATCTGAACGTCTGGGATCGCGGCCGCTTCGACCGCATCGACATCCGTGAGGGAGACATCTTCCTCATGGAACCGCATCTGATCCATTCGCCGCAGCGTCCCGAGCCCGGCCTGTGCCTGCTGATCGAGAAGCCGCGGCCGCTGGGCGCCCACGATTCGCTGCAATGGTACTGCCCCAAGTGCGCCGGCCTGATCTGGCGCGCCAGCAAGCAGCTCGAAAGCCTGGTCGACGATCTGCCCAAGGTATACGAGATGTTCTACGCGACCAGCGATGAGGAGCGCAGCTGCAAGACCCGCGGCACGGTCCATCCCGGGCGCGACTACGCGGCCTGGCACGCGCTGCGCGAGGCGGGTACCTGAATCCGGCCTTCACGCGGGATAAGGCGACACGGACGCGATAGAGACAAGCATGCGACAGATCGATCTTCAACGTGTGGCCGACGAGGCCCGCTTCAGCCGCTTTCACGGCGTCGTGCTGTTCTGGTGCGCGATGGCGATCATCTTCGACGGCTACGACCTGGCCGTGGTAGGCATCGCGCTGCGTCGATCATGAAGGAGATGGGCGTCGACGCGACGCAGGCCGGCTTCATGGCGAGCTCGGCGCTGTTCGGCATGATGATCGGCAACGTGACCTTCGGCAGGCTGTCCGACCGCTTCGGCAGGCGCCTCGTCATCTGCATCTGCGTCGCGGTGTTCAGCCTGTTCACGGCGGCCGCCGGCTTGACGAACGATCCGCTTGGCTTCAGCGTGATGCGCTTCCTGGCCGGGCTGGGCATCGGCGGCGTCATGCCGAACGTGATCGCGCAGATGACAGACTACGCGCCGCTGCGCCACCGCAGCACGCTGGTCACGCTGATGTTCAGCGGCTATTCGATCGGCGGCATGCTCGCGGCGGTGATGGGCAAGGGCCTGATCGAGAGCTACGGCTGGCAGGTGGTGTTCCTGGCCGCGGCCGCACCCGTCGTGCTGCTGCCGCTGATCTGGGCGCAGATGCCCGAGTCGCTGAGCTTCCTGGCCCGCAACGGTCGCACCGAGGAGCTCAGGCGCGTCCTGGCCCGACTGTCGCCCGGCATGACGATCCAGCCGGGCGATCGCTTCGTGACAGCCGGCTCCGCGCCCGCCAGGGGTTCCGAGCCCGGCGCGTTCGCTGCGCTGTTCGCCGAAGGGCGGGGCTTTTCCACGCTCATGTTCTGGGCCACCTGCTTCATGTGCCTGTTCATGGTCTACGCGCTGAACTCCTGGCTGACCAAGCTGATGGCCGCGGCCGGCTACAGCCTGGGCTCCGCGCTGACCTTCGTGCTGGTGCTCAACATAGGCGCCACCATCGGCGCGATCGGCGGCGGCTGGCTGGCCGACCGGCTGCATATCAAGTACGTGCTGGCCGCCATGTGCGCGGCGGCGGCGGTCTCCATCATGCTGCTGGGCTACAAAATGCCGACCAGCGCGCTGTTCCTGGTCGTGGCCATCACCGGCGCCTGCACCATAGGCACGCAGACGGTGTCCTGCGCCTATTGCAACCAGTTCTATCCCGCTTCGTGCCGGGCCACCGGCGTCGGCGTCATGCTGGGGGTTGGCCGGATCGGCGGCATTCTCGCTCCCATCGTCATCGGGGTGATCATGGGCATGGAACTGCCGATGCAGCAGAACTTCATGGCCGTCGCGATTCCCGCGGCAGTGGCCGTGCTGACCGTTCTGCTGGTGCAGCACGGCCGTTCGGATCTCGTCCGGCATCGCAGCGCTGCCGCGTTCCGGTCCGCGGACCCGTCCTCATCGCCATCGGCCTCCGCCTTCGCGCCGGCGTTTCCGGCAGTCCGCCCCGCCCAGCGTTGAGCGGCGAGCCGGCCGCGACAGCGGGGCGCTGAGCCCCGTCGTCGCCGGCTGCGGTGGCGGGGGGGAGCATGTGTTGGGCGTCCCCCCTTCATGACGCACGCCCAAGCCCCGCTTCAGGGCCCGGTCCGCTCTGGCGACGCTCGAACGCTTGGTGCACCACAAGCTTCGCCGCATGCCTATCCCTACCATAGAGAGCCATTGCCGACGGCGCGACGCCTCGTCAGACATTGGAGCGATCTTGGGAGATTTCCGAACCGGGCATGTGCATTCGCGGATGTCGCTCGCGCGCACGCTGAAGCTGCACCAGCTCACGGTCTTCGAGAAGGTGGTCGAGTCCGGCACCATCCTGGCCGCCGCGCATCAGCTGTCGATGACTCAGTCCGCGGTCAGCAAGTCGATTCATGAGCTCGAGCGGCATCTCGGATCGCCGCTGTTCGTGCGCAGCAGCAGAGGGGTGACGCTGACCGACTTCGGCGTGTGATTCGAACGCAGCGCGCGGGGCATGCTCGCCGAACTGAGGGTCATGACCGAAGGCCTGAACGCGTGGCAGGCGGGGGCCAGCGGCGAGGTGCTCGTCGGCACGCTGCTCGCGGCGTCGAAGCTGGTGGCCGAGGCGATCACGCGTCTGCGCAAGGCCGTGCCGCACGTCACGGTCGAGGTGCGGGTCGGGACGAACGTCGGCCTGTTCCCCGCGCTCGAGCGCGGCGACATCGACGTCGTCGTGGGCTACCTTCCACGAACCGGCGAACGAGCGCTCGATCGGTGCGACAGCGTGCGTCTCGCACACCATCCGCTGCACGACGAGGCGCTGTGCGTCGTGGTCAACCGGCGGCATCCGCTGGCGGGCTGTCGCAAGTTGTCGGCCGGCGAGCTGGAGGGAGCGGACTGGGTCCTGCCAAGCCGCGATTCCGTCGCATACGGCGCTGCCATCCGGTTCCTCGAGCGCATCGGCGTCGTACCGCCGCGGCACGCCGTGTATTCCGTCTCCGTGCTGACGACGCTTGCGCTGGTCCGCGAGCAGCCGATGCTGGCGATGATGCCGCGCTCGCCGGCCGAGATGCTCGTTCGCGCCGGCCTGATCTCCATCCTGCCGCTGAAGATCCAGGACATCATCGGCGCCGTCGGCTACACATTGCGCGCCGACCGGCCGCAACCCCCCGCCGTCCGGCGCTTCCTCGACGCATTGCACGAGTGCAGCCGCGCCCATGGCGAACAGTCTCCGTCCGGAGCGTCGGCGGTGGACAGGGCGTGACGTAACGCTGCCCGGCGCGCGGGGGCATGGCGGGCCGCGCCCGGCCGATCAACCGGCGCTCATGGACCGTCAGCGCCTTGGGCCTTGCCAAGGCCAAGGCCTTCGATGGCCTGTGTGAGCTGCTGCGACGCGGCCTGCATGCGCCCGACCAGGCTGTCGCGATCGAGCTGACGCATGCGCGGCTGCGTGCCGGCGACGCTCAGGCTGCCCAGGATGCCGCCGTTCGCGAACACCGGTACCGCGAGACCGGCCAGCCCGGGGTCGAGTTCGCCGACGCTTTCGGAGTAGCCGCGCCGCCTGATCGTCTGCAGCTGGCGCAGGAAATCGCGCCAGTCGCGGCCGAAGCCCGATTCGGCGATGGCCTGCTGCTCGCGCTCGTACAGCTTCATCAGCAGCGGCCGGCGCAGGAAGGGCAGGATGGCCTTGACCACCGCTCCCCTGAACAGCGGCAGCTGGCGTCCGCGCGTGTAGCTGACGTTCAGGTTCTCGATGCCGCGCTCATGCAGGATGTTGACGATGTGAATGCCGTGGCAGTTCGACAGCAGCGTGTCGCAACCGGTGACGGCGCTGAGTTCCCTGAGCAAGGGGCGGCCCAGGCGAGCCACGGGATCGGTATGCTGGATCACGTACTCGAGCTCGATGATGCGCGGCCCCAGCGCATAGGCGCCGCCGGTCATCCGCATCAACAAGCCGGCTTCGCACAGCTCTCGCAGATAGCGATAGCCGCTCGAGCTGGCGAAGTCGAGCCGCTCGCAGATGGCATCGGCGCTCCAGGCCGGCGCCGCCTCGGTGAACAGATCGAGGATGCCGAGCATCTTGCTGAGGCTGGACGGCATGGCGGCTCCGGAAGCGGCTACTCGGGCTGGAATCGATAGGACACCAGCGATTCGGCATCGCTGTCCACCAGCAGCGCCTTGCCCGCCGGCGGGAAGGCGCGCTGCACGCAGTGTACGCGCGGGCAGACACGGCAGCCGGGGCCGATCGGCATCACGTCGCGCGGTCGTTCGACATCGATGCCGTCCGCGTAGACCAGCTCGCCGGCATGCGCCAGCTCGCAGCCCAGGCCGATCGCGAACAGCTTGCGCCGCGCCTTGTAGCCGCCGCTGCCGCGCTCGATCGTGCGCGCGATGCCGAAGAAGCGCGTGCCGTCCGGCATCTCCGCCACTTGCGTCAGGATGCGGCCGGGCTGCGCGAACGCCTCATGCACGTGCCACAGCGGACAGGCGCCGCCATGGCGCGCGAAATGGAATGCCGTCGCGCTCTGCCGCTTCGAGATGTTGCCGGCTTGGTCGAGCCGCACGAAGTAGAACGGCACGCCGCGGCGCCTGGGGCGCTGCAGTGTCGACAGGCGATGGCAGACTGTTTCGAAACCCACCTGGAAGCGCTGCTGCAGCAGGTCGATGTCGTGCCGGCATTGCCGCGCGGCGTCCAGGAACGCGCGATAGGGCAGCAGCAGCGCGCCGGCGAAGTAGTGCGCCAGTCCCTGGCGAGCGAGTGCCCGCGTGGCCGCGTCGGAGAAGCCGGCTGCGTCGATCTCGGCCTCGATCGTTTCGCGCTGTGCCAGCAGTGCGTACTGCGTGGCGAGCTGAAACGCCTGCTGGGCGTCGCTGAGCGCGGCCGGCACGGCGAGTCGGCGCCGTGCAGGGTCGTAGCGGCGCAGCCAGTCGCCGCCGGCGGATGCGCCGGCGGACGATGCACTGCCCGATGAGGCGCTGCCCGCCGACGCATTGGCCGCCGATGCATTGCCGGTCGATGTGTTACCGGCCGATGCGCTCCCGGCCGATGAACCCGCGGTCGGCGCCTCCACGACCTCGACGCGGCAGCGCTGCATCAGCGCACGCCGCAGCGCGGCGGCGCGCTGTCCGGGGATCAGCGCCAGCTCGGCCGCCAGCGCTTCCGCCTGCCGGTCGAGCGTGTCGAGATAGTTGTTGCGCCGGTTCAGGTAGTCGCGCACTTCCTCATGCGGAAGCGGCACCAGCGGCTCGCGGCGGCGGCCGTCGCCGAGATCGGAGCCCAGTTCGCCGTAGAAGCGGTCGATCACCTCGGCGTGTTCCTCCTGCAGCCGCGCATGCCGCTGGTACAGCGTCAGGAAGGACTCGACCAGCTCGGGCGCCTGTTCGACCAGCCGTGCCAGCACGGCGGGTGAAACGGCATCGGTGCGCAGCGTGCGGTCGTTCAGCGCGTCGTCCAGCTCGGCCAGCTGCCGCTTGTCCTGTTCCTCGGAAAACTGCGTGACGTCGCCGCCGAAGGCCTCGGCCAGCTTCAGCAGCACGCCCGCGGTGACCGGCCGCTGGTTGTTCTCGATCTGGCTGACGTAGCTCAGCGACAGCGCCAGCCGCTGCGCCAGCACGCTCTGGCTCCAGCCGCGCTGTTCGCGCAGCCGGCGCACGCGAGGGCCGACGAACAGCTTGCGGGCCGCGCTCATCGAATCGTCCGCTGTCCGGCTCGCCGTCCGACTTCACAGATTTCACAAGTCCCCGTCGGTCGATGTGAATGCATTCGCAGATTTTCCTTCTCGGCGAGCCTGGCTATTAACGTTTGTGAAATTAGTGGATATAGTTTCTGTGAAATTGCCCCGCGCGTCGAGTCGCCGCGTTTCCAAGGAGACCTCTCATGTCCGATCCCGCCATCCCCCGCGTCGCATTGCTGATCGACGGGCAGTTCGTGCAATCCAGGACGACGCAGTGGCGCGACGTCGTCAATCCCGCCACGCAACAGGTCCTGGCGCGCGTGCCGATGGCGACGGCCGACGAAGTCGCTGCGGCGGTGGCGGCCGCTAAGGCCGCGTTTCCGGCCTGGCGCAAGACGCCGATCGGCGCGCGCGCCCGCATCTTCCTGAAGTACCAGCAGCTGATTCGCGACAATATGAAGTCGCTGGCGGCCACGCTGACTGCCGAGCAGGGCAAGACGCTGGCCGACGCCGAGGGCGACGTGTTTCGCGGGCTCGAGGTGGTCGAGCACGCGGCCGGCATCGGCAACCTGCAGCTGGGCGAGCTGGCGAACAATGTCGCCGGCGGCGTCGATACGTACACGCTGCTGCAGCCACTCGGCGTCTGCGCGGGCATCACGCCGTTCAACTTTCCGGCGATGATTCCGCTGTGGATGTTTCCGATGGCGATAGCCTGCGGCAACACCTTCGTGCTCAAGCCGTCGGAGCAGGATCCGATGGTGACCATGCAGCTGGTCGAGCTGGCGCTGCAGGCAGGCATTCCGAAGGGCGTGCTCAACGTGGTGCACGGCGCCGCCGAAGCGGTCGACGCGCTGTGCGATCACCCCGACATCAAGGCCATCTCGTTCGTCGGTTCGACGCGCGTCGGCACGCATGTCTATCAGCGCGCGTCGATGGCGGGCAAGCGCGTGCAATGCATGATGGGCGCCAAGAACCACGCCATCGTGATGCCCGACGCGAACAAGGAGCAGGCGCTCAACGCGCTGGTCGGCGCTTCGTTCGGCGCCGCTGGCCAGCGCTGCATGGCGGTTTCGGTGGCGGTGCTGGTCGGCCAGGCGCGGCAGTGGCTGCCCGAACTGGTGGCCAAAGCGCGCGGGCTGAAGGTCGGCGCCGGCGTCGACAACCCGGACCTCGGTCCGGTCATTTCGTGCACCGCCAAGGAACGCATCGAAGGGCTGATTGCGCGCGGCGTCGAGGAGGGCGCGACGCTGGCGCTCGACGGCCGCAAGCTCGAGCTGCCTGAGCATCTGGGCGCCGGCAACTTCGTCGGACCGACCATTTTCGCGGGCGTCAAGCCGGGCATGTCGATCTACGAGCAGGAGGTCTTCGGCCCTGTGCTGAGCGTGGTCGAGGCCGATACGCTCGACGAGGCGATCGCCGTGATCAACGCGAATCCGAACGGCAACGGCACGGCCATCTTCACGCAGTCGGGCGCGGCGGCGCGCAAGTTCAAGGAGGACATCGACGTCGGCCAGATCGGCATCAACGTGCCTATCCCGGTGCCGGTGCCGATCTTCTCGTTCACCGGCTCGCGCGCGTCCAAGCTCGGCGACCTCGGTCCGTACGGCAAGCAGGTGGTGCTGTTCTACACGCAGACCAAGACGATCACCGAGCGCTGGTTCGACGACGACACCACGTCGGGCGGCGTCAATACCACGATCAGCCTGCGCTAGACGCGGTCCGCGCGATGGACTTCGAGCTATCCGACGAGCAGCTCGCGTTCCAGCAGGCGGCGCGCGAGTTCGCCGAGCGCGAATTCGCGCCCAATGCGGCGCGCTGGGACGAGCAGGCGCACTTCCCGCGCGACACCATAGAAGCCGCCGGACAGCTCGGCTTCTGCGGCCTATACGCCAGCGAGGCCAGCGGCGGGCTCGGCCTGAGCCGGCTCGACGCCAGCCTCGTTTTCGAGGAGCTGGCCGCCGCATGCCCGTCGACGGCCGCGTTCATCACCATCCACAACATGGCGACGTGGATGGTCACGAGCTTCGCCCGCGAGGAAACGGCGGCGGAATGGGGGCCGCGGCTGACCAGCGGCCGCGCGCTGGCCTCTTACTGCCTGACCGAACCCGGCGCCGGCTCGGACGCCGCATCGCTGAAGACCAGCGCGCGGCGCGACGGCGATAGCTATCTGCTGTCCGGCAGCAAGGCCTTCATCTCGGGCGCCGGCGCCACCGATGCGCTGGTCGTCATGGCGCGCACCGGCGCGGCAGGCGCGGCCGGGATCTCGGCGCTGCTGGTGCCGGCCGACAGCCAAGGCATCGAGTACGGCCGCAAGGAACAGAAGATGGGCTGGAACAGCCAGCCGACCCGCATCATCAGCTTCCACGACGTGCGCGTTCCTGCCGGCAACCTGCTGGGCGCAGAAGGCGACGGCTTCAAGATCGCGATGAAGGGGCTGGACGGCGGGCGCATCAATATCGGCATCTGCTCGGTCGGTGCCGCGCAGGGCGCGCTGAACGCGGCGCAGCGCTACATGCACGAGCGCCGCCAGTTCGGCAAGCCGCTGGCCGACTTCCAGGCGCTGCAGTTCAAGCTGGCCGACATGGCTACCGACCTGATCGCCGCCCGCCAGATGGTGCGGCTGGCTGCCAGCAAGCTCGATGCGGCACATCGCGACGCCAGCGTCTATTGCGCGATGGCGAAGCGTCTGGCCACCGATCTGTGCTTCGAGATCTGCAACCAGGCGCTGCAGATCCATGGCGGCTACGGCTACCTGCGCGACTATCCGCTCGAACGGCTGCTGCGCGATGCACGCGTGCATCAGATCCTGGAAGGCACCAACGAGATCATGCGCGTCATCATCGCGCGCCGCATGCTGCAGGACGACGCTACCGAGGCGATCCGATGAGCGACACCAATCAGCAGGGCGCCGGCGCGGCGCCGGTGGGAAGCGGCTCCGCGGCCGGTTCCTTGCCGGTGCTGTTCGAGGCGCTGCCCACCGCATCGGGCCACTTCTTCGGCCGCGTCACGCTGAACGCGCCGGCCAGCCTGAACGCGCTGACGCTGCAGATGATCGACCTGATCGACGCGCAGCTGCGGGCCTGGGCCGACGATGCCAGGGTAGTCGGGGTCGTGCTCGATGCCGCCGGGGAGAAAGCGTTGTGCGCCGGCGGCGACGTGGTCGCGCTGTACCGGTCCATGCTGGCTGCACGGGCCGCTGCGCCGGGCAGCGGCGGGGGCAGTGTGGCGGGCATCGTGCCGGCCGAGGCCGCCGCCTTCTTCGAGCGCGAGTACAGGCTCGACTATCGCATCCATCGCTATCCGAAGCCGGTGCTGTGCTGGGGGCACGGCATCGTGATGGGCGGCGGCATCGGGCTGATGTCGGGCGCCTCACATCGCGTGGCCACGCCTAAGACGCGGCTGGCGATGCCCGAGATCGGCATCGGCCTGTATCCCGACGTGGCCGGCAGCTGGTTCCTGCAGCGCGTGCCGATGCGCGCGGGCCTCTTCCTGGCGCTGACCGGTGCGCCGCTGAACGCGGCCGACGCCTGCTTCGCCGGCCTGGCCGATTTCGTGCTGCGCCACGACGACCATGACGCAGTGCTGCAGGCGATCGGCGCGGCGCGCTGGCGCGGCGAGTACGGCGCCGATGCCGCCGGGCTGAGTCACCTGCTGCAACGCATCGGCAGCGGCGTCGAGCTCCCCGCATCGCCGCTGCGCACGCACGTCGACCGCATCGCCGACCTCGTCGGCCATGACCAGCTCGACGACATCGCGCCGCGGCTGGCGGCCCTGGCCGGCGATGACGACCCCTGGCTCGCGAACGCCGCGAATGCCTTCATCAAGGGATCACCGACGTCGGCCGCGCTGTCGTTCGAGATGCAGCGGCGTACACGCCATGCCTCGCTGGCCGACGTCTTCCGCCTGGAGTTCCAGGCTTCGGTCGGCTGCTGCGTGCACCATGATTTCGCTGAGGGCGTGCGCGCCCTGCTGGTCGACAAGGACAGGAATCCGCGCTGGCAACCCGCCACGCTCGACGCGGTTACTGCTCAGCACGTCGAGGCGCATCTGGCGCCGCGCTTCGACGGCGCGCATCCGCTGGCCGATCTCGGCTGAAACGACTCAGACGCTTCTTCAGGAGACTGCAATGGCTGACCCGCAACGCATCGCCTTCATCGGCCTGGGCAACATGGGCCTGCCCATGGCCGCCAACCTGGCCAAGGCCGGATACGCCCCGGCCGTGTTCGATCTTTCCGCCGACGCCTGCGACAAGGCGCGCCAGCAAGGCCTGCCGGTCGTCGCTTCGGCGCGCGAAGCCGTGGCCGGTGCGGCGGTGCTGATCTCGATGCTGCCGGCCAGCCGCCATGTCGAAGGCCTCTATCTGGGCGACGACGGCCTGCTGCGCGGATTGGCGGCGGGCACGCTGATCATTGACTGCAGCACCATTGCGCCGGCTTCGGCGCAGAAGGTCGCGCAGGCCGCGGCCGCCGCCGGCTCGACGATGATAGACGCGCCTGTGTCGGGCGGCGTCGCAGGGGCTGCGGCCGGTACGCTGACCTTCATCGTCGGCGGCGAAGCCGCGGCACTGGAGCGCGCGCGGCCGCTGCTGCAGGCGATGGGTAAGAACATCTTCCACATGGGTGCCGCGGGCGCCGGCCAGGTCGCCAAGCTGTGCAACAACATGGCGCTGGGCGTGATCATGGCGGTGACAGGCGAGGCCATTGCGCTCGGCGTCAAGCACGGCCTCGACCCGAAGGCGCTGTCGCAGATGATGGCCGTCAGCACCAGCCGCAGCTGGGCCACCGAGGTCTGCAATCCGTGGCCCGGCGTGCTCGAGAATGCGCCGGCTTCGCGTGGCTACAGCGGCGGTTTCGGCAGTGACCTGATGCTGAAGGACCTGGGGCTGGCCGTCGAGGCGGCGATGAGCGTCGGTGCGACGATTCCGCTGGGTGAGCTGGCGCGCAACCTGTATGCGATGAACAATCAGGCGGGGCGAGGGGGGCTGGATTTCTCCAGTGTCGTGAGGCTTGTGGCGAAGGAATAGGTTTTTCTGACCGTTTGAGCGGGGCGGGGGAGCGGCAGGCGCGGGCTGGCGGGCGGGATGGATGCGGCGGCCGGCCCTGCGGGCCGACTTCCCTGCGCTGCTCGTCTTGGGGCTGGCGCGGCATGACTCACTACGCTCCCCTGCGGGGAGCTCCGTTCAAACAGATGCCGCGATACAGATAACGATGCGCGCTGCGCGCGCCGCCCCAAGACTGCGCTGCTCGGCGCCGCGTACATCCCAGCCGCCCGCCCGCGCCTGCCGCTCCCTGCAACAGTGGTGGCGTGCCAGAAGAATCTAGTTGCTTCTGTGGTGCGCTGGCTGGTTCGATTCGAGCGCTTCGATGCCGCTGGCGAATCGATCCAGCGGCAAGCTCA